>JARLHN010000029.1 GCA_031292255.1 Oryzomonas sp. | reverse complement strand
TGACAAACTAACACCGGATGAGGCGTATTACCGAGGACTCGAACAACTGAAACTGGCAGCCTGAAGCCAGAAACCACAACAACTTCGGGGCATTGCTTATTTTACCGCTCAGGCTGTCTCACAAACCCCGGCCACCTCATAATGAATGAAAAGCTTTTTATTGGATGTTTATGGAGCTTGCCGATTTTTAGAATGTGCCGGAGTACAATGCCGATCTGGTAAATCAGAATTATACGTCTGTGAGAAAATTATGACCAGAGTAAGCAATGCAATTAAAACGTTTATTTCCATAATTATCATTTTAAGCGTATCTGTTTTTTTTTATAAAACCTTTCAGAGAAATTGGTCCAGCATACAGTTGCATAGGTTTGAAATTAATTATGTATTTCTATCGTCATCGTTTATAACCATACTGAGTACCTATCTTATTTCAACGTATGGATGGTATATTACCATTAATTCAATATCTAACCGCAACGATTTATCATTTTCTCAAAGTATTGCCATAGTAAATGCCAGCAATCTTACAAAATATATTCCTGGCAAGATATGGTCATTTTCACTGCAAATGTATTGGTTGGCAAATATTGGATATTCAAAAGCTTTGATACTTTATGTCAATATAATAAATATAATTATATCAATAATTACTACTATAATAGTAGGTCTTGCCTACCTGCTCTATTCTCCGAACAGATTTCCCTTTGCAGCCACTCTTGCACTGCTTCTTATATTTATCTTGATTGATATTTGTTTTATAGAGTTTAATTCTGTAATATTCAACAGGATAATAATGTTGTTGAACAAAATATTAAAATGTAACATCAAACATTTCGATGTAACTAAAAAACTGCTGCTGCATTTGCATGTTATCCATATCGGCGCTGCATTCATTTTGGGGGTTGGCGCATATCTGTTATGTTTAGGTATTGGGTTTCACATTGAACCTGGTAAGATACTGTTGGTAATGTCATCGTTGCTGCTCTCCGATGTCATAGGATTTCTGGCCGTTATAGTTCCCGGAGGGCTGGGGGTTCGGGAGGGATTCATGTACATGATGCTGGGTGGCGCTTTATCCGGTTCATTGTCACTCATATTGCCGATTGCCTCCCGGATAGTGAATATGCTGGTAGACATATTCCTCGGCGTAATTGCACTCAAGCTTATGCGCAATTTTATTAATGAGGGTTATATAAAAACATAACTCATAAACAACCAAGTGTCAGTGTGTCACATCGAAAACAGATAGCGGCGTCTCGCTTAACAAAGGTTATAATCATATGCATAATAATGAAGATGCACCGAGATTCAAACTCTGCATGATGTGTTATCCCTATTATCCATCGAAAAATACGGGAAGAGGCCATGACAGATATATTTCCGAGCTAACGCAAAATATAGAAAAAATCCATGCCGGCATCAAGTTGCGCCTATTGCAGCAAGGATGCTCTAAAGGGGTCTTAACCGCCGGAATAAAACACTTTAAATTCATATATGATTTACTCACCACAAAAGCAGACGTGTATCATGCCATCTCGCCCATTGGCGGAGCTACGGCAGCCATATTGGGGAAATCCCCGCTTATAATTACCATACACGATCTGGTCCCTTTCAATCTCAAAGGATATGATTATTCGTGGAAATATTGGTATGTAAGACTTTGTATCAAGATAAGCGTAAAGAGAAGCAGTGCCATAGTAGTACCGTATAAAGTGACCAAGGATGAGATTGTTACTCGTTTTGGAATTCCTGAATCAAAAATATATGTAGTGAACTATGGTGTTGACCATGCGTTGTATCATCCTCGTACATCGGTCAAAAGGGAAAACAGAAAGATTCTCTACATTGGTGAAGTAAGTCGATCCAAAGGCGTGGATTCTCTTATCAGGGCCTTTGGCATTGTTAAGCAATTCATGGCTGAGGCGGAATTGGTGATCGCCGGCAAAAGAAGCAGGGACCAGCCATTCCTCGAAGAAATGGTCAACGAGATGGGATTGAATAACGTTACCTTCGAGGGATACATTCCGGAAAATGAGCTCTCCGGATACTATTCCACGGCTACCGTCATGATCTTCCCATCCAGATGCGGTTTCGGCTTGTCTACTCTTGAGGCCATGGCATGCGGCACACCCGTAATTGTCGGCGCTGTGCTCGACGCTCCGGAATTTCTCTCCGATGCCGGAATCCTTGTGAATCCAAATGACATAGATCAAATTGCAAAGAGCATATTGAAAGTCTTAACCGAGCCTGAATTGAGGGGGCAGCTATCTGCAAAAGCAATCGAAAGGGCCGGGGAATTTTCTTGGGAAAAAATGTCGGAAAAGACGGTAGAGGTTTATCGTGATGTGCTGGAAAAGATTCAAAAAAAATAATTTAACCAGGCGTTTTTTTCCGACAATCCATCGATCCGCTTCATTTGCGGTGATAGGGTGAGAATCCTTTTCATTTCAGGTCGTGAACCGGCATATATCAGAAATTCCGTGATATTAAATGGATTGAAACGGAGCGAAGTCGAAATCATTGAGTGCACGGATTCATCGGCTTTCTATTTGATACGGTATATAAAGGTGATGTGTAAGTACATCCTTATGGGTAGTATTGACATAAAGTTGGTTTTTATAGGTTTTCTAGGACAGCCCCTGGTTCCGCTCATTGGAATGTTTACCAGTAAACCCATAATCTTTGATGCCTTTTTGTCTATATATGATACGATGTGCGATGATAGGAAAAAATGTAAGCCAACATCATACGCTGGAAGATTATTTTATTGGCTGGACAAACATTCTTGTGAACGGGCCGACAGAATATTGCTGGACACGAATGCACACATTAACTATTTCACGAAAACGTTCAATTTACCTCGGGAAAAATTCAGCAGGCTGTTTGTAGGTGCGGATGAATCCCTCTTTTACCCGCGAGAAAACACAAGGGATGACTCAAAGTTCCGGATTTTCTATTACTCATCCTTTCTGCCGCTACACGGTACCGAGTATATTTTGAAAGCCGCCGCCTTATTGCGAAACGAGGGTGAAATAGAATTCATCATTGTTGGTAATGGGCCAGAGAAAAAAAAGGCCCGAAATCTTGGAATGAGCCTTGGCCTTATCAATACGCACTTCATCGACTGGCTTCCCTATGAGCAATTGCCGATGGAAATCGCAAAAGCTGACGTTTGTCTCGGTGGACACTTTTCAGATATAGATAAGGCTACGAGGGTCATAGCAGGGAAAACTTATCAATTTATTGCCATGAAAAAACCGGTAATTGTCGGAGATTGCCCGGCAAACGATGAGTTGTTCAAGGATAAAAAAAACGCACTCTTCGTTAAAATGGCTGATGCAGAATCTCTCGTTAATGCTATTTTGGAACTAAGGGACAACGCAACGTTGAGAGAGCAAATTGCAGAAGCGGGGTATAAGACATTTTTGGAGAAATGCAGTATTGCTGTAATTGGGAAAGAGCTAAAAAAGATAATGGAGACATACTGAATTCTCCTTGAGTTGATTTCAAAAATAATAAAAGTCGATTGTTCAACATAAACCCAGGAGGAGATTGTTATGAAAATTGTAGTGATGTTATTGGTCTGCTTGATGAGTATTGTGGGGTGCACGCAAGTTGTCATGAAAAATAGTGTTCCATTGGAAGAAAAACAGAAGGCTGTTGAATGGATTAAAAACAACAATGTCTGGGGATTAGATAAAAAATCGGATAACCTGGTCAAGTATGTGGAAATAAATATTGATAATGCTATCAAGATTGCTGCCAATAGCAGTTCTGAGAACACGGCAGGTAGCAATTTTCATATCGACTTTAGCAATAAGATGATGAAATCCGGAAAATATATGACGTTGATATGGAGGAATTCTACCTTTTCCGTAAGAGAGATGACTGAAAAGGAAATAAGCGAAATGAAGATTCCGGGTTACGGGCTGAAAAAGGGTTATTTATAGAGTGTGGGATTTTCGCGACCAGTGTCCCGCGACTAACCGCACGGGCACTGGACGTGGAAATGCGGCAACATTCACGGTCGCGGGAGTCCATGCGTCATGGTTTCGTTGTTGAATAGGATTTTTCATAAATTTGACCGCCATTCGAACCATGCTCTCCTGAACGTGATATTGTTGCTGGGCATAACCGCGGCGGTTTACTACCAATCGCTCGGGCACCAGTTCATCGATAAATATGATGACAAGCTGTATGTGATCGCCAACCCCGCCATCCGCGGATTTACCCTTGACCACCTGCGGGCGGCATTCACTGGCTATTACGTGGGAAATTATGCGCCGTTGCATATCATTTCCTATATGCTCGACTATTCCCTCTGGGGGTTGAAGCCGGCGGGCTTCATCTGCTCGAATATCATACTGCACGCGCTGAACGGCCTGCTGTATTATCACCTCCTTGTCAGGCTTACTGCGAATGCCAGACTGGCATTTTTTGCCGCCTTCATCTTTCTGTTCCATCCAGTGCAGGTTGAATCTGTTGTCTGGATATCGGAAAGGAAAAACGTACTGGCGATGTTTTTCCTGCTCGTCTCCCTGCTTTCCTATATCAGGTATCGCAATAAAAACGGTTCCGATAGATATTCAAGCTATGTCCTGTCCATTTTCGCATTCTCCCTTGCCCTGTTGTCAAAGTCCATAGCTGTAATATTGCCGCCGATCCTCGTTCTCTATGACTGCTGTTTTGTCGCGCGGGAAAATCGCGGGCGATGGCTGCTCGACAAGCTTCCCTTCGTGGCCGCCGCCGCTATGACATGCTTTTTGGCAGTAAAGAGCCAGCAGTATGGGGGGGCGATCACCTCCTATCATGGCGGGAGCGCGTTTGCGACATTCCTGACCATGCTGACTGTGTTCATGCGCTATGCCGGCATGTTTTTCTGGCCGACGGACCTGAGTCTTATTTACACGCCACCGATAAAGACCACCATTGATGGCAGCGTTGCCGTTGCCGGATTCCTGGTGATACTGTCATGTTTCGGCCTTTGGTGCCTTTTCCGCAAAAACAGGCGGATGTTTTTCTGGGCGGCCATCGTTCCGATCGCCATCCTGCCGGTAGCACAGATCGTTCCGCTCGTATCGCTGATGAATGACCGCTACCTCTATTTCCCCCTTCTCGGCTGTGCGGCAATTTTTTCATGGGGAGCGTTACTTCTCTTCGACAGGCTGCTGCCTCGGGCTACATGGGCCGGGACGTGTTTGCTCTGCCTGATCCTGCTTCCTCTTCCCGTCATGTCGTGGCAGCGTTCTCAGGTTTGGCACGATTCATTGGCCCTGGTCAGCGATACGGTACAAAAGTACCCAACCGCCGACGCATGGGTGGTGTTTGGCGACATAATGTACAGCGCCGGCAGATTCGCCGAGTCTGCCGCAGCGAACGAAAATGCGCTGCTTCTGGTCCCGGACGACAGGGATGCCCTGAATAACCTCGGCGATGTCTACCTGATCCTCGGCAGGTATGATCATACGGTGAACAATCTGGAAAAACTGGTATCCGCCAATCCCGGGTATGCCAAAGGTTATAGATTGCTGGGCCTGGCTTATCTGCTGATGGGGAACGCGCAGGATGGGAAGCGGGCGCTGAGCCGCTCGCTGCAACTGGAGCCTGATAACGGCGCAATGATCAATAAATACGGACATGTCTACGAAAGAGCGGGTAATTTTGAGGTTGCGCTCACCTGTTATCAACAAGCCATTGCCGTGGGAGGAGAGGCCCCAGCGTATTATTACGATCTTGCGCGACTGGACGCCATCATCGGCAGGCGGGGCGAAGGGCTGGAAAATCTGGGACAGGCGCTGCGCCGTGGGTTCAAGGATACGAGACAGATTCTGCAGGATCCTGCGCTGGATTCATTACGTTCCTTGCCTGAATTCCGGAAGCTTCTCAATTGACGGCGGCTCTCTTTGGTTGCGTAAGAAATTCTTGTTTTTTAATGTGCTTTTGTGCTATGAACAAGCGTTGAATATCAGTTGCGGATCAAGGGCAAAACGCAGGTAAAACATATCTATAAATACTGTTCCGGGAGAATATACGATGAAGAAAATGTGTCTGCTGCTGTTAGTTTTAGTGGCCGTTGTGGGGTGTGGCAAGGGAAAAAGCAAAGAACCGGGCAAAGAAGCTGGCATGAAGCCGACAGAACTCGTAATAATAAAATATTCATCATCGGGACTGCCGAAAAAAGAAAAGCAAAAGGCCGTTGACTGGATTTCAAATAATAATATATGGGGACCGGTGAGAAAGCCCAAGGGAATTATCGAGGTTGTTGAGGGCTATATCAATGGGGCTATTCAGGCTGGTGATAAAAAGACTCGGGGTAGCAATATCTATATAGCAATTAACGGCAAATCAATGAAATCCGGTAAAAATATGATTATCACCTGGCAAAATAATACGTTTTCCGTACGAGAAATGACGCCAATCGAAACAAGCACAATGAAAATCCCGGATTTTGGCCTGAAAATGGATGCGTTATAAGCAGTAATCCGTAATGAATACAGATAGAGAATGCCCGGCTTCCCGCCAATTATCCGAAGAGGGACGGATTTCCGCGGAAAATTCGTCTTCTTCTGTGATAGCTGCGGAACGGGCATTCCCGTCCCGCAGGTTCTTCAATTGGGCTGTGATAATTCTTCTGGGCTATTTCGGCCTTCAGCTCCTCTTCTTCGCCATCAGCATTGCCCCTTTTGTGCCGCCGGACGAGGCGACCCATTTCGGATGCTGTACGATCTTCTCCAAGGAGTTTTTTCTCCCTGATAACTCTCCCGAATCCTACCAGTACGGACTGATCACCAACATCCCGTGGCTCTACTACTGGAGCATGGGGAAACTGCTGCATGTCAATTTTTTCGGCATCCCGGACCTGCTGTTTCTCCGCCTCCTCAATATCCCGCTTGCTTTCGGCACGGTTTTCTATGTCTGTCGCACGCTGCGCCTTCTGACCGACGACCGGCTCAGCCGGCTCCTCCTGCTGGTCGCCATGACCAACACCCTGATGTTCTCGTTTCTCTCCGCCGCGGTATCGTACGACAATCTGGCGAATCTCCTGGCAGCCATGGCCGTCTACTATCTGCTCGCCTTTTTCAAGAACCGGTCCGGGAGCCTGCTCGCATTTTCTCTGCTGTGCCAGTTGGCGGGGGGGCTCACCAAGTCCTCTTTCCTGCCGCTGGTGCTGGTCTTGAATGTTCTGTTGTGCCTCCACGAGGTTGGCAATATCAGGGAACTCCCTGCCGAACTGCTGTCGTGGTTCCATGGAGCGGGGCGTCGGGGTCTTTGGCTCTTGTTCGCGATCCTCGTCGGTACGGGGCTGAACATCCAGCTTTACGCGGGCAATTATCTCAGTTATGGAAGTCTGGCGCCCGAGATTGCCGACGTCCTCCCCATGAAGGCCGCCATGCAGAACCGGCTAGCGGCTCGGGAGATTATCTTCAGGCTTTTCAAGAACGGGCAGGTCACCAAAGAACAGGCGCTGGCGATGACCGGGCAAATCAGCAATACGAGTGACCGCGAGGACACGGCCATACTCATCGAAAACCACGATTATGTCATGAATTCTGGAGTCCGGATGTTCGGACTGCCGGCGTACAGCAAGCTATGGGGCTACAACATAATGTTGACGGTGTTCGGCATCAAGTGCCACGAGGGGTTGTTGTACGATGATGTGAGGGTTATTGTCCCTTTTGTCGGTTTGTTCCTCCTGTCGGCCCTCGGATTTATGCGCCGGTGGCGGCCTGGCAGGGAAGGATGGCTGCCTCCCTGTATGGCGGTCATCGGAGCGTTTTACGCCCTGTTTCTTCTGTATTTTGTCTGTTACAAGGCGTACCTTTACTACGAACAGCCCGGGATTGCCTTGCAGGGGCGCTACATCTTTCCCGTTATCGGCCCGATCTATGTGCTTGCGATCTGCTATCTGATGCGCCTTTTCAGCAACCGGTATGTTCGCTTGTCCGTTGCAGTCGCGACTGCCCTCATGTTTATGGCTGCCAACATCCCTCTCTTTTTCTCCCATGTCACGCCGCAGTGGTTTGATTTCCCGGCTGGATAACGGCTGTCTGGAAAATGTGTCGGCACCAGACTTGTACGCCAAGATCAACAATGACGAATGTTGAGAAGAAACTATTTCCTTGTTTCGCCCTGTAGATTCTTTTGTTTAAGGGCAATCTCCAGGATGTTGCGCGATGCAAAGTCATCGGGGTTTATCGCCAAAGCTTCCCGAAACTCCCTGATAGCTGCATCCAGGTCCCCTTTATTGGCAAGGGCAAGCCCTAGGTTGTGATGAGCGTCATTGTAATTGGCGTTTATCGCTAGAGCCGCCTGAAACTCCTTGATCGCTGCATCCAGGGCTCCTTTCCTTATAAAAGCACGTCCCAGATTATTATGCGCCTCAATGGACTGGGGGTCTATTGAAAGAGCCGTGTAAAATTCCTTGATTGCCGCATCCTGATCCCCCTTCTCACCAAGAGCAAGTCCCATATTTACATGCGTTTTTGTGTCATCGGGCTTTATCGCCAGAGCCTTCTGAAATTCCCTGATCGCTTCATCCATGTTCCCTTCCTTGGCAAAAACAAGACCCAGGCTGTTATGCGCTTGAGCGAAATCGGGGGTTATCCTGAGAGCCTCCCGAAACTCATTGACCGCTGCATCTCGGTCGCCTTTCCCGGCAAGAGCAAGACCCAGGCTAAAATGGACATGGCTTCCATCGGGAGATTTGCGTACCGTATCGGTCCAAAGGCTTAATTCGTCATGCCAGATCCTGTTTCTTCGTATTGTTCCAATTGAATATGCAATCAGGATAGACGCCAAAAGCATGGAAAGCGGTGTTCGCCAACGATCTTTGCTTATTTTCATGTCAGCGAGCAATGAAACTGTCGTTATTGCAAAACCGATTGAGGGGAAATAAAGATACCTATCGGCAAAAGTTGTTATACCCGACCATGGTATATAGAGAACAGGTAAAAGGGGGATGGTTATTATTATGAGTCCCAAGAATGCAGATTTGTTTTTATGAAACAAAACATAGCTTAACACAGAAAATGCCGTGACAACTAAAAGGGAAAATAACCACGTGGGTTCTGTAATGGAATGAGCAGGATGCAACACGTAAAAGGCATTCAAGTTGATCGGTAAAATGAGCTTTTCAAGGTACTGGCCGAAAAGCGGTATGATATTAAGGATCACTTCAAACGTGTCGAGTTCGGGGTGCCTGCTGACAGGGGCCATTCCGCCAAGGGCAATGGACCGAAGAAGTGCGTAAATGCCGACAACCAGAACGAAAGGAGCATACCTTGTGACATAATGGCGCAAATTTGATTTATCGGCACGATACATTGAGTCATAGAGTGCCAATATCGGTACTAATGCGACAGTCGTTTCCTTACAGAAGATCGCGATACCAAAAAAAGCCAGGGATATAAAGTGGCCTCGATCAAAAGCATGAAGGGATTTTATATGGAAGCAGAGGGAGAGCAGACAGAAAAAAGTGAAGGTCAATTCGGGTACACAGGCTACCCATGCGACAACTTCCGCGTGTATGGGGTGGAGAGTGAATATCAGCGCCGACACAAAGGGAGCCGAAAGAAAGGGGCTGAAAAATGTTGATCCGACATCGCGCATAAGCAGGGAAGCCGCGATGAATACGAGCACGGTCACTCCGATGTGAAAAATAACGTTGACTAAGTGAAATCCCCAAGGTTTAAGGCCGGAAAATGCATAGTATTCGATCATGTATATAAGATTCATCAGCGGACGATAATAGTTTGATGCCCCCATTTGATCGGCATGAGTGGCATCGTGAGTAAAGATATCCGGAATATATTTTACATTCGTAATCCATGAGTTGTTGACTATTTGCGGCACATCGTCATAAACAAAATTGTTGGATAATGTGTTAATATTGACTGCAAAAGCGCACATAACTAGTAATAATAACTGTATATTCCTGTTTTTTGCGAAAAACGGATGTATCAATGCGGAGATGTTTCCAGGTTGTAATTTATTTAGAAAGATAGTCATAAATGTCCTGTTTCCGCCTTGTTGTTCATTGGTTATTTGGTCAAACCAGTACCCAAAGATGCTAGGATAGTATAATTATAAAATCATAGAAATAATAACATCACGAGATCAAGCTATTTCCACGGCTAGATGAGCCATGCTGGAGTCACATGAAGCAGAAAAAATGGAAAGTCTGAGGCAAGAAAAAGAAAAGAGACTGCCCGTGCAATATCGATCCGGGTATGACGGCTTCTGAAAAGACTCAGCAGGTAATGACAAGCAACAACGTAACTCGTCCCGACGAATAACGATCTCATGAGGCAGAACTTCATACATTTCGGGTGAAATGTTTTGGTGGTGGAGGTCGTTTACGCCGTAAAGTTGTATGTTCAGCGCGAGCGCGAGAAGGGCTACAAGTGTCAGACATGCTCCATTCAGGGCCAACCTGAACCAGATGGGTAATGCCTTGGGAAGATAACGTATCTTCCTAAATTCGTGGACTAACAGCAGAGAGTTCATGACCAGTATCAGGAATGTAGTTTTTGTGAGGCTTCCGGTTAGTTGACATATAACGGAAAGCACCAGCAAGTTGCCAGACCGTTTCTTGAAGAATATGAGCAGATAGTATATTGACATGGCAGCCAGAAGATTCGTTAGATTGTCATAAGAAACAGCAGAGATGAATGAGAACATCAAGGTGTTTGTCATGGCGACCAGTGAAAGCATCTGGGGGAACCGGTCATAGGTCAGACGACGGAGAGTGCGTCAAACAAAAAACACCGTGCAGAGGGCATAAGGCATATTTAGGAGGCGCAGGTACATCCCGTCTGGTAAACCGGAAAAAATAATACTTCAGAGAAGATTCTGCTACATCCATAATGAGTTACCTCATCCGGTGGAACAAATGGAGCAATGTTGGTGACGAAGTAGATGAGCCGTAGGCCAAAATAAACCAGCAGGAACACAGCGACCCCACTGAGTTGTTTGCTGGATGGAAATCCCTCGTCCGAATCAACGCCACTTTTATTCTTTAATAACATTATAAAACCAAAACAATATGGTGCATCAGCATTCAAAAACATAAAACAAAAACCCAGGCTCAGAATACAAAGGCTATTGGGCGGGAAGCACGAGTCGCATGCCGAAGGCGATACCATTGAAGTCCGGCTTGGCCTTAACCCGATATGAAGTCATCAAGCTGTCTTTGGCGTTGCCGCCGTAGAAACCGCCGCGCAGGACGCGCATTTCACCATTGTTTGGGCCGAGGGGGTTATTCTTGGGGCTGTCTTTGTAGTAATCCTCTTTGAACCAGTCCTGGCACCATTCCAATTCATTGCCGGACATGTCGTGGATACCCAGCCCATTGGGTTTCTTCAGGCCGACCTTGTGCGTGATCTTGTCACTGTTCTTTTTGTACCAAGCATATTCCCCAAGGCTTGCCTCATCGTTGGTGCCGGCCCATTTCTCGTCCTGACCGCCACTTCTGGCGGCATACTCCCATTCAGCTTCGGAGGGGAGACGGTATTTTTTGCCACTTTTGGCGTTCAGTATATTGATGAATTTCTGGGCATTGTTCCAGGAAACGGCATCTGCCGGGCAGTCGGGCCCGCATTGTTTGAAATAGCTTGAGTTGTTCCCCATGACAACTTCCCACTGCCCCTGGGTGACTTCGTATTTGCCGATGTAAAAATCATTGATACATACCTGGTGGATTGGATGTGCGTCGTTCCGACCATTAGATGAACCCATCATATAGCAGCCACCCTTGACAAAGACGAATCTCATGCCGGTGATGGCATCTATGTAGGGGGCTGTTGTCGAGGGCGATGCGGTGGCAGCGAAATTGGAGGTCTGCAGCGAGTCGGCAGCATGGGTTGCAATGGAGGTTGCGAGGAGCAGTGTGCCAACCAGTATTATTAATAGAAGTTTCTTCATGACGTTTCCTCCGTTGAAATGGCTTCAACATAATAAGTGTATTATTTTATGATAGAACACTTAGATGCGATTGCTGTAGACCCCTCTCAAATCATTAAGACGTATTGCAATCACATCGATAAACATTTTCCAGGAATCCCGGAACAGTTTAACCTTCGAGCCTTTGATATCAATCCAGTTGACGGGAATCTCTTTTACTCGATATCCTTTTTTTTTACAAATGAAAAGGATTTCCACATCAAAGCCAAATCCTGATATGCGCTGGAGCGGAAAGATGGCGTTTGCAGACGCCTCGGTAAAAAGTTTGAAACCGCACTGTGTATCGTTAACGTCTTGTACAGCCAATAACCCGACTACAAGATTGAAAATAGTGCCGATGATCTTTCTATGCAATCGTGCAGTTACTGTAGTGGACCCATCATGTAAAGCTCGAGAAGCAATGGCAATGTCCGCGCCGCTCTCAATACCTTGTCTTAGTCGTTCCAATTCTTTGATCGGCGTTGCGCCATCTGCGTCGGCAAACAAACGCAATTTGCCGCACGCATTTAGCATCCCCGCTTTCACAGCGAAGCCCTTTCCATGATTTTGACTAGTGCGGATGATTTTCACATGGGGGTTTGTTTCCATGATTTTTTCAACAACCGTTGCTGTAGAATCGGTGCTGCCATCATCCACAATGATAAGCTCATATGAGGTATTCTTTTCTGTCAGATATTTTACGATACTTCCGAGATACCGGGGAAGGCGGTCCTCTTCGTTGTACGCCGGGATGATTATGGATAAACTGGGCATTGAGTACCATATCTGATCGAGTCATGACACAAAGCTGAGGAAGATCTTTCGTAGTTGCATATCCGAAATTCAATATACATGCAGGCCGAGAATGTCCAGGGGGATTATTTGCCGCCCAGTATGGGCAGAATCTTTTGGAATCCCGGCAAAGCACGTATCGAACTCAGGGCCGGATCCCGTACAATACGCTGCGTATCTCCAAGACCGAGGCTCAGGGCTTTTTCCAGGTGCGCCAAGCCTGTCTCCGGTTGGCCGATAGCGGCGTACAGGTCCGCCAGATAATAGTGCAGTTCCGGATCTTCACCGCCAAACGCCATTGCCTGCTGATAACAGGTAATGGCCAACGGATAAACGCCCCCCTCTTCATAATTACGACCGAGGTTCCGGAGCGCACGGCCATTATCCGGTTCCAGTTGCAGCGAACGACTCAATGCCGCTTCTCCTTCCTGAAGGTTTCCCGTCTGCAAGCAGGCAATGCCCAGAAACCTGTACCCTGCGGCATCATTGGGAAAGTTCGTGACATAACGCTGTAAAGACTTTACCGCTTTCGGGTAATCGGCAAGAACCTCCAGGAATAGGACGCCGGCATCGAAGAAGTTTTTTTCACTGGTGATCTCCGATGAAACCGCTTTCCGGTAAATCGCCCTGGCTTCGCCTTCATTCCCTATTTCCCACAGGCTGTTGCCCAATCCCGCCCAGGTGCAGAAGTTCGGCGATTTCCCAGAGGCATCGGTCCAAAGAGTCAGCGGGTCGTGCCAAACCTTGGAACGCTGCCAAGAGAGAACCGGCAAGGGAAGGAGCAGAAGGCTTACCAAGAGAGTCCCAATCCATACCGGCCGGTTCACGAATTTATCAAGACAGAACAGGGCTCCACGGACGAAGAGAAGCGCGCAACCAAGGAGGGGGAAATAAAGATAACGGTCGTTCATCAGCGTAATGAGCGGAATAATTTGCGATACAGGTAAAATGCCGGCAATCCCAACGGCCGCCCAGAAGAACAAGCGGGTGTCTTTACGATAAAGACGCCAAAGGCCGATGCATGCCACTAACAGGAGAATCCCGGACAGGGCCACGGCGCCATCGACGCTCGTGCGCATTTGCGGGAAATAGAGAATGTTCAAGTTTATCGGCCAGATGAGTATCTCCGCATAGCGAACAAAGACCGGCAGCATGGTATAGAATGTCGTGAGGGGACTACCGCCAAGATAAGGGACAATTCCGCCCCCCTGTTCCTGGCCCTGGCTTTTCAGTGCAAACAGGAATATGACCGCTGCGACGGCGAAGAAGGGTATCTTGTCAAGCAGCCATTTTGAGTTGCGTTTCCCCGATACGCAGCAAATGTCATAGAACACCAGAACAAACGGCAGGATGACAGCCACGGACTTTGAAAGGAGAGCGAAGATAAAGGTAAGGATTGAAATGGTGTAGACGGCGAAACCGGATCTTGATCTTTTTTCGCTCCAGGAAATATAGGAAAGGAGAGAGATGAGAAAGAACAACATCGCCAGCAGGGTTTTGCGTTGCGAAATCCAGACAACCGATTCGACCTGCACTGGATGGAGGAGGAAGATGAAAGCGGAAAAAAAGGCCAACCGCATATTATCGGTCAGCTTAAGAATGAGCCGGTAATACAGCAGGCCGTTCGTTGCGTGCAATACTATGTTAACGCCGACAAAACCTGCCGGATTCATCCCCCAGAGAGAGAAATCAAACATGTAGGAAATAATATGCAACGGAGCATAATTGCCGACATAAAATTTGGTAAACGCATTCTTTACGTGATCAAAGGTAAGCCCGATGATATCGGGGTTATTGGTAACATAAAGATTGTCATCCCACGTTGTAAGAAAAGTGTGGTTAAGGGATTGGCAGAATACCGCGACTGTCGCAGCGAACAGAAACAGCGCACCCAGGAGTCTGTGGTTCTGGGCAAAGGAAAACACTGGAGTTGTTTTGCTTGAAGATTTCGACACAACGAGGTCCTGTGACAATGTTTTTCTGGACTGGAAGGTTTCTTTTCAGCGGCTATTGATCAAGTTTACAGGATTGGCCGTCTCCGGTTCCCTGAGCACCCTGTTTCCCCCGGGGATTAGGGCAGGTGCACACCGGTATACTCCATCGCCTTTACCCTGTATTGGACTTCCTCCATCAGCCTCCTGTTGACGGCCAGAAGATCCGCCAAAAACGCCGTCAACATGGTTTGGAATCCAATACCCAAAAGTATTGACGATAGAATCAGCGACTGAATATGTCCGGAACCTGCTCCGGCAAAGTAGAAATAAATGAACCTGAGACCGACTACAAAACCAGCACTGAAAACCAATAATCCCACCGACATGAAAAATCTGAATGCCTTATAGACAACGAATATTCTTATGAGTGTCACAAGGGACAATTTGATGTAAGAAGGGATGCTTTTAACGAGTCGGGAAGCGCGCAACACTCCGTTCACCCGTACCGGCACAGACATGATGGCAATATTTTTTTGCCCAGCCTGGATTATTGTTTCAAGTGTGTAGGTATAATCATTGAAAACATTGAACCGCATGGCGGCTTCGCGACTCATGGCCCTGAATCCGCTTGGTGCATCAGGTATGTTGGTCTTGCTTAAAAACCGCACGGCAGCACTGCCGATTTTTTGCAACATCTTTTTTATGAGTGAAAAGGACTCTATTTCATCGATCGGTCTCGCACCGATAACGACATCCGCTTTTCCCGCCAGGATCGGCGCTGTTAGGAGCGGTATGTCGGCAGCCCTGTATTGGTTGTCCGCATCGGTGTTGACGATGACATCCGCGCCCAGCCTGATGCACGCATCCAGTCCCGCGATGAAGCCTTTAGCCAGCCCCTGGTTCTTGGTAAAGCTGATAATGTGGTCCGCTCCGTGACGTTTGGCCACTTCAGCGGTGTTGTCGGTGCTGCCGTCATTTATGACAAGCCACATGACGCTGCTGAATCCGGCCACCTCGCGCGGCAGCTCTTTCAGGGTAACGGGCAGTACATCCGCTTCATTGTAGCATGGGATCTGGATGATAAGTTTCATTGGTTTTCCTGATGCCCCATTGACCGGCCATTTACCGGATGATACGAGCAACGTTGTTCCAACACCGCTTTTTCTTCATTTTTACACTATATATCATAGTTGGCGGCCATTGATAACCAGAATTATGTATGGTACGTTATTACGTCTTGGTAAAACACCGGCGGTAAGGCGCGGCATCCCGGGGCATTGCCTCGTGTGAATTGCGACATGAAGGGAAAACCGGTGCCGGGTTGTGGGAACAAGAACCAATCTGAATGCGATAGATAAAGGTGACTAAAAAAGATGTTGCAAGCTCTTTTTGCCAGATTACGAAAGCATCTCATTCCCGCAATGGGGCTTATACTCCTTACCCTTGCCGTTTATGGACAGACCGTGGGGTACGATTTTCTTTCCAATTGGGATGATAACCTCTATGTAACGTACAATCCGGATATTCAGGGAGTAACCGCTAAAAATCTGGTTCATCTCTTTTCAACGTCGTATGTCGGCAACTATGCACCGGTCCATCTCCTTTCTTACATGCTTGATTTTCAACTGGTAGGGATGAATCCGGCTTGGTTCCATGGGGTTAATGTCGTACTTCATATTGTCAATGGGCTCCTCTTCTACTTACTGGTCCGGCGCTTGACGGGAAAACCTTTTTGGGCATTTGCGTCGTCCGCCCTTTTTCTCCTGCACCCGGTCCAGGTTGAGTCGGTTGCATGGATATCTCAGCGCAAGAACCTCTTGGCGATGTTTTTCTCACTCTGTTCCTTCCTCTCATACATCGCGTATCGCCAAAGGACGGAGAAGGGAAGGAAGCGAGCCTATACTTTTTCCATAATTTTCCTGGTGCTTGCTCTCCTATCAAAGTCGGTGGCAGTCATCATGCCGTTCGTCTTTCTCCTGTACGATATTTTTCTCGAAAAGGCAGGAAGAAGAAAAGGAATTATCGTAGACAAGATTCCTTATTTTGCCGCTGCGGCAGTTACGTCCGTTGTTGCTTTGATTACCCAGTCTTTCGAAAAGGGCGGAGGGAGCTTTGATTACTTTGCCGGTAACATGGCTGCTAAAATCCTTACAATGCTCACCGTTCTGACCAGTTACCTGCATATTCTAATCTGGCCCTCTAATCTAAAGCTGATTTATATCTTCGGGATAAAAACCGGTGTCGATGGAGAAGTCATTTTTGCCCTCCTTTTAGTCGGGGCGCTCTGTTGCGCCGGAATATATCTCTTGCGCCGGGAACAACGCTTGTTCTTCGGCTTTGCCCTCTTCTTCCTCGGCCTTGTTCCGGTGTCCCAGATTGTTCCACTCGTGACCCTGATGAATGACCGGTATCTCTATTTCCCCATGCTTGGCGCCGCATGGGTTGCCGGAGGCGGGTTGTCCCGATTGAACGATATGTTTCCCGAAAAAAGGGTGAACCCGGCACACCTGCTCATTTCGTTGATCCTCGTATTCTTGGTGCCGCTCTCTTATCAGCGGGCGGAAGTCTGGCAAAACTCCGTTACCCTCTGGATCGATGCCGCAAAGAAACTCCCGACTAAAGAAACACGCGCTTCCCTTGCCGAAGCATACCTTAATTCCGGCCAAACGGAGAGAGCCCTCACAACCTACAACGAAGTATTTGCCTCGGAAGGGGGGTTTTCCGAGCCCGCGATCGAGCGAAAGGCATTGAATGAGGCCGCAGGCCTCTACATAAATGCCGGATTGCTCGTGAAGGCAAAGCCGCTCCTGGCCACTCTTACAACGAAGTTTCCAGACTTCTTTCCCGGGTTTATTAACCTCGGATACTGTTATTACCTTTCGCGGGATCAGGCGAATGCGGAAAAGGCATACCGCCAGGCATTATCGATTGAGCCAGGTTCTTCTCAAGCACTTGTTTCACTCGGGAATATATGCCTCGAAACGGGGAGAGTTGCCGAAGCACGGGCATTGTATCAAAAGTCCTACGAAAATGGCGGGAACAGCCCTGATCTTCAGTATAACATGGCCTGTGTCGAGGCCCTTTCAAAAGACTATGAGAAGTCATTACAGCATCTTGAAGAGGCTCTGAAGCTTGGTTACCGGAACCTGGAAGCTATCACCCGCAATCCTGAGCTTGATGCACTCCGGCGGTTACCCTCCTTCAACCGGCTGATTGCCGGCTATTTCCCGGAAAACAACGGCCGTTACGCACCGCAGAAGTGAGGGAATAAGTTGTCGCAGACCAAGAAAATCATATTCATCACCCCCCCGTATCATTGCGGCGTGGCGGAAGTCATCGGCCGCTGGATGCCGCTCAACCTCGTGTATCTGGCGGGCGCTGCCCGTCAGGCGGGCTTGGTGGCCGGGATTTACGACGCTGCCGCAAAAAACCACGGCTATCCCGAGATGGAAATGCACATGGGTGAAATGGCGGCCGATTATGTCGCGTCCACCGCCATGACCGCGACCATCAACGATGCCGTTAAGACTCTCGAACTTGCCAAACGCATCAATCCCGGCACCGTGACCATTCTCGGCGGGGTTCATCCCACGTTCATGTACGAAGAGGTGCTTGCAGCTGCACCGGCTGCCGTGGATTATATCGTTATCGGTGAAGGTGAGGCCACGCTGCGCCACCTGCTTACGGTGCTGGAGAGTGGCGAAGACCCGGCGACGGTCCCAGGTGTGGCTTTTCGGCGGGAGGGGGCTGTCGTCAGGACCGCAAGACGCCCCCTCGTGGAGGAACTCGACGGTCTGCCAATGGCATGGGACCTGCTGGAGTGGGAAGACTACACTTATTTTGTCATCCCTGATTCGAGGCTTGGGGCGATAAGCACTTCGCGCGGATGTGACCATGACTGCATTTTCTGCTCACAGCGGAAGTTCTGGGAAAAAACATGGCGTGCGCGTAATCCCGTTAATGTGGTGGAGGAACTGGAATACCTTCATGCGACCTGCAAGGTCAATGTTGTCCTGATAACCGACGAATATCCTACGAGGGACCGGGGACGTTGGGAAAACTTCCTCGATCTGCTCATCGCGCGAAACCTCCCGATTCATTTCCTGATGGAGACCAGGCCGGATGACATCGTTCGCGACGGGGATATCCTCTGGAAATACCGGAAAGCAGGGATCATTCATATTTCAATCGGTGTCGAGGCGACCAATCAGGGCATTCTCGACGCCATCGGGAAAAATATTCAAAGCGATGTGGCCAAACGCGCCCTGGAGCTGATCCATGAGCAAGGGATAGTTTCGGAAACCTCCTTCATCATCGGTTTTCCCGACGAGACGCCCGAGCATATAAATGATACCATGAAGCTGGTCCGGCACTACAACCCGGACAATGCGAACTTTATGGCGCTTACCCCCTGGCCGTACAGCGACATGTACGAGGATGTGAAACAGTATATCCGGCAATGGGACTACTCGAAATACAACCTGGTGGACCCGGTGCTGGAGCCGAAGGGCATGAGCATGCTTCAGGTCGATGTTGCGCTGGCGGACTGTTTCCGTAAATTTTACATGGGCAAGATACTTGATGTCATGACTATGAAGGATGACTTCAAGCGGGGCTACCTGCTGCGGGCAACGAAACTGTTCATGAGCAGCCCTTTTGTCATCAGGAAGCTCGGCATCGGATTGTTGGGCAAAATAAAGTTGAAAGTCGAAGGCGGCAAGACGGATGGCCAGGGGGGAGGAAACTAATTTCATGTCCCAATCCGTCAGTAATCAGGACACCGTGCTGATCGTCGAAGACGACCGCAATACCGCTGCGTTGGTTTCGACTTATCTTGAGCGAGATGGTTTTTCAACGCTGGTCGTCCACGACGGCTTGCAAGCGATCGAGGCCGCCGCCGCTTGCAAGCCGGTGTTCGTAATCCTTGATGTCATGCTGCCCGGAATGGACGGCTGGGAAATCTGCCGGACACTGCGGAAAACTTCCGATGTCCCGATTCTGATGCTTACGGCGCGGGAGGAAGAGCTCGACCGGGTCGCGGGATTGGCGATGGGGGCCGACGATTACGTGGTCAAGCCCTTCAGCCCCCGTGAACTGGTGGAGCGGGTAAAGGCCATTCTCCGTCGCAGCAGGCCGTCATCACCGCTGCCGGTGTCCGTTTTCTCTTTTGCCGGTCTCGAACTGGATACCGAAAAACACAGGGTCGCCCGTGATGGGCGCCCGATCATGCTGACTTCATCGGAATTCAAGATCCTGCTGGCGCTGATGAGTTCTCCCGGGAAGGCTTTCTCCCGGGAAGAGCTCCTGAGTCAATGCTATCCTCAAGGCGAGGTGGTCATTGACCGGGTCATTGATGTGCACATCGGCAAGCTCAGGCAAAAGATCGAGGATGACCCCTCCCGGCCCCGGTTTATCAAGACCGTGCGGGGACATGGCTACCGGTTCAGTGACGAGAATGATGATGAGGAAGGCTAGATGAGACAGCGCCTGCTCTGGAAGTTGTTGGTCGGCCACATCGTTCCTGTTTTTGCCGTCATATATCTGCTGGTCTGGCGTGCCATCGACCGGCAAGCGTCCGACTATTATACGGTCCTTGCGGGGCGCTTCCGTGTTGCGCCGATCAACGAGCATCGCCAATTTCTGGAGGTGATTCACCGGGATCTGTTCTGGGGCACCCTCACGGCGTTGGCGCTGACCCTCTTTCTGACCTATATGCTCACCCACTGGGTATTGCGCCCCCTTTCCCGGATAACCGCCATCACCAGGAAGGTCGCCGACGGTAATTATTCCGAGCGAGTGAATGTCGCCTCCCGCTATGAGGTGGGCCAGTTGGCCGATGCCTTTAACCACATGGCTGACAACCTTGAGAAGATCGAACGGCTGCGCAAGAATATGGTGGCCGACATCTCCCATGAACTGCGCACCCCGCTGACCAACCTGCGCGGTTACCTGGAGGGACTAAGCGACTCCGTCATACCCCCATCCCCGGAAACCTTTCGCATGCTTGAGCAAGAGGTCTTGCGCCTGGTAAACCTGGTAGAGGACCTCCAGCAACTGGCTCGGGCCGATGCGGCCCGGGCGTTCCTCGACCGCCAGGAACTCTCTCTTCACGAACTGCTCGAACAGATCATGAATCTGTATCGGCCCAACTTCCTGGAGAAGGAGATCAATGTGCAGTGGCGTCTCGAACCGGGCAGCGAGATGGTGTCCGCGGACCGCGACAAGTTGCTGCAGGCGATCCGCAACCTGACCGATAACGCCTGGAAATACACCCCGCGTGGAGGAACCGTTACGATTTCCACCCTGCGGAACGCGGACGGCATCAAGACCGTCTTCGCCAACAGCGGCGCCGTGATCGCCAAGCAGGATATTCCCTACCTGTTTGAACGTTTTTTCCGGGCGGATCGTTCCCGCTCCCGCGACGCGGGAGGCGCCGGTATCGGGTTGGCGATCGTCAAGGAGTTGGTCGAGGCGCACGGCGGTACGGTTGGTGCCGAAAGCGACGCGGACGGAACGCGCGTATGGTTCTGGCTCCCAACAGAAGGCTAATTCGCCTTTTTCACTACTCACCTGAGGCTTTTGCAAAAATCTAAAAAGTCCCTTCAGGCCCCCTCCCGTCACGGGAGGGGAGTCAATTTGCAGGAGTTCGGCAAAAGTCCCGCCATTCACTTCTTTACCAAAACTTTACATTTCCATTATTACCTCTTCACGTTTCTTTGTTAGGGTAAATTTGGCTGTACATGAGCCCCGCACGCCGTGGTTCGTTAGACGTGCCGGCGCAGCCGGAATACAATCGGTTGCAGATACCTTTGTTGGACGGGAGAAACGAATGAGCAAGATTCTTTTTGTAACGGCACCATATTTTTGCTGGGGGGTGCAGGTTGTCGGCACCTGGCCGCCGCTGCATCTGGCCTATCTCGCGGGCGCGGCGCTTGAGGTCGGGGCCGAGGCCAGGATATATGATGCCATGAACAAGAAGCATTCGTTCGAGAATATCAGGGAGGAGATACAGCGTTACCAGCCTGATTATGTCATGACCCTGGACTACCTCCCGGTCACCGGGGCCATCAGCACCGCCACGGTGCCCGCCGCGCTCCGAATTATGAACATTGCCAAGGAGGTTAACCCGAACATCGTCACCCTCCTGGGTGGCCCGCATCCGAGCTTCATGTACGAGGAAATCTACGAGGACCGGGAAAACCGGGTTGACTACATCCTTTGCGGCGAGCCGGAACAGACCCTGAAGGATATGATCGCCGCGCTTCCGAAGGGTGAGGCCAGGAATGTCGCCGGCATCGCGTTCCGTGACGGCGATAAGATTGTGGCCAACAAGCGGCACCACCACATCGTCAAGCTCGACGACCTCAAACCCGCTTGGCACCTCCTCGATTGGGACGACTACCAGTACAAGGTCGCACCCGGCGGCAGGATGGCCTCCATTCTGACCTCTCGGGGCTGCGACATGGGGTGCGCCTTCTGCAGTCAGCGGATGTTCTGGCGCGAGGACTGGCGCTGCCGTACCCCAGAGAACGTCATCGAGGAGATAGAACACCTCATCACCACCTACGACATCAAATTCATCACCCTGATCGACCCGTACCCCACCAAGCACCGCGACCGGTGGGAGTTGCTGCTCGACATGCTGATCGAACGCAACCTGGGGGTGTACTTCCTGATCGAGACCCGCGTCGAGGATATCATCAGGGATGCGGATATCCTGGACAAGTACCGCAAGGCCGGGATCATCCACGTCTATCTGGGTGCGGAGAGCGCCGACAAGGACACTCTGAACAGCCTGAACAAGGGGACCAGTTTCGAGCAGAACAAAACAGCCCTGGACCTGCTGAGGGAGGCGGAAATCATTACGGAAGCATCGTTCATGGTCGGCTTCCCGAACGAAACCTGGGAAACCATAGAGAACACCATCGAATCCGCCAAGTATCTCAACCCGGACATTGCCGTGTTCCCGGTGGTCACCCCCTTCCCGTTCACGCCGATTTACAAGGATATGAAGGAGCGCATCAGGGTCTTCGACTACTCGAAATACAACTTGGTGACCCCCATTATCGAGCCGTATGAGATGACGATGGATGAGGTTACCCAGGCGCTGGGCACTTGTTACATGAAGTTTTACAGCAACAAGGTGCAGGAGATTGTCGAACTCGAGGACGGCTTCAAAAGGAAGTACATGCTCAGCGCTTTTCGTGAAATGATGAAAGACCACGGCGAACACTTCGATTTTGCCGGTTCCGATATGCCGATGCATTTCAACACCGGCGTGATGACTGCGTAGAACAGGAATGTTGGAATAGTTTCCATCCGGAATCTCGGGACGGAAACTATTGGTTTACGATTAAGTAAGGGGAATTCAAATTGCTTGAATTCCCCTTGCTGTTACTTTTTTGCCCCGTATATCCGCGTACCATCTCTCAGTTTCATCCTACATAATCTGAATTTCAGTGCAGTACCAAGTACACCCAGCCCATAGATCACGCTGCGCCGGAAATTAATTGACGATGCATCGTCAAAATATTTGGTCGGGCAGGAGAGTTCGCCGATTCTGAAATTATGCCAAGCTATCTGGGCCAGCATCTCGTTATCGAAGACGAAATCATCCGAGTTGTTATCCAGCGGTAGGCTTTCGAGTACAGTTCGCGAAAAAGCCCGGTAACCGGTATGGTATTCCGACAGTTTCTGACCAAGAAGGACGTTTTCGGTAAAGGTCAGAAAGCGGTTGGCAACATATTTGTAAAACGGCATCCCACCCTTAAGCGCACCTGTGCCAAGTATTCTTGAAGCGAGTACGGCATCGAATTCGTCATAGGCGATCATGGCCGCCATGGCCGGCAGCAACTTGGGAGTGTACTGATAATCGGGGTGCAGCATGACCACGATGTCCGCACCGTGGTCCAGGGCTGTGCGATAACATGTCTTCTGGTTGCCGCCATACCCCTTGTTGACTGGGTGTATGATGGTGCGAATACCGAGCCCGCGTGCCACTTCCGCGGTATTATCACGACTGGCGTCATCTACGAGAATCACCTCGTCCACAATATCGAGCGGTATTTCCCGATAGGTCTTTTCAAGGGTTCTGGCGGCATTGTAGGCGGGGAGAACCACCACGATATTTTTTCCGTTCAACATTGTTCCGATATCCTGGATGCAGTTATTTTTTCAAAAGCGTCACAGCTAAAAAAATTATTTTATGTTGTCCGTAGTGCACTCTTATCTCTTTACGGTTGCGGTACGAGCACGAGAGATCACCCGTCAGGTATGAGGTTGAGATGCTCAAGGGCCACGCGAGTAAAAGACGTTGTCTATTTGTCGGTGGCCGGGCCGCCGGAAAAGATAATGCTGTCAAAGGTTCTATTCAGGCTTTTACTGGAAAAATTCGTCATTACCGCCCCATTCGTGAGTTTCAGTTCCTGTCCCACGGATACCTGCATGGTGGGTGCAGCCACCCACGTCTTTTTGCCGTTTTTTTCGAGGTTGACGTATGTGTATCCGCCGCTGTTCATGGTTTCCACAACCTTGCCGGAGATCGTAGAACCGCTTGACGCGCTCTGGGGGATTGCCGAAGGATGCCCCTGCGGCTGTGCCGGCTGACCCATCGAGGGGTGTCCCGGGGGCAATGACGGCTGCGAGTCTGCGCTGGTGGCCGCTCCGGATTTCTTCGGTGCGTTATCTTTTGGTACTCCGTATGAGAAGATGATGCTGTCGAAGGTGCGATTCAGGGTTCTGCTGGTGAATGTGCCCATTTGCACACCAGGTAAGAGTTTAAGCTCCTGCCCGACCTCGACCTTTAGGAGGGGAATAGCCACCCACGTGCGCTTTCCATCCTTTTCAAGATTGACGTAGGTGTATCCGCCGCTGTCCATGGTTTCCACGACCTTGCCGGTAATCAGTTGATTTTCGGACTGCGGTGTGGCCTGGGTAATGGGGGTGGCTGCTTTTGGCGCCGAGTCGGTCGTCTTTTGTGTGGTTGCACAGCCGGTCTGGAGGGCTGCTGCGAGAACAAGTGAACATCCTACGGCAACTGCTTTGCTGCGTGCATTCATTTTTTGCTCCTGACACATGAGATATTTGTTCGGGACACAACTTGAAATCGGCCCTTACGGCATTGTCTATACCACCCCTTTTGTACACTATTTCGAGCAGTTTTGGAAGTCGTAAGTTTTAAACCCGGATATTCCATTAAGCGGAGCAGAGCCCCTGCACGAGCCCTGCCGGACATCTTCCGGCATATGAGTGTCCCGTGCGGTTGGTCCATACTCGTCATTCCGGCTCTTTGGGGCGCTGCCGTCGTTGCGGCATCCTTGATGCAAAACCTGCTACATCTACATCGCCGCGCCTTGGCACCAGCCCAAATATCCCGGAATTACTTCCCGCGACTAACCACACGGGGCGCTACCCACCCGGTTTTCTCGCCAATAGCCCTGCTATCGCCTCGTCAACCGGACGACAAGCTGCTCGAAATATGCCTCGGCAGCATCTCGCGCCACAATGGAAAACCCGGCTTTCATGGGATGGAAGAGCCGTATGGGCGCGCCTGATAGTGGCTCGTCGTCGCAGGGAACGGCGGGCGGGCGCGGGTAGTAAATTTTTTCTTGACTTGTGCCGCCTGCTTGCCTATAGTTCATAACTCTTTAAAAATGAATTGGATGGAGACAACATATGTATGCGGTTATCAAGACAGGCGGCAAGCAGTACAAGGTGAGTGAAGGGGAGTTCCTCAAGGTCGAGAAGCTTGAAGGAAACATCGGTGACAGTATCGAGTTCGCCGAGGTTCTCATGGTTGGCGGCGAAAGGGTAGCCATTGGCGCCCCGTTGGTCAGCGGCGCCACGGTGACCGCCAGGATTGCGGCTCAGGGCAAGGACAAGAAGGTGCTCGTATTCAAGTCCAAGCGCCGGAAGGATTCCCGCAAGCTTCGCGGCCATCGCCAGGAGCGGACAGTGCTCAAGATAGAAAAGATCAGCGCATAAACAATACGATATTTTCCCAGGAGAAACGGAAATGGCACATAAGAAAGGTGTAGGCAGCTCACGGAACGGCAGGGATTCGGACGGCCAAAGGCTTGGTTGCAAGAAATTCGGCGGCGAGGCGGTCAGGGCAGGCAACATAATCTACCGCCAGCACGGCACCCAGATTCATCCCGGCAACAACGTGGGCTGCGGCAAGGATTATACCCTGTTCGCCCTGATTGACGGGATAGTAACCTTTGAACGTTTGGGTAAAGACCGGAAAAAGGTCTCTGTATATCCAAACTAAGACGACTTGTCGAACAGTCTCTCAAAGCCCGGAAGAATATTCTTCCGGGCTTTTTTTATGACCTGCCGCAATTTACAGAACGGTGTTTAAACATAATATATTTGCTCTAGCATACTGTTTACAGTATATTGAAAATATCAAATCATTATGATGAGTTGGTGTTAATAATACAGATATAACAACTTTCCTTATTCCAGAGGCTCTTCATGTTTAAATCAAAACTGACCCGCAAAATCCTCACCATTATCGGCGGTATCCTCTGTATCGGTTTTGCCGGATTGGGGGTTCTCTCCATCTATCTCGAATGGAGCGCCACCATGGATCTGGAAAAGAGCAATTCCCGCCGGATCGCGGCAACCGTGAACCACGATATCCTCGACCTGATGGCCGGCGGCGATATGAAGAACTTCGGCTCCAATGTGAAGGACATCGTGGCCAAGGGCGGAATTTTGGATGTCAGGATATTCAACGCCGACGGTCGGGAGTGGGGGGGGAGCGGCGCGACGAGCGACGAGGTGCGCAGTGCCCTGAAGTCAGGCAGGAGCCTGGAGGTTCTTGACAAGAAGGAAGGCAAACATATCCTCAGCCTGGCACTGCCGCTGGAGAATGAACAGCGCTGCCATGGTTGCCATGATGCGGCTGCCCGCTATAGAGGCGGGGTGATCGTGACGACTTCCCTGGAAGAGGGCTATACGAGCGCATACAAGCTTACCGTCGTGCTGACGGCGGTCGGGTTCTGTTTTTTCTTTGCAATTCTGGGGGCGTTGTACCTTTTTTTCAGCCGGACCCTGGTGTTGCAGGTCAGGGAGTTGCATGAACAGTTAGCCGAGATGGCCAGTGGCGAGGGCGACCTGACCAAGGTCCTGCTTGTCCGCTCCGACGATGAACTGGGCAATGTTGGAACAGAAGTCAACCGGCTGACGACAAAGATCCGGGAAACCATCTTGCAACTGTACCAGCAGGCCTGCATAATCGGCGGCGGCGTTTGCGAACTTTCGTTCGGTACGGACCGCACCCTGGAAATGAGCCAGGATCAGAAGGAACAGGCCTCGGCGGTGGCCGTGGCATCGGAGGAGATGTCCATGACCATCAACAGCGTGGCCGACAACACCCAACGTGCAGCGACACTTTCGTCCGCCGTGGATGTTGCCGCGAGCGATGGCATGACGGTTGTGGAAGAGACCTGGAACTGCATGCGGCAGATCAGCGAAAGCGTGAATGGCACGTTGGATACCATCCGCCAGTTGGAGGCTTCATCCACGAGTATCGGCGAGATGGTGGTTCTGATCGAGGATATCGCCGATCAGACCAACCTGCTGGCGTTGAACGCTTCCATCGAGGCAGCCCGTGCCGGTGATGCCGGGAAGGGTTTTGCCGTGGTGGCCAGCGAAGTCAAAGGGTTGGCTGAAAAGACAACCAGGTCCACCCGGGAGATCGAGCGGGTTGTTGCCAGTATTCAGCAGGCCAGCCGTAAGGCGGCTGCAATGATCGGGACCGAAACCGGCCTCGTCCAGACCGGTCTGGCCAGGGCTGAGGATGCCCGCCAGCGTCTTGAGAACATCAAGAGCCATGCCGTCGAATCACGCATCATGATCGAGCAGATTGCGACCGCTTCCGAACAGCAGAGTGCCACCACCCATGAGATCTCGGAAAAGATCCAGGGCGTTTCCGCGACGGCGAACGAAACGTTCGAAATGACGCAGACGATCAATAAGGCATTCGTGACGTTCTCGGATCTTGTTGAGCAGATTTACGGCACGATGGGCAAGTTCGCGGTGGGCAATTATCACGATACCGTCAAGGCGTATGTTCGCGAGATGGAGGGACAGGTCCTGGGGGCAATCGAAACAGCGTTGCGTGACCGGTCGATCACATTGGAAGCCCTGTTCGACAGGAGCTATGCCCCGATTCCCAATACCGCCCCCCAAAAGTTCACGACCAAATTCGATGCCTTCTTCGACCGCGTGGTATCGTCTTTTCAGGAGAAGATCGTCGGCAAGGACAACAAACTCTTTTATGCCATCTGCGTGGACAACAACGGTTATTGCCCGTGCCACAATCTGCGCTACACAAAGCCTTTGACCGGAGACCCGGAGGTGGACAAGAACAATAACCGCACCAAACGGATCTTCAACGACCACACCGGCATCCGTTGCGCCCACAACACCGATGGGTTCCTGCTTCAGACCTACCGCCGCGATACCGGTGAAATCCTCAACGACATGTCGCGGCCGCTCTTGATCAACGGCAGGCACTGGGGCGGTATCCGCATCGGCTACGCGTCGCCCTGTGAACTGGTCATCAAGCTGGATAATAAATTCAAGGGAGCATGATCTGACAGGGTTTAAAAACGGTTTGCATAGTGTCCGACCAGTTCCCGTGTCTTCTTTTTCATCCCCTTCTTGTACGGCCCGACAGCCACCAGGTTCAGATTTTGCGGTGCAAAGAGGCTGCGGGCAGCCTCCTGCACCACATCTGCCGTGATGTGCCGCGCCTCTTCCTGGTCTTCCTCGATGCTGCGTTTTACCCCGACCAATTCACCCCAGCCGTAGCGCACCCCCATCTCATATGCCGAATCGCGACTATATTCCAGATCAAAGATGTACGACTGCCGGATCCGTTCCAGTTCCGCCGCTGTGATCGGTTCGTCGGCAATGCGCCGGATCTCTTCAAGGGTGACCTCGACCGCTTGGAGCAGGTTGTTCGGGGCAGTGGAGAGATCAAAGGTCAGGCAGCCGGTTTCGTCATAGGCCCCAATGGCCCCCTCCACGGAATAGACGATTCCCAACTCCTCCCGCAGCCGCAGGTGCAGGCGGGAACTGCCGCCACCCGCAAGAATCCGGCGCAAAAGACGAACGGCCATGAATCGCCGATCCCTGCGGGGAAACCCGAGAAAAGCGAGTTGCAGGTTCATCTGGCTATCCGAGTCGCGCACGAATCGAATCTGTGGAGTGTTATTACGCTTGGTGACCAGGGGGACCGCCGGGGGTGCGCTACCCTGCCAACCGTCGAATACCTTGCCCGCGGCGGTAAATATATCGTGGCAGCATACCGGGCCGGCAACCACGATTACCGTTGCGCTCGGGACATAGTACCGCCTCAGGTGTGCCCCAAGGTCTGTCCGGTCGATGGCGGCAATACTCTCCAGGGTGCCGATCGTGGGCATGCCCAGAGGGTGCCGCGGCCAGAGCAGGCGGCTGGCAATGGTGTCGGGGTTGATCTCGTCGCCCAACTCGTTCAAGTCTTCCCGCGCCTCTTCCGTGATGATGCGCTGCTCGATTGCGATCCCCTCCAGAAGCGGCCGAAGCAGCATGGAAGCGAAGATTTCCATGCCTTGCCGCACATGGGCGGGGTGGACGCGTGAGTAGTAACAGGTTGATTCAGCGTCGGTGGCGGCATTGGGGTTCCCGCCGACGGCCTCGAAGGCGGCTTCGATCTCAAGCGACGAGGCATAATCGGTTGTGCCGCGAAAGAGAATGTGCTCGAGAAAGTGGGAAAGTCCTTCCCTGCCGGGCGGGTCGTTGCGTCCTCCGGCCTTGACGTAGATGGCGAGTTCGGCCGAGTGCAGATGGGGCATCTCGACACAAACGACCCGCAAGCCGTTGGCCAGGGAGTGAAAAAACGGCCTGATCATGTCAGCGCCTCCTGTATTTGTGCGATGAGACGGCGGTATTCTTCCGGTGTCAGGAACAACTCGTCATGGGGGTCGGCCCAGATCGGGCGCGGCCAGGCCTTTTCCGACGCGAAACGCGGCACGAGATGCCAGTGCATGTGCGGCACCATGTTGCCCAGGAGTTCGTAGTTGATCTTGTCGGGCCGGAAGACGTCGAACAGCGCCTTGGCTGTCCGGTTGACCTCTTCCATCAGTTCGCCCCGTACCCGGCGGTCGAGGTGGAACAGCTCGGTCACGTGGGTCTTGCTGAACAGCAGCGTATAACCGGGGAAGAACTGATCGCGGTTGAGGATGACGTAGGAGTGGTCGAATTCGGCGATGCGCAGCTCGACATCGCTCTCCCAACGGTGGCACATGGGGCAAGGTAACAGTGTCATGAATGGCTCCGGCGCTCTCTCATTTTTCCCAGCAGGTCCTCAGGCGCGCCAGTTCCCTGTCGTCCCGTTGGCTCGAAATCTGGTGCAGGCAGCTGGTTACCGGTCCAGTGTCCGCGACGGCACAGCGTGAGATAACGCAATCTCCGCGGTGGACCTCTGTCCGGAAGGCAATCTCCAACTCTGTCAGGTTGCCCTTCGCCACGGAGTCCGGGACCGCTTCCAGCGCCCACCCGACATAGACGGTGTTGTTGACGTGGTTGTTGACGTCCAGATCGTTTCGCAGGACCCGGAAGCCTATCTCCGCTGTGGCTGCCTCGGGGAAGGCCGGCAGGGAGGCGAAGTCGTCATCCACTGCCCGTCTCGGCGTCAGCGGATAAGGGGGGAGATTGCCTTCCAGCCTGACCGCGCGACGGGTGTCAACGTTCAATACCGCCCATGAGGTGGTTGCCCGCGCAACCCAGGCGCCATGATTGTCGCGCAGTTCGAATTCACGGCAGGTAAATATCTCCTGGCGTATTGCCGGCCAGGTGCGGACCGTTACGGTTTCCCCGGCTCGCGGATAGCGTTCCACCACCAGGTGGATGCGTGACAGCACCCAGGTCAGCCTCAGCTTTCGCAGGTCGGCCAAGGATACCCCCAGAAGCGCCGCATGCATCCCTGCCGTGTCCTGCAGATAGTTAAGCAGGGTCGCTACCCGCAGGTTGCCGCAACTGTCCAATTCGTGGTAGCGAACCGGAAAATCCTTCGTAAAGAGCCCTTGTTCCATGTGTGCCTTGATTTTGTGGCTGGTGAATGGTGAAACGTGGTTGGTAAAGATGCAATCTTCACGATTCACAGATCTGGGTAGTATGTCGTATCTTATCGCAACGGCATCATAGCAGATTACCTCCAAAAAAAAAGCCCCCTGTCCATGGGGCAGGGGGCTTTAATCGGAACGCCCGCCACAGGTCATGCGGCGGGCCGGCTAGGGCAACCCTCTTTGCAGTGGGATACCGGACGAATCCTGAATCTTGAGGTCCACATAATCGGGTTCTCCTTTCATGGTTTACTGATGACGTATCTAACAAGATATAATTAATCCTAATACTTTCATGCAAATTGTCAATTGAAAAAACAACGGCGGTGCGGGGCCATTTCGCCTCTCAATCTTGACATGAGGCTGGTTTCGGACTACAAATTCAGCAGGGAACGCCATCATCTTGTTTTGCCAAAGAAATTAAGGAGCAGATACATCATGTCAGAGCAGGTTTCATTTGTCGGCGCGGGACCGGGGGCATCCGACCTCATCACCATCCGTGGGGCGCGGCTTTTACGCCATGCCGATGTGGTCATCTATGCCGGCAGTCTGGTGGACCGGGAACTGGTCCGCCGCTACGCCGCCAATGCCTCTGTGTACGACTCGGCCGGCATGACGCTCGACGAGGTCATGAACGTCATCATGGATGCCGTCCCGGCCGGCAAGAGCGTGGTGCGCCTTCACACCGGGGACCCCTCGATCTACGGCGCCATCCAGGAACAGATGGAAGCCCTTGATCGTCTTGGCGTGGCGTACCGTGTGGTGCCCGGTGTGACCAGCGCCTTTGCCGCTGCCGCCGCCCTCAAGCAGGAACTGACCCTGCCGGAGGTTTCCCAGACAGTGATCTTCACCCGTATGGAGGGGCGCACGCCGGTGCCGGAACGGGAAAACCTCGGCCGCATCGCCGGCATTGGCGCTACCCTGGTGATCTACCTCTCGGTTGGCATGATCGACCGGGTGGTCGAAGAACTTCTGACCGGGGCCTACACACCGGCGACTGCGGCCGCCGTGGTCTGTCGCGCCTCTTGGGAGGACGAACTGATCGTCGAGGGTACCCTGGCCGATATCGCCGCCAAGATCCGTGAAGCCGGCATCGAGCGCCAAGCCCTGATTATCGTCGGAGATGTTCTGGCGGCTCGGCGTGAAGGGCTCAAGGCGCGGTCGCAGCTCTACGATGACGGCTTCTCCCACGGTTTTCGCGGCAGCGCCGTTGCATGACATGCGCGTCGCCGTGATCGCCATAACCCGCAACGGGGCTCAACTGGGGCAAAGATTGCGGGGCGGGTTGCCCGGTGCGGATCTGCAAGTTTCCAACCGCTATGCCGGACAAGCCGGAACGAACAGGTGCCTATTCGATCCTGCCGACCTGAGGACGCTGACGGCATCGCTCTGGAGGGCGTACGACGGTTTCGTCTTCATCATGGCCGCCGGCATCGTGGTGCGCATGATCGCACCGCTTCTCGAGTCCAAGGAAACAGACCCGGCGGTTGTGGTGATGGACGATGCGGGCAAATTTGCCATTTCGCTCATCGCGGGCCATCTGGGCGGCGCCAACGAACTGGCCGAACGCTGCGCCTTCATCAGCGGGGCCCGGCCGGTCATCACCACCGCAACGGACGCCAATGGGCTTCCTTCGTTCGACCTTCTGGCCAAGGAGCAGGGGTGGGTTATCGACGACATCAGCCGGGTCAAGCTGCTCAACAGGCTGCTTTTGGACGACGAGGAGATCGCCGTCGTCGATCCCACGGGTAAGACGCGTTTCTGGCTGTACGGCCGGGGCAAAACCTCTTTTCACGATACCTTCGCCGAGGCGATGGATAGCCCGGCGCACGGCTTCCTGTTCGTCACCAATCGCCATCTGCCGCCCCAGACCCATCCTGACAACTTGTTGATCCTGCGCCCCTGCAACCTGGTGCTGGGCATCGGATGCAACCGCGGCACAGCAGTGGATGAAATCGATGATTTTGTCACGGCCCAGCTCAAACGCATATTCCTCTCCCGAAAGAGTGTGCGGTTGATCGCCACGATAACGGTCAAGCGCGATGAAGCGGGGTTGATTGCCTTTGCCGAACGGCTGGGCGTTCCGCTGACATGCTTCGGGGCAAACGAATTGAATGCCGTCGCGGTCCCGTCCCCGCCGTCGCCGCATGCCCTGGCGGCCGTCGGCGTCTCGGGCGTGGCGGAACCGTCCGCCATACTTGGGTCGGGCGGCGGCCGGCTGCTGCTGAAGAAGGTCAAATCCGAGAATGTCACCCTGGCGGTTGCAGAGATGAAGGAAGAGGAACCCTATGCCTGAAAAGCCCCTGATAGCCATCACCATGGGAGATCCCTGTGCCGTTGGGCCGGAGATTATCGTCAAGGCGTGGAGGCATCCCGAGGTTGCCGCGCTTTGTACCCCGCTTGTCGTGGGCGACAGGCCGGCGCTTGAGCGGGCATTACAGGTCTGCGGCTCGCGGCTGGGGATAGTGGAGGTCGCTGAGCCTGAGGAGGCGTACCGGGTCCCGGACGGTGCCATGGCCATTTTACCGCTCTCCCGCCTGTCTGAAGAGGATCTGCGCTACGGCAGGCCGACATTGGCAGCCGGCGAAGCCGTTTATCGCTATATCTGCACGGCTGCACGCCTTTGCCTTGCGGGCCGGGTGGCGGCTATGGCCACGGCGCCCATCAACAAAGAGGCCATGAACCGCGCCGGCCATGATTTCCACGGGCACACCGAGCTTTTGGCCGAGCTGTGCGGGGTCGATGATTATGTGATGATGCTGGCGGGCGATCTGCTCCGGGTCAGCCTGGTGACGATTCACGAGGCGCTTCGTGATGTGCCCGGCCTGATCAGCCGGGAGCGGGTGTTGAACACGATCCGGATTACGGCGGACGGGGTGCGGCGCCTCACCGGCAAGGCCCGTCCCCGCCTGGCGGTGTTGGCCCTCAACCCTCATTGCGGCGAGGGGGGGATGTTCGGCAACGAGGAACAGGAATACATCGCGCCGGCCGTCGAAACGGCGAAGCACGAGGGAATCGACGCCACGGGGCCGCATTCGGCGGACACTCTCTTTTATTTTGCCCAGCAGGGTGTGTACGATGGGGTAGTGGCCATGTACCACGACCAGGGGTTGATACCGCTCAAGATGCTCCATTTCGACGATGGGGTCAACGTCACGCTTGGCTTGCCGATCATCCGCACGTCGGTGGACCATGGCACTGCCTATGACTTGGCAGGGACGGGACGGGCCTCGGAAAAGAGCCTGCTGGCGGCCGTCAGGATGGCCGTGGGGATGGCGGCCGGGTCGAAGGGTGAATCGGTGTAGGGGGATACGACAACGATTCCTCCTTTTTGGGGTCATAAGGCCAAACCCCCATGTCCATAAATTACCTTTCGATAAAAAAGCCGACTATCGCAGTCTGTATCCCGGCAGGTCATATCGAGAGACTTCCTCATCATCTACAACCGGCATGCGGGAAAGGAATGAGGTTTTATTCATTGCCATGGGCATGTTTTTTACCATTCCTTTTGGAACATTCTTCTGGCGCGTGGTACTTGTCTGGAAATCAGTTGCTCACTTCTCCTGCTTTTGCTGGTTCCAACCACGTTTAGCCAATTCCGCCTTCAAGATGTTAAACTCATTCACAAGCGGTAGCATCAGTTGATCGGACAAAGCGACGTCATTGCGCTCACCTATTTCCTGGAGTTCAGCGGCGCACAAGGAGAGCCTGTTGGCATGGATCGTTGCCGATGCGCCTTTAAACGTATGTGAATGGAGTCGTAGGCCTTCGGCATCCCCTGTCGCAAGGCATTCCCGAATAGCGGCAAAATAGCCGGAGACTCTTGTTAAGAACAGGGTTACCGTATCTTTCGCAAATTGTTCGTCATCCAGGTGCTGTTTGATACATCCGGCTTCATCGAAAACCTGAACCTCCGTTTTGGGGGTGCCTGACAACCATTTTGACAAAACTTCAACCAATTCCTCATATTTGAGCGGTTTAGCCAGGTAATCGTCCATGCCCGCATTGAGGCATTTCTCACGTTCTCCCGTGATGGCATTGGCGGTCAAGGCAATAATCGGCAGAGTATGGTTCCGTACATCGGATTCAGGGTCACGTATTATGGTCGTGGCCTCTAATCCCCCCTTTTCCGGCATCTGGCAGTCCATCAGCACCAGGGAGTAGTCTTTTGTTGCCAATGCGCGTAACGCTTCATTACCATTACTAACCGTATCCACGGCATACCCGAGCTTTGCAATATATGCCTTGGCAACACTCTGATTGATCTCGTCATCCTCAGCCAATAATATTTGAATATCACTGCCCGAACCGGCAGGCGCGCCTGGCAAATTGGGTGTAATCTTGGGCTGTGGTACGGCAATTTTTCCTTCCGATGATCTTTTGAATGGGACAGTAAACCAAAATGTCGAGCCTTTACCCTGTTGGCTCTCGACCCCTATTTCACCTCCAATAAGCTCAACCAATTGCTTGCTGATGGAAAGCCCTAATCCTGTCCCGCCAAACCTCCGTGTTATTGACCCGTCTTCCTGGACAAACGGCAGGAATATGTTATCAATTGTTTCCGCAGATATGCCGATACCGGTGTCTCTCACTGCTATCTGCACGAGCACGGACGTCTCGTCTTGTTTCAGGACGTGCGACGAAATGGTGATACCCCCCTGTCTGGTGAACTTGATGGCATTTCCCAGCAGGTTGGAGAGTATCTGATTGATTCTTAATTGGTCTCCAATCAGGATGTCGGGGATATCGGCACTTACATCAACGTCAAGATAAATACCTTTGTCATAGGTGGTCGCGCTTAGCGTCAGAGCAACATCGCCGATGCATTGCAGCAGGCTGAATGCGGATAAATTTATTTCAACCATGCCCGCCTCAATCTTGGAAAGATCAAGGATATTATTGATGATTGACAGCAGGTTGTTGCCGGAGACCTTTAGCTTCTCGACATAATCGAACTGTTCCGTGTCTAATTCAGTCATTGCAAGTAACTGAGCCATGCCGATGACACCGTTCATAGGGGTGCGGATTTCATGGCTCATGTTGGCCAGGAATGCGCTCTTGGTTCGGTTGGCGGATTCTGCCTGTTCACGTGCCTCTTTGAGCAGGTTGTTGTATTCTAAAAGGTTCTCTTCCGACTGTTTGCGCTCGGTAATGTCGACAGCGATGACGAGCACCGCCTTATTTCCGTTGTAGTTATAAGGGATACCGGTTAGCTCAACCCAGAATGTGCTGCCATCTTTCCGGAGTAATCTTTCTTCTGTTTTCTGGTTGATTTGGTTGCTTGCCAAAATTTTGCCGACACGCTCGCAGGCAATGTCACGGAAATCAGGGCTGATAACCTCGGTAATCGGTTTACCGATAAGCTCTTGTTGATCGGCAATGCCAAATTTCGCCACTGCCGTCGGGTTCAGATAAACGAATTTGCCATTAACATGGATCATGACAAAATTCGGTGAGTTCTCCACGATGGTTCGATAGCGATCTTCACTTTCCTGTAAAGCAGCCTCAATCTGCTTGCGTATCAGGGCCTCTCCAATGTGTGAGGCGATACCTTCAACGATTTCGATTATATTGCGGGTAAACTGTCCTTTGCATCGATCGCTGAGTTGAATCAGGCCAATTATTCTGTCCATGTTCCGGATGGGCACCAGAGCCAAGGAGGCATAGCCTTGGTGCATGCACTGGTTGCGGGGATGATGGCGAGGGTCTTCACTGGGGTGGATGGCCGTGAGGAGGAAGGAATCATTCGTCCAAAAGCTACCCCCCGAGGTAAAGAGTGGATTGGCCAAGTCGGCCTTGCCGGAAATGACCAGACCACAGGTACAAACCAGGCAAACGCAGTCGCCCTTGCCCCGGCATATTTCGCCATTAGCATCATATTCGGCCAGCTTGTTTTCTCTGAGAAGAAAATCGGCGGAAAATCCCTCTTGGGCAAAGTAAGGATAATCATCCCCTTCTTGCAGGCGAATGCCAACCGCATCAAACCCAGTTCGTCTCTTGAATAATGCAAGTATGCGTTGGATGGCCTCCCTGAGATTTCCCGGCTCGTTCAGTATTTGTAGAGCTATCTGCCCTATTTCTCCATACAACTCGGCCTGCTTGCGTTCAGTGATGTCTTGGGCCCAGCCAATGGTGTGGATCAACTGCCCGTCTTTATCGCGAAGAACAGAAATGTTTGTGTCGGACCAAACGATTGCGCCATCTTTGCGGATGTATCTTTGCTCCATGTGAAATCGGGGAATTTCTCCCGTGTGCAGTTTGGTGCTCAGCGCTATCGAGGTTTCCACATCGTCCGGGTGCAGAAGTCCAGCCGGTCCTCGCTCAATTATCTCCGCTTCGCTGTATCCCAATAATTCGCGATAGCGCTTATTTATGTGAGTGATTTCGCGCTGTGTGCCAAGGAAGGCGATGCCAATGGGAGCTTCTTCAAATATTGTACGGAGACGTTCCTCGCTCAGCCTGAGTTCCATTTCGGCCAGTTTGCGCTCGGTTATGTCATGATCCAGACCGATCATCCTTATCGCCATGCCGGCATGATCTCTAATGATAAGGGCATGGGTTTTGATTATCTTGATGGATCCATCGGGATGTACGACACGAAACTCGATATCGTTATACTCTTGCCCCTCAATTGCTGCTTTGGTCGCCTCATTGACCCTGACAACGTCATCAGGATGCAGGGCCTTTGGGAAATCGTCGGCATGTCCCTCAAATTCACCTTGAGTTATGCCAAACAATTCAAACATTCTGTCATTCCATCTTAAAACATCAGCCTGGATATCCCAGTCCCAGACACCCAGGAGTCCTGACGTTGTCGCAAGCTCGAGCCGCTGATTGGTAATTGAAAGTTCTTCAGCCCGCCGGGAATCGACCAAAAGAAACGCCGTCAGAAGACCGGTCGACAGCAACCCAATCAATAAAAATCCCCAAGACTGCAAGCTTTCCTTGTTTGCGATGTATTCTGGTGTCGGCACGCACACTATCTGCCATTCGCGCCCCCCCACATTGAAGAATCGGGTATATCTGAGACCTTTAACCGGCTCTACTGCGCGACTGTTTATTGGCGAAACGGCTGTTTTTCTCATGCGTGACGAGTGGTAGTAGAGAAGAGACTCATTTTCCTGCGCGGTGTTATCGTAAATATAGACGTCAATTCCCTCGGGCGTTAGATACGATAAGGCTTTCTCGACCGTGTCGCCGATCCGGAAAACGCCCAAAACAAACCCCTCCAACCCTTCTCGTCGGACCATTACCGAATTACCGGTCATTCTCTTCTGGTAAATTGGCGAAAAGACAAGAAAGCCAAATTGATTCGCCTTTTCCTGCACCAGCGTTATCCGTCCCGTGGCAAACTCCGCACCGATATCGCAAGATCGCTCAAGCGATTCTTTTCGTTGAGAGTTCGAAGCCAGATCAAACCCCAAGGCGATTTCATTGCCTCGGAATGGCTCTACAAAATAGACAGGGAAATAATCTTGCCTTTGACCGGCACGGATGATTTGCCCTTGAGCTGTTCGTTCAGTTATCTGGAAATTTGAGAAACCATCTTTTCGGACTGACTTTTCATATGCATTACGCTGTCTATCTGTTATTCGAGGTATCCATTCAAGCGCCTGAATGCTGGGATACTTCATTAATAGCGGGGCTGTGAAGCCGTGGAAACCTGCTCTCGAACTTATTCCCGAAAGAACGTAATATGACTTGAGAACAAATAATGCATTCAGATCAGATTCAATTTCTCGTTTTAAAAAGGCATGACGGATTTCTGCGGCTCGATCAAAGTCTTCCAATAACCGTTGACGGTCCCAATTACGTGCTTTAATGAAGGCCCCTGCTGACAGCGCCACACCTGTGAACACGATAATTCCGATTGTGATGATTTTTTTATTGATCATGGAAGACAGCATATTTCCCTGGCTCCAACTGATAGGTCGTGGGACAAACTACTCCCGGTTGTCAAGACAGCTAAATTCCTCGGCGTAATCCCCCGGCTCTGCCGGAGGACCCCAAAAGTTTGGCAGTTCCTGAACTATGGAGAAGCCTCCTTAACGTGAACCGCTCAAAGTGCATGAAAAAGGAGGCTTCATGGACGACACACACACGAAGCGGGAATGCAAGTATCACATGGTCTGGATATCCAAATATCGCAGCAAGGTGCTGTTTGGTCGAATTTGGAATGACCCTGCAGACCTGTTGCACACTCTTGCAAGACACAAAAAAGAGCAAGATACCCAGAGGAATTTATCCGATACATTATACATATTTTATTTAAGGGTTCTAAACCATAATTTACGGATACTTTTAAACTGATATAAAATAATAGGTTGCAATATATTGGCTCTGGCCGGCCTATCCTCGGGCCAATTGAGGGTGACGCAACCCTATCTGATTTCCTCCGGTGAATACACACACGCGATGGCTTCGCCTTTTCACTTTTCAGTGGTTGACCGCTTCCCGTTATTATCCTAAGATTATCTAATTATTCGTTTGCCCACCCAATCGTGCCAATGCCGTTCCGGAAGCTGCATAAGGAGTCTACATGCCTCAGTCGATCATTTCTGCCCTTGCCGAGCGTATCCTGGTCATCGACGGCGCCATGGGCACTCAACTTCAGGAACGGCATCTGACGGCCGACGATTTCGGCGGCCCCGCCTTTGATGGGTGCAACGAGCACCTGACCCTGACCCGCCCCGATGTGATCAGCGCCATTCACCGGGATTACCTGGCGGCCGGGGCCGACATCGTCGAGACCAACACCTTCGGCGCCACCACCATCGTCCTGGCCGAATACGGCCTGGAGGGGCAGGCCTTCGAGCTCAACCGCCGGGCCGCCGAGCTTGCCCGGGCCGCCTGCGACGCCCTGGCCACGGCGGCAAGACCGCGGTGGGTGGCCGGCTCCATGGGCCCCACCACCCGTACCATCTCCGTCACCGGCGGGGTGACCTTCCCGCAACTGGTGGAGGCCTTCCGGCTCCAGGCCCTGGGACTTTTGGCCGGCGGGGCCGACCTGCTGCTCCTGGAAACGGCCCAGGACACCCTCAACCTCAAGGCCGGCGCTGAAGGGATACGCCTGGCGTTCGCGGAACACGGTAGCCGGGTTCCGTTGATGATCTCCGGTACCATCGAGGCCAGCGGGACCATGCTGGCCGGCCAGGGCGCCGAGGCGCTCTATGCCAGCCTGGCCCATCTGGAGGATCACCTGGGGATGATCAGCATCGGCCTCAACTGCGCCACCGGGCCGGAGTTCATGACCGACCACCTGCGGGCCCTGTCGGGGCTGGCCGCCTGTCATGTGTCGGTCTACCCCAATGCCGGGCTGCCGGACGAGCATGGCCGGTACGCCGAGACCCCCGCGTCCCTGGCCCACAAACTGGCCCGCTTCGTGGACGAGGGGTGGCTCAATATCGTCGGCGGCTGCTGCGGCACCACCCCGGCCCACATCGCAGCCATCGCCCGGATGGTGGAGGGGAAGGCGCCCCGCCGCCTCCGGGGAGGGCGCAGCCGGGTGATCGCCGGGATCGAGCCGTTGTTCGTGGAGGATGACGTGCGGCCGGTACTGGTGGGGGAGCGGACCAATGTCATCGGCTCGCGCCGCTTCAAGAACCTGATCGTGGCCGAGCGGTTCGAGGAGGGGAGCGAGATCGCCCGGGCCCAGGTCCGGGGGGGCGCCCAAGTCATCGACGTCTGCGTGGCCAACCCGGACCGGGACGAGGCGGCCGACATGGAGCAGTTGCTCCGGTTTGTCCCTCGCAAGGTGCGGGTGCCGGTCATGATCGACAGCACCGATGCCCGGGTGATGGAGTTGTCCCTGCAACGCATCCAGGGGAAATCCATCCTCAACTCCATCAACCTGGAGGACGGGGAGGAGCGGTTCGCCCGGGTGGCCCCGCTGCTGCAACGTTACGGCGGCGCCGTGGTCGTGGGTTGCATCGACGAAGACCCGCAGCACGGCATGGCTGTCACCAGCCAACGCAAGCTGGAGATCGCCCGGCGTTCCCACGACCTGCTGGTGGAGCGCTACGGCCTGCGTCCCGAGGACCTGATCTTCGACCCTCTTGTCTTCCCGGTGGGGACCGGCGACGAGAACTACATCGGTTCGGCCCGGGAGACCATCGAGGGGGTGCGCCTGATTAGCGAGGCCTTTCCCGCCTGCAGCACCATCCTGGGAATCTCCAACGTCTCCTTCGGCCTCCCCGCGGCGGGTCGCGAGGTGCTGAACTCGGTCTTTCTGCACCACTGCGTCAAAGCGGGCCTGACCTATGCCATCGTCAACACCGAGAAGCTGGAGCGCTACGCCGGCATCCCGGCCGAGGAGTTGCGTCTGGCGGAAGATCTGCTCTTCTGGCGCGGCAGCGACCCGGTGGCCGCCTTTGCCGCTCATTTCCGCGAGCGGGCGGCCACGCCCCGGACACCGGCCGCGGCTCTGCCGTTGGACGAGCGGCTCCCCCGCTACATCATCGAGGGGAGCAAGGACGGCCTGGCGGCGGACCTTGATGCGGCCCTGGCGCGGGGCGACAAACCGCTGGGCATCATCAACGGGCCGCTCATGGCCGGTATGGCCGAAGTGGGGCGGTTGTTCAACGACAACCAGATGATCGTGGCCGAGGTGCTCCAGTCGGCGGAATCCATGAAGAGTGCGGTGGCGCACCTGGAACCACATATGGAAAAAGGGGACAGCGCCGCCAAGGGGAAGTTGCTTCTGGCTACGGTAAAGGGGGATGTTCACGACATCGGCAAGAACCTGGTGGAGATCATCCTGGGCAACAACGGCTTCCAGGTGGTCAACCTGGGGATCAAGGTGCCGCCGGAGGAGCTGATCGCCGCGGCGCGTCGGGAAAACCCCGATTTTATCGGCCTCTCCGGGCTCCTGGTCAAGAGCGCCCAACAGATGGCTGTTACCGCCGCCGACCTGAAAGCGGCCGGTATCGGGGTTCCCCTGATGGTGGGGGGTGCTGCCTTGTCCCGCCGTTTTGCCGACACCCGCATCGCCGGGGAGTACGGCGGCCCGGTACTGTACGCCAAGGACGCCATGCAGGGGCTGGAGATCGCCGGCCGGTTGGCCGACCAGGCCCAGCGTCCCGAACTGCTCCGCGCCCTGGAGGAACGCCAGGAGGAGTCGCGCCGGGAGGCAGCCACACGGCCGCCTGCTCCCCAAACGGCCGGGTCCGGCATCCGCTCGGCAACAGCCGCCGATTTGCCGCTTCCCGTTGCCTCGGACTTCCAGGAGCACATCCTCCGGGAGATCCCCCTGGACCACGTGCTCACCTATCTCAACCGCCAGATGCTCTACAGCAAGCACCTGGGACTGATCGGCGTGGTGGACAAGCTTCTGGCCGACAAGGACGGGAAGGCTCTCAAGCTGCATGGGGAGGTACAGGAGATCATCGACCTGGTCCGTAGCCAGGGGCTTATCCACCCCCGCGCCCTATACCGCTTCTACCCGGCCGCCGGGGACGGCAATGACCTGATCCTCTACGATCCGGACGGCTCCGGGAATGAGGTCATGCGCTTCACCTTTCCCCGCCAGCCGGGGGAGGAGCACCTCTGCCTGGCCGACTACGTGCGGCCCGTCACCAGCGGCGAGCTGGACAGCGTGGCCCTGTTCGTCACCACCGCCGGTGCCGGGGTCCGACAACAGGCCGAGACCTGGAAGGGGGAGGGGCTCTACTTGAAGTCCCACCTCTTGCAGGCCCTGGCGCTGGAGATGGCCGAATCAACGGCCGAGTTCGTACACCGGCGCATCCGGGATGCCTGGGGGATCAGCGACGACCCGGCACGGTCCAGCGCCGACATCCTGAAGGGGGATTACCGCGGCATCCGGGTGTCCCCCGGCTATGCTTCCTGCCCCGAGATGGCGGACCAGGAGAAGATCTTCGCCCTGTTGCGGCCCGAGCGGATCGGAATGCAGCTGACCGAGGGGCACATGATGGACCCGGAGGCGAGCGTCTCGGCCCTGGTGTTCCACCATCCCCAGGCACACTATTTTGCCGTCGGACGCTGAGTCGTTTTCGTCTGGAACCATCTGCGGGTTCAGGTTCAGCTATTAAACAATATTCAAGTTTCGGCTGTGGATTGTGAAGTTGGATTGAAGGATTGACCTGATTGAAACGGACGGTTTTCATGCAAAAATAGCCTTCTAACAAATTAGAAGGCTATTGCCCGGGGTTTCATACAATCATGAAAACATATAATTTTTCCCCATGCTTCAAATTTTGCGGGGTGTTTTTATTCAGCCGGCAAGGACATTGAGCAACTTGGTCGCGACGTCCGTGCCGCTGATATTGTATGAGCCCGCAGCCAACTGGTTCCTGATGGATGTCACCTTCTCCCAGTTGACAGGTTCCTCCGCAGGCGTTCCCGATAAAAGCTGTTCCGTGGTCGATGAGAGCTTCACGCTGAATGCGTCTCCCTCCTCCTGTGCTGACTTGGCAGCGGCGCTCTTCTGCGCGGAGGAACCCTTGATTGTTTTATTCTGCGGCCCGGACGGGGGCTGAATTCCGGTGTCGATCTTCATGGCAACCTCCTACAAACCTATACTCATTTTACCCTTTTTATTTACATCGGCAAAGTAGGGGTAAAGCTTTAATTGAATTTTTACCCCCCCGCGGCCTCCCGGAGAAAGCGGCCGTAAATCTGGTCGGTCCCCTTGATATGTTTTATCGTCCAATCGATCAGAAACTCCAGGGTCTTGATGCTCAACTCCTCGCCGTTTGTGATCCTGGCGTGCATATCTGCGAGCTTGGTAACGAAAAAGTCGTGTTCCTGGCGGTGACCCGTAAAGCCGGGAAAGTTATGGGAGAGCATCAGGCGCTCCTCATAGGAGAAGTGTTCCTGCACGTAGCTGACCAGCTTCAGCAGCACATCATCGATGACCTGGGCACCTTCCCCTTTCAGGACCGCGTCGCTGAGCGCTTTTATCCAGCCGATAAGCTGTTGGTGCTGGCTGTCGATGGCGGGAAGATGCAACGCCATGCTTTCATCCCATTCAATGGATGTCATGGTTCCCTCCTTGCGTTCCAGGTTGCTGCCCGAGATCCAGTTCGCGGACAGGGCCGAAGGAAGCGAGCGGTTTGTCGAATTTGGCGGCATTGCCCACCACCACCAGTTTGAACGCCTCGGGCTTCAGATGCCTCCGGGCGGCGGCCAGCACATCCTCCTTCGTCACCCTGGCGATGTTGTTGCGGTAGTTTTCCAGATAGCCGGGAGGATAGTCGTAGAACTCCAGCCGCGCCCGCTGGGTCGCTATCGAGGCCGGGCTGGTGAAACCGAACATGAATGAGTTGATGATGTACTCCTTGGCGGCCTTCAATTCCTGGTCGCTGACCGGCTCCCTGGTCATGCCGGCGATGATCTCCTCCATCAGGGAGATGGCTTTGCCGGTGGATTCGGCCTTGGTCTCGGTTTCGGCGATAAAGGTGCCGGTGAAGCGCCGGCCGGCATCGAAACGGCTGTCAACGTTGTAGGCCAGGCCCTGATTGGTGCGGATCTCCATGGTCAGGCGCGAGGTGAAGCTGCCCCCCAGGATATAATCCAGGACGCGCAGGGCGTAAATATCGGGATCTGCTTTGGTGATCCCCAGGTGCCCCATGCGGATCACGGTTTGGTTGACCTCTTTTTTGCCGTAGATCACCTCGGGGCGAAAGTCGGCTGTCGGCTGGGGGATGTCCGGCAGCGCCGGCGGAGCGGTTGTGGCCGGTTTGCCGAAAGCAGCGTTCAGCTCTTTGAGCAGGGCCGTGCGGTCGAAATCTCCCGACACCGCCAGGATCATTGCGTCCGGCCGGAAGAAACGGCGGTGGAAATCAACCATGTCCTGGCGTGTGATGGCGTTGGCCGAGGCAAATGTGGGGACGACGCCCAGAGGGTGGCCGGCGTAAATGGCCCGGTTGATCTCCCGGCCGGAGATCCCCTTGGGGTCGTCGTTCTGCCTCCGCAGACCTTCGATCAGGTGTCTGCGGGCGATATCGACCCGCTTCTGGCTGAAATCGGGACGCAGGAGCACATCGCAGAAGATGCGCAGGGTGCGGCGGAAGTTCTTGGTGAGCGATGTCAGGGAGACCGTGCCCATGTCGGAACCGATGCCGCTTTCCACTGCCGATGCCATGAACTCCAACTCGTCGTCCATCTTTTCCGGAGAAAGCCCGCCGGCGCCGCCGCTTCGCATGACGCTGCCGGTCAGCGAGGCCAGGCCGGCTTTCGCGGCCGGCTCATAGACCGATCCGGTGCGGACCATGGCCGTAATGTTGATGATGGGAAGTTCCGTATCCCTCAGCAGGTAAACCGGCATGCCGCATTCCAGCACCACCCGTTCGGCCGCAGGTATCTCGAAGCGCAGCTCGGGGAAGCTCATGGTTCGGGGGTCGGCTTTTCCGCCGGCAGCAACGGCCACGGACATACCTGCCGTGACAAGAAACAAGAGGGAGATGACCAGTCGTTTCATTTGCCTTCACCCCCTTTTTTGGTGATGAATCCGACCATGCGGTTCTCCCTGGTGAAATACTGCCGGGCCACTCGCTGGATATCCGCGGCAGCGACCGCAGCCACCTTGCGTCGATATTCGGCCATGTAGCGCCACGTGCCGGCGACCGCTTCGTACTCGGTCAGGTTGCGGGCCAGGCCGCCGTTGGTGCCCAACCGGCTGGCCTCATCATATTCGATCTTGTTGAGGACGCGCTGCAGGTCGCGTTCGGCGACCGGTTCCGTCTTGAGCAGTTCAAGCTCACTGAGGATGGCCTCCTCAACCTCCGTGGACGTGTGGGGCGCACGGGGGGTGGCGTTGACGAGGAAGAGGTTGGGGTAGCGGCTGCCGGGGGCATCGAAGACCCCCACCTCGGTGGCGATCTGCTTTTCGATGACCAATTTTTTATACAGGCGCGAGGTGCGGCCGTTGCCCAGGATCATGCTGATTACGTCGAAGACGAAGTCGTCGGGGGCATTGATGGCAGGTTTGTGGAAACCGATCATCAGAGTCGGTTCGGCCTCGGCTACGAGTTCGATGCGCCGTTCCCCCTCCTGCTTCGGTTCTTCGGCAGTGACGGGAGCATGTACCTTGCCAGGCGGGATGGCGCCGAAATAACGCTCCACCAGGGCGATGGCGGCCTTGGTGTCGATATCTCCCACAATGGCCACGACGGCGCTCTGGGGGCCGTAGTAGGCATGGAAGAACCGTTCTGCCTTGGTGCGGGTCAGATTCTCGATGTCCGACTGCCAGCCGATGGTGGGGTGGCCGTAGGGATGTGCCAGAAAGCCGGAGGCGACGAAAGTCTCCCACAGTTTGTTTTCCGGGTCGGCGTCGGTGGAGCGGCGGCGCTCCTCCATCACCACGGCGCGTTCGGAATAGAACTCGCGCAGCACGGCGTTCTGCATGCGGTCGGACTCGATGGCCGCCCACAACTCCAGTTTGTTGGCAGGCAGGTTGATCAGGTAAGTTGTGCCGTCGCGGCTGGTGAAGGCGTTGTACCCGACACCGCCGTTTTTGGCGTAGAGTTCGAAAAATTCATCCTTTATGACGTACTGGGACGCCTCAGCCTCCAACGCCGCCAGCTGTTTCTCCAACGCGGCAATCCTGGCCTTGTCCCCCTGGTCCCGTTTGGCTTTCTCGGCGATCATGGCCTGGGCGGTCTGTTCGATCTTGTCCAAAAACGGTCTTTCAGCGGCATAGTTCTTTGTCCCCAGGGTGGTGGTACCCTTGAACAACATATGTTCCAGCATGTGGGCGATGCCTTGCTCGTCGCTGCGCTCGTCCACGCTCCCTACCCGGAAACGGATCCAGGCCGCAACGGTCGGGGAGGTGTGGCGCTCCACCAGCAGGAGTTTCATGCCGTTCTCCAGGGTATGTTCGACGACCTTGTCTTCCAGGCCCGAGGCCCGGAGGCTGGTTGAGCACAGGCACAGCGCTACGACAAGCAACCAGATACGTTTCATAGGCTTACCCCTTGTGTTATTTAAGGATTTGCATTTTTGATCGCCGAAACAATAGCAATGGTAAAGCGGCGGACCCGTTAAAACAACGAGAATTTGATGTACTTGCGGGGATGTTCCTTGAAGTCTTTCACCAGGGCATCCAGGTTTTCCACCATGCGGTTCATGCGCTCATACAACTCCTTGTCGGTCACCAGTTTGCCGGCCGTTCCCTTGCCGCTCCTGATGTTGGCGGAGACCTCTTCGATGGATTTGACGGAATCATCGGCCCGGGTCAAGAGCGACATCCCCTTGTCGTAGAACTCCCGGTCATTGATCAACAGGCCAAGGGTGCTGTCCTTGGAAGAAATCTTTCTGTTCAGTTCACGCACGTCGTCCGCGGCCTGATTGCTCTTTTCCGCGAGGGTGACCAGCTTGTTGTAGAGCGCCTTGTCGTAGATCAGTTTGTTCAGGGTGCCGTCGGACTGCTGGATGTCCTGGAGGGTCTTGTCGGCCCGGTTGAGGATGCTGACCATTCTGTCATAGGGCTCCGGGCTGCGGTTCAGCTTGCCCAGGGTTCCTTCGCCGCGGTTGATGCTGACGGCCAGCGAGTGGAGTTCGCCGGTCAGGTTGACGATGTTGGTGTAGAGGGTGGCGTCGGTAGTCAGCATGCCCAGTGTCCCCTTGCCCTGGGTGATATTGTCCACGACCTTGTTCAGGCGGTCGAAGGTGGCGCCGGCTTTCTGCATGACGTCATCCAGTTTCACGACCGGCGTGCCGCGCAGGACTGCGGCCGGATTTTCGAAGTAGTGCTGCGACGGGGTGATGTCCACGTATTTTTCGCCCATCAGGCCGCGGGTCTTGATGGTGATCGTCGAATCTGCACCGATCTTTTTCAGCGCTTTGTCATCGATCTCCAGGCGGATGTTCACCTCGTTGTTCTTTTTAGGATCGGCAAAGCGGATATCGGTCACGACCCCCACGTCCACGCCGGCCAGCCAGACCGGAGCGCCTTCCTTGAGGCCGGCCACATCGTCCATTACCACCTGCAACTTACCCTTGGGGACGAACATCTTGTTCTTCTGCCCCATCAGCAGCACCCCGCCGGCAACGAATACCAGCGCTATGCAGATGAACACGCCGGCGCGTACCTGGGCCCAGCCTATCTTGTTGCTTCGTTCCATATCCATTTCCACCTGTCGGACACGATGCCCTATTTGAGCGCCAACCGCGTTGGCTCGTCGAAAGCTCCTCGACATAGTTGCACTATGCCTCCGTCGCTTTCTCCCTGCCGCCTTGTTATCATCTCAAATCTGACGTCGTGGATTTTTTCATACAAACAGCGACTGTTCCGTCGGCTGTAAAAACTCCTGCACCTCCGGGATCGTGCTGGCCCGCATCTCTGTCTCGGTCCCCTCGAAGATCATCCGCGCCTGATGCAGGAAGGTGAAACGCTCCGAGGTGGCGAAGGCTGTCTCCAGGTCGTGGGTCACCATCAGGGTGGTCTTGCCTTCGGCCTGCAGGCGCTGCATCAGGTTACAGATGTTGTAGACCCCGATGGGGTCGAGGCCGGTGGTCGGCTCGTCGAAGAAGATGTAATCCGGGTTGGCCGCCAGGGCTCGGGCGATGGCCACCCGTTTCTTCATGCCGCCCGACAGTTCGGCCGGATAGAGATTGACCGCCTGCTCCACGCCAACGAACGAAAGTTTTTCCAGCACGATCCGCTCGATTTCCCCTTCCGAAAGCCGTCCCTCCTCGAACATGCGGTAGCCCACGTTTTCGCCGACGGTCATGGAGTCGAACAGCGCCCCTCCCTGGAAAACAATGGCGATCCGTTTGCGTTGTTCACTGAATGTTGACTCCGGCCGGCCGGTGATGCAGACGTCGCCGATGTAGACCCGGCCGGCTTGGGGGATCAAAAGCCCGAGAAGCAGTTTGAGGATGGTGGTCTTGCCGGCGCCGCTCACTCCCAGGATGGTGCGGTTGACGCCCCGTTCCAGACAGAAGTCGAAGTCATCCAGGATCTTTCGGCCGCCCACGGAGTAGCACAGTTTTTCCATGCGGATGCAATTGTTGCCGCTCATCGGGTCTCCACTCCGCCCATGATCAGGATGATCCGCCATTCATCGGCGGTTACCGGCTGGATGGAGAGGCGGCTGCGATTGACCAGCGGCATGTGGGCCAGGAGGGGATTGGCCTTGATCCGCTCAAGGCAGACCGGTTGGGGCAACGGCTCGCCATAGCGTACGTCCACCATGTACCAGATCGGGTTGCCGGGCGACGCCTTGGGGTCGAAATGCTCGCTGTCCGGGTTCAGGGCCGTGAAATCCGGATACCCCTCCCGCACCACCTCTGCGATGCCCACGACGGCCGGCTCGGGGATGCTGCCGTGGTAGAACAGCACTCCGTCGCCCGGTCTGATCTGATCCCGCAGGAAGTTGCGGGCCTGGTAGTTACGCACCCCGTCCCAGTGTTCGGTCATATTCGGGCAGGCCTTCAGGTCATCGAAGGAAAAACAGCCCGGTTCGGTTTTGAAGAGCCAAAATGCCATGGTTGCCTTATCCCCTGAATGCCACGAAGATCTTGGTCAGGAAGAAATCGAATATCAGGATCAGCACCGAGGAGACCACCACCGCCTGTTTGGCTGCGTTGCCCACCCCTTCGGCCCCGCCGCGGGTGTTGAGTCCCACGTAGCAGCCGGTCATGGCGATCAGGAGCCCGAAGACGGTCGGTTTGACCAACCCCTCGATCAAGTCCTGGAAGACCATGAACTGGGGGATGCCCTTGAGATACATGGTGGGATTGATACCGTAGCCCGACGACATGATATACCCCCCAAGGAGCGAGATGGCGTCGGCCACCGCGGTCAAGAGCGGCAGCGCCAGGAGCATGGCCTTCAGCCTCGGTGCCACCAGGCGCTTGACGATGTCGGTCCCCTCCACCCGCATGGCGTCAACCTGTTCGGTGACCACCATGGTGCCCAGTTCGGCGGTAATGGCGGACCCGACGCGGCCGGCTACCATGAGCGAGGCCAGCACCGGTCCCAACTCCTTGATCATGGTCACTGCCACCATGCCGCCCACGTAGCTGGTGGCGGCAAAAGGCTTGAGCTGGACCAGGGCCTGCAGGGCCATGACCATGCCGGTGAACAGGCCGGTCAGCATGCAGATGAAGAGGGAGGAAAAACCGAGCTTGTCGAACTGCACGGCGAATTCCCGGTAGTAGAAGGGGCGCTGGAACATGCGCGCAAAGGTCTTGGCCGCCAGGGCGAACCACCCCTGTAGCTCGGCGAAGAAGAGCAGCATGATCCTGTCGATGACGGTGGTGTTCATTCGGTACCTTTTTTATAAAGCTTGACCACGGAAGACATGTGGTTTCACGGAGGAGAGGCAAAAGCCAAGATTTTGTTTTGCTTGTCTTTTCCCCGTGTCCTCGTGGTAAACCCGCCTATAAGCCCAACAGCGTCACCGCCACCGCCTCGGCCGCCTCGCGGATAAAGGTGAACTCCAGTTCCTTGCGCACGTTTTCGGGGATATCCTCAAGGTCGTCGCGGTTGCGGTCCGGGGCGATGATCTTCCTGACGCCGGCCCGGTGTGCGGCCAGCACCTTTTCCTTTAAGCCGCCGATGGCCAGCACCCTGCCGGTCAGTGTGATCTCGCCGGTCATGGCCACACCGCGCTTGGCGGGCTTGTCCGTCAAAAGCGACACCAGGGCCGTGACCATGGTCACTCCGGCCGAGGGGCCGTCCTTGGGGATGGCCCCCGATGGGACGTGGATATGGATGATCCTGTTTTCGAAGGCGCCCGGGGCGATGCCGAAATCACCGTAGTGGGCCTCCACATAGGAGAGCGCGGCCCGGGCCGATTCCTTCATCACGTCCCCCAACGAGCCGGTCAGGATCAATTCCGGCTTGCCCGGCATGCTGGTGGCCTCCACGAAAAGGATGTCGCCGCCGGTCTCGGTCCAGGCCATGCCTGTCACCACGCCGATTCGGTCGTCCTCGGCAGCCACCTCGTTGTAAAATTTGCGCGGCCCGAGCAGTTCCGTCACCACCTCGGGGGTAATCTCCCTGCGCGGCTCCTTTTTCTGGGTGATCTCCTTGGCCACCTTGCGGCAGATGGAGCCGATGGTGCGTTGCAGGTTGCGCACGCCCGCCTCGCGGGTGTAGTCGGTGATCACCTTCAGGACCGCTTCGTCGTGGAACTTCGGAGGCGTGCCGGCGAGGCCGTTATCCTCGATCTCGCGGCGGATAATGAAGTTGCGGGCGATATTGAGTTTTTCCTCGGTGCTGTAGCCGGCCAGGCGGATGACCTCCATGCGGTCCTTGAGCGGGCCGGGGATAGGGTCCAGCTGGTTGGCGGTGGTGATGAACATGACCTTGGACAGATCGAAGGGGACGTCCAGGTAATGGTCGTTGAACGAAAAGTTTTGCTCCGGGTCCAGCACCTCCAGCAGCGCGGAGGCCGGGTCGCCGCGGAAGTCCAACCCCAGTTTGTCGACTTCGTCCAGCATGAAGACCGGGTTGTTGCTGCCGCAACGAAAGAGTTCCTTGATGATCCGGCCGGGAAGCGCCCCGATGTAGGTGCGGCGGTGGCCGCGAATCTCGGCCTCGTCCCGCACCCCGCCCAGGGAGATGCGCACGAAGTTGCGGCCCAGCGACCGGGCGATGGATTTGCCCAGACTGGTCTTGCCGACTCCGGGAGGGCCGACGAAACAGAGCACCGGCCCCTTCATGTTCTCCTTGAGGGAACGTACCGCCAAAAACTCCAGGATGCGCTCCTTGACCTTTTTCAGGTTGTAGTGATCTTCGTTGAGGATCTCTTCGGCCCGGACCATGTCCAGGCTGTCGGAGGTCGATTTGTTCCAGGGCATGCCGGCCAGGTAGTCCAGGTAAGTGCGGGATACGGTGTACTCGGGCGAGGCCGGGTTGATCCGCTCCAGCCGTTTGAGTTCCTTGTCGGCGATCTTCTGGACCTCCTCCGGAAGTCCGGCCTCCTCGATCAGCCGACGCAGTTCGTTCATGTCCGAGGCGCGGGGATCTTCCTCGCCCAGTTCCTCCTGGATGTGCTTCATCTGCTCGCGCAGTATGTATTCCTTCTGGTTCTTGCCGACCCGGCGGGTAACCTCGCTGGAGACCTCGTTCTTGACCTGCATGCGCTGGACCTCGTTGGTCAAGTGCACATAGACTTTTTTGAGGCGGTCCAGGGGATCGACCGTCTCCAGCAGTTCCTGCAGATCCGAGGCCGGCAGGTTGACGTACAGCGCCACCAGGTCGGACAGGCGTGCCGGGTTGTCGATGTAGTCGATCATCTTCATGACGTCATCCGGCAGCGGCTTGCCGTGGGAAAGGGATATCTTCAACAGGGCGTTCAGGCTCTGCACCAGTGCATCGGATACCAGGCTCTTCTCCACGAATTCCCGTACCAGTTCGCAATGGGCCAGCATGACAGGAACGGTCTGCTCGATGCGCAGGATGCGCAGCCGGGCAACCCCCTCCAGGGTCACCTTGAATCTGCCGTCTCCCAGTTTTTTGATCTGGTTGACCCGGCAGAGGGTTCCGATCTCGCTGATATCCTCCATTGTGCTGCTGCCGGCCGCGTCCGGGCGGAGCAGCACGATCGCCACATATTTGTCGTAGTCGTCCGCTTCGGAGAAGACCCGCAGCTGACGCTCGTCCACGTAAAGCGGGAAGATCATATAGGGGAAGGGTACCATCTCCTTCTGGGGGTAGAGTGGCAACCTTTCCGGTATTTCGATGTTTGTATGAGGCATGGAAGCTCATTCCTTGTCTAAAGAGATATTAACAGTATCGTATTCTTGTAACATATTTTGAGGCGTATTCAAAAAACTAAACCTAAAAACCACGATCCTGCCGGAGCCGACATGTATATAACGACGTATTTCAGTATGTTATGCGGAAACGTGACAACCATGGTTCGCCGCAGAGCGTCCCCGACAGAAGGTGTTCAAGAACCTGCTAAACCGGCTGTCCGTCCCGTACCTTGACGCCCACCACGCGGACGCGCGCGGTCGATCCGAACAGTTCCCGATAGAGCAGCGCCAGGAAACGAACCGTCACCAGACGGTGGATAGCCGCTTGGGAAAGGCGGTAGAGCAGGCGGCGGAACGGTGAGGGCAAGGGACTGCCGAGGATCAGCGGACAATACCCGGAGAGTTCCAGCGAAACCCGGATGCCGTCCGGCTCTTCCTTGATGGCGAAGCGCAGTTCGCCGCGTTCGCGGTGGCCCGGCTGCACCAGCATGCCGCCGCAGATACGCAGCACCACGGCATGTTGCTCTTCGACCGGCGCCCGAAAGCTGATCAGGCTCCAGCGGCTGCCGAGCAGGCGAAACCGGATGCCCGGGGCCGAGCAATGGGGGCGGATGATGGTGGCGGTGCACCTGCGGATATAAGCCAGATAGCGGTTCAGGAGCATTTCCGGGGTGAGCCGCGCCGCAAGGGGGGCCGGGAAGACGCTCCACTGGATGGAGAAGACCGACGAATCCTCCACCAGGACCTGCTGGCAGGCGATCTCCTGCTGGTGCGGGAGGGACACCGCCTAGCCCCTGGTCAAGCGCCTGATGAGCGCTTCGTGTTGCGGGAAGAGTTCCGCCAGGTTGCCGCGGCCGCCCATTTCGAAATCGGTAAAATCAAAGCCGGGCGCCACCGTACACCCCACCAGAGCGAATTCGCCGGAGCCGGCCAAATCGGCCCCAAACCAGCTCCCGGCCGGCGTCACGGCCTGGAGTTGCTCTCCCTGTTCCGGATCGCGGCCGAGCAGGATGGGGCGGTACTCGCCGTCCGGAGCGATGAGATGCACCGTCAGGGGCGAGCCTTCGTAGAAGTGCCACATCTCGTCGGACTTCAGGCGGTGCAGCGCCGAGCAGTCGTCCCGCTCCAGCAGGAACTGGATGGCGGTGGAAAAGGCCCGTTCGCCCTGAAAGCGGGTCGGCAGTCCGGCCTCGGGGATGGTCTCCGTAGCGCGGTAGGTTTCGCGGAACCAGCCGCCTTCGGGATGGCGGGTGAGATGCAGCTTGTCGATCCAATAAGCGGCGGTTTGGGTGCGCATGGATGTTGTGCCTCGCTCTTTGTTGGGACTGGTGGTGACTGCGGTCAACCGCAGGCAGGGGGCCGGGACACCGGGCCCTGCGAGACGGTGAGTGTGCCCGCATGTCTCACATTCTGCCATCGGTATGAGATAATGCAATCATTTTTAGGCGATGGCACAGCCGTATTTTTTATGCTAGGCTGCGCTTCGTTTCACCATATCCCGACCGATCGGCAGGTAACACCCAATATGACCATGATCCAGATCCTCATCCTTGCGGCAGTCCAGGGGGCTGCCGAGTTATTGCCCGTGTCCAGTTCCGCCCACGTCATCGTGATCGCGAAATTGATGGGGCTCGATCCGACCATCCCGGAGATGACGCTGCTATTGGTCATGCTCCACACCGGAACCATGTTCGCGGTGATCTGCTATTTTTGGAACTCCTGGAAAGCAGGGTTCTTTGCCTCGCGCCATCAATTCATGGCGTCGCTCAAACTGATCGTTCTCGCCACGATCCTGACCGGTGCGGTTGGGCTGTCGCTGAAGGTGTTGATCGAGCGTTTTGTCCTGGGTAACGTCTCCCATGCCGAGATCGAGATGCTCTTCGGCAACCTGGGCCTCATCTCGGCGGCCCTGGCGGCGGCGGGGCTTTTGATCGTCATCGCCGGCCTGAAAGGAAAACGCTTGGTGGGGCCCAGGGAGATAGGGGCCGGGGAATCGATCCTGATCGGGGCCGTGCAGGGACTCTGTCTCCCGTTCCGGGGTTTTTCCCGCTCCGGGGCGACCATCTCCGTCGGCCTCTTGCTGGGGGTCGCCAGGGTGAAGGCCGAGGAATTCAGCTTCGCACTGGCCGTGGTGCTGACCCCGCCCGTGATCGCCCGTGAAGTCCTGCGGCTCTTGAAGGCGCACGCGCTCCCCGCTTCAGGGCAGGGAGCACATCTGGCGGGTCTTTTTCTTCCCGGCATCGTGGGGATGGTGCTGAGTTTTCTGGCGGGGCTTCTGGCGTTGCGCTGGCTCTCCAGCTGGCTGGAGAAAGGGCGCTGGCATTTCTTCGGCTATTATTGCCTCTGCGCCTCGCTCTTCGTGTTCATGTTCCATCGATTGGGCGTATGAAAAGTTCCGGCGGCGCCATTCCTCTGCCATTAAACGCTTGACATATGAATAGAAACTGTTTCTATTTGTAATCATGAAGTCACCATCACGCATAACCGGGAACAGCATCCCGGAGTACAGGCAGCATCGCCGTGTTATTGCGCTTGCGCTGTCGATGCTTATGCTGTTCTCGATCCTGCTGGCCGCCTTCCATCACCACGACGATGGACGCGACCACGACGATGATTGTCCCATCTGCGCCGTTGCCCACCATCGCACCGCCGATGTCACGATAACGCTTCACGCCGTCACCTACCTGCCGTTCACATTCCCAGCCTGTTCTGCAATCCTTGTCCTCATCTGTGTAGTAACCCGTTTTTGTCATTCCCCGCAAAACCGCGCTCCTCCCGTCTGAATTCCTCTCGAAAAAACTGATGCCAAGCCCCGGCGCAAGCCCGGTCATGCCCTCGTGCGCCGTCATTGATCACGGATGGCATGGGGATAATGGTATCTTTCGGCAATTCATCGTTGACAATTTATTCAGACGACCTGAAGAGGTGGAGGTGCGGCATGAAGGTCATAACCACGCTCATCACGTTTTGTGTCCTTTCCTTGTTTTCAACGGGTGTATTTGCTCAAACCCTGGAAGATCGAATAAAAGCTCTTGAGGAATCCCTGAAAAAACAGGAACAGACCATTGATGAACAGCGAAAAATGATTGAAGAATTGAAGTCCGAGGTAAAACGGCAACCATCGCCTCAGCCGGAGGGCGTTGCTGCCGGGCAACCGGTGCCGGCCGGGGAGATGCAGCAGCAAGTAGAGGAGTTGAAAGAGAAGGTGGAGAAGGTGGTCGAAAACCAGACCAGGACTCAACCCGGCATATTCAATCCCGCCATCGGGGTCGTGGGTGAGACGATCTTCGGCTATCGCGGCAAGGGACCGTCCCAGACCGGCAGCGACCGGCCGGGAGGGTTTGATGTATACCAACGTTCGGTGGAGTTGAACGCGGCAGCGTCAGTCGATCCGTTCGCCAAGGCCTATATCGTTGCCAACGGGTCGGCCGATCCGGTAACCGGCGAACTGGCTTGGGGGCTTGAGGAAGCCGCTTTGCAGACAACGTCACTCCCCTGGAACCTGGAGTTGAAGGCGGGCCGGTTCTTCGGCGAATTCGGCAGGCTGGGATACATCCACGACCATGAACTCCCGGTCGTGAATCGCCCGCTGGCGCTTGCCCAATACATCGGCGGCGAATCGAGGACCGACGGGGCGCAGCTGAACTGGCTTTTGCCGGTCGATCATTATGTAAGCCTGACAACGGGCCTGGGCACGCAGTTCGGGGGCGACAATCCTCCCAACAATCCCGGCGAGTTCCGCCACCTCAGCGGTTTGAACTTCTGGAGCCGCTTGTCCTCCTATTTCGATCTGACTCCTGATATCTCGCTGGAGCCGGGCATCTCCGGTCTTTGGAACCCACGTACGGCTTCGCAGTGGGCTGACCCCGGCGGTCCCGGCGGCAATCCCGATTTTCCCGCGACCCTGGCCAAAAACACATTCATTGAGCGCGAACGCCGTCTCTATGGAGCTGATCTGGTGCTAAGCTACAAGCCGCTCCGCGACAATCAGTTCAATAGCGTAACCTGGGGGACCGAACTCCTTTACAGCGACAACCGCTACGATATAACCAATACAGGGGGAAACGCCATCCCTGGCGGCTCAGTCGGCGCTCTCGGCCTCTACTCGTACCTGGCCTACAAGTTCGACCGGCAGTGGACTACCGGTTTCATGTACGAATTTGTGGAGGACGCGGTGGACAAGAAAGCCAAAACTTTCGCGTATTCTCCGTATGTTACGTGGGTCACCAGTCACTGGAACCAGATCCGTCTCCAGTATACATACACCGACCACAACGCCGAATCGACAGCCGCATTCGGCCTGCGGCCCGATCATGCCGTTTACCTGCAATGGGCGTGGATTATTGGCGCCCACTCGCATGGTTGGCAACAACGCTGATGCTTGAAAGGAGAAATTGACCATGAATACAAAACTGTTCCGAATATTCCCGATAATCGTGCTGGTCGGGGTTTTGTGCCTGGGTGCACTGCCTGCTCACGCGGCAAAAATCCGGGTCGTCACTACCCTTACCGACCTGGCGGACTTCACGCGCGAAGTTGGGGGAGATCTGGTCGAGGTCCGCAGTTTGGCAACCGGAGTCGAAGACACCCACGGAGTGCCGATGAAGCCGAGCTTCGTACCGATGATGAACCGGGCCGACCTTCTGGTCCTGGTGGGGTTCGATTGCGAACATGCCTTCCTTCCGGCGCTCATGGAAGCGAGCAGGAATTCGCGCATCCAGGTTAACAAACCCGGTTATGTTGACTGCTCCAAGGGGATCATCCCGCGCGAAGTACCCAAATCAACCGATCATTCCGAGGGGGACGTTCATCCTTACGGCAATCCGCACTACATGCTCGACCCGGTATTGGCAAAGACCGCCATCGCGAACATCTACAACGCGCTGGTGACGTTTGCGCCGCAGCACAAGGCCGAATTCACGCGCAACCGCGATGCCTATCTCGCCAAACTCAATGCCAGAATCGTCGAGTGGGAGAAAGCGGTCAAACCGATCAGGGGGACGAAATTCGTATCCTATCACGAGCATTGGCCATACTTCGCGGCCCGTTTCGGCATGAACTACTTCGAGACCATCGAACTGAAGCCGGGTGTCGATCCGACCCCGCGTCATATCCAGGAATTGGTCACGGCTATGAGGGCCGGACATGTGCCTATCGTCGTGCGCGAGCCGCAGTTCCCTGAAAAGGCGCCGAAACGTATCGCCGAGCAAGCAGGCGCGACGATGGTAACGCTCCCCATCATGCCGGGCGGTGTGCCGCACACGGAAACGTACATCAAGATGATGGACTACATTATCCATACACTGGTTGCCGCAGCACCAAAAAGATAAGGAGAGGGAGATATGCCCGCCCAACAGGTTCGGGCGGGCATATGACATACTATGAATAAGGCGCTTATCACACTGGACAACGTGAGCATCGGCTACAACAGTCAGCCGGTGCTGTCCGGCATCTCGCTTTCTATAGCCGATGCCTCATTCACGGCCATTCTCGGCGTCAATGGTTCAGGCAAATCGACGTTGTTGAAAACCATACTTGGGTTGCTTCCGCCGGTCGCCGGCCGCATAGATGCCGCAACGTCGGGTGCGCCGCTTGTGTTCGGTTACGTCCCGCAATCAATCCAGTTTGACCCGATTTATCTGCTGACGGGGTTCGATGTCGCCCTCATGGGCGTGTACGGGCGAATTGGGCCGGGACGCATGGTCCCGGCAGGCGAACGCGACTTCACCCGCGAATGCCTTCGCGCTGCGGGTGCCGAAGAGTTTGGCGGCCGGCGCTTTGCCGAACTCTCAGGCGGACAGAAACAGCGCGTACTCATAGCGCGTGCCTTGGCGACGCGCCCCGAAGTGCTGGTGCTGGACGAACCCACTGCGGGGGTGGATCGCGAGGCGACCAAAGCGGTGCTGGAGTTTGTTTCTCACATCAACAAGGAACGAAAAATTACCGTCCTGCTCGTCACCCATGATTTCGCTTCGGCGCGTCACTATGCCGGGCATGTCATCTGGCTTCACGAGGGCACTGTCATGTGTGGCCCGACAGGTGAGCTGCTTTCAGTCGAGCGGGTGGCGGAAATGTTTGAAAGGGGGGAAGTCTAGTATGGAAACACTCTCTCAAATTCTCTCGCCTGATTTTCTGTTGCGCAATTCAATCTACACGAGCGTGCTCGTCGGGCTCGCTTGTCCACTCGTCGGCGTATTTCTCGTGGTGCGCCGGCTCGTGTTCATGGGCGTGGCGCTGCCGCAGATCTCCTCGACCGGTGTTGCCATCGCACTTTCCTTACCCATGTGGTTCGGTTTCAAGCTGGCCGAACACAGCTCGCACAGCGCTCACACGCTCGCCTTCATCGGCTCGGTGACATTCTCGTTGTCCGCGATTCTACTGTTGGCGTTTCTGGAACGACGCGGCCGCGGACAACCCGAGGGGCGGCTCGGCACTGCCTATGTCGTGGCATCCGCATTGAGTATCCTATTGCTGGCGAAGAATCCCTATGGTGAGATCGGTTGGCTGGATATGATGAAAGGGGAAGTCATCACCATCTCAAATTCGGATCTCGTGCTGACCGCAGCAACGCTTGCGCTCGTGGTTGCGATCCTGGGACTATTCCACAAAGAACTGCTCCTCGTATCGTTCGACCGCGAAACGGCGATCATAATGCGGAAAAAGGTCGTTTTATGGGACGTGGTGCTCTATGTCCTCATCGGCCTGACCGTTTCCATGGCGGTGCTTAGTGTCGGCCCGTTGATCGCATTCGGGTTCCTGCTGATTCCCGCTTTGACGGCTCACCTGTTTGCCCGCACTATGCACCAGTTCACCATAATGGCTTCCTTGATTGGCGGCGTGGTCGCATTGTTGGGGTTTCTCATTGCGTATACGTGGGACTTGCCTGTAGGCCCCACGGATGTCGTCCTTCTGGGGGCGCTTTACGCGGTAGCCTGGAGTGTTGCCGCTATCATCATCTCCCGCAGGACCACGGCTGCCGGATAAGACCCGACAGGACAAAGCAGGCAGAGTATGTTACATTCGAAAATATGCGGCACTTGGTGGCAACACCATGCCGGATTCCCTGCAAGGAGTACCTAGATGAGGCATACCTCACTCGCAAACAGCATTTGCAACGTCGTGCTGTTATCCATTATCGCCAGTCCCGTCATGGCCTCGGAACCCTTGAAGCGCTACGATGTGCGGGACTTTTTCGGCAAGCCGGACCGCTCATTCTTCCGTCTCTCTCCTGACGGGAAAACGCTTGGCTTCATGCAGCCTTACAAACGACGGGAAAACCTGCATGTGGTGCTCCTGCCGCCGGACGGCACAGCGCCGGATTTTAACAGGGCCAGGCGCCTCACCGAGGAGACGGAGCGTGATATCGCAGGCTTCTTCTGGAAGGGGAACAGCCACATCCTCTATGTCAAAGACTTCGGCGGGGACGAAAACTATCATGTTGTCTCCGTTGATGTGCTAAGCGGCAAGGTAAAGGATCTTACACCGCTTCCAAAGATCCGGGCATCCATCGTGGACGATCTGCGAGACGACCCTGACCATGTGCTGGTACAACACAACAAAAGGGATTCGAAGGTTTTCGACGTGTATCGGATCAACGTGATCACCGGTGATTCCACGCTGGTGGCGCAGAATCCGGGCAACATCACGCAGTGGCTTACCGACCATGCGGGCCGGGTCCGCATCGCCACGACGACCGATGGCGTGAACACCAGCCTCCTGTCTCGTTCTTCGGAGAAGGACCCTTTCAAGACCGTACTGACCACGGACTTCCGCACCACGGTGGCGCCGTTGTTCTTCACCTTCGACAATAAATCTCTCTATGCCCTCTCAAACCGCGGACGGGATAAGACGGCGCTCGTGATTCTCGATCCGGACAGTGGCGAAGAATCAAAACCACTCTTTGAAAATCCCGATGTGGACCTCGATGGCGCGTCCTTTTCCCACAAACGCAAGGTGCTCACCCAGGCAAATTTCAACACCTGGAAGGAACAGCGGCATTTCTTCGACCCTGAAACCAAAGCCCTCTTTGCCCGGCTTCAAGGGAAACTGCCCGGCTATGAGGTGGTCATCCAGAATGAAAATCTCGCTGAAGACATGTTCATTGTGGCAGCCTACAGCGACCGTACTCCCGGTACCCGCTACGTCTATTCCGCCAGGTCGGACACTCTGACGACTCTCGGGGAGATCAATCCCCGCATCGATCCGGCTCATATGGCAACCACGCAAGCCGTAACCTATACAACGAGGGACGGCCTGAAGATTAACGGCTATCTGACACTTCCCCTTAATCGCGAGGCCAGGAATCTCCCTGTTATCGTCAATCCTCACGGCGGTCCCTGGAGTCGCGATTCCTGGGGTTTTAATCCTGAAATCCAGTTTCTGGCCAACCGGGGGTTTGCCGTTTTCCAGATTAACTATCGAGGTTCCACGGGTTACGGCAGGGCTTTCTGGGAAAAAAGCTTCAAACAGTGGGGGCGGACCATGCAGGACGACATCACCGACGGTGTCGCGTGGCTCATCCGCGAAGGTATTGCCGATCCCAAACGTGTCGGCATCTATGGCGGAAGCTATGGAGGCTATGCCACGTTGGCCGGCGTGACCTTTACCCCCGACCTCTATGCCGCCGCTGTGGACTATGTCGGCGTCGCGAACCTTTTCACCTTCATGAAGTCCATTCCCCCTTACTGGGCGCCGTATCTGAAGATGATGCATGAAATGGTCGGCGATCCGGAAAAGGACAAGGAGCTGCTGAACGCGTCTTCTCCGGTCTTCCATGCCGACAGGATTAAAACACCGCTTTTCGTCGCACAGGGAACCAACGATCCCCGTGTGAACAAGAACGAATCCGACCAGATGGTTGAGGCATTAAGGAAACGCGGTGTTGCGGTTCAGTATATGGTCAAGGAGAACGAGGGGCACGGTTTCCACAATGAGGAAAATCAGTTCGACTTTTATGGCGCCATGGAGGCATTTTTCAGTCAGTACCTCGGTAAATAAATCTGAAAAGCATTTGAACCGCAAAGACGCAAAGTACGCGGTGGAAAATCGGTCAGTTGTCTTATTAAAGTCTATCACCTGTTTGGTCGGAGTCTTTATTTTCATAAACAGTTCAATTTCTTTGCGCCCTTTGCGTCGTTGCGGTTACTGACCGCCATGTTAAAAATAACCTGAATCCGTGACGTCTTCTCAGATTCAGGAAATAATTCAATTACTGGAGACTCACGCATGAAGCGTATATCGTTCGCCGTAATCTTGTTCGTCTGCCTGACGCTGGTGTGCGCCTGCCAGAAAAAGGAGGCGCCGTCTTCCCCTTCGGCCCGGAAAAAGCTGGTTGTTGTGACGACCCTGTTTCCACTGTACGATTTTGCCCGGACCATCGGCGGGGACAAGGCGGATGTCAGCCTGATCCTCCCTCCGGGCGTCGAGGCGCACTCCTTTGAACCAAAACCGGACGATGCCGCCAGGATCACCAAGGCAGACCTTTTCGTCTTTACCAACGAGTACATGGAGCCCTGGGCGATGAATTTCGTCAAAGGCCTGAATGCCGGGAACGTGGCGCTGGTTGACTCAAGCAGGGGCGTTACCTTTCTCAAGGCAGGCCGGGAGGAGGGTGGGGAGGACGAACACGATGGCCACGACGGCACGGGGCACCACCACCATGGTGGCGGCATGGACCCGCACATCTGGCTTGACTTCGGTAACGCGCAGATCATGGTGGACAACATCGCCGGGGCTTTGGTTGCCAGGGACCCGGCCAATAAGGCGTATTACCTGGCCAATGCCGCTGCTTATAAGGCGGAACTGAAGAGGCTCGACGACGATTACCGGACCGGGCTGTCCACCTGCGCCAAGCGGGTATTCCTGCATGGCGGCCACTACGCCTTCGGCTATCTTGCCCACCGCTACGGTCTCCGGTATGAGTCCGCCTCGGCGGTAAACGCCGATGCCGAACCGACGCCGGCCAAACTGATCGCGCTCGTCAAGCAGGTGAAAGCCATGGACCTGAAGTTCGTTTACAGCGAGGAGCTTCTTTCGCCGCGCGTCTCGGAGGTGATCGCCATGGAGACCGGGGCGACCGTACTTTTGCTTCATGGCGCCCATAATATCAGTAAGGATGATCTGGATCACGGCGTAACCTTCATCTCCCTGATGAAAAAGAACCTTGACAATCTGAGGACCGGTTTGCAGTGTAAGTAAGCTTGGAAGGTTGTTGAAAAACAGCCGTCTCGCCGCCATCCTCGAAGGCTCTTTCGTGCGGCGTAGCGAGGCTCACGCCTCCCTCTGTGCCTTTAGCTGAACCGTTCCGGTTCTGTCCCTTCGGGATGAACTCCGCTGGCGCTCCGTCACCGATAATCGCCTGAGGCGATTATACTGCGGGTGCGACGATCTGACTATTTTTGAACAACCTCATTTTTTAAACAGTCTGCAAGTTGCGGGGGAGGGATTAATGAACAGGATCAACAAATATGTCGGGCTCGTTATCGCCTTGGCCGTCTTTCTCCTTGCCGGAGCTAACCCCGCATTATGCGGCGAGGTTACCAGGGCTACCCTGAAAAATGGTCTGCGGGTGGTCATCGTTCAGAACTCACTGGCCCCGGTCGTCACGACCCAGGTCAACTACCTCGTCGGCTCAAACGAGGCCCCTCCCGGTTTTCCGGGGATGGCGCATGCCCAGGAACACATGATGTTCCGTGGCAGTCCGGGGCTTTCCTCCGATCAGTTGTCATCCATAATCGCTGCCATGGGGGGGAATTTCAACGCCCAAACCGAACAGTCCCTGACGCAATACTTCTTTACCGTGCCGGTTGAAGACATGGAGACCGCTCTTCACGTGGAGGCGGTGCGGATGCGCGGAATCCTCGATTCCGACAAGGCATGGGGAGAGGAGCGCGGGGCCATCGAGCAGGAGGTGGTTCAGGACCTGTCCGATCCCGAGTATATCCTGAGCACCCGTCTGCTGGGCAAGCTGTTCGAGGGGTCCCCTTACGAGCATGACGCCCTTGGCACGGTGCCTTCATTCGACAAAACGACCGGCGCCATGCTCAAGACGTTCCACAATGACTGGTATGCGCCGAACAACGCGATCCTGGTCATCGTGGGCAATGTTGACCCGCAACGAACCCTGGCGATGGTCAAGCGCCTGTTCGGATCGATCCCCGGGAAAAAGCTGCCGAGCCGCACCCCCATTGACCTGTCTCCCCTCAAGCCTGCCGAACTGGAGCTTGACTCGGATCTGTCCTATGGGCTGGCGGTAACCGCATACCGGTTCCCGGGGCTGGAGAGCCCCGATTATGCCGCCGGGATGGTATTGTCGGATGTCCTGTCCAGCCGGCGCGCCAACCTCTATGCCCTTGTCCCGGAAGGAAAGGCGCTCTCTGCGAGCTTTGACAGTTACGCCTTGCCCAAGATGGGATACGGTTTTGCCCTGGCGGCATTTCCCCAGGGGGAGGACGGCCGGCCCATGGTGGAGACCATCAGGAGGATCATCCGGGAGTATGTAACTAACGGCGTCCCCGCTGAGCTGGTGGAAGCCGCCAAGCGCCATGAGATCGCCCAGGCCGAATTTCAAAAGAACTCGGTCGAGGGATTGGCCTCCGCATGGTCGCAAGCCCTTGCCCTGGAAGGGCACTCTTCGCCCGACGATGACATCAAGGCCATAGGTCACGTTACCGTTGCGGATGTCAATCGCGTCGCGCGGCAATTCCTGGTCAATGACACGGCCATCACCGCGATCATGACGCCCAGGCAGTCCGGCAGCCCCGTGGCGTCCGGAGGTTTCAGCCGCACGAATGAATCTTTCGCCCCCAAGCGGGTGAAGCGGGTGAAACTCCCCGTGTGGGCCGCCCATGTCACCATGCCTCGCAAGGTTGTGGTTACGAAGGAAGAACCAGCCGATCTGAAGCTCAAAAACGGTATACGCCTGATCGTAAAGACGACCAGGGCCAGCGATGCGGTAACCCTGTATGGACGGGTAAAAAACAATCCGGGACTGGAAGCGCTCCCCGGCAAGGATGGGGTGGACGAGATCCTGGGAGGGCTTTTTTCCTATGGCAGCAAAACCATGGATCGCCTGGGTTTTCAAACCGCACTGGATGAGATCGCCGCCGATGCCGAGGTGGGAACCGTATTCTCTCTTCAGACCTTGAAGGGGCATTTTGACCGCGGTGTGGCACTTATAGCAGACAATCTGATTAATCCCGCGCTTTCGGAGGAGTCCTTCAAGGTTGTACGGAAGGAAACCTCTGCGCTCCTTGCCGGCCAGGAAAAAAGCCCGAAATGGCTTGTCGGCCGGGCACTCAAAACGGCGCTCTACCCGAAGGATGACCCGGCGCTCCGTTATGCCAAGCCGGAAACGGTGGACAAATTGACCCTGGCGAATGTCGCGGACTATTATCATACCGTTTTCCGGCCCGACGTGACGACCATCGTGGTCGTCGGGAACATAACCCCGGAAGAGGCCAGGGCAACCATCGAAAAATATTTTGGCGACTGGAAGGCAGGCGGCCCCAAGCCTGAAACCGAGAACCAACCGATAGCCGACAACAAACCGGCAGCAGTGGTGGTTCCCAACAAAAGCAGGGTGCAGGATGAGGTGACGCTCGAAGAGACGCTCGGCGTAACCCGCTCACACCCCGATTACTATCCCTTGCAAGTCGGCCTCCACATCCTCACCGGGGCGTTCTATGCGACGAGGCTCTATCACGATCTCCGCGAGAATAACGGCTTGGTCTATTCGGTGGAAGCCTTTCTCAATATCGGTAAAACGCGCTCCAGTTTTGGAGCGGAATACGGCTGCAATCCCCAAAATGTCTCGAAAGCCCGCTTGATCATAGAGCGGGACCTGGCGGACATGCAGGTGAATCCTGTAACCCCTGAGGAGCTGTCCCAGGCGAAGAACCTCCTTGTCCACCAGGTATTGTTGTCCAATACCAGCACCTCCGGTATTGCCCTGGGGCTGCTCCATCTCTCGCAAATGGATCTGCCGTTGGACGAGCCTACCCGCGCGGCCAACATATATCTGGGGGTAACGGCTACCCAGGTCAGGTCCGCTTTTTCGAGATGGATCAGGCCTGGGGGGTTTGTGCAGGTCACCAGCGGCCCGGAACCGCGATAATGCGCGTGAGCGTGAGGTGCCTGGAATGACGCATGAAGGCCGCTTGGTGCAGCGTTACCTCATCATAAGGAGTACCCATGTCCATGAAAGCAGGCTGGTTCGTATCGGGCGACATTGACGGGTTTTGCGGCCTGTTCGTAGACAACCTGTTGCAGTTGATGCTGATCGCCGTGCTCTGTGGCAAGGTATGCGGAATGCCGCCTGAATTGGTATATGGCAGGATTCTCCCGGGAGCGGCGCTGTCAATACTCTTCGGTAATGCCTTCTATAGTTGGCAGGCGCGACGCCTGGCCATGAAAACAGGGCGGACGGATGTGACGGCCCTCCCTTACGGCATCAACACCGTCAGCCTCATTGCGTTCATATTTCTTATCATCGCCCCGATCTATTTCGAAACCAAGAACCCTTACCTCGCCTGGCAAGCGGGGCTGTTCGCCTGTCTCGCCAGCGCCATCCTCGAATGCGCAGGAGCATTTGCAGGCGACTGGCTGCGTCTGCACACACCGCGTGCCGCACTGCTCTCGTCCCTGGCGGGCATTGCCGTAACCTTCATCTCGATGGGGTTCGTGTTCCAGATTTTCGCCATGCCGGCGGTTGCCCTGGTGCCGGCGCTGTTCGTGATCATGGTCTACGGCAGCCAGGTCAAACTGCCGCTGCGTATTCCCGGGGGATTCATTGCCGTGCTTCTTGGTGTCGCCATAGGATGGATACTCAGGTGGTGCGGTTACCAGTTTTTCCAGCCGCTGGAGGAACCGTACGTCTTTGCTGTGCATCTGCCCCACCCCGCCTTCAGCGACATGTTCGCGTTTCTCGTCAACGGCCAGGGCTGGAAGTATTTTTCCGTTATTGTGCCGATGGCGCTCTTCAACGTGGTCGGCTCACTGCAAAATCTGGAGAGTGCGGAGGCAGCAGGTGACCGCTACGACACCCGGTCGTCCCTTCTGGTCAATGGCCTGGGGTCCATCGTGGCGGCTTGTTTGGGCAACCCGTTCCCCACAACGATCTACATAGGCCACCCGGGGTGGAAAGCCATGGGAGCCCGGTGTGGGTATTCGCTTCTTAACGGGATGGTGATCACAGTGCTCTGCCTGATCGGGGGGGTGACTCTGGTGCTGAGGGTCGTGCCGCTGGAGGCAATGATCGGGATTCTACTCTGGATCGGGCTCATCATTACGGCCCAGGCGTTCACCGAGGTCCCCCGGAAACATGCGGTGGCGGTGACCCTTGGACTTATGCCGTCGCTGGCTGCGTGGGCACTGCTGCTGATTGATACAACGCTGCGAAAAGCGGGCACGAGTCTGTACGACGTTGCGCCAAAATTCGGGAATGACCTGTATATCTACGGTATCATCTCCCTGAGCCAGGGGTTCCTGTTGACTGGGATGGTGCTCTCGGCAATGATGGTGTTCGTTGTGGAGAGGGTGTTTTTGAAGGCAGCGATATGGGCGGCAGTCGCAGCCCTGCTGTCGTTTTTCGGCGTTATCCATGCCTATGTCCTCGCCCCTTCCGGTGTGCAGAACAGGTTTGGACTCGGCGCAGCCAAGGCGTATGCACTCGCATACCTTGTTTCGGCGCTTCTGCTGGTTGCGCTCCACTTCTACAGCCGTGGAAAAGAGGCAGTAAGCAGCGGCACCGAGGCGTAGCATTCGGCGGCCGGCTATGCTGTGACGGCTGCCGGAACGGGGACGATAATCCCCGTCTCTTGCCATCCGGTGAAGTTGTGTCACAATAGCCTTTTCACGGAGGACACGAAAAAAACATCTTGATTGTGACCTATCCGCAGAATTACCATGTTGCTGTAATTTTTTAATGTTCGTGATATTTCAAGTTGTTCTTGGGTCTAAAAGCCGTTTCAGGTTGAAACCAAAACCAAAGGAGGAAAGGGTATGAAAAAGGTCGGCGTGATACTTTCGGGCTGCGGTGTGCGCGACGGCAGCGAGATTCATGAGGCGGTCTTTGCGCTGTTGGCCATTGACCGGAATGGCGCCGAGGCGGTCTGCATGGCGCCCGATGTCGATTTCCCCGAGACCGATCACCTGACCATGCAGGAAACGGGGAACAAGCGCAATGCACTGGTCGAGGCCGCCCGTATTGCCCGGGGCGATATCCGCGACATCAAGGCCGTATCGGCGGCCGACCTGGATGCCGTTGTTCTTCCCGGCGGATTCGGGGCGGTCAAGAACCTGTGCGATTTTGCCGCCAAGGGGGCCGGCGCGACGGTCCATCCCGAGGTGGCGCGCCTGCTCAGGGAGATGTCCGCGGCCGGCAAGCCGATCGGCGCCATCTGCATCGCTCCGGCTGTTGTGGCGGCAGTGTTGGGCAAGGACAAGGGGCCGACCCTGACCATCGGCAATGACGAGGGCACGGCGGCAGAGCTCGAAAAAACCGGTGCCAGGCATCAGGTGTGCCCGGTCACCGAATTCGTCGCGGACCGCGCGAACAAGATCGTTTCCACCCCGGCCTACATGCTGGCGCAGCGCATCTCCGAGGTGTGCGAGGGGATCGACAAGTGCGTGAAGGAAGTGATTGCATTGATTTGAAGGTGTGGTATCCTCTCGTTCCTTTGAAAGAGCCCGTTACAGGCTCGACCAGCTTACAAGAGAAGGCACGGGGTAATCTTCGTGCCTTCTTTACGGTCTGAACATGACCTTGCCAAAGTTGTCCGGTTTGGTCTTTGCCGTTAGCTCCCCCTCCCGCAAGGGGAGGGAGGATGATAGAGCATGTTTCAGTCAACGCAATTTCCTAACCGGACATTGCTGAAGGAAGGAAATTGTTGTGATGAAACTGACCCTTTTAATCCTGTTCGCCCTCGTCACTGCCTTTACCTACTGGCTGCGCCACATCAACCTGCGCCATCTGAAACAATACGGATCGGCCGTGCCCGAGGGGTTCGAAGGGAGCATCGACGAGGGCAAGCTTCGCACAAGCACCGCCTACACCTTCGACAGCAGCCGGCTTGGGCTGTGGGAGTCGCTTCTGGACAACGGGCTTTTGATCCTGTTCCTGTTCGGCGGCCTGATCGTGCTCTATGACCATCTTGTCCTGGGGTTCTGCAAGGGTTTCATCACACAGGCCGTCCTCTATTTCCTCCTTCTGACCTGGGCGCAGGCCCTGCTGGGCATTCCCTTCGACCTTTACGGCACCTTCCGCATCGAGGCGCGCTACGGTTTCAATACGACCACGCCGAGATTGTGGCTTATGGATCTTTTCAAGAGCCAGGCCATAGGTGCGCTGCTGCTGACCTTCCTGGCCTGCGTGGCCTTCCGGCTCATTCAATGGAGCCCGCAGCACTGGTGGGTCTGGGTGTGGGCCTTCATGGCGCTGTTCAGCCTGTTCATGATGTTCATCTCCCCCTACGTGATCGAGCCGCTCTTCAACAAGTTCGAGCCGGTCACCGAAGAGGGGCTTGAGGCGGAGATCCGTGCCATGATGGAGAAAGCCGGCCTGAAGGTGGGGCGGGTGATGCAGATGGACGCCTCCCGGCGCAGCAGGCATTCCAACGCCTATTTCACCGGCATCGGCAAGGTCAAGCGCATCGTGCTGTTCGACACGCTTATCAGGCAGATGAGCCACGGCGAGATCGTGGCGGTGCTGGCCCATGAAATCGGCCACTGGAAGAAAGGGCATATCTGGAAACGGTTGCTGACGGCCGAGGTGTTGGCGCTCGGCGGGTCATGGCTCAGCTTCAGGCTGCTCACCTGGCCCGGACTGCCCGGCCTCCTGGGACTGCCAGGGGACCTGTCGTTTCCGGCGCGCATGGTCATCCTCGGTTTCATCGGCTCTTTGGCGCTGTTTCCCCTGTCCCCGCTTTCGGCGTGGCGTTCCCGCTGCCACGAACGCGAGGCCGACCGCTTCGCCTCGGATCTGACCGGCAGGCCGCAGGATCTGGCCTCGGCCCTGGTCAAGATGTCGGCCGAGAACCTCTCAAACCTTTTTCCCCATCCCTGGTATGCCGCCTTCTACTATTCCCATCCGCCGGCCGTGGAGCGGGTGCGGTCATTGCGGGCATCGATCCCCGCAGCCGGTAGCCGTGACCTGTCCCCCTGATACGGCCGGAGCCTGCACCTCTCTTCATTGTTTTTGATGAGTAAAAAAATCTTGACAGGAAGGATACGGACCCCTATTCTGAATGAGCGATCATTCAGAATAGGGGACAACGAATGTCTTGCAAGCGGGACGACATTTTTAACGCAGCACGCAACCTCATAGCCGAGTGCGGTTTCCACGGGTCTTCGGTGGCGCTGATCGCCGACCGGGCCGGGGTCGGCGCCGGCACGATCTATCTCTACTTCAAGAGTAAGGACATCCTCATCAACGAGCTGTACCAGGATATCGAAAAGAGGATTTCGGCCTTCATCCTCGAAGATTATCCGGGAACGAGACCCATCAGGGAACGGTTTGTCCATCTTGGGACGCGGCTTCTCACCTACTTCATCGCCAATCCCCTCGACTTCCGCTATGTGGAACAATTCTACTACTCTCCATACGGAGCGGCCTTTCGCAGGGACAGGATCATGGGCGAGCCGGGCACGTGCAAACACACCGTGTATAACGAATTGTTCGAACAAGGCGTCAGTCAGCAGATCCTGAGGGACCTGCCGCTTTTTGTCATCGATTCCCTGGCGTTTGGCCCTTTGCTCGCGGTTGCCCGTGATCACACCTTGGGCTTCATCACGCTGGACGAACATCTTCTGGAAGAGATCATTGTTGCCAGTTGGGATTCCATAAAGCGGTGAGCAGGGCATTCAGCAGGAGAAGAGGGTGTTTTTTTTGAACCAGTGTTTGGAATGACTATTCATTCCGAGTTTTAAATAGATAGCTCCGTAAGTGCAGGCCCGGCGGTTGGGCCGGATATATTAACGAACATAGAGGTGCCTATGCAAAGCAATTTCAGGATTTTACAGGTAAGCGCCATGGGAGCGCTTTTGGGAATGGTGTTCCTGTCGGGATGCGGGAAAACCCAGGCTGCTGTCAAGATGCCCCAAAGCGGTCCCCCCGAGGTTGGGGTGGTTGTCGTCCAACCTCAACGCGTTTCCCTGACGACGGAATTACCGGGGCGTACCTCGCCCAACCTTATTGCCGAGGTGCGCCCTCAGGTCAGCGGGATCATCCAGAAGCGGATCTTCACCGAGGGGAGCGACGTCAAGGCCGGTCAGGTGTTGTACCAGATCGACCCGGCAACGTATCATGCGGCCTATGCCAGCGCCAAGGCGGCGCTTGCCAGGGCAGATGCCAGTGTCGCGACAGTCCGGCTGAAGGCCGAGCGTTACAAGGATCTGGTAAAGATCAAGGCGGTCAGCCAGCAGGACTATGATGACGCCGATGCCGCGCTCAAGCAGTCCGAGGCGGATGTGGCCTCCGCAAAGGCCGCGGTGGAAACCGCCCGGATCAACCTGGCCTATACCAAGGTGACAGCCCCCATCTCCGGGCGCATCGGCCGTTCGACCGTGACCGATGGCGCCCTGGTGACCGGCAACCAGACCACGGCGCTGGCCACCATCCAGCAACTGAGTTCCATGTATGTGGATGTCACCCAGTCCAGCGCCGAGTTGCTGCGTCTGAAGCAGAACCTGGCCAGCGGCCTGCTGAAGAACAGTGCAACAACCCAGGCCCGGGTCAAGCTGATGCTGGAGGACGGAAGCGCCTATCCGCTGCCGGGCACCCTGAAGTTTTCCGAGGTTACCGTGGATCAGAGCACCGGCTCATTTATCCTTCGGGCAATCTTCCCCAACCCGAAACAAACCCTGCTGCCGGGCATGTTTGTCCGCGCCATTCTTGAGGAGGGGATAAACGAGAACGCCCTTCTCGTGCCGCAACGCGGCGTGACCCGTAATCCGAAAGGCGAGGCCATAGTCATGGTCGTAGGGGCGCAAGAGAAGGTTGAGCCGCGAGTCATCACGGTTGCCCGGACAGTCGGCGATAGCTGGTTGGTCAGCGGCGGGCTTAAGGCGGGAGACCGCGTTATCCTGGAAGGGATACAGAGGGCGCCTGCCGGAACGGCGGTCAAGGCTATTCCGTTCAGCAGCAAGCCCGTGGCAGCTCCCGCCGGAGCGATCCAGCCCGCCGTAGCAAGAAAATAAAGGAGATCCTTCCATGCCTCGTTTTTTCATCAATCGCCCGATCTTTGCATGGGTGATCGCCATCATGATCATGCTGGTGGGGCTTCTGGCGATCAAGACCTTGCCGGTCTCCCAGTATCCGCCGATTGCACCGCCGCAGATCACTATCAACGCCACCTATCCGGGGGCCTCGGCCCAGACGGTGCAGGATACGGTTACCCAGATCGTGGAGCAGCAGCTAAATGGGATCGACAACCTGATCTACATGTCGTCAACCAGCGACTCGGCCGGGGCCGTGGCCATCAACCTGACCTTCAGGGCCGGCACCGACCCGAACATCGCCCAGGTGCAGGTGCAGAACAAGCTGCAACTGGCCACGCCTCGTCTGCCACAGATCGTGCAGCAGCAGGGGATTTCGGTGGTCAAATCCACCAAAAACTTTTTGATATTGGTTGGCCTTGTCTCCGAAGACAGTTCCATGGACCGCAACAGCCTGACCGATTACCTGGTGTCCAACGTCCAGGATATCGTCAGCCGGCTCGAAGGGGTGGGCGAACTGGTGACGTTCGGTTCCCAGAACGCCATGCGGATTTGGCTGAACCCGACCAAACTGAACAACTACCGGTTGACCTCCAATGATGTGACCGCCGCGCTGCAGGCCCAGAACACCCAGGTTTCGGCCGGCCAGTTCGGCGGCAGTCCCGCCGTACGGGGACAGCAGTTGAACGCTACCATCACGTCGCGGACACTGCTCCAGACCCCGGAGCAATTCGGGGCCATCGTCCTGCGCACCAACAACGACGGATCCACGGTCAGGTTGAAGGATGTGGCCGAATGCAAGGTCGGCACGGAGAACTATGATCTCCAGTCGTTTTACAAGGGGAAACCGGTAGGCGCCATGGCCATCAGGCTGGCCGCCGGCGCCAACGCACTGGATACCGCCAACCGAATCAAAGCGAAGATGGATGAACTGTCCAAATACTTCCCTGCCGGCGTGAAGGTGGTCTATCCCTACGACACCACCCCCTTTGTCAAGATTTCCATCGAAGAGGTGGTCAAGACCTTGTTCGAGGCGGTCTTCCTGGTCTTTGTCATCATGTTCCTTTTCCTGCAGAATATCCGGGCGACCCTGATCCCCACCATCGCGGTACCGGTGGTACTGCTGGGCACATTCGGGGTTCTGTCGGCTACCGGTTATTCCATCAACACCCTCACCATGTTCGCCCTGGTCATCGTCATCGGCCTGCTGGTGGACGACGCTATCGTCGTCGTCGAGAACGTGGAACGTATCATGAGTGAAGAGGGGTTGTCTCCCAAGGAGGCGACCATCAAGTCCATGGGGCAGATTACCAGCGCCCTCTGGGGCATTGTCACCGTGCTGTGCGCGGTTTTTACGCCCATGGCCTTTTTCGGTGGTTCCACCGGCGTCATCTACCGCCAGTTTTCCATCACGATCATCTCCGCCATGATCCTCTCGGTACTGCTTGCCATGACCCTCACACCGGCCCTGTGCGCCACTCTGCTCAAGCCGGTGGCCAAAGGCCATTCAGCGGGTGAATCCGGCTGGTTCAGGGGGTTCTTCCGATGGTTCAACAAAGCGTTTGACTTCGCCAGGACGAAGTACGAAGGGATTGTCGGCCGCTCCTTTGGCAAGCCGTTGCGCTACCTGATTATTTACGGTGTGATCGTTGCGTGCATGGCTTTCCTTTTTCTGCGTCTACCCACCGCCTTCCTGCCGGATGAGGATCAGGGCTTCATCGTCTGTCAGCTCCAGTTGCCGGCCGGGGCTACGCTTGAACGAACGATCAGTGTCATCAAGCAGATTGAACGGCATTTTGAGGAAAAGGAACAAAAGACGGTGGATTCGGTGATTACGGTGGCGGGCTTCAGTTTGGCCGGTCGTGGTCAGAATATGGGGCTCGCCTTTGTGAAACTTAAGGATTGGAAGCTCCGCCAATCCCCTGATCTAAAGTCGCCGGCCATTGCGGCACGAGCCATGGGAGCCTTCGCCGGCATCAAGGACGGTCTGGCTTTTGCCTTTTCACCACCCGCGGTTGTGGAACTGGGGCAGGCCAACGGCTTCGACTTCGAGTTGCAGGATCGTGGCGGACTTGGCCACGCAAAGCTGATGGAGGCCCGTAACCAGCTTTTGGGCATGGCCATGAAGAATCCGAAACTGATTGCGGTGCGTCCCAACGGTCAGGATGACTCTCCCCAGTTCAAGTTGAATACGGATGATGTGCGGGCCGGCGCCCTGGGGGTCTCACTGGACGATATCAACAACGTGCTCAGCACGGCTTGGGGCAGTTCCTATGTGAATGACTTCATCGAAAACGGCCGGGTAAAGAGGGTCTATCTTCAGGCCGAAGCACCGTACCGCATGCTGCCGGAGGATATCAATACGTGGTATGTCCGCAATAAAACCGGCGACATGGTGCCCTTTTCGGCCTTTGCCACCACCAACTGGCAGTACGGCTCGCCACGCCTGGAACGGTATAATGGGCTTCCATCCGTGGAGATCATGGGGAACGCCGCACCTGGGGTGAGCACCGGCGAGTCGATGGCCGAGATGGAGAAGATGGCTGCCCAACTGCCGGCAGGGATCGGCTATGAGTGGACCGGCCTCTCCTACGAGGAGAAGAATGCAGGGGCCCAGGCACCGGCGCTCTATGCCATCTCGTTGATCGTGGTGTTTCTCAGCGTGGCGGCGTTGTATGAGAGCTGGACCATCCCTTTCGTCAACATGCTGATGATACCGCTTGGTCTGGTAGGAGCTGTTACGGCGGTTACATTACGGGTGCTGCCCAACGACGTCTATCTCCAGATCGGCTTGCTCACCACCGTGGGACTTTCAACGAAGAACGCCATCCTGATCATCCAGTTCATCAAGGATCAGATGCACCAGGGGCTGGGGTTGATCGAGGCCACCCTGGCGGCGGTGAAGATCCGGCTGCGACCGGTTATCATGACGTCGCTGGCGTTTTTTTTCGGCACGTTGCCGCTGGCCTTGACCCACGGGGCGGGAGCCGGTGCCCAGAACGCCATCGGCACCGCCGTCACCGGCGGGCTTTTGTCGTCAACCTTCATCGACCTGATCTTTATCCCGTTTTTCTTCGTCCTGGTCTCCCGCCTGTTCGCGAAGAAGCAGCGTCAGACAGCCCCCGTTGGACCCGACGTTGTTGCCACCCAATCGGAGGTGAACTGACATGAAACCGATTCAACGCTTAACGGCAGCCTTCTGCCTTCCTCTCGGAGCGTTCCTCTGCCTGGGCGGCTGCGCCACCATGGCCCCGAAATACAAGCAACCCGCAGCGCCCGTGCCGGCTTCATGGCCAAACGGCCCGGCTTATCAAGAGACAAAGGCGGGAGCCGGCGAAAAGGCCGTTGCCGATATCCCCTGGCAAGAGTTCTTTGTCGATCCGCACCTGCGGAAGCTGATCGCCCTGGCCCTTGAGAACAACCGGGACCTGCGCGTTGCCACCCTGAACATCGAGCGGGCCCGGGCCCTGTACCAGATCCAGCGCTCCGACCTCTTCCCCAAGGTGGATGCAACTGCCGGCGCCAACTACCAACGGTACCCCGCGGGTCTCTCCGGCACCGGCAAAACCATGACGGTTGACCAATACAGCGTCGGCCTGGGCGCCATCGCCTACGAACTGGACCTGTTCGGCCGGGTCCAGAGCCTCAAGGACCAGGCCCTGGAGCAGTACCTCGCCACGGAACATGCGCGGCGCAGCGTGCAGATCAGCCTTGTTTCCCAGGTTGCCGTCGGCTATCTGACCCTGGCCGCCGATCGCGAACATTTGCAACTCGCCAGAGACACCCTGGCGAGCCAGCAATCATCCTACCAGCTCACCCGGAGCCGCTTCGAGGCGGGCATCTCCTCGGCCCTCGATCTCCACCAGGCCCAGACCAGCGTGGACACGGCGCGGGTGGACATCGCCCGCTTCACCACCCTGGTTGCCCAGGATGAAAACGCCCTGAACCTGGTGGTCGGCTCACCGGCACCGGCCGAACTGATCCCGCAGAAGCTCGTGGAAACGCTCACCGCCCTGAAGGACGTGACGCCCGGCCTGCCCTCCGACGTGCTGCTCCACCGCCCCGACATTCTCCAGGCCGAAGGGCAGCTCAAGGGGGCCAACGCCAATATCGGCGCGGCGCGGGCGGCGTTTTTCCCCAAGATTACCCTGGTCTCGTCAGTGGGTTTCGGCAGCGAAGGGCTGGCGGGGCTCTTCAAGAACGGTTCCTTTGCCTGGAATTTCGCACCGCAGGTCTCGTTACCCATCTTTGACGCGGGCAGTAATCGGGCCAACCTGGAGGTGTCTGAGGTGGACCGGGATATCGCAGTGGCCCAGTACGAGCAGGCCATTCAGACCGCCTTCCGGGAGGTGGCCGACGCCCTGGCGCAACGCGGGACCATCGACGACCAGATCGCGGCGCAGCTATCGCTGACCGATGCGACGGCCGAAAGCTATCGTCTCTCCCAGGCGCGTTACGATAAAGGGGTCGATAGCTATCTGAACGTCCTCGACTCCCAGCGTTCCCTCTACAGCGCCCAGCAAAACCTGATCGCCACGAGGCTTCTCCGGCTGGCCACCATGGTAACGCTCTATAAGGTGCTTGGCGGAGGGGGTGTGTGACGTGCGCACTCCTGCGTCAAGTCCGCCGGTTCTGCAATTTTGGTGCAGAACCGGTACTATCGGGTAGTGCGGCGGGGGGGGCGACAATCAATCCTTAGTGTACAGTACCGCCACGGCCTTCGCCTTATCCTGACCCACGGCAACCAAGCCATGGGGCTGGCTTGAGTCGTAGTAGATGCTGTCGCCGGCGCGCAGGCGGATGATTTCCTGGTTGTAATGGAGATCCAGCTCACCTTCCACGATATAGAGAAATTCTTCATCGCCCTCATGTTTGAAGAAGAGCCGCTCGTCCCAGTCGCATGTGTCGAACTCAACCAGAAACGGTTCCATGTGTTTGTGCCGCATCCCCTGGGCAAGGGAATGGTAGATGTAGGGGCGTGAAACATCGTTGATTACCGGCCGTTGAACCGCTTCAAACTCCCGAAGGGTCTCTTTTTTGGTTACGACGTATTTCTGGCGGCTGCTTTCGTTCTCGAAGAAAAAATGGATGCCGACCTTGAGCCCCTTGGCGATTTTGAGAAGCGTTGCCAAGGGGGGGACGACCTGCTCATTTTCGATTTGCGACAAAAGCGGTTTTGAAAGTGTCGTCAGATCGGACAACTCCTGGAGGGTCAGCCGTTTCTGCTGGCGGAGCCCCCTGATCTTCTGGCCGATGCGGAATTCCTTGATTTGCGCCTTGATGTCGGTCATAGATCCCTCCCTTGAGAACGCCTGAATGTTTGGGTGCACGAAATTATATTTACACAAAGCGCATGCCGTTTCAATAACATTATTATAACAGATAAAACAAGCGGGCGGCCCAACTCCGGCTGCTCTTGAATTCCGTTGACATCCGGTTTATATTTGATCAATAGTTTCGGAGTTGAATTCAACTATGGTGAGTACATTATGAAATTAAGAACCTGCTCCCGATCACTGATTTTCGCCGCTATCTGCATGCTGCTTCTCGGGTGGCTGGCAGCATGCGGCGGCAAGAACGAATCGCCCCTGTTTTTCGAATCGAAACGCAAGGGGGGCGAGGCGGAAGCGCCGGTCAAGGATGTGCCCCCCGATATTCTCTCCACCCAGAAGGCCTTCACTGCCGTGGCCAAGAAGGTCACCCCCTGCGTCGTCAATATCTCCACTATCAGCAAAAAGAAGATGGAGCAGCCATTATTTGAAATGTCACCCTTTTTCGAGGACTTTTTCGGTGGCGGCCAGCCGCAGTACCGCCGCGACAAGAGCCTGGGATCGGGGTTCATCATCAGCAAGGACGGCTACATCGTAACCAATGATCACGTGGTGCGGGATGCCGAGACCGTCCAGGTCAAGCTCTCCAACGACAAGGTTTATGATGCGAAGGTCGTCGGTGGGGATCAGAAGTCCGACATTGCCGTGATCAAGATCAACGCTTCCGACCTGCCGACCGCGGTTCTTGGCGATTCGGACAAGCTGGAAGTCGGCCAGTGGGCTATCGCCATCGGCAACCCCTTCGGCCTGGACCGGACCATGACGGTCGGCGTGATCTCGGCTACCGGACGCTCCAACATGGGCATTGAAACCTACGAGAATTTCATCCAGACCGACGCTTCCATCAATCCCGGCAATTCGGGCGGACCGCTCTTGAACATCTACGGCGAGGTCATCGGCATCAACACCGCCATCGTGGCAGCCGGGCAGGGCATCGGTTTTGCCATTCCGGCAAATATGGCCAAGCCGATCTTCGCTCAGCTTATCCAGAAGGGGAATGTCAGCCGCGGCTGGATGGGTGTGACGATTCAGCCGGTGACCGAAGAGTTGGCCAAATCCTTCGGCCTGAAGCAGGCCAAGGGCGCCCTGATCAACGATATCACGAAGGGGAGTCCGGCCGAGAAGGCCGGTATCCGCCAGGGAGATGTCATCACCGCCTTTAACGGCACCGACGTGAAGGACCCCACGCACCTTCAACGTCTGGTGGCCGAGACCGGAATCGGCAAGCCGGTCAAGGTCACGGTGTTCCGGGACGGCAGGGCGCTTGCTCTGAGCCTGACCCTGAGCAGTTCCGATATGGCCCCCAATCAGCGCCGCGGAACGGGCGGCAGTGAATCCCAGGGGCGAGCCGATCAGCTCGGTTTGGTGGTGGACGACTCGGAAGAGGGGGACGGCGCGATTGTCGTCGATGTGTCCAGGGGCGGCCCTGCCGCCGAGGCCGGCATCCGGCGCGGCGACGTGATCGTCTCCGTCAACCGCACGAGGGTCACCGGCGCTGCCGAGTACCAGCACGCCATCCGGCAGGCGCGGCCGGGCAGCACCCTGACCATTCTGGTGCAGCGCGGGGATGCCAACATCTACTTTGCCTTGCGGCCCCGCTAGAGTCCGTGCGGTAAGTCGTGGGAAGCAATTCCTGTGCTATTTTCGCTGATGCCGAGGCGCGGCGACGTAGGTATGGCAGAGTCCACATCGAGGAGCCGCAACGACGGCAGCGGCCAAAAGAGCCGGAATTACGAGTTTGAACTAACCGCACGGGACACTGCCTCGCCTCGTGTAATCGTCGGAATCTGCACACCTTGTTCCTGGAGTTTTGTTTGATTTTGTGCAAGTATGCGCAGGTAAATTTCAACGGACGGTGAAAGAGCGCTTATGAACATGATTGACAATCCCGATCAGGCAAAACGGCTGGCCCGGGCCATTATCTCCGATGTGGCCTTGTACAACACCGAAAAGGTGGAGAGCGGCATCAAGAACGACAATATCTTCGATGTGCTTCAGGAAGAGCTGGAAGAGGGGCGTCAGCACTTCTTTTCCCGGGTGGCGCCCGAGCTCAAGCCCGAGGCCATCTTCGACATTGCCGTCGTGGACGTGCTCATCAAGCGGGCCGGCAAGATCGAGTCGGATATCTGGTAGGTTTCCGCCACGGGAGCGGTTCTTTTCCGGAGGCGCACTCCTGCACAGGGGGTGCGCCTCTGTTTTTTTTGATAATAACCAGTGTTGTCCGGTTTGGTATTTGCAGTTAGCTCCCCCTCCCGCAAGGGGAGGGGGACTTTAGAGCATGTTTCAGTCAATGCAATTTTCTGACCGGACATTGCTGGATAATAACGGAGTTTGAACGCCTATGAACCTGACGATTCTCGATTTTTTGCCGGAGGCGGAGCCGACGCGGCTTGACCTGTTCATCTGCCGGGAACTGGCGGGAGAGACCCGCGCCACGATCCAGCGCTTGATCGAAGCAGGCAATGTGCTGGTTGACGGCAAGACTGCCCGTGCGTCCCTGAAACTCAAGGGGGGGGAGCGCATTCGGGTGGAGATACCGCCGCCCCTGCCGGCCGAGCCTCAGCCCGAAGCGATTCCGCTGGAGGTGCTGTATGAGGACAGCGACCTGATCGTCATCGACAAACCTGCCGGCATGGTGGTGCATCCGGGGGCGGGCAACAGTACGGGAACCCTGGTGAATGCGCTCCTGGCCCACTGTAGCGACCTGTCGGGCATCGGCGGCGAACTGCGCCCCGGCATCGTCCACCGCCTGGATAAGGATACCTCGGGCGTGCTGGTGGCGGCCAAAAGCGATCGTGCCCACCAGTCGCTGTCAAGCCAGTTCAGCGTGCATTCCGTCAAACGTGTCTACCAAGCCCTGGTTTACGGGAGTCCAAAGGAGGACGGGGGCAAGATCGAAGGGATCATCGGCCGCCATCCCACCGAACGGGTACGCCTGTCGGGCAAGGCCAAAAGCGGCAAGCATGCGGTGACACGCTGGCGGGTGAAGGAACGCTACGGCCGGGTATCCCTGGTGGAGTTGCGCTTGGAGACCGGACGCACCCATCAGATCAGGGTGCACCTCTCCGAGGCCGGCCATCCGCTCCTCGGAGACCCTCTGTATCCCGACGGCGGGCGCTTCAACAACCTTACCGATACGCAGCTTCGCAAGTTGATCACGGCGCTGGGGCGGCAGGCACTGCATGCCCGCACCCTGGGCTTCATCCACCCCGCTACGGGTGAATACCTGGAGTTCACCACAGAACTGCCGAAGGATATGGCGGCCTTGATCGACTATCTGCGGAAGAGCGTCGTTTGAAGGAACGACGTTTGGGGCGGCTCCGGCAGGCTTGATCGCGCGGGCTCCGGGTGTTCACGACGCAAGGAGACTGCAATCACGAAAAAAACGGAACTATAGCCGAAAAAAGGTGCTGTTCGTCTTCCCCTTTTAACAAAGGGGAGAATTGGCCCCAACCTTTCTTTCGGTTATAGACCCGAAAAAAAAGCCCGCTTTTGGCGGGCTTTCCTGTCGAGAACGGCAAACAGCGCTTTTCAGGCCGCTTGCCGCCACGTCGAGGCCGCGAAGATCTCGGCAAAGACCAGCGCAAATTCCTCGATGGAGGTGGGGGTCGTGTTTTCCGGTGTCCGTTGACGGCCGGTGCCAAGGAGCCCCCCGTTAACGGCCTTGCACATCTCGTTGATAAGCCTGCTCATATCGGGGCTGAGGCCCATCTCCTGCATGCTCTTGGCCGCATCCTCGTAGCTGAACTGCATGTATTTCAGATCGGGCTTGCCGATCTCCCGGCCGATGACGGCAATCGCCTCGTTGAGGGAGAGGTCGCGCTCGCCGAGCAGATCCCAAGCCGAGGTCCCTTTGAAGCCCTTGTTCACGAGCTGCACGGCTACATTGGCGGCGATGTCACGCGTGGCGATCATGGCGAATTTCACGTCTCCCCGTATCGCCGAACCGGCGATGCCCTGCCGGTTGATGAGCGGGATGTTCGCCAGGAGGTTCTCCATGAAATAGGTGGGTCGGACATGGACGACATTGACCCCCTGAAGCCGGTCAAGCCGCTGTTCCTGGTCGTGGAGCCCCAGGATCGGGCCGGTTCCCGCCGGACGGTCGGCCCCCTGGCTGCTCAGGTTCACCACGTGCCGGACGCCGGCCTTGGTGATGGCGGCGGCAAGGCTCGTCCCCACCTCGTTCTGGTAGGCCCGGAAATCCGTGGCCGTGTGATCCGGCGGGATCATGGCGAATACCGCGTCGGCACCCTTAAAGGCCCGGGTGACGAAGGCGCTGTCCTTCAGGCTCCCCACCGCCGCCTCTGCCCCCTTGTTCACGAACTGCCGCAACCTATCGGCGCTCCTGCCGATTACCCGCACCTTTTCACCCTTTTCCAGCAGGATATTGGCCGCCTTGCTTCCTATATTACCCGTTGCTCCGGTTATAACGTACATACACTTCCCCTTTCCGCGCCATGGGCCATCTATCCGCCTTCGGCGCCCGGCGGCTTCATGCCGCCGTCTTTCTTTGATTTCATTATACAAAGAAACGGGGACATGGGGGCCGAGAAAATACACCAGGAACCCCGCGATGCGACGATAAAAAAACAGGACCCCTCGCGGGACCCCGTTTACGTTCCGATTTATCTTGGAAAAAATATTTTCCACAGAGCCACAGAGACACTGAGACAAGCATTTCAATGAATTATACAATATTCGGATTTAATTTCTCTTTACCATTTAAGGATTTGAGAATATGTGAAAAAACTCTGTGATGTTCTCTGCGTCTTTGTGGCAGAAGTGCCGTTTTGAAGTTTATCCTTTCAACTCCTCCAGTTTTTCGGTGATCACCCGCAGGTGTTCGATCTCCTCGTTTCTGAGGGTTTCCAGCATCGCCTTGCCGTCCGGGTCGCTGGTTTTGGTAATCAAATCCTCATAGCATGCCATGCCGCGCTTCTCGATATTCTGGGCGATCTTCAAGGCTGCAACGTCGTCGGTATCAAAGCCTGTCGGCTGTTCGCCGCTGCCGGCCTCTTCCAGCTCGAAGCCGGAGCCGCCGTAAAACACCCAGTGACCGCTCTCGTGCAGCGAATTGTACAACTCGGTCAATTTCAGGTAGTGCCCTTCCTCGGTCTTGGCCAGCCACTTGAAAATCCGTTTTCCGGCCGGATTGAAGGTCTTGTGTTCGGCCTTGTTGTACAGATCAAAGGTCTCTTTTTCAAGCTCGATGGCGCGCATGACGGCGTCGAGCATCTCCTTGCTTTGGGTCATGGGTCACGCTCCTTTGTTGAAAACGGCAAATGTTTTTATTAGGTTACAGCAACTCCTCCAGCCTCAGCAGTTGTTCGACGTTCTGGCTGAGATAGACCGGGCAGCCGCGCTGCTCGGGCAACCGCAGGTCCACGTCGTACCGGTCCCCGACGAAAAGCGCTTCGGCCGGCGCCAGGCCCAGCCGGTCCAACACCTGTTCCATCATCTCTTCGTCCGGTTTGGCGAGCCACCTGTCGTCAATGGCGAAGATGTGCCGGAAAAAGCCGTCCAGGCCCAGATAAGCGATGATGCGGGTCGTCAGGGCGCGGTTGTTGTTGGTGTAGACACAGAGTTCGAAGCGTTGCGACAACCGGTCCAACAGGGCAATGACCCGTTCATCCCGCACCAGGTACGATTCGGGTCGCAATTGGGCCTCTAAGGCAGCATGCAGGTCCCGGATGCTTCCGCCCAATTCAATGCAGACCGCCGAGAGGGTGGGGGTAACTCCATTCATCTCGGAAAGCCGCGTTCGGGCAGCCGCTATCAGCAAGCGCGCCTCATCGCCGCTGATCCCCTTGAGGGGTGCGATATAGCCGACAGCCGCTTCCTGAATCGTTGCCGCAAACGGCTTCGACACGTACAGGGTGCCGTCCAGGTCGAAGACGATGCCGCGGATGGAGGAATGGGCGAGTCCCGGCATTCAGCCTCCTATCCGGCGTTGGCAGAGCAGGCGGGGGCTCTCGACCCCTTTGGACTGGATCAGGACCCGGAAGGTGTCTCCCATGCCCCCGTCAGGCATGATCAGTTTCTTCAGGACCAGGCGCAGCTTGAGTTTCTGTTCCTCGGATGCCGCCGAGCGCTCGGACTCCTCGATCTCCTCCACGATGCCGGCCGATAGGAGGAAACGGCACTGTTCCCCGAACCAGACCGGCTGCAATCCCAACTCCTCGCCCCGGCGCATCAGGGTGGTGAAGTCCACGTGGGAGGTTATGTCCTGCCTCCCCAGGCGGATATAGGGGTCGTCCTCCACCTGGTGGCGATAATAGCACAGAAGCGTCCCCTGCTTGCGCTGCGGCGCATAGAGTTCCACCGCCGGGTAGCCGTAGTCGATGGTCATGACGAAACCGCTCTGCAATGACCGTGCGGCTGCAGCCAACCACGCCGGAGCGGCCAGGTTGACCTCCGCCTGCTGGCCGGGCAGAAGCGTTACGCCGATCCGTTCCAGCTGGCCGGCAATGGCCGGCGATGACAGCTCGCCCGCTTCTTCGGCGAACCCGCCGTCCCCGAGCGTGACGTAAATCTCCCGCAAACCCTCCGGCGTCATCATGACCCGGTGTACCGGCAGGGCATCGATCAACTCGTTGGAGTAGAGGCAACCGCTGAAGCTGAAGCCTTCCGTCCCGAACGCCTCCGGTGCGAGCCAGCGCAGCCGCTCCCGATGGCTGTCCAAAAGTTCGGCCTGGGCGGCCTGGAGGGAGGGCTCCCGTTCCACCAGCACCAGGTCCAGCCCAGCGTACATCTCCGGCTCCCGGTCGGCCAGGTAATCCATGATGTCGCACGCCAGGCGGCCGTTGCCGGCTCCGCACTCAACCAGCGTGAACAGGTCGGGTGAGCCCAGGCAGCGCCACATCTGTGCAACCTCCCGGGCTATGACCCGGCCGAAGGCGGCATGCACCGAGATGCTGGTGTAGAAATCCCCCTCCGCTCCCACCTTGCGTCCCGGCGAGGTGTAGTATCCAAGCCCCGGTTCGTACAGGCAGGACTCCATGAAGGCGGCAAAGGTGATCCTGCCTGCCGTTTTTATGCGTTTGACCAATATGTCTTTAAGCTGTGTATCGTCTGTCATCGGTTCCGGCCCGTGTTCCTGAATGAAATGGTGTCTGGTTATAATTCACGCAACAGGCAAAGTCAAACAGACCGTTATTCCCATTCCAAATCAAAGCGGCATCTTTGTTGGCTCTTTTCGGCTCCTCAACGTGCTACCTGTACGCCTTCGTCGCCTCGATCCCCGCCGCCTTGTTGTCACCTTTGATTTGAAACCGGAATTACCCGGCCTTTTCCCCCTTCTTTTCCTTGCTGCGGTAGTACTGGCGCATCTCGCGTACATGGCGCTTCACCTCCCGCCGCAACTCGGGCGGGTCAAGCACCTCGGCATGCATGCCGTAGGAAAGTACCCAGGAGACCAGTTCCATCTCCCCGGCGGCCTCAAACTCTACCGTTGCCCGTCCTTCCCGGTCGGTCCTGATCTTCTGGCCCGGCATCCAGACGCGCTCTTTCACGGCATGGGCGACGTCCGGCGAAAAACGGACCCGCACCTTCATGGGGGTGTCGCTGACCAAGCCGAAGGCACTTGTGAAATGGTCCTCCGGCTGATAACCTGCTGGAATCTCGAAGCGCTGCCGGGTCACCTCGATCCCGCGGACCCGTTCCAGGGCAAACAGGCGCATGGCCTCGCGGTTGTGGGCATAACCCAACAGGTAGATGCCTCCCTTGTGGAAGACCAGGGTATAGGGATCGATTTCATATTCTTCATGTTCGTCCCTCCCTTTTTTGGCATAGCTCAGGCGCACCCGGTACTGGTGCAGCAGGGCGCGCTGCAGCCCCTCAAAATAGCCGGCCGCTGCGGAGTAATCCCGGGCACCGTGAAGGATCGGCAGGGATACCCGCGCGATCCGTTCCAGGTGGGCGGCGTAACGGTCCGGCAGGATTGATGTAATGGCGCGGAACAACTCCTCGGTCTCGGCCTGGAATGGGGTGCCGGCCAGATAGACGCCCAGGGAGCGCAGCAGGTAGAGCGACATCAATTGTGGCAAAGTAAAGGTAATGGGTGGGATGTTGCGGGACTTGGTCAGGAAGCTGTAGACCTTTTTACCCCCCAGCCACTCGGAGGTGAGAGTGTAGCCGGCCTCCTCGACGGCATTCAGGTCGCGGTGAATGGTGCGCCGGTCAACACCACACTCCTCGGCCAGATCGTCCAGCGTCATGCCCCGCCGGGCTTCAAACAGCCGGATAATGCTGTGCAGCCGACCCGCCTGGGAATACTTTTTGGCCGGTTTTCCTTTCTGCATGCTTCCCCCTTGCCGAATTTTGAATTATCATTACAATGATAACGCGGATACTGGAACGTGACGGGAAAATATTGTAGCCGATTGAGCCATTTTGACAATAAATTTCTGACACATACTGTCATGGTGTATGATCGGCCCAATCAACCGGAGACTGAGGCTCTTATCGGTCCCGGCGGCTTCATGGAAACCAGATGACCTTACAAATGGCCGGCTGACGAAATTCCGGTCGGGGATTGCTATGGACGAAAATCAAGAAACTCGGCACTATCCCAGCTTTCACCAGCGTTATGCGGGGTACGACCGCATCATGGGCAATATCTCCTGGCTGCTGATCGCCCTGGTGACGCTCGACATCAAGCTGATGCCCAACGAGCACGCAAGCCTGTTCTTCCTGGCCGTTTTTTGCGTGTTGCTGTTTTTCTACAACATCAACGCCCGCTATGGCGCTCTCTCCAGCAAGTACAGCCCCTTCAAGACCTTTGTGGATCTGATGGTCTTTCTGGCTTTCATCGTGGCGGTGTGCTGGTACACCGGCCGCATCACCAGCCCCTTCATGTCCCTGATCTACCTGGTCCTGATGGCCACCTCCCTGACCCAGGGCCGGCGGGTCACCTATTTCATGGCCGTCCTGGCCATCAGTTCCTACGTGCTGCTGGCTTCGGAGGAGTTCAAGGGGCTCAATGATTTCCTGACCCATACCCTCGAGTTGTTCCCGTTCATGCTGATCGCCCATCTGGGGGCCATGCTGGCAGGCGAGACGGAGAGCGCCCGCCGCGAGGTGGAACGGCTCTCCCTGACCGATGAAGTGACCGGCATCAACAACATGCGCAATTTCTTCATTCTGGCCAATGCGCAGGAGAAACTGTCGAAACGCTATAACCGGCCCTATGCGATCTGCATGATCGACGCCGATAATCTCAAGAAGGTCAACGACCGGCACGGTCATCTGGCCGGAACCGAACTGATCCGACAGGTAGCCGCCATGATCGTCTCCACGGTCCGTGGTGCCGATATCTGCGCCCGCTACGGCGGCGACGAGTTCGTCATCATGTTCACCGAGACCACGAAACACGATGTGATCGCGGCTGTCGAGCGTATCGTCTCCAACATGGCGACGACGCCGTTCGCCTTCGAAGGGGTTATGCTCTCCACAACCCTTTCGGCAGGTCTGGCAGGTTATCCCGAGGACGGCGGCGATGTGCGCACGGTCATGGCCAACGCCGACGAGGCCATGTACGTCAGCAAGCGTACCGGCAAGAACCGCCTGACCGTTTTCAACAGCACTATGTATGGAAATTCCCTTGGAAAGCACGACGAGGGGCAACCGCTCCGATGACCGGGAACCTTCAGCTGGGCTTTCTGGACCAGCACTTTGCGGATTTTATCCTCCGCATTGACCCCCATCCCTGCGAAGAGCTCTGGGTGGCGGCCGCGCTGGTCAGCAATGCCGCCTGCCGGGGACACGTCTGTCTCGATCTGAATGCCCTGGGCGGGGATGAAGTCACGGTGCAACACTCCTGCGGCCATCAGGCGCGGATACCGGATTTGCCCCGATGGCTGAATGTGCTCGGGCAGTGCGGGACGGTCGGCCGACCGGGCGACTATGCACCGCTGGTGTTGGATGGTGACGGACGTCTCTATCTGCATCGTTGCTGGGATTACGAGCGTCAGGTGGCCGACGGCATCCTGCTGCGCAGCGTGGTGCGGAACATGGACGATGAACCCCTGTCGGCCGCCCTGGAGCGTTACTTTCCCTCCGCGGGGGGAGAACCCGACCACCAGCGGGAAGCGGCCCGATCCGCCCTGACCCGGGGGTTCACCGTCGTCTCCGGTGGTCCCGGCACCGGCAAAAGCGCCACCGTAGCCCGCATCCTGGCGTTGATCGTCGAGTTGGCCCACGATCCGCCGCGCATCGTCCTGGCGACCCCCACCGGCAAGGCCGCCATGCGTTTGAGACGATCCATTGTCCTAGCCCTGGAACGCCTTCCGCTCCGCGATGGCCTGCGGCAGACGCTGTCGGCGGAGGTCACCACCATCCATCGCCTGCTGGGCGTCAAGCCGGGAACGGCATCCTGCCGCTACAACCGGAAAAACCGGCTGGCCTGCGACGTGTTGGTGGTGGACGAGGCCTCCATGGTCGATCTGCCGCTCATGGCGCGGCTGTTGGAGGCTCTGCCCGACAGCGCCCGCGTGATCCTGCTGGGCGACCGTGACCAACTTGCGTCGGTGGAGGCCGGCGCCGTACTGGCCGATATCTGTGCGGGATCGGCCGCTCCCTCCGCCGGGGAGCCGGGTCGCCCCGCGGTGGTCCGGTTGACCAGGAGTTACCGTTTCGGCAGCGACAGCGGCATCGGCAACCTCAGTCGCCTGGTCAATGCCGGTGATGGAGAGGCGGCCCTGGACCTGCTCGCCTCCGGCAGGTACGGCGATGTCTCCTGGCGGCCGCTGCCCGCTGGCCGTGCCTTTGCAGGCGCCTTTATGGAACGCGTAAAGGACGGTTACGGCGCCTACATCCGCGCCGGCACCCCGGCGGCCGCCCTGGACGAATTGGACCGCTTCCGGGTGCTCACGCCGCACCGTAAGGGGGTCTGGGGGGCGGAGAACCTGAACCTGCTCTGCAAGGATGCGCTGGGGCTGCATGGCCGGGACGACCGCCCGGGCGGCCGCCTGACGCCGGTCATGGTGACGGGCAATAACTATGAACTGGGGTTGTTCAACGGCGACACCGGCGTACTGATGGACGACCCTGCTTCCGGCCGCCCGGCCGCCTGGTTTTACGACCCGGACACGGGGCTTCGCCAGCTTTCGCCCTTGCGCCTGCCGTCACATGAAAACGCTTTCGCTTTGACCGTCCACAAGAGCCAGGGCTCGGAATTCGACAGGGTGCTCCTGATCCTGCCGGAACGCATATCGGAAGCGCTTAGCCGGGAACTGCTCTATACCGCGCTTACCCGGGCCAGGTCGCATGCGGAGATCTGGGGAACCGAAGAGGTCTTTCGCCGTATTGTGGAGCGCCGCACGGCACGGAATTCGGGGCTTCGGGAACGGTTGTGGGGCGCAAGACCCTCCTGATACCCCCTGCATATACATAATGTCCAGTTGAAAATCGCGGGGCGCCTGTTACAATTTCAGCGTCGGTCGCCCACGGGTTGGGCCGGTTGGCGTGGGGTCCGGGAGGATGACATGAAGATCTTTATCGCAGGTGGAACCGGCTTTGTCGGTGGTCATGTGATCCGTGAATTGTCTGACCGGGGACACCAGTTGCGCCTGCTGGTGCACCGGCGCGGCGCGGCCTCCGAGGGGGTTGAACAGGTCGAGGGGGATATCACCCGCCCGGAGAGCTTCGAGCAGGGGGTTGACGGATGCGGCGCGGTGGTAAACCTGGTGGGGATTATCCGTGAGTTCCCCGCGAAAGGTATGACCTTCGAGCGGTTGCACGTGCAGGCCACGGCAAACCTGCTGGCTGCCGCCAAAAGGGCCGGCATCCGGCGCTATGTGCAGATGTCGGCCTTGGGGACGAGGCCGAATGCCGTTTCCCGGTATCACAGGACCAAGTTCCGGGCCGAGGAGCTGGTGCGAAACAGCGGCTTGGAATGGACCATCCTGCGCCCCTCACTGATCTTCGGGCCGCAGGATGCCTTCATTACCATGCTTGCCCGTCAACTGCGCCTGGCGCCGGCGATGCCGGTCATCGGCAGCGGGGCATACCGTCTCCAGCCGATCCATGTGGACGATGTGGCCCGTTGTTTCGCCCTGGCACTGGAGATGCCCGCGACCATCGGCCAGTGCTACGAGTTGTGCGGCAACGACCGCCTGACGTATGTGGACATGCTGGATGCCATTGCCGCTGCCATGGGCAGGTCTGCGCCGCTCAAGCCCCGCCTGCCGCTGGGGGTGATGAAGCTGATCATTCCGGTCATGCAGGGCATCCCCCAATTTCCCATCACCATGGACCAGTTGCAGATGCTGGTGGAGGAGAGTATCTGCGACGGTCGCTGGAAGCAAACCTTTGGGTTTGAACCCAGGGGATTCAGGGAGGGAATCGGCGAATACCTGGCAGATTGTTGAAAATCTACTGCGGGGCCGGTTTGCGGCGTTGCCGCTCACTCAAAAGCTCAACGTACCACTTGGTACGCCTCGCTCTCTCGTTCGCTTGCGTCTTGCATACCGGCCTCCTCATGACGATTTTCAACAATCTGCGGGGGTTTAGCCGGCGCTTGACACGGTGCTTGTTTTATTGTATAAAACATCGTACGGAGATTTCGTTATGATGAAACGTACATTCTTACCTACATTTGCTGCCGTGGCACTGCTCCTGCTGGCGCCTGTTGGTGTCAGGGCCGCCGGCACCGCAGACGGCGAGTCGCCCAAGCTGGAGGAGGTGCTCGAAGGGCTCATCCTGAAGAGCAGCCCGCTGCCGCCGATGGAAGGGTTCGCCTCCTACTACGCCAAGCGCTTCGAGGGTCGCAGGACGACCTCGGGTCACCGCTATCACCCCGACAAACTGACTGCTGCCCATGAAAGCCTGCCCCTGGGTACCGTGGTGCGGGTCGTCAACCCGGCCACCAACCAGGAGGTGCACGTCACCATAACCGACCGTTGTGCCAGAAAGGCCTTCCACTTCATCGACCTGTCCCGCGCGGCAGCCAAGAAGATCGGTTTGTGGGGCAAGGGCAGGATCAAGGTCGTGATCATCCCCCTGCTTCAGGAAAAACTGGAAAAACCCACCTAGATGTGATTGCCCGTTTTTCACCCTTGCTGCGCTCTCTTTCCAAGCCATCCGCCTCGTTTGATCGGTGAAATCGTTTTGACAAAGCCGGGGCGACATGATATATTAATATCCTTTTTGCAGCCGGAAAACACCCTGTTCCGCATGTTCGCGTTTGCAGGTGCATATGATAGCCGGGCCCCACGCAACGGCACGCCGTGAACTCCGCCAGGTCCGGAAGGAAGCAACGGCAGCGGCTACCGCTGTGTGCCGTGGGTAAGCCCGGCTATCATATGCGCTTGCAAGCAGGTTGTGCAGACCTTGAATCCCCGGTTCGGGCTGCAGCGAGAGCTGCCCCGCCGGCACTACATGCATGGTTCATGACCTCCGAATGCAGCCCTTGTGAGGTAACGCCCCTTTGTCCTACGTAGTTCTCGCCCGCAAATACCGTCCCCAGACCTTCTCAGAGCTGACCGGCCAGGAGCATGTCAGTCGTACGCTGCAAAACGCCATAGACACCGGCCGGGTGGCCCATGCCTTCCTGTTCACCGGAGCCCGCGGCGTCGGCAAGACCAGCTCGGCCCGTATCCTGGCCAAGGCGCTCAACTGCGAGCAGGGGATGACCACCGAACCGTGCAACGCCTGCCCGATCTGCAAGGAGATCACGGACGGCACCTCCACCGATGTCTTCGAGATTGACGGCGCCTCCAATACCGGCGTGGACGATGTTCGCGACCTGCGCGACAACATCAAATACCTTCCCTCCCACAGCCGTTACAAGATATTCATCATCGACGAAGTTCACATGCTCTCCACCAGCGCCTTCAACGCCCTGTTGAAGACTCTGGAGGAACCGCCGGCCCATGTGAAGTTCATCTTTGCCACCACCGAGCCCCACAAGGTCCCGGTCACCATCCTCTCCCGATGCCAGCGTTTCGATTTCAAACGCATCCTCATGCCGAAGCTGATCGAGCGCCTGCGCTTTATCGCGGGCAAGGAGGGTATCTCCATCAGCGACGCCGCCCTGGCCCTGATCGCCCGCAAAGGCGACGGCAGCATGCGGGATTCCCTGTCGGTCTTCGACCAGGTGCTGGCCTTTTGCGGCAACTGCGTCAGCGACGAGGATGTGGCTACCATGATCGGGGCCGTTGATCGCCGCCTGCTGGCCGACATCTCCGCGGCGGTCTTCGCCGGCAATACCCAGGGGGTGCTGGCGGGCGTCAAACGCGTGGACGGGGTCGGCTACAATATGCGCCAATTCTGCCAGGAGATGATCGACCACTTCCGCAATCTCCTGGTGATCCGCTCGGTGAAGAGTCCCGGAGAGATACTTGACCTGGCCGAGGCGGAGCTTGAAGAGCTGCGCCGCCAGGGGGAGGGTTTTTCGGCCCAGGAGATTCAGCGCCGCCTGACCCTCCTTCTGAAGGCGGAAACAGAGATGGCATATGCCACCTTCCCCCGCCTGATCCTGGAGATGGCGCTGCTCAAGGCGGCTACCCTCGTTCCGGTCATACCGATTCAGGAATTGCTGGAGAAACTTAAGGCGCTCGAAACCGGGGCGGTCCATACCCCCGTCCTTCCCTGGGATGCCACCCGAGCGGCAACTCCCGCAGCCCCGGTAGAGCGCCCGGAACCGTCCCGTGGCGAACAGCCGCCGCGTCCGGTCGCCGCGCCCCCGCAAGAGCCGCCTCCACGACCGCAGTCGCGAGGAGGTTACGCCGACTGGGAGCGTTTAGTGGCTTTCTGCGTGGAAAAGCGCCCGGCCAACGGGTCGGTGCTGGAACACGGCAGCCCGCTCAAGCTGGAGCAGGGGCAGATGGAGATCGGTTTTCCGGTTGGTTATTATCTGAATATGGCCCAGGACGCGGATTTCATCGCCGAGATCCGGACGTTGGCGCAAGAGTTTACCGGGCATGAAACGGTGGTCAAGATCAAGGCGATCACGCCCGAAACCGGCGAGTCCCCCCAGTCACTGGCGGAAAAAAAAAAGAGCGATAATGAACGCCTGATGGAAGATCTGAGGCGGGAGGTCGCCGGACATCCGGTTATCAATGAGGCGGTACGGGTATTCGGCGGCACCGTTACTGAGATTCGCAAGGCGTGATAAAGAGTCATATAACCAAGTTTTAAACATATTTCATACCCAGGGAGGGACAGATGTCAAAAGGTTTGGCAAGCATCATGAAGCAGGCCCAGATGATTCAGCAAAAAATGGCGAAACTCCAGGAAGAGGCGAGCCAGCGGACAGCCGAAGCGTCCTCCGGCGGCGGAGCGGTGAACGTCCAGGTCAACGGCAAGAACGAAATAATTTCACTTTCGATAAAAAAGGAAGCCGTCGACCCGAATGATGTGGAAATGCTGCAAGACCTCATCACCGCTGCGGTCAACGAGGCGATGAAAAAGGTTCACGGCGAAATCTCCGAAGAGATGTCCAAGATTACCGGCGGCATGAGTATTCCAGGTCTCTTCTAGTCTTTTCGGGGCGTTGTCCATCGCGGAGATGATGGTAATGGTTGTCAGGATATTTAGTTTGACTAAAAGTTTTAGTTCGGCTAATAGTTGACGGCGTATATGGCAAATCCGTTACCATGCCACTGCGGGTGTAAAGGTCGTTATTATGTGCTCCTCCAGGGTATTCGGTTGTCCGACGGCCCGTTCCATGACGGGGGAGCACCTTTTTTACCCATGCTATAATTATAAAAAAATGTTTTATTTGTGTCGGAAAATATGCTAACAAAATCTTCCTCATTGATGCGCTTGGTTGGAGAGTTGAAGAAGCTGCCCGGTATTGGCGAGCGCACGGCCCTGCGGTTGGCGTTCCATCTGCTCAAAGCTCCCCACAACCTGACGGCGCTTGCGGAATCCCTTCAAGAGGTCCGCAACAGGGTGCACGCCTGTTCCACCTGTTTTGCCGTCACCGAGGACGACCCCTGCGCCATTTGCGCCGGCAACCGCGATGCCGGCACGATCTGTGTGGTGGAGAACTCCCAGGATCTGATGGCGCTGGAACGGAGCAACGCCTACCAGGGTGTATATCACGTCCTGGAGGGAGCGATCTCGCCGTTGGGTGGGATTGGCCCTTCCGACCTACGGATCGCCGAGCTGTTGGAACGGGTCGGGCGCGGCGGTGTAGGCGAGGTGGTCGTTGCCACCAATTTCACGGTGGAAGGGGAGGCGACGGCTCTCTACCTGACCAAGGTGCTCAAACCGTACGGGGTGAAGGTAACGCGCCTGGCCCACGGCATCCCGTTGGGGAGCGATATTGAATTCGTCGATGCGGCCACGGTGCAGTGGGCGCTCCAGGGGCGAAACGAGTTGTAGGTGGCATCATCCCCTTGATATGATACAAGAACAAAAAGTTACGTAACGCTTCGGATTGAGCCGATATCCAGGATAACCACAAACAGGAGGAACCCATGAGCAGAAAAATGGTAACCATCGACGGCAATACAGCCGCTGCCCACGTGGCCCACGCCACCAACGAGGTCATTGCCATCTATCCGATCACCCCGTCATCGGTGATGGGCGAGATATCCGACGCCAAGAGCGCCGCGGGTGAGAGAAACATCTGGGGCAACGTCCCCACCGTGGTGGAGATGCAGTCCGAGGGGGGCGCTGCCGGTGCGGTCCACGGAGCATTGCAGGCCGGAGCATTGACCACCACCTTCACCGCCAGCCAGGGGCTCTTGCTGATGATCCCCAACATGTTCAAGATCGCCGGCGAACTGACCTCCACCGTGTTCCACGTATCGGCCCGCGCCATCGCGGCCCAGGCCCTGTCGATCTTCGGCGACCACTCCGACGTCATGTCCTGCCGCTCCACCGGCTGGGCCATGCTCTGTTCCAACAACGTTCAGGAGTCGATGGATTTCGCCATGATAGCCCAGTCCGCCACACTGCGCTCCAGGATTCCGTTCCTGCACTTTTTCGACGGCTTCCGCACCTCCCACGAGGTCCTCAAGGTCGAGGAGCTTACCTTCGACGATATGCGGGCCATGCTGGACGACAAACTGATCGCCGAACACAAGGGACGCGGGCTGTGCCCGGACCGTCCCGAAATGCGCGGCACGGCCCAGAACCCGGACGTCTACTTCCAGGGTCGTGAAACGGTCAATCCCTACTATCCCAAATGTATCGACATCGTCCAGGAGGAAATGGGCAAATTCGCCAAGCTGACCGGCCGCAAGTACAAGCTGGTCGACTACACGGGGGCCAAGGACGCGGAGCGCGTGGTGGTCGTTATGGGCTCTGGCGCCGACGTGGTTCAGGAAACCGTCGAGAACCTGGTCAAGAAGGGAGAAAAGGTCGGCGTGGTCAAGATTCGCCTCTATCGCCCCTTCCCCTTGGACGCCTTCATCAAGGCCCTGCCCAAGACCGTCAAGAAGATTGCCGTGCTCGACCGCACCAAAGAGCCGGGCTCCCTGGGCGAACCGCTCTACCTGGATGTGCGCACCGCCATCGGCGAGGCCATGGCCGAGAAGAAATTCTCCTTCAAGGGGTACCCGGTCATCGTCGGCGGCCGTTACGGCCTCGGTTCCAAGGAATTCAACCCTGCCATGGCCAAGGCCGTGCTCGACAACCTCAAGGCTAAAGCCCCCCAAAACCACTTCGTGGTCGGTATCGAGGAGGATGTCACCAATTGCAGCCTGAAGGTGGACAGAAGCTACAAGAACCCCATGGACGGGGTCTACCAGGCCATGTTCTACGGCCTCGGGTCGGACGGCACCGTGGGCGCCAACAAAAACTCGATCAAGATCATCGGCGAGGAAACCAAGAACAACGCCCAGGCCTACTTCGTCTACGACTCCAAGAAGGCCGGCTCCATGACCACGTCGCACCTCCGCTTCGGCAAGAAGCCGATCCGCGCCCCCTATCTCGTCCAGGAGGCCGATTTCGTGGCCTGCCACAACTTCTCCTTCCTGGAGAAGTACGACATGCTCTCCAAGGCCAAGAAAGGGGCCACCTTCCTGCTCAACGCCCCCTTCGACCACGACGAGGTGTGGGACTGCATACCGAAAGAGGTGCAACAGCAGATCATTGACAGGAAGCTCAAGTTCTACGTGATCGATGGCGTCAAGCTGGGCAACGAGATCGGCCTGGGACCCCGCATCAACGTGATCATGCAGACCTCCTTCTTCAAGATATCCAACATCATTCCGCTCAAGACCGCCGTCGCCTCCATCAAGGATGCCATCAAGAAAAGCTACGGCAAGGCCGGCGAAAAAGTGCTGGAAATGAACTACAAGGCAGTGGATGCCGGTCTGAACAACCTCTACGAGGTCAAGGTTCCCTCCAAGGCCACCAGCAAGCTGAGGATGGCCGCTGCCGTCTCCGCCAAGGCGCCCAAGTTCGTCAAGGAGGTCACCGGGGTGATCGTGGCCGGTCTGGGCGACGACCTGCCGGTTTCCAAGATGCCGGCAGACGGCACTTTCCCCACCGCCACCTCCCAGTACGAGAAGCGCAACATCGCCATCGACATCCCGGTCTGGGACGAGAAGATCTGCATCCAGTGCGGCATCTGCTCGTTTGTCTGCCCCCATGCCGTGGTGCGCATGAAGGCCTATGACGCCAAGCTGCTCAAGGGCGCCCCGGCAAGCTTCAAGTCCACTGATTGCAAGATCCCCGAGATGGCGGGCAAGAAGTTTACCGTTCAGGTGGCCCCCGAGGATTGCACGGGCTGCGGCGCATGCGCCTACAACTGTCCGGCCAAGGACAAGCAGAATCCCGACCACAAGGCGCTGGACATGCACTTCCAGCCCCCCCTGCGCGCCCAGGAGGCCGAGAACTTCGAGTTCTTCCTCAAGCTGCCCGACGTAGACCCGACCCAGGTCAAACTGGAGACCCTGCGCAGCAACCAGCTGGTACGACCGCTGTTCGAGTTCTCAGGCGCCTGCGCCGGCTGTGGCGAGACGCCCTACCTGAAGCTGCTCTCCCAACTGTTCGGCGACCGGATGCTGATCGCCAACGCCACCGGCTGCACCTCGATCTACGGCGGCAACCTTCCCACCACCCCCTGGGCCCAGCGGACCGACGGCCGTGGTCCTGCCTGGTCCAACTCGCTGTTCGAGGACAACGCCGAGTTCGGTTTCGGCATGCGCCTGACCGTGGACCAGTTCAACAAATCGGCCCTGGAGTATCTGAACGAGCTTGCCGGCAGCAAGGCCTTTGCTTCAAACGCCAAGCTGATCAAGGAGATCATCGGGGCGGACCAGTCCACCCAGGCCGGAATCGAGGAACAGCGTGGCCGCGTCGAGAAGCTGAAGGCGGCACTGAAGGGAAGCAAGGAGCAGGTCGCGCGACTCTTGGTCCCCATCGCCGACTACCTGGTGAAAAAGTCGGTCTGGTGTGTCGGCGGCGACGGTTGGGCCTACGATATCGGTTACGGCGGCCTGGACCATGTCATCGCCTCGGGCAAGAACATCAACCTGATCGTGCTGGACACGGAGGTCTACTCCAACACCGGCGGCCAGGCCTCCAAGTCCACTCCGCTGGGCGCGGTGGCCCAGTTCGCGGCCGGCGGCAAGTCGGTTGCCAAGAAGGACCTGGGCATGATGGCCATGGCCTACGGTTCGGTCTACGTGGCCACGGTCGCCCTCTCCAACCCGGCCCAGTGCGTCAAGGCCATGTTGGAGGCCGAGGCCTATGACGGGCCGTCCCTGATCATCGCCTACGCCCACTGCATTGCCCACGGCATCAACATGACCACCGCCGTGGACGAGCAGAAGAAAGCGGTGCAATCCGGCTATTGGCCGCTCTACCGCTACAATCCGGCCCTGGCAGCCGAGAGCAAAAACCCCCTGCAACTGGACAGCAAGGCGCCGACCATCACCCTCGAAGAGTATGCCTACGGGGAGAACCGCTGGAAGGTGCTTCAGAAGAGCAATCCCGACGCAGCGGCCAAGCTGATGAAGCAGGCCACTGTCTTTACCGCCAATCGGTTCGCGTATTTACAAAAACTGGCGGCGCTTATCTACGACGAACCCAAGTAGCCGTAAGAAACTAGTCGTTTCACAACGAGGCCCCGTGGCATGCACGGGGCCTTTTTTCTTTTTCCGTTGCCGGCTAGCTGATATAGTGTTGCCATGAGGGCGTTGATGATCTCTGTGGGCCGTCGACATCTTATGATCCGCATTGCCGCGTGGCAGCTACTCATTCTGTTCATCTTCCGGGGCGGAAGCGCCGGGGGGGAGGAGCCGGTTTCGCCCGGGGATGAGCGATCAGCGGCAGTGCCCGGCTATGCCACGCCCCTGGCGGGCGAAGCCTTCTCGACGAGCGTTTGGGGGCACCGCGTCGACATTCCTGCCCGTGATCGCCGCAACACCCTGGCGCTGACCTTGGGCGGAACGCTTTTTTTGCCTGCCCTGGGCAGCTCGGATGCCCTCCCCATGGGCGCGCTCTACTGGAGGCGGGAAAACTCCGGTTCCCGGACCCGGCTTGTGTTCAGCGCCTTTGACAACCAGCTGGACCATGCCCTGAAATACGACAATTTTGAACTCCTGGCCCACCTGGAGAATATGACCATCCCCATTCAATCGACGGAGATCGTGGGCGGCAAGGAGGTCAAGGCCAGCAGTATCGTCTGGGGGGAGGCCGCTGCCTGGGTGGGGGCGGGTTACCGTCTCCCGGTCGCGCCATTACAGACGGATAACGACCTGCGGCTGCAACTTTTCTATGAGGGGGGCTACCTTTATTCCTCCCGCACCGCTGACACCGGGGCGGATGTCATGCTGCCGCCCGACACCGCCATCAACGGTGTGCGCATGCGTGTACGTTACGACGGGATGCGCCGCAATATTATGGAGCTGTTGCACACGGGGGTGGCGGGCGGCCTGGATCTGGAGTGGCAAAGCCGGGCCCATTGGTCGGATGCCAACTACGGGGGGGCAGTCTATAAAAAGGACCAGACCCAGCAATTTACCAAGCTGTCCGGCTACCTGATAGCTGCCGCCCCGGTGCCGGGGTTTTCGGAACGCGACCGGTTGATATTCAGTGTCTATGGCGGCGCCACGGTGGAAAACGACCTGGACAGGTTTTCGGCATTCCGCATCGGCGGGCCGTTTCCCAGCGAGAGCGACGACCTTGCCCGTGTCCCCTATCCGGGTGCGGAGTTCAACCAGTTCCCGGTGTCGGATTACGTTGTCGGCACGGCTGAGTATCGGCGGGAGCTTTTGTTTTTCCTTTATCTGCATCTGCGTGGGACCCTTGCCTGGGCCAACCGGGATGTGCTCACCAGCCAACCCCTGCGATTCCGCGAGAGCCGAGGCCAGGTTTTTTCCTTGGGGCTTACCAGCGGATTCCCCTGGAATTCGACGCTCTACCTGGAATACTCCTACGACAGCGGCATACTCAGAAACGGCATATCGGGAAACAGCATGCTGCTGCTCTGGTCGAAGTCGTTTTGAAGCATAACCCTAACGTAATATATAAAAAAAACCGGTGTAGGGGCGTATTGCATACTCCCCGGATTGGGCGAACATCAGTTCGCCCCTACGATTCTGATATTATGGATGTTTATCCTGTTTCAAATATTTTTTCACGATTGGGCGAGAAACCATGAAGAGCATTGTCATAGCCGGCTGCGGCTACATCGGCCGGCGCGTTGCCCGGCTTGCAGGCGACGCGGGGTACGAGCCGACCTGCCTGGTCAGGTCGAAGGAGCATGGCGGCGAGTTGGAGCAGTTGGGCTACAAAACGATTGTGACCACGTTGGATGATCCGGCCGGGATACCGATGCTGGAGGCAACGGGCGGAGGGGTGCTCCTGTATTGCGTGCCGCCGCCCGGCGGCGGACTTTTCGACACGCGGGCCAGGAATTTTTGCGCCAGTCCGGCCCTGTCGGTGCCCCCGGCGAAGATCGTCTACCTGAGCGCTACCTCGGTCTACGGCGAAACCAGTGGCGGCGTGGTGACGGAGGATTCGCCCATCGCCCCGGTATCGGCCATGGGCAAACGGCGGCTCGATGCCGAAGCTGCGTTCCGGGAGTTCGGGGCGGACCATGGCACGGCAGTGGTCATCCTGCGGGTCAGCGGCATATACGGCTCTGGCCGCCTGCCGCTGATGCAGATCAGCCAGGGGCAGCCGCTCCTGCGGGAAGATGAGTCAGGCCCCAGCAACCGCATCCATGCCGACGATCTGGCGCGGATATGTCTGGCAGCGGCCGAGAAGGGAGGGGACGGCGACATCTTCAACGTCAGCGATGGCCATCCCGCCAGCATGACCAGCTACTTCAACGCCGCCGCCGACGCCCTGGGCATGCCACGCCAGCCTCAGGTGACGCTGGAGGAGGCGCGCCAGGCCATGTCCCCCCTGATGTTCTCCTACGTGAGCGAGTCGCGGGTGGTGGACAATACCCGCATGCTGGAGAGATTGGGCATCAGATTGCGTTATCCCACCATGGCGGAGGGGTTGCCCGCATCGGTCCAAGCGCCATGAAGATCCTGACCGAGGCATCCCTCTCCCCGACCGGTGAACGGCTCAAGGCGATCTTTCTCCGGCTGTTGGATCACTTCGGCCCCCGCTTCTGGTGGCCAGCCGAGACCCCCTTCGAGGTCTGCATCGGGGCGATCCTGACCCAGAACACCGCCTGGACCAACGTGGAAAAGGCCATCAGAGCCCTGAAGGGAGCCGATGTGCTGACCGTCGAGGGTATAGAGGCCACCCCGGCCGGCCTTCTGGCGGAGCTGATCCGGCCGTCCGGCTGCTACAACGTCAAAAGCGTCAGGATCAAGGGGTTTGTGGAATGGCTCCGGGAGCGCCACAGCGGCTCCCTGGACATGTTGTTCAACGAAGAGTGGCGCGAGCTGCGCAAGGAGTTGCTGAAGGTCGCCGGGATCGGCCCGGAGACCTGCGATTCGATCCTGTTGTACGCCGGGAAAAAACCGACCTTCGTGGTCGATGCCTATACCCGGCGCCTGTTCCACCGTTTGGGCCTGCTTACGGCCGACGCCGGCTACGACGAGATGCGCCTCATGTTCATGGAGCATCTTCCCGGCGATGCCCTGCTGTTCAACGAATATCACGCCCTGATCGTGGAGGAGTGCAAGACCTTCTGCCGCACCCGGCCGCTGTGCGACCGCTGCCCGCTGGCGCAGCAGTGCCCCACCTTCCATTCCGGCTGCAATCCCTAATCAAGACCAATTTACTAGGCTTTACAGGTATTTGTGTGTGATACCGAAATGTTAGACAAATTTCACACTTGCCAAGGCACAAGCTGTCTGGTAAGATAAAACTACAGAAAACATTGCGAGGGTTCCCTAAGAACCCTCATTTGCCCTGGCGACTTTCCCTCCTAGTTGCCGGGGTGTTTTTTTGCCTGGAACCTCCAACATTCCCGTTCCTTGGCAAAGACGCCTGAGCCAACTGCAGCAATGGAACCTTTGAGTTGTTTGAGCGTTCTGACGGGGGTATAATCATCCGTTCGCCATCTATGAAGAAGTCAACCCTGTCGTTTGCCTGAATATGAAAGCGGGCCCGTATTTCAGCTGGAATGGTCACTTGGCCCTTTGTTGTCACATTTGAGAGCATGCCTGTCTCCTGTATTACTTTTATAATTATGTAATGCTGCTTATTTGCTGTAATACCTGTCGGCGATTTTTTCAACAAACATATTTTCAGAAGGGACACTACCATCAGGTCGATCAACGCGGACAATTTCCGCACATCAATAAACGACCGTTTTCAGAAGAAAACATTGTCCCGGCAAAAGAGTTGTTTTCGCCCTTAAAAGTAATGCAACGCTCCGGGCCGAACCTGCTTGGATCTATCGGCGTTTATCCCATTCATCCCTGTTACAAATGTTTTCGGTTTACCACCGTCACTTCGAGACCGCCTGCGGACAAACTCCGGCAATGGCGCAGTTCAGGCAGTGCAGGGGATCGTTGCCCGTGCAACCCTCGCTGATGCCCAGGTGGGCCAGGGAAAAGTCGTATTTGACCGGATCAAGGGGATCGAGGAGCCGCAGGGAGGTCGTGATCTCCCCGGCCATTCGCCAGTCGGCGATTTTTCTGCGGGTAAAGCCAAGGTAGGAGCAGATGCGGCTGATATGGGTATCAACCGGGATAACCAATTGGGACGGTGAGACCCCTTGCCAGAGCCCAAGGTCGATGCCGTCGGCCGGGCGCACTACCCAGCGCAGGAACATGCAGAGGCGCTTGCAGGCACTGCCCGAGGCAGGTGCAGGGAAGAGAAACGGAAAGTAGGAGTCTGCGGGGACGGTGTCTTTTCCGAATATCGGCCGGTAATCCAGACCTCGCACGGCAGCGGCATAGCCGTCGAGGGCTCCGGTCACGTCCTGGGCCCCATGATCGTGAAAACGCGTAAAGAAGGCGTTGATGCTGCCGGCATCCTCGATCATCAACCGGCAGGCCCACAGGAGTGCGCACAGGTCGCGGCCGTCGTTGAAGCGGTGTTTGAAGCCGACAAACGTCCGCAATCCCTGTTTGGGGTCGAAATGCTCCACGAACCGGTGTGGCGACGGCCCCAACTCGGCGAAGATCCGCTCAAGGGTGCGCAGGATGATCTTGATTCCGCCATAGGCAAAGGCAGAGGCGATGACTGCCGCCACCTCCCGGTCGGCCGGTTCCTCGTAGCGGTGGCAGAAGGAGAGGGGGTCATTGGCCAGGTGGGCGGCGGAACGGGCCGCATAGAGGCTGTCGAGAACGGTTTTCAGGTCATTCATACCTCTGCTTCGCGCAGAAAACTCGCCGCGTCTTCGGGCGACGTCGGATTGATGTAGAATCCTGTGCCCCATTCGAAGCCGGCAACCTGGGTCAAACGCGGTACCAGTTCGATATGCCAGTGATAGTCCTGTTCCAGCGAGTTCCAGTGCGTTGGTTTGCCGGGACGCCGGTGCATGGGAGGCGCGGTATGGAGAATGAAGTTGTAGGGCGCATCGCGAAGCACGTTCTTGATCCGCATCAGCATGTCCTTCAACGCCACGGCCAACTCGGCCAGTTGGGCATCGTTCATCAGGGCAAAATCGTGGCTGTGGCGTTTGGGATATAGCCGCAGTTCAAAGGGGGAACTGGAGGCGTAGGGGGTCAGGATGACGAAGTTCGAGAACTCCCGCACCACCCGTTCGCCGCAACTCAGTTCGAAAGCGATCATGTCGCAGAATATGCAGCGTTCCTTGGTGTTGAAATAGTTGCGCGCCACCTTGAGCTGGGTGGCTGCCACCGGCGGCAAGAGCGGCACGGCGATAAGCTGGCTGTGGGAGTGGTGCAGGGACGCTCCGGCACGGAGCCCGTGGTTTTTGAAGAGCACCATGTAGCGGAAGCGGAAATCCCTGCGCAGGTCCAGGTAGCGCGCCCGGTAGGCGGTCAGGACGTCGGTGATTTCGTGGGCCGTGAGATCGGCCAGGCTGCGGCTGTGGTCGGGGGTTTCGATGACAACCTCGTGGGCGCCGATGCCGTTCATAACGTCGTACAGCCCATAGCCGCGGTTGTTCAACTCTCCCTCCACCCGCAGTGCTGGGTATTTGTTGGGGATCACCCTCACCCGCCAGTTGGCGGCGTTGGGCATGCCGCTGGGGCGGATGGCGAATATCTCGGGTGGCGTCTTGTCCTCGTTGCCGTAGCAGAAGGGACAGGCGGTCATGCCGTTGCGTTCCGGCTCCACGTGAAAATCCCGCGGCCGCCGGCCGCGCTCGGTGGCGATGATCACCCAGTAAAGCTTAATCGGGTCCCAGCGAAGTTCTGACATGTTCGGCTCCTTCACCCGCGAATCAAATGAATTCCAGAAAAACGGCCCTCAAAGGCCCTAAACCATCTGCTTGCACCAACGTCAGATTTGAGATGATGGCGGCTGCCCTTATCGTGCAACGTCAGATTTGAGATGATGGCGGTGGTGGCGAGGAGAAGGCGCCGGAGGCATAGCAGCGCTATGCTGACCAGCTTTCGACGAGCCGCCGCCGTCAGCGCTCAAATATGGCGTTGCACTTAAATAAGCCAGTTGTCCAGTTCGATCTCCGGCCCCGCATAGTACAGCATCAAAGGCGCATCCGTCGGCCAGCGGCCGATCTCCTCGTTGTCGCGCACCAGGGTCACCGACGCGAACAGCTTGCTCTTGGGGGCCGGCTTGATGGCCTCCAACGGGATGCAGACCTCGCAGGTCTTTGCGATCTTCCAGCGACAATGGCCGCTGGTCGGCACCCAGACGTTATTTTCCCTGACCTGCAGGAGCCCCTCGTCGTTGCGCATCTGCAGGGGCAGCCGGTATTCCCGGTCATAGATAAGGTGCAGGTTGAGCACATCGATATCCCGCAGCATCCGGGAGAGTTCCTGAATGCCGTCGATACGGAAGAAAAGATGGCTGTTGTTATAGCCGTAGTAGAAACTCTGCAGCATGCGGTCCGAAGAGTGCATGGCCGAACCCTGGCGGGTCAGGTCGTAGAGACCGGCGGCAAGCCATTCAAAATAGTCGCTGATCTTGCCGTTGATCTCGGGATCGATGAAGCCGGCCGGCTCCCGGATCAGCCCTGCCGGACTCTTTTTCTTGATCGCTTCCAGCAACTCAAGCGGCGTGTCGATCCCCAGCAACCGGTAGACGTTCATCAAATGCTGGCGGAAAAGCCGGTCAAAACGGTCGCTGTGGGGCGAAAAATGGTCATCGCCGTACCACCAGAACCAGTCGCTTCCCTCGGCGGCGTACAGTGAGCGGCAGATCGTCTCCACGTCGGCATCTGCACTGGGGATACCGCTCGCCAGGGCCTCGGCCACGGCCGGGTTGTGGGAGACCGCGGCGTTCCGTGTCCCGTCCAGCAGGTCCCAGGCCAGATTTTCCTCCGGGTGCCCGATCCAGATGCCGTAATTGGCGTTGATCCACGAACCGGGATGGATGCCGTGCAGACGGCCGTCAAAGGTGCTGCGGGCCAGGACGTCGGAGCATAGGGTCAGGTTGAGGGCCGGTGATTCGGCAATGCCGCGGTACAGGCCCTGCAGAAAGTCGTACGCGTTGTTGGGGTAATATTCCCAGGCATTCTCGCCGTCCAGGCAGATCGGGATCACCTTGCCCTCGCCGCTGCCGCGTCCTTTGATGGCGTGCAGTCGTCCGCAGAAATCCGCCACGGCCCGGCTTGCGTCCCATTGGGAGTAGGTGAAACCGACCAGATCGGAGAGTTGGTGGTCGCGGAAAAAGGCGCCGATCTCCCCGTGACGGCAGACAAAACGCCAGGGGCGGTAGAGGCGCTCCTTATGGTCCCCCAGCCCTCCCTCAAGGCTTTTGACCAGGATGTCTTCATCCGTGGCGATCCAACTGATACCGCTGTTGGCGATGATCTCAAGCGCCTCGTTGCTGACCGATCCCTCCGATGGCCACATGCCGGCGGGGGCGAAGCCGAAGACCTGCTCAAAATAGTCGATGCCGCGCCGGACCTGGGCGCGGGCGTCTTCAGGGTGGCGGAAGGCGGCTGCGGGCAGCGTGACACGCGGCATGGCGGTCTGGGCGCTGCGGACATCGCACAAAAGCGGCAGTATGGGGTGGTAGTAGGGGGAGACGGCCAGTTCCACGCGCCCCGCCTGATGCAGGCGCTTGTAGCACGGGATGATGGCCTGCAACAGTTCCTGTTGCGTGGCAAACAAGAGCTCCTTGTCGGCCGCGGTAAACTCCTCCCCTTTGGCCACCAGTTCGGCAAAGGCCGGATAGCGCCTGCGGGATGCCTCTCCGGTCCAGGCCAGAAAAAACAGAACCTGGAGATCCAGCAGATCCTGATCGCTGAAGTGCCGTACCCGGTCGCGGGCGCTGCCCGGTTTCCCCTCGCCCGCCATGTAGAGCAGTTCCAGGTAGCGACGCGATGGTTCGATCATGCGCTGCCGGTTGGCGGAGAAGAAGTTCTCCAGCAGGAAGATGCGGTCATCCTCCATCAGGTCGGCCGGAGCCGCCTTACCCATTTTCAGAAAGGGATCGATGGCGGTGCCGGCGGCATAATCCTGGATCTGTTCGAGCAGGGAGGGTACCAGGTTGAAGACCGCTTTTGCGCCGGGGGTATCCTCTACGATGGCCGGCATGTCGAAATAATCCTTGATGCCGTGCAGGTAAGTCCAGGGCAGCGCGTACTCGTTCTTGAGCGGGTCCTTGTAATAGGGCTGGTGCATGTGCCATATGATTACCACGTCGAGCGGGATCGGCATCTCAGGCAGCTCCTTGTCTCTTCGATTGCGGGTATCCTGACGGGAAATACCAATTCCAAATCAAGGCGCTATCTTCGTTGGTTCGTCTTCGGCTCCTTGATTTCATCATTGATTTGGAATCGGTATAAGATATCATTCCAGTTCTTTCTTCCACCCCTCCACCTTTTTCTGATATTCCGACAACAGCCTCTGGGCCGACTTCTGATCCTTGGCTTCGGCCACGATATGGATAAGGGGGACATGCTGGTCAGGCAGCACCAGCACCCAATCGTCGCCGAAATGCACCTTTATGCCATCGATGAAGCTGGCTTCCTTGTCCAGGCTGTCCTCACTCATCTTGCGCATGATGCCCCCCTTCATCTCCCAGGCGCAGGGAACGCTGGTCTGGAGGAATGCGCTCGACGGCACTTCCTCAAGCGCGCCGGAAAAAGAGATGGCGCTGGCGGCGCCCAGTTCCACGAGCTTGGCAATAGCGAACATGCCGTCAAAGGATGCCTGGAAACGGGGAAAAGCGAAACGGCCGTCAATGGTGCCGGCCAGGATGACTTCGGAGGAGTTGGCCGCCTCCAGCATGGCCCGGTCACTGCTTTTGGTGCGGGTGACCTGGCAGCGCTTCTGGTTGGCCATCTGGTCGATGGTCGATGGGGTCTGTACGGGGACGGCGATGACGCCTTTTTGGCCGGTTCTTAAAAATAGTGATGTTACCACGGAGAGTAGTTCCATACCGCTGAAGATACGGCCTTTCTCGTCCAAAAGGACTATGGACTCGGCCGTGGGATCGAGCCAGAAGCCGGTCTGGGCGCCCAGGGAGCTGACGATCTTGGAGAGCTGATCCAGTCCCGCCTGTTTGTCCATGGCCTTTTTGCTGCCCCGTCCCTCGTCTACATAGGCGTTCAGGGCGATCACGTTGCACCCCAGCTCATTGAGGATCAGCGGCAGGATCTGGCTGGCCGGCGAGAAGTTGAAGTCCACCACCACGGTCCAGGCAGCTTTTTTGACCATCTCCTTGTCGATGGCCCGCAGGAATCCCTCGCGGTAGAACTCGACGACATTGTTGATTTCTATGATGGCGCCCGGTTCGCTGTGGTGGGCGCGGCGGAAGTTCTCCTTGTAATAGATGCGTTCCACGTTCTTGGCCATGCCGCTGGAAAAATCCAGGCCGTCGCCGTCCAGGAAGACGATCTCCAGTGCTGCAGGATCGTCCAGCGCCTGGCGCAGGTAGAAGCCGCCCACCTCGCCGAAGGTCTTAAGTTTGTAGCGCAGGATCGGCAAGGGGGTCATCTTCATGTCGCGCACATTGACCCCTGCCGAGAGGATACCCCCCACAAAGCAGCGCTTGAGCATGCGCGAGGAGAGGTTGCAGTCCCGGCCGCCCAGGACGAAGCTTCCCTTGGGAAGGGTCGTGCCGTAGGCGCAGCCCAGCTTTGCCACGAACTCGGGCGTCAATTCCACATTGGAGAGACCCTTGATGATGGCGCCTTCGAAGAGTGCCTTTTTCCATTTCTCGCCCCAGATCAGGTTGGCGGTGACGGTTGCCCCGGCCTCGATCATCTTGCGCGGCCAGATCTTGACGTCGCTTTTGATGACGGCCTCGTCTCCGATGGAGGTTTCATCCGCTACAATGACCCCCTCTTCCAGTACCGCCCCCTGTCCGACGCGTACATTGGAGCAGACCACACTGTCGCTGATCTTGGCCCCTTTTTTGACGTAGGAGTTGTCCCAGAGTACGCAGCGATTGAGTTTCACTCCGGCCTCGATGGTGCAGTTGCGGCCGATGACTGAATCCTTGATACGCACGTCGCCCAGGATCTGGGTGTTGTCGCCGATGACCACCGTCCCTTCGAGACCGTCGGGGCGCTCCAGGGTAACGTCGGCGCCGATGCGCAGGTCCTTGCCCAGGAAGTCCAGTTTGGGTTCGTCGATCTTCAAGTTGATCTTGCCCTTGAAGATGTCGTGGTAGGCCTCCCGGTAAGAATCGGTGTTGCCGATGTCGCGCCAGTACCCCTTGGCCGGATAACCGAACAAGGCATCTTTCTCCTTCAGCATGGCCGGGAAGAGGTCCTGGGAAAAATCGAAATTTTCCCCAGCGGGGATGGCTGCGAGGATCTCCGGTTCCAGCACGTAGATGCCGGTGTTGATTGTGTCGGAGATGACCTCGCCCCACCCCGGTTTTTCCAGGAACTGGGTGATGCGTTTTTCCTTGTCGGTGATTACCACCCCGAACTGGAGCGGGTCTTTGACCGAGGTGAGGGTGATGGTGGCACTGGCTTTGTTGTCAACGTGGAAATCGATGATCTTCTTGAGGTTGAAGTCCGTCAGCAGATCGCCGCTGATCACCAGGAAGCGCTCGTCCAGGTACTTTTCGGCCGCCTTGACCGCCCCGGCCGTTCCCATATCCTGCAGAGGGGTGACATAGGTGATCTTGACCCCGAAATCGGCGCCGTCGCGAAAGAAGTTTTTGATGACGAACGGCTGATGGTAGAGCAGCATCACCAGGTCGGTGATATCGTGCTTTTTGAGCAGTTCCACGATATGAAGCATGATCGGGCGGTTGAACAGGGGGATCATCGGTTTGGGAATGCTGCTGGTGAGCGGCTGGATGCGGGTTCCGAATCCGCCGGCCATGATGACGGCTTTCATACGGGATGCTCCTTGCTTGAAATAATGGTCGCATGCCTCTTGTTACGGGATAGGCGGAGGGGGTTCACGGGCAAACCCGGCCCGGCTCTCCGTTGCAAGGGGGGGATTACAAACCAGCTTTTTGCCGTTGGGCCTTTTTGGCCAGGACCCGGGCGATCTCCTGTTTCAGTTCACTCAAATCGCCGGATTTGACCACGTAACCGTCCGCCAGCCAGGCGGAGAAGTCGTCCTTGTAGCAGGAAAAGGCCGAACAGAGGATTACCGGCATGTCGTGGCGCTCCTTGACCAGCTTCTGCAGCAGGTCTATGCCGCTCTCGTTTTTGAGTTTTATGTCCAAAACCGCCAGGTCAAAGACGCCCTCCTGGAGTTTTTCCACCGCCTCGGCGGACCCGGCCGCTGTTACCACGTCATACCCCTCCTCCGCCAACTCTTCGGCATACAAAAGCCGGATATTGGCCTCATCGTCCACAACAAGTAGTCTGCTCATTGCTGTTCCTCCTTACGGATGGGAAGTAAAATAGTAAAGATAATGCCGTATTCGCGCGCTGTTTGGGCATTCAGAGGTATCCCCTGCTTTTCCAGCATGGTCTTGCACAGGGCCAGTCCCAGGCCGGCCCCCATCTCCTGGGTGGATGAAAACGGCACCATGATGGCGTCCATCTCCTCCTGGGAGATATACTGTCCGTGGTCCTGGATACGGATTACGATAGTGCCGTTCTCCCGACTGGTGTTGATGTCGATGAGACGCTCGTGCCCGGTGCCGTTCAGGTCGCATTGGATAATGGTGCGGAGACAGTAGGAAACCTGCTTGAAATCGATATAGGCCGGCGGCAGCTCGCTGCCTGCGGTGAAGGTGCAATCGTATCCTCTTGCGCGCAACGTGTCGGCTGAATCGCGGAGCGCGGTCTCCACCAACTGGTTTATATCCCAGAAATCCTTTGTCGGGTAAAGCGAGTCGGAGTAATTGAGGATTTCATCCAAAACCCCCTCCAGTTGGCGAGCCTCGCCGACGATGGATTCGATGAAGTTGCGTTTGGGATCGCCGGGCGGGGTATTTTTCAGCATCGAGCGGGCAAAGCCGCCGATAATCATCAGCGGGTTGCGGATGGAGTGGGCTATGCTGGAGGTAATTCTGCCTACAAGGGCCATCTTTTCCATCCTGACGATCAATTCCTGCTGCACCTTCAGTTTGGTATGGGCCTCCGTGACCCGGTTGAGTTCTTCCTGAAGCCGTTCGTAGAGGGATGCCCGCTCTATGGCAAACGCCACGGGAAAGGTGAAGGTTTCCAGGGAATGCATGTCTTCCGCAGTGATGTGGCGATGGGTGATGCAGTTGTCTGCGATGATCATGCCCACCCGGCGGTTGCGGGAGACGAGCGGCATCAGCAGGAAGGTATCGACCCCCAGCAGGCGGGCAAACTCGGGGTCTACGTCCGGGTGGTGGTAGGCATTCTCGATCAAAAGCGGATGCTTCCCGTCCAAGGCCTTGACGAGGATGTGGGTGGTGTTGGAGAGCGGTACCGAGATCTGTTCCAGGATGTCGTGAAATTTGACCCGTTCGGCGGTGAGCTTGTTTTTACGGAAACTCTGGGCCAGGGTCTGCAGGTCCATGTCGTTATGGGCGATCTCGTCCCAGACCTGATGGGCCTCCTCATAGTTGCGCGGTCCAATGGCCAGGTATCCCTGCAGGTGGTCAAGCTTGTGATCGGTCATCAGGAGAAAGGCCCGGTTCATGCCGAAGCCCCGTCCGGCGGTGATGGCTGTCAAGGCCACCGACAGCACCTCCTCCAGATCTACGGAACTTTGCAGGACTGAACCCAATTCGTGTAAGAAGCGAATTTCGAGGCTTTTGTTGTCCAGGAAACTTATCAGGGACTGGATGTGAATCTTCTGGCGTCGGTATTCGTCATGGATCAGGGAAAAGACCGGCCCCATGGGATGGCCGCTGGCCTGAAAACGCTCCAGATCACGTTTGAAGTTGGGGCAGTCGCAGCATTTTTCCAGAATACGACGCCGCGGGGATTCCAGCAGGTCTTCATCCCCCTCGCCGATGTTCGGGCAATCACCCGGTGCAACGGCATCCCTGTCCCAGCAGCACTCCCAATCCACGCGACGCCTCGTTCTTACCAACCGCATTCAGGATAAAAGACAATTAAGAACTATTTACGAATAAGTTCCAAGTATACCAGGAGGTGAGCCGTCTTCAAGTAACGGCGGACAACTTCGCGGCGAGTCTCCGTCCGGAAAGGGTTCTTTTTCGCCCATACGACGTCAATCTTCGGGATTACTTGTGCGGCGTACCGATGTACGCCTCCGCGCAATCCCTCGATTTCCTGGCCTGGACAAAAAAGCTCTCCGTTCCGAATCGGAAACTGCTTGTTTCTCATCCGGAGTTTCCGGATGGAAACTAGCGAGTTCTATCGTATGTTCCATGTGGTTCCCTGGGGTGAATCCAGTAATTGTATACCTTTTTCCAGCAGCATGTCGCGGATCTCGTCGCTCCGTTTGAAATCCTTGGATTTGCGGGCCTCTGCCCGCTCTGCGATCAACCCCTCGATCTCTGCCGGTGATAGGTCGATCCGGTCCGCCTTGGAACCCTTGATCTGTTCCAGCCACGCTGACGGACGGCTGTTGAACAGACCGAGCACCTGGCCGATCTCGGCAAAACTTTGACGTGTACGGGCAATCAACGACAGGACGGCCGGGCTGGGTTTGCCCGTCTCCGCCAGGAAACGGTTGATGGTGCGCACGGCATCGAACAGCACCCCCAGACCCTGTGCGGTGTTGAAATCGTCATCCATGGCTTCGCTGAAACGGGGGATGAGGTTTTCCAGCCTCTCCTGCAACTCCATCCCGACCTCGGTCAGCGATTCTGATGCCCGCAGCCCGGGCGTCTCGGGATTTCCCGGCAGGAGTTCGTCCAGGGCCGCCAGGCAGGAATAGATGCGCTCCAAGCCTGTCCGGGCCTCGTCCAGATTCTGGTCGGAAAAGTCGATCGGCGAGCGGTAATGGGCCGATAGGATGAAGAAACGCAATGTTTCCGGGTCGAATTTCTCCAGCACCTGGCGGATGGTAAAAAAGTTGCCAAGGGATTTGCTCATCTTCTCTGAATTAATGTTGACAAAGCCGTTATGCAGCCAATAACGGACGAACTGGCAGCCATTCGCTGCCTCGGATTGGGCAATCTCGTTTTCGTGATGGGGAAAGATCAGGTCCTTGCCGCCACCGTGAAAATCGAATGTGGCGCCCAGGAATTTCATGCTCATGGCTGAACACTCGATGTGCCAGCCGGGGCGTCCTTTTCCCCATGGCGATTGCCACCAGGGCTCTCCGGGTTTGGAATCCTTCCAGAGGGCGAAGTCCATAGGGTGGCGCTTTTTGTCGCCTACCTCGACCCGCGCGCCGGCCTTCATCTCGTCAAGGTTGCGTTTGGAAAGCTTGAGGTAGTCGGGGAAGGTCTCCACGGCATAATAGACGTCACCCTCCGACTCATAGGCATACCCCTTGGAGATCAGGTTCTCGATGATGGCAATGATGCCGCCGATGTGATCGGTGGCCTTGGGTTCCACCGTCGGCTTGGCCAGACCCAGACGCTCCATGTCTTCGTCGAACGCCTGGATATACCGGTCGCTGATGGTGCGGTAGTCCACCCCTTCCTGATTGGCGCGATTGATGATTTTGTCGTCGATATCGGTATAGTTGCGGACGTAAGTGACATTGTAACCAGTGTACCGCAGGTAGCGGTAGATCACGTCAAAAACCACGTTGGCCCGCGCGTGGCCAATGTGACAGAAATCGTAGACCGTTACCCCGCAGACGTACAAGCCGGCCCTGCCGGGTATAAGCGGTACGAATACTTCCTTTTCCCCGGAAAGGGTGTTGTAGACACGCAGTGCCATGATGCGGCCCCCATGGAAAATTTGATGCATTCTGCATTGTTTTGATCTGCAAGGCAAGCGGGGAAAGTATCGTCACACCGTCGTGGGGACAGAAACGGCATCCCGGCCAGTCTCTCGGGGCGGCTTATACCAATTCCAAATCAAGGCGCTATCCGAGTATCCCGTGCGGTTAGTTCGTGTTCGTAATTCCGGCTCTTTTGTCCGCTGCCGTTGTTGCGGCTCCTTGATGCAGACCCTTGTTACACCCACGCCGCTGCGCCCTGGCGCCAGCCAAAATAGCAAAGGAACCACTTCCCACGACTAACCACGCGGCACATTCGTTGGCTCCTCTTCGGCTTCTCAACGTACTACCCGTACGCCTTCGTCGCCTCAATCCGCGCCGCCTTGATTTGATATCGGCATTACTTTACCACTGTGGGACCGGTGATGGTGAGAGTAAGCACAGTCACGCCGCGCCGGTTTTTGCGGCGTCCTTCGATCGTCTTGTTGCCGGCAACGGGGATAGAGCAGCCATAGGCGTTGATGCTGATCCTTTGAGGGTCGATGTCGCCGAAGTGCAGTATCTGGTTTTTGATGTTGATGGCCCTGACGCGGGAAAGGGTCACATTGTAATCGAACGGTCCCATATAATCTGCATGTCCTTCCACGTGGGCGAATACATTGGGATTCTTCTTCATGAAGTCGTAGATTTCCTTGATCTTCCTGAAATATTTCGGATTGATGTCGGCCTTGTCCACCATGAAGTTTATGACGAGCTTCTTCAACGGTTTTTCGTCGTAAGCGATCCTGCTTTCAGGGGTCGGGGGGCATCTGTCCACCGCTCCGGTGAAATAGCCTGCACTGGACATGCCTGCTCTCGGAACAAAGGGTTTTATCGGCACCTTGATCAGTATCGGCGCAGATTCAACGGGCGCGGACCCAGACTCGCCGGCCGCAGGTTCCACCCCCGGCTTTTCAGGCGCCGGTGCCACGGGCGGCATGGACGGTTGCGGCGCAGCAGGAGTTGCGGGAACAGTAACTGCCGGAGCAGGGGTTGCCTGATCAGCGGTCTCAATCGGACACCCATCCTCGTCAACCTCAACCCCCAAGGGGGTCCCGGGGCATTTGTCGAGGTAGTCGGGAACCCCGTCGCAATCGGAATCCAACAAGTTTACACTGTTGATCTTGACGAAGCATGGCGGGGGGCCGGAGGGTTTTGTCCGAGCTTTCCGGGCTTTGGAGGAAGCGGGCGGTTCAGTGGCCGGGACCCGGGGGGGGGCAGGTGCGGCTGGTCGGGGCGCGGCGGTTTCAGCAGCTTCCGTGGTTTTTGCCGGGCAGCCATCCTTATCGACCTTGACCCCTGCAGGGGTCAAGGGGCATTTGTCCAGGTAATCGGGTACGCCGTCGCCATCGCTGTCAAGCGGGCAGCCGTCTTTATCGACCTTGACCCCTGCCGGGGTTCCGGGGCATTTGTCCAGGTAGTCGGGAACGCCGTCGCCGTCGCTATCCACCGGGCAGCCGTCCTTGTCCACCTTGACCCCCTTGGGGGTATCCGGGCATTTGTCCAGATAGTCGGGTACGCCGTCTTCATCGGAATCGACCGGTGGCACCCGCTTCAGGTCCTTGTCGTAGCTCAGGAAGAATGACAGGCCGAGGGTCGATTCGAAGTTGCTGCGTGCGACTGTGTCCTCGTAGGCGAATATATGGCGGATGTCCATCCGTAATGCCATATAATCCTTGAGGAAATATTTTGCGCTGACACCGTAGTCGAAAAAAGCGTTTGCCGGGGTGCCTCCGCCGCCATCAACGTACATACCGCCGATACCGACGACAAGAGAGGGGACGAACCGTGCTCGGGGCAGGACGGAATAGAACGCCTCGGTACGCAGGATGTATGCATTGGCGGCGCTATTATTCAATTTTGAACGGGTCGTGGCCACGTCGAGCCCGGCTTCGATCCCAAGGCTGTCGATAGCGTTTCGGCCAATGATGTCGTAACCGAGGCGGATACCGTAACTGGGGCTTGACTCCAGATTCCTATGGCTATCAAACAGGAACACGCCGGCGGTCGTAGTGAGGGAAATTGAAGGGGAGACAGCGGGGGACAGGTGTGTTGCGCTAAAATCCGGCGTGGCCAGACAGTCCCGTTGTGCGGACATGACCACGGTGCCGAGGATTATGGATACGATGAACCTGCGCAACGGCATCTCCGCCCAGACTAAGGATTTAAACCCTTACCATATACTACGTATAGCCACCCACTTTCAACCAAAACCACAGCTTTTGTGTGGTTAATCGTCGATTGAGGCAACTGTCGGCGGATTGCATTCCGGGCGTTTCGCCGGTTCCTTATAGCCCTGCTGCCACGGCAGGCGTAGTTTGTAACTGTTTTTTAAGAATTTGACACCGTTACCCCTTTTTGATATAGACCATAGAAGGTTCAAGTATTTATGTACTGTGCCACCACATATCAGCGGGGAGTCGCAGATGATTATCCAGTGTGAACAGTGCCTCACGAAGTTCAAGCTCGATGATACGAAGATCAAGGCCAAGGGCGTCAAGGTTCGTTGCGCCAAGTGCCGTCATGTATTTACCGTCACCAAGCAACAGCAGGAAACAGAGCCGCCGACCGATGACGTGATCGGCTTCGAACAGCCGGCCGACCGCCCTGCTGCCGCCTTGGGTGCGGGTGACGGGTCCCCATTTGCTCCGTTGGCGGAAGGGCTGCCCTCAGCCCCGCCGGGGAGGGAAGAACCCGGTTTTTCTTTTTCGGATGACGCCAAGGATTCCGCAGACGGCGAGGCGGAAGCCGCGGCGCCCACAAGCGAGCTGGACTTTTCCGATTTCGATTTTGGCGATGCAGCCCCGGAAAAAGGCAGCGCAACTGTGCCGGCTGCTGCCGATTTCGGCGATGAAAGCTTGTTCGGCGATGCTGTTGCCACTTCGACGCCCGAAGAACCTGCCGGTCCAATCACCTTTGATTTTCCGGTCGAGGCTTTTGCCGACTCCATGGGAGCGGCCGAAAAGGGGCGGGGTGGAAGCGGGGCCGCCGGCGGCGGCAACGACGACGCCAAGGCCGATGAACCCTTCAACCTGGGGGAAATCGATTTCGGCGACGAGTTGACCTCGGTGGTCGTACAGCAATTCAATCCTGAGGAACTCAAGCCTGACCGGGAATTGCTTTTTGCACCGCTGGCGGAGGCGCAGGGGAAAGGGGAGCCCGCGCCACAGGAAGAACTGCCGCCGCTTTCCATCGTCTCGCGCCGTAAGCAGAGCCCGCTTTTCATCGGGTTGGTCATCGCGCTTGTCGTGGCGGTTGTGGTGGTCTTGGGTTATGTCGGCTACTCGATGCTCGGTGTTGAGAAGGTGGCGAAGGAGAGCGGACGGATTTCGATACGTGGCGTCAATGCCGCTTTTGTCAAGAACGGTGTCGCCGGTGAACTCGTTGTGATCAGCGGAGAGGCGGTCAACGAATTCGCGGGCCCGCGGGCCGCCATCCAGGTCAAGGGGATGATTTACGGTCCGAACGGCCAGGTGCTGGCGAGCAAGAACGCCTTCTGTGGAAATCCGCTGACCAGGGAACAGCTTGCCTCCATGCCGTTGGACAAGATAGAGGCGGCCATGGCCAACCAGTTCGGCGATTCGCTGGACAATCTGGGGGTGCAGCCGGGAAAAGCGATTCCCTTTGTGATCGTGTGGGCCAACCCGCCGTCATCGGGCATGTTGTTTGGCGTGGCGCGGGCCGGCTCCACGGTGGCCACGGGGAAACAGCCGTAACGTGTATCCTCAAACGGCAGTCAGTAACCGCACAGACGCAAAGGGCACAAAGAAATTCAAATGCTTATAAAACTAGGGTAACATGACAAGGGCCGCGGAGCATTCCACGGCCCTTGTGTTTGGACGGTCATGGGGATGGGCGGTTTGGAGGCCCCCTCTGAAATCGGTATTAGAGTATCTCAACCAGCGTGATGTCGAAGGTCAGATCCCGTCCGGCCAACGGGTGGTTGGCGTCGAGAGTGACGGTGGTGTCGGTCACCTCGGTTACCATGACCGGCATTGCCGTACCGTCCTGAAGGATTACCTCCATATGCTGGCCCGGCTCCGGGTTGATATCGGCGGGAATCTCGCTGCGTTCGATCACGGCCACCATCTCCTCGGCGCGGGGGCCATAGGCGTCCTCGGAGGCGATCCGGACCTGCACCTTCTGGCCTGGTTCAAGGCCGACCACTGCCGTTTCGAATTTGGGGATCAGGCTGCCCTCGCCGATGACGAACTCCAGCGGTCCGCCCGACTGGCTGCCGCAACCGCACGAATCGTCGCTGCATTCGTCGGAGCCCGTTTCCGAGCTGTCGAATATGGAACCGTCCTCAAGCGTGCCGGTATAGTGCACGCGAACCTTGTCGCCGTTTTTTGCCTGTGCCATGTTGTTTTTCCTTTCGTGGTTAATTCAGCCATCTGACAGATAGGTGGGGAACAGGCACAATCCGAAAGGGCCGACACGTGTTGTTGGTCAGCGGTGCTGCCGGATCAGCCCTTCCAGCACCCGCCTGAGCTCGACAGGATCTTTGCCGCTTATCCTGACGCGCTTGTGGCGGGAGGTTTCACCCGAGATGATTTTGACCTCGGATCTGGGTACATCAAACAATTCCGCCAGGAATTCGCGACAGCGCTTGTTGGCGGCACCATCCACCGGGGGCGAAGTCAGGCGGATCTTCAGGGCATTGTCCAGAATGCCGCAGACCTCATTTTTCGACGCCCGCGGCTGGATGTGAAGTGAAAGGATGATGCTCCCATCCGTAACAGTGCAGAGGGGAGAATCAGGCGTGCTCATCGCCGGAGAGTTGGCGGGCGTAACTGTCCAGAAGGGCTTTGAGGCTTATCTCGAACTGAATCTTCTGGCGGCGGACATCCTCGATGCGGGCCTTGAGTTCGCCCAACTGGCGTTCGGCGTCCATCACGATCCGTTCGGCCCTGAGTTCGGCTTCGGAAACGACCAGCGAGGCCTCCTTCTGGGCATTGGCCTTCATCTCTTCGGTGATCCGCTGGGCAGCCAGCATGGTTTCGCGAAGATCTTTCTCCTTCTCGGACATCTCGGCCATCTCCCGGTTATGGCGGGCCTGTAGTTCTTTCAGCTCGTTGTTTTCGCGGATCAGGTTTTCCATTTCGGAGGCCACGGACTGCAGGAAAGCGTCCACATCCTCGGGGTCCAGGCCTCCCAGCATCTTGCCTTTGAACTGCTGCTGCTGGATATCCAGCGGGGTGATCTTCATTGCTGGTCAACCTCTCAATTTGAGTGACATACTGGCTGTCATGAGATACTGGTAGGCGGTGTCGAGTACGACGATCTGAAACACGTAGATCAGCGCAAAGGCCACCAGGGGGGAAAGGTCGAGCATGCCGGTGTCGGGCATGTGGCGCCTGATCTTGCGCAGAAGAGGGTCAGTGACGCGGTAGATGAAGTTGACGATCGGGTTATACGGGTCGGCATTCACCCACGAGATGATCACGCTGGCCAGCAGAATATACTTGTAGATCGTCAGCAGGCCGCTGCCCAGTTCCACGATCTTGGCCAGCGCCAGGAGTATGTTTGCAAAGAGTACCACGTTGAATGCTCCGTATCGTGCCCACAAGGATGAGTGTACCGATAAATGGGCTAGAATATGCCTTAAAGTAGCTGTAATGTCAAAGCAGAAAGACGGATGCTTGTCAGGGAGCCTCAAGTCTGGTATAAATAAGCGTTTGCAGAGGCGGCATATCCGGCCGCCTTCTTTTATGGAGAGGTTCGCGGCGATGAACGATTACCAAAATTACCTCGATAGTGCCGTGACAGCGGCTTTGGCGGCGGGAAACTATCAGCGCCACCGTTTTGCATCGCTTTTGGAGATTGACCTGAAGGGGGACAAGAACCTTGTGACCGAGGTGGACCGGGAGGCTGAACGGCTGATCGTGGAGCAACTCCTGACGGACTTTCCCGGCCACACCATCATTGCGGAAGAGGGAGAGTACCCGTCGGGCGACCCCTTGTTCCGCTGGATTATCGATCCGCTGGACGGCACGACCAATTACGCCCACGGTTTCCCCTGGTTTTGCGTCTCCATCGGCCTGGAGGCGGAGGGGGAACTGGCGGCGGGTGTGATCTATAACCCCCTGTCCGACGAGCTCTTCACGGCCACCAAGGGGGGAGGGGCATTCATGAATGGCCGCCGCCTGCGGGTCTCCACGCGCTCACCCCTTAAGAACACCCTGCTGGGCACCGGTTTCCCCTACGACTGCGCCACCGACCCGGCCAACAACTTCGCCAACTTCATCGCCTTTCAAAAAGCGGCTCGCGGCATCCGCCGGGCCGGTGCCGCAGCCCTCGATCTGGCCTATGTGGCCGCAGGCCGCCTGGACGGTTTCTGGGAGCTGAAACTCAAGCCGTGGGATGTGGCCGCCGGGGTCCTGCTGGTCCGTGAAGCGGGCGGGATGGTGACGACCTTCGACGGCTCCGCCTATGACGTGTTCAATGACCGTATCCTGGCCACCAACGGCCTGATCCACGGCGATATGACGGCCCTGCTCGCAGCATCGGCCGCGGGAGGCGCTCCGTGACGCGGAAACACACGGCGCTGCTGCTCTCGGCTCTTGTCCTGCCCGGCCTGGGCCAGCTCTATCTCGGCCGCAAGGTGGCGGGGATCGCCATCATCCTGATTCTCAACCTGCTTCTGCTTTTGGCGCTGTTCGTGCTGTTGAAGGGGCTCGGGCCGGTGATCGCCTCCAGGGTGGCCGCCGGCTCGGTTACGGTCTCGCCCGGCAAGGTCATGGCGGCTCTGGCGGGGGTATCCGGCTTCGGCAAGGGGCTTCTGGCGGCGTTTGCCCTGGTTTGGGCCTTTTCCGTTGCCGACGTGCTGCGGCATCGGGACGAATGATGATGGGCGTCTACTCTTTTGGCTGTGTCGTTTATACAACATTCCGGTTGACAAACAGCGTTATTTTATGTCAAATTTAAAAAATCTTTAGTGTAACTATAACAGGGAACTTTTGCACGGCATGTGCAGTATCGGGGATATCATGATTCATTCGCAGGTCATCGGCAGTGGGGCGTATTCACCGGAACGGGTGGTTAAGAACGAGTTTTTCGAAGGTCTGGTGGACAACGCCGACGAGTGGGTGTTTTCACGAACCGGCATTCGTGAGCGCAGGTTTGCCCGTGAGGATCAGGCAACCTCCGATCTCGCGACCATTGCCGCGAAGCAGGCCCTGGAGGCGGCCGGTATTGACGCCTCCGAGATAGACTGCCTCGTGGTGGGCACCTCGACGCCGGACATGATCCTGCCGGCAACAGCCTGCATCGTCCAGCACAACATCGGCGCACGCAATGCCTTTGCCTTTGACGTCAACTCGGTGTGCAGCAGTTTTGTCTATGCCTTGGAGGTGGCCGACAATTTCATCAAGTGCGGCAAATACAAGACGGTGATGGCCATCGGCGCAGACACCTACTCCAAGATCCTGGATTTCGAGGATAAATCCACCTGCCCGTTGTTCGGCGATGGCGCCGGAGCGGTGATCCTTAAGGCAACCGAGGAAGACAAAGGGGTGCTCTGTACCTATATGCGCAGCGACGGCAGCGGTTGGCCGCTGATCCAGGTGCCGTCCTCCGGTTCGCGCAAGCCGGTCACCGCCGAGACCATCGCCGCCCGCGAGAACACCTTCAAGATGGCCGGCAAGCAGGTATACGTCTTCGCCATTGACGTGATTCCAGAGATTATCATGGAGATATGCAGGAAGGCCGGCATCCGGACGTCTGACCTCGATTACATCATCCCGCACCAGGCCAACGTACGCATGATCGATTTCATTGCCAAGAAGTTCGACTATCCCAAGGATCGTTTCCTGCTTAATCTGGACCGCTGCGGCAACACCTCGGCTGCCTCGGTGGCTCTGGTGCTTGACGAGAACCTGCGCAACGGCACCATAAAGCCTGGCAGCCTGGTCCTGACCATGGGCTTTGGCGGCGGCCTTTCCTGGGGTGGCCTGCTGATCAGATTTTGATGCCAACCGTGCAGTCCACGTTACGACATCCGTATCGCTGCAAGCAAAGCCGCCACACTTGGCGGCTTTGTTTAAACCCAGATATTCCATTAGGCGGTAGCTTTGCTCCTGCACGAGCCCTGCCTGACATATTCCGGCATCTTGCCGCCCGGTATCCTCATCAATAGCCCTGCTATTGCCTTGTCAACCGGCCGACAAGCTACCCGGAATATGCCTCGGCAGCATCTCGCGCCCTAATGGAAAATCCGGGTTTATTTCTGCCCCATGGTGTAACCTTTCACCTGCCGTTACCGTCTCAACTAGTGGGATACTGGGAAGGTAAACCGTGCAGAGGATGCCTCTCAAATCCCGTGCCTCACAAATGCAATGAATGTGGATACTTCAACGACCGTGACGAGTATGCCAGAGCAGTCTTCCGACGAGAGCCTGATCAGCGCTACGCTTGCGGGTGACGAGGGGGCTTTTGCCCTGCTCGTGGCCCGCTATAAGCGACGCATTTTCGGACTTGCCTCACGTTTTGCCCGCGACGGCGACGAGGTGGAAGACATATGCCAGGAGGTATTCATCAAGGCATATGAAAACCTGGCGGCATTCCGGCATGATGCCCCCTTTGAACACTGGTTGACGCGGATCGCCGTACGTGCAAGTCATGATGCCCTCCGACGCCGGCGGCGCGAAAAGGGGCAAAGCGGTTTCGACGACTATGTTTTTGAGGTGCGGGACTTCGGCGCCGAGGCGCGCCATGAGGCGCGCTTGGCTCGTGAACTCCTGAAGTGGGCGCTGTCGCGCTTAAGGGAGGAAGAGCGGATCGTCATTACCCTGCTGGAGTTGGAAGGGTACTCGGTACGGGAGATCGCGTCTCTGACGGGGTGGAGCGAGTCAAACGTGAAGGTGCGGGCCCATCGGGCGCGACAGGTGTTGAAGCGGGTACTGGAGGAGAGCGATGAGCGACAACGGTGATGAAAGGTTGGACCGGCTTTTTGCGGCGGCGCGTAATGCGCGCATGGATACCTCTGCGCAGGAGGAGTATTTCGAAACCAGGCTGATGGCCAGGTTGCGGGAGCGCCGGAGGGAGGGTGTTCCCTGGTATGCGCTGCTGTGGCGCATGGTGCCTGTGTTTGCCGTTCTGGTGGTCCTTATCGCGGTATACAGCGCCAGCTACAAAATCCCCTCTTCCGACGATCTGTTTGCCGCCATCAGTTCCGGTCAGGAGGATTATCTCGCGCAGAACGTCCTGACGGGAGAATGATATGAAGAACTTCAAGGCGATAGCAGGCATCCTGCTGGTTTTCCTCCTCGGCGCTGCCGGCGGGACCTTGGTCACCCACATGATCTGTAAGGCCCGTCTTGAACGATTTATCAGCGGCGGGCACAGGATGCGGGAGGACGTCATCGTGGAACGGCTCACCAAGAAGCTTGACCTGAACGATAGCCAGCAGGTGCAGGTGAGGGCCATCGTACATGAAACCCATGATGACATCCGGCAGGCGCGAAGCCGTATACATCCACAGATCGAGGGCCTGCTCACCGCGGGGCAGAATCGCATCAAATCGGTGTTGCGGCCGGATCAGCGCGAAAAATTCGACAGGATCATCGCCGAGAGGAAGCTGCGTGAGCACTCGCAGGGCGAGCGGGTCAACAATTGATGTAACCCTGTTTCAGACCGCCAACCCCTTCGCCGGCTTCGAATGGGGCGAGCCCTGCTGAAGCAAACAATGCCTGCACTTCATGGTGCGGGCATTTCTGTTTCCACCCCCCATGGAAACGGTCCGTTGCCAGCACCAGCCCACCCGGCCTCAGGAGCGCCGCCAGGTTGTTCACGATCCGCCCGATCTCCTCCCGCTCGTTTATGAGCGGTCCTCCCAAAAGCCCGTTGCAGACGATGAGGTCGAAGTGCTGTCGGTCCGGGGGCATGGTCAGCAGGTCGGCCTGCCGGAATGACAGGGATCGCTCCGCGCCGTTTGCGAATACCGGTGCCGTCCAATGCCTGAGGACTTCCTGCCGCAGTGGGTCATGGGGAAGGGTGCAATGGGCTGCTGCCCACACCTCCAGCGGGTCGATGGTCCACCCCTCGACCCGGAAGCATTCGTGCGTAAAGCCGTGATTGAGTAACAGCCGCGCCAGGCCATAGGTAACGGCGCCGTCTCCGCAGGCGGCGTCCAGGCAGCGAACCGTTTGTTCCCCTGTTTGACGCTGTTGCAGCCATTGCCGGATCAGGGCCGTCTGGCGAGGGTAGCGGTCCATGGCCTCGCCGTAAAAACGATTCGGCATGCATGACCAGAAGAGATACTTCTCTCTTGCCCGGCTATCGCTCAAAAGCCTCTGCAGCAGGCGGGCCGGAGTCGGGCAGCTGGACAGGGGCGGCGGCAAAACGGCTGCCACGCCGGCCCAACTGGACGCCTCGCTGAAAGGCTCGCTGCCAGGGAGCGGCGGATAACCGAGGGCCACCCGCCGGAAGCGGTCAAAGATCGGTTGCAGCTCGGCCAGGGGGAACCAGAGCTCGCTCTGGTAGTGGGTCTCCGGGGTAAGGCAGAGACCAAAGGAGGGCCAGGGGGGTGGACAAAAAGCGGCAAAAGCGGCGGACATGCGTCGAAGCCGCCGGATGGGGGATTGGAAGCGGGAAGGGTCAATGTAGGGCGGAATGAGCCTTTCGAGACGGAAACGGGCATCCTCGGGGTCGAGAGAGGGGGTGAAACGAATCATCTAGTGCTCGGAATTACTTCCCACGACTAACCGCGCGGGACACGAGTGAGGGTCCGGTAGAGGGTGTCCCGTTCCACAGGGGTCCGGCCGGCCTTGGCGATAAGGCGGATGATACCGTCTTTGCTCAATGACTGCGGGCTGCGTGCACCGGCGTCGTGGCCGATCCTTTCCTCCACCACGGTGCCGTCCAGGTCGTTGACTCCGAAGGATAGGGCGACCTGGGCGATCTTTTCCCCCAGCATGACCCAGTAGGCCTTGATATGGCTGAAATTGTCCAGAAAGATGCGGGCCACGGCCAGGGTCTTGAGATCATCCAGTCCGGAGGTCTCCTTGATGTTCAGCTTCAGGTCGGAATTTTCCGGCTGGAAGGCCAGGGGGATAAATGCCTGGAAGCCGCCGGTCCGATCCTGAAGCTCCCGCAGCATCTCCATGTGCGCCACCCGGTCGGCCGGGCCTTCCGCATGGCCGTACAGCATGGTGGCGTTGGTCTTCAGCCCGGCCGAGTGGGCCAGCCGGATGATCTCCAGCCAGCGGGCGCCGGAGATCTTTTCCGGGCAGATCCTTTGGCGGACCTCCTCCACCAGGATCTCTGCCCCTCCACCCGGCATAGAGCCGAGCCCGGCCGCCTTGAGCCGTTCCAAGACCTGCTCGATGCCAAGCCCTGCGATGCGGCCGAAATAGTCGATCTCCACGGCGGTAAAAGCCTTGATGTGCAGACTCGGGGCGACTTGACGGATGGCGTTCAGGGCCTGCTCATAATATTCGAAGGGGAGATCGGGGTGGAGCCCGCCAACGATATGCACCTCGGTGGCGCCCTCCTCTTCCGCCTGTTTGGCCTTGCGGCAAATCTCTTCCAGCGCCAGTGTGTAGGCACCCTCGCCCCCCGGTGTACGGTAGAAGGCGCAGAAGGTGCAGCGGTTGACGCAGATGTTGGTCGGGTTGATGTGTCGGTTGACGTTGAAGAATACGTTTTTGCCGTTCTTGCGTTCGTTGGCCAGGGCCGCCAGTTCGCCGATGACCAGCAGCTCGTTGGAGTTGAACAGGAAAAGCGCCTCTTCGGCGCTGATGCGCTGGTCGGCGCGGACCTTTGCGGCTATGTTCTCTAGGCAAATCATGGGAAACCTTCTCGTCGCTACTATCTTGTAACATTAAATATTTCGGGAAAGTCCCCCCCTTTGACGGGAGGGGATTTTACCCGTTACCTAGTTTCCGTCCGGAAAGGGTTCTTTTCCGCCCAGGCGGCGTCAATCTTCGCTCTTGCTTGTGCGGCGTACCGATGTACGCCTCCGCGCAATCCCTCGATTTCCTGGCCTGGACGAAAAAGCCCTTCTTTCCGAATCGGAAACCAATAGTTTTCCATCCGGAGTTTCCGGATGGAAACTACCTAATAAAATGTTAAGAGGTACTACCTTTTCTGCTCCAATAACACCACGGCGTGGGCGGAGATCCCCTCACCGGTTCCGGTGAATCCAAGGCCTTCCTCAGTGGTGGCCTTGACGTTGACCTGCTCCGGGGCGGCATGAAGCACGCGGGCGATATTCTCCCGCATGCCGGTGATATGGGGCGCCATCTTGGGGCGCTGGGCGATAATGGTGGCGTCCAGGTTGCCAATCCTGTATCCGCGGCTATCGGCGCTCGCCATGACGTGCTCCAGCAGTTTGAGGCTGTCGGCCCCCTTGAAAGCAGGATCGGTATCGGGGAAGTGTTTGCCGATGTCCCCTTCGCCAATGGCGCCCAGAATGGCGTCGGCGATGGCGTGCAACAGGACGTCGGCATCGGAGTGCCCCAGAAGCCCCCGTTCCCAGGGAATCTCCACCCCGCCCATGATCAGTTTTCTTCCTTCCACCAGGCGGTGGACGTCGTAGCCGTGGCCTATGCGCATATATTCCAGCCCTTCCTCCGATTCCATCCTTGAATTGAATTCGGCATTATTCAGACTTCAGATCCCGTCCCATCAGCTCGGTGACGGCCTTGCGGGCCGGTTTGCCCTCGTGGAGAATCTGGTAGGTCTTCTCGACGATCGGCATTTCCACGTCCAGACGAAGGGCAAGCTGGTGGACCGATTCCGCCGTCTTGACTCCCTCCGCCACCATGTGCATCTCCCCCAGGATATCGGCCAGTTGCATCCCCTGACCCAATTTGAAGCCGACGGTGCGGTTGCGGGAGAGGTCGCCGGTGCATGTCAGGACCAGGTCGCCCATGCCGGCCAGTCCGGCGAAGGTCGTAGGCTGTGCCCCCATGGCACCGCCCAGCCGGTTCATTTCGGCCAATCCTCGGGTAATCAGGGCGGCTCGGGCATTGTGGCCGAACCCGAGGCCGTCGCAGATGCCGGCGGCAATGGCAATCACGTTCTTGACCGCCCCTCCCAGTTCCACGCCGATCACGTCGCTGTTGGTGTAAACACGGAACCGGGGGTTGCTGAAGGCCGCCTGTACGCGCCGGGCGTTGGCCTCGACGCGGGAAGCGGCCACGATCAACGAAGGAAGCTCCTGCGCCACTTCCCGGGCAAAGGTCGGCCCCGACAGGACCACATACCCCTTGGTCGTCTCAGGCGGCAGCAGGTGGCCACAGATTTGCGAGACGGTCTGGAGCGTACCCAGTTCGATCCCCTTGGAGGCGTTGGCGATGACCGTGTCACCGCCGATGGAGGAGGAAATCTGCTCCAGAACCCCCCGCATGACCTGGACCGGGGTCACGAGCAGGATAATGCCGCGGCGGTCTATTGCCTCGTGAAGGTCGTCGGTTGCGACCAGTTCAGGCTGCAACGGGATGCCGGGAAGATACAGGGTATTGGTGTGGGACGCGTTGATCTCCCGCACCAACTCATTCTCGTAGGCCCACAGAACCACTTGATGGCCATTGGCGGTCAGGCGGTTGGCCAGGGCCGACCCCCAACTCCCTGCACCAATGACGGCTATCCGTTCGCTCTTATTCTTCATCGTTGCTAAAGCCTTCCTCCAGCCGCAGGTCGTATCCTTCGGCCAGGGCTTGGCGGGCGGTATCCACGCTATCCAGCACCAGCCGCCGGATAAAGGGATGGCGGCTTTCGGGCAGAAAGCCTCCCACCAGACTGAGGGCCGTGGCCAGGGCGCGCTGGACCGCCTGATCCTCGCTGCCGGTCTGTTGCATGTAGTCGGCGGTTAAAAGCAGCCGTTTGATGATGTCGGCGCGGCGCGGGATGATCATCTCTTCGCAGAAACGGTTGATCTCGGCCTCCAGCGCCTCTGCCGTCACACCCTCCACGCCGTCTTTTTCCTCCAGGGCGATGAAACGCTCGGCGGCGTCATAGACGGCTGGCTCGGACAGGATCCACCCTTCCAGGCTCGGATCATCCAGGAGTTCGTTGCTGGTTGTCACGTGGCCGGGAATCTTTTCGACGATGCCGTCCAGGTGATTCAGGTTGAAACGAGGGATATAGGCCTCGGGCTTGAGAGAGTCGGGACGGAACAGACGCATGTCCACATAAAAGTCGGGCGGTAGATAGAATCCCTGTTCGCGGCTGCGGTGGAGGGCCTCCCGCAGGGCGGCCAGGGCATAGCCGGGACTGACCGGAAGCAGCATCTCGCCGTTGACTAGGTCCTTAAGTACGAAGCCGTACTCCTTTTCATCCCGCATGCGGTAACTGACCGCATTCAGGAGGCCGTCGGACTCCCCGGTCAGGATCAGCAGGGCTGCAAAGGCGGAATCGTCCAGCTTCCAGGCGAACCAGAGTGAACGGGCGCCATAAAAGTCGATGGGGCCGGCCTGAACATCGTGGAAAGGGAGCGGCAAGGGGAATGACTGGGGGAGTTCCGTTGGCTCCTTGATGCCCATGAAGGAGAGCCGCCGGATGCTGCGCCGGATCAGGTCGGCCACGTCACCCTCGTGGCGGCGTTCGGCCCTGGTCAAAACGTCCAGGGCGCAACCGTTCTTGATCCGCCCCAGCGCCAGGATGGCCTCTTTAACGATCTCGGGCCGCTCGAAGGAAAGCAGGATCTCAAGCAAGGCCACGGCATCGGGAGAATTGAGTTCAGCCAGCCGGTGGATCATCCGTTCGCGGAAATCATCGGTAACGTCCAGGAAATTATCGATGAAGCGAACCAAGCCCCGCTCGCCGTCCTTGAGGCAATCGTCGATGAACCCATCCAGCGATGTGGCGCCGTATCCGGTCAACGAAGCAAAGGGGGGCGCAGTGACGTCGATGCCGCTGTCGTGCAGCAGGTCCAGGAGTGCCAACTTGCCGTCTTCCTCCAGGTCCTTGCGCTGGAGGGTGATCTGAATCAACTGATCCATCCAGGCCGAGGTGTCAAAGAAGTCCAGCATGCAGGTGTAACGGTAGATGGCGGTGCCGTTGTGCTCCTGCCACAGTTTGCGTACGAGTGGGTTGAGCGCGCGTTTGCCCGATTTCTGCAGGCGCCGGCCGATACGCTCCATCTGGTCGCCGGTCAGGTCGTCCCGTTTGAGAAAATCCAGCAGGCGCATGATGCGCCGCCGTTCCCGCAGGGATTTATCGATTTTCAAAGCTCTGGACATAATATTTTCCGAATTTTGCATTATCAATCCAGATTCCAAAATTTTTCCTCACTCCTCGGTAATGTCCCCACCCTCGTCCTCGAACTCGTCCTCTTCCTTCTCGGCAAGCTTGGCCACGGCCACAACCTTTTCCTTCTCTTCCGTGGTGATCAGACGTACGCCCTGGGTATTGCGGCCGATCACCGAGAACCCGGAGACCGGCACCCGCAGGATCTTGCCCTGGTCGGTGATCACCATGAGGTCGTTGTCGTCGGCAACCTGCATGACATTGACCACGCTGCCGTTGCGCTCGGTGGTCTTGATGGTTATGATTCCCTTGCCTCCCCGGCTCTGGTCCCGGTACTCGTCCAGGTCGGTGCGCTTGCCGTAGCCGTTTTCACAGACCGTGAAGATGGTCGAACCGACGGCAGTGTTGTCCACGATCTCCATGCCGATAACCTGATCGTCGTCGGACAGGTTCATACCGCGCACGCCGCGGGTAACGCGTCCCATGGAACGGACGTCTCCCTCGTTGAAGCGGATGGCCTTGCCGTTTTTGGAGGCCAGGAACACATCCTTAGTGCCGTCGGTCAGGAACACGGAGATCAGGCGGTCCCCCTCGTCCAGCTTGACGGCGATGATGCCGCCGCTGCGCACGTTGGAATACTCCACCAGCGGCGTCTTCTTGACCACGCCGTTTCGGGTAGCCATGAACAGGAGGGTGTCTTCGCTGAATTCCTTGACCGGCAGGATGGTGGTGATCTTTTCGTCCATGGCCACATTGACCAGGTTGACCACCGCCTTCCCCTTGGTGGTGCGGCTCCCCTCGGGGATCTCGTAGACCTTGAGCCAGTACATGCGGCCGGCATCGGTGAAGCAGAGCAGGTAGTCCTTGGTCGAGGCGATGAACAACTGTTCGACAAAGTCTTCATCCTTGGTCTTCATACCGGTCTTGCCCTTGCCGCCGCGCCGTTGCGAGCGGTACAGATCCACGGCACTGCGCTTGATGTAGCCGGTGTGGGAGATGGTCACCACCATATCCTCTTCCTCGATGGTGTCCTCCAAGGAGATGTCGGCGGTTTTGTCCACAATCTCGGAACGGCGCTTATCGCCGAACTTGTCGCGGATCTCGGTCAGTTCAGCCACGATGATCTTCAGTATCTCGGCGTCGGATGCCAGGATCTCCCGCAGCCGGGCGATGAAGGCCAGCACCTCTTCGTATTCGGCTACGATCTTGTCGCGTTCCAGGCGGGTCAGGCGTTGCAGGCGCATCTCCAGAATGGCCTGGGCCTGGATATCGGTCAACCGCACCGCATCCTCATAGCCGGTCGGCCGGGGCAGATCGAGACGTTTCAGGTATTCCGGATCGGCAAACCTCCCTTCCATCAGCCCCAGTTTGGCCTCGGGCGGCGTCTTGGATTCGCGGATCAGCTCGATGACGGCATCCAGCCAGTCCAGGGCGATCTTGAGGCCTTCCAGGATATGGGCCCGGGCCAGAGCCTTCTTCAACTCGAAGTTGGTGCGGCGGGTGACCACCTCGCGGCGGTGATCGACGAAGCAGTCCATCATCTCGCGCAGGGTCATGACCCGCGGGCGGTTGTGGACGATGGCCAGCATGATGATGCCAAAGGAAGTCTGCAACTGGGTGTGCTTGTAGAGCTGGTTGAGCAGCACCTCGGCGTTCTCGTCCCGCTTGACCTCGATGACGATCCGCATCCCCTCGCGGTCCGATTCGTCGCGGATATCGGTGATCCCCTCGATCTTCTTTTCCTTGGCCAGGTCGGCGATGCTGGTGATCAACTTGGATTTGTTGACCTGATAGGGGATCTCGGTGATGATGATCGACTGCCGCTCCGATTTCTTCTGGGCCTCAACGTGGGCCTTGGCGCGGATCTGGATGATGCCGCGGCCGCTTGCGTAGGCGTCCCTGATCCCCTGGCGCCCATAGATGGTTGCGCCGGTCGGGAAGTCCGGGCCGGGCACCAGCGCAAGCAATTCCTCGAAGCTGGTCTCGGGGTTGTGGATCACGGTGATGATGCCGTCGATAACCTCCACCAGGTTGTGGGGCGGTATGTTGGTAGCCATGCCGACGGCGATGCCGGTTGAGCCGTTGATCAGCAGGTTGGGAAACTTGGAGGGGAGGACCGTCGGCTCCAGCAACTCGTCGTTGTAGTTGGGCGCCATGCTGACGGTTTCCTTGTCCAGGTCGGCCAAGAGTTCGTGGGTGAGTTGGCGCAGGCGGATCTCGGTGTAACGCATGGCTGCCGGCGAATCCCCGTCCACCGAACCGAAGTTACCCTGGCCGTCCACCAGCATGTAGCGCAGAGAGAAGTCCTGGGCCATGCGCACGATGGTATCGTAGGCCGCCGTATCGCCGTGGGGGTGGTACTTGCCGATCACGTCGCCGACCACGCGGGCCGATTTTTTATAGGGTTTGTTGTAGTCGTTACCCATGTCGTACATGGCGTACAGGCAGCGCCGGTGCACCGGCTTGAGCCCGTCGCGCACGTCCGGCAGGGCGCGGCCGATGATGACCGACATGGCATAATCCATGTAGGAGCGTTTCATTTCATCTTCGATGTTGACGGATATCTTGGTTTGCGGAGTGGTGGGAGCGTTGAGCATTGATTCCTCTTTCAGTGGCTTCTATTTTCCGTGATGCAGGCAGCGGTTTCCGCCATGGGTGCGCTTTTTTCGATCAGGGCGGAATCCTATCACATTATTCGCGTTTTGTCTCTAGTTCATCATGTGGGGGGGGGTGAGAGATTTTCGTGCGGCGGGATCACAGGTTGCGTCAATACCGATAGCGCAGCTCCAACTTGAACAGCTGGTTCGTCCGCTCCGCACCGTCCACCAGGTTGAAGTTACTGATCTTTTCAATGCCGTACTCTACCTGGGCATCCACGTCGCCGTGGACCGGCAGGGTCCAGAAGGTACGACCGGCATAAACACGCTCGATGGCTTGGCCGGGTACGCGACCGACCATGCCTCGATTGGTGTAGAAGAATTCCAGTGCCAGATTGTTGCGCGTGCTGAACCAATGACTGTAGCGAGTAAAGAAGTCCTGGGTGGCCCCCCCTTGCGAATCGCCCAGCGGTAGCCCCTTGTAGAGAAAACCTTCCGGAAAGGTGCCGCTCGTGTAGAGGATCTGATTGCCCTGGAAGAATTCAAAACGAAAATCATCTCTCCCCTCGTCAGTCAGGCGCGGGATGAAAAAACCCGCGACATAGCTCTCCACGATGGGCCAGAAGGATGCGGCGTCGCAGCCGGAGAACTCCCCATACAGTTCGGTGTTGCGCAGCCAGGGGATGCGGTAGCGCGCCTCCAAGCCGGCATTCGCTTTAGAGTTGTCCGAGCTCGTGCCGCCGACAAGGCCGTGCACCCAGTCAGTTAAGCTGTTGTTGACCCCCGGACCGCCTTGCATGCGCGCAAGGTTGAGACCGACCTCGAGGTTATCAATCGGCTTGGAACTCAGTTTGACGGCATAGAACCAGGGCTGACGTTCCTGACCGTCGGTGACGGTCCTGTCCAATCGGGAGAAGATCAAGGCGTATTTCAGGTCGCCGAGCCAGGAAAGCCAGCCGACGCGGAACGGTTCCGGGCTGGAAAGCTTGGCCATGGTGAGGTTTTGCGCATTGTTGGTCAAGGTGATTTCGTTGCGATAGCCAAACCCCAGCCAGTTCTCGTCCTTGCCGAGTTCCAGCTCCAAAGCGCCCCCGCCGATCTTGAGATAGCCCCTGTTGAGCTGCGCGGCGGTGCCTGTATCCGAGGCCAGCAGCATCGGTTCGATCAGCAAAGCCGCCTTGTCGCTGACATACCCCTCGGCAGCCCAGCGCAACTCCCCGTTATTTCCTTGATGGTAGGTGACCCCGTCATTGTTCTCGGACAATGGCGTACCTTCGCTGCCCACCTGCGATACGATGTTATTGGGCGTTGCCGGGCGCAGGCCCGATCCGATCCCGAACACGCCGTCATTGCCCGGATCATGCACAGGACGCACGTAGTCGCGGGGCACCCCGTCCAGGTACACGTAGCGCATCCTGAGCGATGCCATAGGGTTGTAATCGATAACCGGCGGTCTGTGGGCGGAGACCTTTTGCAGGGAAACCTCGCGGGGGAGCAGTTCACGGGTGCGGTCGATCAGCTCGCGGGCAAAGGCCGGTGCCCCGGTTGCGCCCGATTCCAGGTTCGTCTCCGCTTCCAGCATCAGTCGGGCCGCCTCGGCCTTGCTGAAAGGCTTCAGCCCCTTCACATCGCTTGTGATCAGGCCGAATCCGGCCAGCTTTTCCAGATAGAGGTAGACCGGGCTATCCAGGGGAATATTGGCGGAGGAAGCGGCAAGGGAAGGGGCGGCATGCAGCAGTACCCCTATCAGCGAAAACAGACACGCCAAGAGGAGGCCTTTCACACCAAAGCGTCTTTTAACAACCATCCGAGCCCCTTGCAAAAGTCCAAAAATTTCTTTAGGCCCCGGAGGGTCATCTCCCCCTGCGGCCCCTCTGGGGGCTGAAGTGGAGGGGGGAGTTTACCGCGAAATCTGCATGTTGCAGCTTCACCCAGCCCCCTCCCGTCAAAGGTGTGGGGGGCAGTTTGCAAGAGTTTTGCAAGGGCTTCATCCTGCTATTGTTTCCTGAGCGACAGGATCTTGGCCTTCGCCATCAAGGTCGATGCAAACAGGTCGGGGCGCACCCGCTGGAATGTGGCCGGGGCGTCTCCCTGGAAAGAATAGGTGGGCCGAAACTCGGGGACTAACTGTATCATCCCTTCCATTAGAGAGGCAAGATCATTGGAGCGGGCAGTGGCATAAATCTCTTCCAATTTTTTGATTATCGGATCAAGGGCTATCTCGACCGGCGCCAGCACTTTAATCTTATGATGGGTGGTCGGCATAATTCCTTCACCGTCGAGAAGCAGTTCTTCAAACAGTTTTTCGCCGGGCCGCAAGCCGGTAAACACGATGTCGATATCCTCGTAAGGGGTAAGCCCGGAGAGCCGGATCAATTCTTCGGCCAAATCGACGACCCTCACCGGTTCGCCCATGTCCAAAACGAGGATTTCGCTGCCGCTGCCGATGCTGCCTGCCTGCAGCACCAGTTGGGCCGCCTCGGGGATGGTCATGAAGTAGCGGATGATGCGTTTGTCGGTGACCGTGACCGGCCCTCCTTTAGCGATCTGCTCCTTGAACAGCGGAATGACGCTGCCGTTACTGCCGAGCACGTTACCGAAACGGACGGTCGTGAATTTGGTGCTGCTGGTGAGGGACAGCGCCTGGACATAAATCTCCGCCGCCCGCTTGGTGGCGCCCATAACGCTGGTCGGGTTGACCGCCTTGTCGGTCGATATCATCACGAAGTTTTTAGCCTTGAAGCGGTGGGCGGCATCGGCCACGTTCTTTGAACCGAAGACGTTATTCAGCACCGCCTGGGCCGGATTGTACTCCATCATCGGCACATGCTTGTAGGCGGCTGCATGAAAAACAACTTCAGGCGCAAATTCCTCAAAGGCAGCCATGATTTTTTCACGGTCACGCACATCCGCAATCATCGGCATGATCCGCAGATCGGGAAAACGGGCTGTAAGTTCTTTTTCAATCGCATAGAGCGGCGTTTCCGCCTGTTCCAGCAGGATGATTTTTTCCGGACGGAATTGGGCAATCTGGCGGCAGATCTCGCTGCCGATACTGCCGGCTGCCCCGGTGACAAGAACTCTCTTGCCGCCGAGATACCTGCCGATCATCTCCCGGTCGAGAACTACGGGATCGCGCCCCAACAGGTCTTCAATCTCGACGTTTTTTATCTGGGAGACGGTAAGCGTTCCGTCGATCAACTCTCCGATACTGGGGAGGGTCTTGAACGTGACTTTGGCATGCCTGCAGGAATCGACCACGGCGCGGATAGTTTTTCTGTCTGCCGATGGGATGGCAATGATAACGTCCTCGATCTCGTTGAGGCGGATGATTGCCTTGAGATTTTTGGTAGGTCCCAGAACAGGGACGCCGTGCAATTTCATCCCTTTTTTTTCGGGGTCGTCATCCACAAGGCCGACAATGTTATATGAGCTGTGCATCTGGCGGCGGATCTCTTTCAGGAGCAGGCTGCCCGCTTCACCGGCGCCGATGATAAGGGTGCGGGATCCTTCGCAACGGTGCCCGATACGGTAGCTTTCCCGGTATATGCGCCAGATCAGGCGGCTGGCGGCCAGGAAAGCAAAGAGCAGGAACCAGTCCAGAAGAAAGATGGAGCGGGGAACAGGGGTGAACTGCCGGAGAAAAAGAACGGCGAATGCTGTGAGAATGGAAGCGAAACTGACGCCTTTGAAGATTTCAATGGCATCTTGAACCGAGGCATAGTTCCATAGGTTTTGATAAAAGCCGATGGCGATAAATACCAGCGGTTTGACCACCAGCACCACAACCAGACATTCCCAAAACAGATTGATTTCCGTTTGCGGAATTGAAAAATCAAAACGCAGCAAAAATGCCAGGCAGAGGGACAGGCTGGTAAGAACGAGGTCAAAGAGAAAGACTAGTATCCTGCGTTTGGTGAGCATTTAGTTAAGGAACCTGTATGAATTTCATTAAAAATAATAGTATATGACGATTATCCAAGATGACAAGTATAAATCTGCGGAAGCAGGCCGGATCCGAGACGTCAAATTAATCGGATCTGCAAATCAATGTTGAACGCCCTCTCGCCTCAGCACCTTAAAAAACGTTAAACAGAGTATCTTCAAATCCAGAGCAAATGAACGGTGATTCAGATAATACTCGTCGAAGCCTACCTTTACCGGAATCGGTAGTTCATCGCGTCCGTTTATCTGTGCCCAGCCGGTCAGTCCGGGTGTTAGGAGGTGAACCCCCTTGGCTGTTCGCAATGCGATCAGATCATCCTGGTTGAACAACGCCGGCCTGGGGCCGACAAAACTCATATCGCCTTTCAGAATGCTCAACAACTGCGGCAGTTCGTCCAGGCTCGATGTGCGGAGAAATTTGCCGATTGGCGTCAGCCAGCGGTCGGGATCGCTGAGGAGATGGGTGGCGACGGCGGGGGTGTCGGTGCGCATGGTGCGGAACTTAGGCATTTTAAAGAGGACATTGTTTTTGCCGACGCGGTCGGACCAATAAAGTGTCGGCCCTTTGGAAGTCAGTTTTACCAAGAGTGCCGTAAGCAGCATGGGCACGGTGAAAAAGAGCAAAGCCAGGAAAGATAATGTACCATCAAAGAAGCGCTTCATCGCAGTCCATTCCGGAAGTTTTCGTGTTTGTTGCCGTAAACGTCCTTGAACCATGATGCTGTTTCGCATAACCCCTCATCCATGGTAAAGGGTGCCCTCCATCCAAGTTCGCGCCTGATGGCGGAGCTTTCCACGGTCAATGATCCCAGCAAGCGGTTGACCGCAGGACGTTTGCCGATAATGGTGCCCGCCAGACGCATGAGAGATGCGGAAACCGGAAAGAGTCTTGCCGGATATCCCAGGGCTGCAGCCGTGCGGCGGATCAAATCAGGAGTGGAAACATCCTCGCCGTCGCTGATAAGGTAGGTCTTGCCCGCCGCCGCCGGGTGTGTGACACAGGCAGCAAGAGCATCCACCAGGTTGCCGACATAGATCAGGCTGCGCTTGTTCTGGATTGAGGCAAATGGGAGCGGAATACCGCGGCTGACAATCTTCATCATGCTGAGGAAATTGGCCTTAACGCCTGGGCCATATACCAAGGTCGGCCTGACGATGACGACCTGCAAGCCCGTTTCCGCCTCAATCCCCCGGAGCGCCAGCTCTGCCTCCCACTTACTGATACCGTAGGGATCGGTCGGTTGAGCGCAAGAATTTTCGCTGTACGGAGTAAGAGACTCTTCGCCGTTGACTTTGATTGAACTGACAAAGACCAGACGCTTGACGCCGGCTTTGGCAGCTTCACGGGCCAGTTGTCTGGTCCCTTCGGTGTTCACTTTGCGAAATTCTGTCAGAGGGTCTGTTGCTGGATCATCCATGACGTGCACGCGTGCGGCCAAGTGGATAATGGTGTCGATATCGCTGACCGTATGTTGCCAAGGTGTTCCGGGGCCCAAAGGGTCAATCAGAACCGGTATGACTCCCTTAACGAGCGAGGCTGGATTCTCTTCTGCAAGCAGGGTGCCGCGCACATTGTAGCCTTCTGCCAACAGTCGTGTGCAGAGCGGGCGTCCAACAAAGCCGGTGGCTCCGGAAACCAAGATTTTCATTTGGGTCTGCACACCAGTTGAAACAATTTGGTAAAGTATTTGGAGTAAACCTTGAAATAATTTGTCTTAATATCGTTTTCCGCGCAGGCACGTACTATTTCCCGGTTAAGTATAAGGTTGCTGCGAATATTTTTTGTGCTTGCGCCCCCTATTCTCATCTTGATGATCACTTCCGGTAAATAATGATATATAATATGATTTTTAACCATGAATCTGGCAAGCAGTTCAAAATCTGCGGCAATTTTATAGTCGGTTTTGTACAAACCAAATTGTTCGTAACATTTTCGCTTTACAAAAAAAGTGGGATGGGGTGGCATCCATCCTGATTCGAATTTGTCCAACGCAAAATTAGCGCTGCTATAGTATCTGACGATTTTATCCAGTTTGTCAGGCCGTACATACACCAGATCAGCAATAAGAGCATCTATGGGATTATTATCGAAGGCCTGCACAACCTTTTCGATTACATTTTCGTCAACATAAAAATCGTCCGCATTGAGAATGCCGACTATATCGCCAGTCGCCAACATGATCCCCTTGTTCATGGCATCATAAATACCGTTATCCGGTTCAGAAATGACCCTGCTGAGCGGAGACACGGACCTGACAAATTGGGCGGTCTTGTCGAAAGAGGCACCATCCACCACGATATGTTCACAGGGAACACTCTGGCACTTGATGCTCTCAAGGCAATCTGCAATGGTGCTTTTGCAATTATAGGCTGGTGTTACAATCGAAACTTTCATGGGAGCAGCCCACATTTCTGAGCATGAATAGCTTTATAGAATTCAATAGTTTCGCTGAATGTGTGATCCCACGAAAACTTGGCTGACTGCTGCAAACCTCGTTGCACCACTTCGTCACGAAATGTGGGGTTAGCCAATTGTCCGATTTTTTCTGCGAAACTTTTAGGAGATATTTCCGTAACCATCAAACCGGCATCGCCGCATACCTCAGGCAGAGAGGAACAATTCGTCGCAACCACAGGGCAGCCTGCCTGCATCGCCTCAAGTACCGGAATGCCAAAACCTTCATAGCTGGATGGATACAGCAGACACAACGCCAAATTATATAACTGGTTAAGCCTGTCGTTATCCAGCTTCGCAAAATGTCGGAAGCGGCCCTCCATGGCAGCGTCAACCCGCGCCTGCTCGTCACTGGTAAAGGGTTTGCCCCCTACCGCCACTAAGGTAGAATCCTTGACACGCCGGGCAGTTTCCACCGCAATGTCGAAATTCTTATAGCCTGAACGATCACCGACAAACAAAATAACGTTTTTACCAAGTAGTCCATCGAATTCAGAACTAATGGCCTCTGTTGCTCCTATCCGCCTATAATCTTCCGATGCAGACAAGTAAATTGTCTTAATTTTATTTACGGACGTATCAGGAAAACTATCTAGCAGATCCTTCTTGGTGCTGTTGGAAATGGAGATGATACCGTCAGCCTTTTGGATCGCATGTTTCTTCTGAGAATGATGAATAAAACAAGCCAATCCAGATCTAAATCGCTCATATGTGAAGTCATATACTGTAATTATATTTACCGTTCGCGGAGCCGAGTGCGTACGATAATAGCTCGAATGGAATATGGTGCCGGGAGCAAGACTAACAGCAGGACTTAAATACCGGGACAGGGAACGGGGCCATCTTCTATCATTTATTAACAGAGTGGGCGGTATAAGCAAATCTTTCCTAAAGATATTCGTATTGGCATTTTCCTGTTCAATAAAAGTTACATTCTGCGAGCAAGACAACAATCTTTGGGAAATATTGGACCAATAAACCGATATACCGCCAGCTTTCTGTAGGTTGAATACTATATTGTCAAGGCATATATTCACTTTAGATTATCCTCCATTTGCATGATTGCCTCCCACACGGAATTCACTTCTAAATCCATCATGCAGGGATGGCCCGGAAGAGGACATGGAGTTTCAATCAATCGACAGCCTGCGCAAGGTACTTTAGTGCGTAAAACAATATGTCCTTTCCCAAGTGGTTCAAAGCGGCCTTGGTTATCACGCTCGCCATATAAAGCTACACACGGAGTACCCTGTGCTGCGGCTAGATGGGTAGTTCCGGTATCTAACCCTACGCAAAATGCACATTGGCCCAACAAGGCTGCTGATTCAAGCACAGATAACTGGCCGGCAGCATTAAGCCCTTCCCCCCAAGTATTTACCATTCGACTTCCTATCTGACTTTCAGCAGGTCCACCAACCACAATTAATTCATATTTTCCCTTTCGGATCAGTCTTTCACCAATCTCAATAAAACGTTCCACAGGCCAGAGATTAGCAGGTTGTTTTGAACCGGGGCAAATTGCTACCAAAGCTTTATCTTTCTGTTTTCGTTCTACATCCAGCCACTTTATGACTTTAGTTGAGTGATCTTGAGATATATGCAGAAATGGTTTTGATAAATCCATTTCTTTTGAGATATCAATCCCATCAAGCCGTAATCTCTCCAAACGACACAACGCCTCATGCATCACTTGACCAGGATGGCCAGTAACATCTACAGGATATAAAAACTCCCTTGAAAAAGCTCTGAATCCAATTTGCTGATGAATGCCACAGCATCGAAAAAACTGAGCATCCCGTTTTACTTGTTCAGCGGTACGTTCACTGGGCATAAGATAGACAACTGACTGAAACTTATCACACTTTAAGCGCCACCAGACTTGTATTGCTGTCATCAATTTTCGACCAAGAGTTGATGCAAACGGATATCTGATAAACCGGTTTACCTCTGATTTATCAGATAACAAATCTGCAGGTGTGGTCTTAATACCAGTACGAGTTTCATGTAATAGACATATATCCGCTTCCGCACCAAAATACCGCCGAATTGCTTTTAACGAGGGGATTGTTGCTACGGTATCTCCGATGCTTCCCAATTGAAAGACCAACACTTTAGATTTAGAGTTCGCGTTTTTGTCAAATGTCATTAGGGACTCGTAGATTAAAATAGCTTTCGAATACAACGTAGAGCTGCCTTAAAGCTCTCTCGGCAGTATGAAGCAAATGAATGGCGAAAGAACAGATACCTTGCTACAAAAAAATTCAATTTAAACGTCGTACATCATCAGGAGAAAAACTTCTTCTTTGCGTCATAACTTTTATATTTTTTTTCAATTTCAATGAAACCCACAATAAAATACTTAGCAAAAGGAGAATCGAAGTGTAGCCAATTGTAGCTTTGAAAAACATTATTGACCAATCTGCGAAACTTCCGTCATTCGAAATAGATAATAAATACATAATCCGCAGAATCAATATTCCGCCTAAAGGTGAATACTGCCCCAATCCAAGTAGGGTAAGGTCGATGAGCGTCAAAACAGCTCCACATACCACAGCCGGGAAAAAAAGGAATAACGGACCAAAGTCAAGTATGAACTCGGCCAGTATCGTACTTACCCAGTCCCCACTCTGAAAAATGCCAAAGTAAGCAGGAGCCGTCTTAATACGTGTCATTACTTCTGATTCGGGCCGCAAAGAAACCGGCAAGGCTTGCTGAAATCCCCCAAGTACGGTATTGCCCCATTGCAATGCGAGTCTGCCTTCAAATTGTTCTTGAATCAATGATGCGGCGGCTTCCAGACCTGCCGTGCGGTAGGATGCATCAGCCAAAGCGCGATTTGCAACAGATTTATCACCTTGTTTCGTTGTTATCGCTGAAACGACTTCGGACATGGAAAGCTGGCTGATATCGGGCGTCAAGACCAGCAGTCTCAATAAATCGCTGTTACGCATTACAGTGACGGTGCTGTAAATCAAAACCATCAATACTATAATTGGCAAAAGCGTCTTGCGTAGATTGATTTTTTTGGCGTTTATCAGTAATCCTAATGGCATGGCTAAAGCTATCATGGCAGTTGATCTTTGCCCCCATATAAAAAGAACCAGTACGGTCAAAACACTTGCAGACACCAGGAGAAACCTGGCAAGTCTTTGCTGGCCTCGAGTGTCAGCCTTGACATAACCAGCGGCAGCTAATAAGGGAGCAATGGGTAACACTTTAAAAATCCCGTGAAAAAGTAGTTGTTCGCCCAGGTTCATACTGGCAACGTCTTCGTTTTTTATCATTTCCGCAGCAACTTGCACACCATATTGACTGGTACCTACAATTATGAGCGTCACCGTAGCCAAACACGCAATCACAGCAAGCTTATAGTCGGGTAACCACGCATAAGGTTTGGCCCTCCGGAAACGTGCCTTTGGCCACAAGAAAAGTGCTAATCTTGATCCTGCTGCGACCCCTAGTAACATAAGTGCTGCGGCAACCGTTGCGACACCATAGGCCCACGTAGATGATTTAGGAATACGCACCAGTAGATTTTCTGGACGCAGTTCAGGGAGTAGCGAAGGAACAATATTTGAAATGCTGTAAAAGGTAAATACATGAAGGGCAAAGATAAAAATTAGTCGAGGACCATCCGCAGATTGTTGCCTGGGTAATGTTTTTATCAAAACAGCAAAAATAATAACCGTTAAAAATGACTGAGTTACAAATATCAGCATGCTTTCAAAGAATGAGCTTCTGGAAATAATAGATGCTATCAACCAGGCAAAAACGATCAACCCCGGAATGATTAAAGCGCTCATTGACAATAATCTGATTTTACCAGATGAACTCATCGACTAATCATTCCTGTACAAGGTTACATACAATTTCATCCACCATTGTATGAGATGAGAAATTGAAGCGGTTCGCGAAAATATTATGACGGCTCATGGTTTTTTCCAAAAATGCAAAGAGCTCTAATTACATGAAATTCGTGGTTTTCTTCGATCTTTTTAACTTCTATATGCGGGATAAGAAACTGATAAAGTTCATGTGCCGAAAAGAAGTGATTAACATGTCCCGGATCATCATAAGCCTTTCCAAGAGGGACCGAAATGAGAAGATGTCCACCAGGTTTTACCCAATTTTGTAATCCAGTCAAAACAGGCCCAGGGTCAGCTATATGTTCAAAAACATGCGCTGACCATGCCGAATCAAATAATTCTCCGACAGGCGTTTGTGATATGACATCTGCAACTGAAAATGTTACTAATTTTTTAACATCTTGCGTCTCTCTCTCACGTAATCTATTTGCTATATTTATCCCAATCGGACTGAGGTCAAGTCCATGTACTGTCATTCCCCTTCGTGCCAAAAGTACATCTAAATGCCCTGAACCGCATCCAAAATCAAGAACTTTGCCGCAGATCTCCTCAAAGCAACTTATAGAGTCTAGCTCGAAATGTTTTTCCCAGAAATTCATCTTCAAGGCGCGCGGGTTAACCTTAAGTCTTTCAAGAAATACCTTGTCACATTCAAGTGAAATGGGGTCATGCTGTCCGTTATGTACTGATGTTTCTTTGATTATTTTGGCGATATCTCTCAACTCTGGATCAGTACAAACTAATAACCAGTTTATAATTGCCGTTTTGAGCATTTTTAACCTTGTACCTGCCGATAATATTATTCTACTTAAATCGTTAATTAAATAATTAAATGGCAATAAACTGCTATGTGATAAGTATTAATCCCGCGGACGATAACGACTCACTGATGGGCGCACCACAAACCACACATAGGTAGCCCATATTCCACCTATTATCGCCCATGCTGCGAATAAAGACCGTAAACCCGGAACTGCCAAAAGCTTATTTATGCTAAACGCCCCCCAGGCCGTAGTGACGCAAACCAATATTCCTATCGAAACAGTCGTACCCCAATTAAGAATCTCGTCAAAACAAATTGCACTATGCATTAATCCGAGTATGACCAAACACCCAATGAATATTCCAAGGACCAGCCCCCATGATCCGATCTCAACGCCGAACCGAACGGTCAAATATCCGAGAGCTGACAACCCAACAACCAATGAACATCCTACACCTACCATACTAGGCCACAACTTTCGTTCCACCAAAGAAAAACTGTTAAAAATACCAACCAGGATGCTGAAGCTTGCAAACAGAATTCCAGCACGTACAACGTTAGTCGACAAGTGCACCTGCTTGCTTAAAAAGAAGGAAGCCAAGCGATCGGCATACAACCAGAACACACAGCATAAAGGAAGCAAAACCGACAACAGGGTTGCTAAATAATGAGCGTTCTCACGGCTACGCCGCTCAGCTGTATCCTTTTCACCGGAAGTGTGTTGATAAAGGACTGGGATCATCACCGCACTGTGGAACGTTTCAACTGCGCCGAGTACCGTCGTCCCGAGCCCCCAAGCAGCCAAGAAAAGCCCTAAGGCGCTACGGGAAACCAAAGGCTCAAGTACATAACGGTTACCTGTTGTAAGAAGCCAATTAAAAAGAGTAGTAAGCCGAAGTGAAAACGAACCCTTGATATACCTTAGACTGGTTCGTATTGACGTGCCTCTCAATCTCCTTAATCGCGAGATATTCAAACCATATTTTGCCAGCGTATGGCGGTAGCCCCAATAAACCAGGCTCGCGCTTACCAATGCAGCGACTTGAATGCAGACGAAATAGAACCATGCCGTCTCCACTTTTAAGAAAAGCAGAACCCCTACCACGATTATTTTTGCGGCGCCGTCTAAAGCAAGATAAGATGCAAAAGCAATCCTTTCACGCAATACAGAAGCGATTCCAAAGATTGTACTTAGGGGGATCCAACATGTGTAGATAATCGCACCGACCACCGAGCCTATCAGAGCATCAGGACTAATCCAACCCACAACTGCTCCAAAAATAACCAGAATTACATTGCCCGACAAAAACAGCAAGGACATGCCAATAATCAGGTCGGAAAAATGAATATCAAGCACTTGCTCATTATGCCAATTCCAAACTTCACGACCCGTTTGCGCGTAAACAGGCCCCAGAAGAATAGTGGCAGCAAATGACTGCAAACCATTAATAAGCCCTAATTGAGCATATTGTCCAGGTGGCAAAGCGCGCACTAACAGCCAAAATAATGCAAAACCAGAAGCCGCCCCTACAGCCCTGCCCATACTTGCGGCAAGTACCTCTTTCGACTGTAAGCTTAATTTTCCTTTAAGCACGGGTTTGATCTTTATGGCTACAGATATCTCCGGAAATATGGTTTTCGTATTCCCATAATCGAACCCAGTTTAAATTGGAGTGTAGCATTAGGAATGTAAGGGCAAAAAGACCACGTACCCCATCTTTCCAAAAATGATATTTAACACTGTAGAGGTAAACTTGTCCGGCAATTGATCGCAAGTGTCTCCAAATTGAGTAGCGGACATTATGCTCCGTCATCCAATCAGCTTCAAACCTACTATAGCGCACCGCACGTTCGACAATTTCATCAAGGCTTTTTACACAATAATGAGCTATAGCTAATTGTTCATCAGCTGGCATAGTATGGGCGTTAGAACGATCATAAATGATTCCACGGCCATGTATGGCACCACCATATTTCAAAGCGCCCGATTTGAAGAAACGTGGGACATAGTTATTGCCCATATGCAGCAATTTTTTCCCCCACCACACATCGCGGATTAGCATTCTAACCACTTGGTATTGTTCTTCACCAGCTATTTGTTGCAGAACAGGGACTGCTTCTAATGGCAATTCCTCGTCTGCATCCAAAATAAAGATCCAGTCTCCCGTGCAAGCATCAATACCCATTTGTCGAGCAGGGTCCGGATTGCCATGAGGCAAATCGGTCAGAATGACTCTGGCTCCCAGACTACGTGCAATATCCACAGTGCCATCAGTACTGTTCATATCGACGACGATAATCTCGTCACACCATAGGAGCGAACGTAAACAACACTCAAGATTATCGGCTTCATTGAGAGTATTGACCAACGCGGATATTTTTACTGTTCTGTTCATATCTTATTTTAGCCTCCTTCTCGGAGAAAACTGGGGCTCTTTGTCCGAACTCGCAATTAGCAACTAATCTGTTCACAGCCTACCCGAAATCACGATATGAACTCCAAATACGCTAGGCCAATATCTGGAGGTCCATTCATCAATTCGTCGGCTAAGGCCAGGAGTTATTTCACGTAATGGACCGGTAGGACATTGCCCAACGCCAAAGTGCTGCACAACCGTAATACCGCAGGATTCTGCCAGTTGCCGTGCCGAGGCAAAGTCAAAAAAACGTAAATGAGTACGGTCCATCGTTCCCGTTTCTGTATATTTAAAATTACCACCCAAGAATTGCCAGCGTTGAACTAGGTGAAGTACATTCGGCAGTGCGATATAGACTCCTCCTCCGGGCCGCAAGAGTTTCAAATATCGCTTTAAGACTTCTTCTGGCCAAGGAAGGTGTTCCAGTACGTGGCTGAATAGCAAAGCATCAAAGGTTTGCTCCTCAAAAGGCAACTGCTCTGACATCATGTCCCAATTCATGCACTCAAAACCACGCTCTGTAACGAGGCGAGCTTCAGCTTCTGATAATGTCAGACCGATACTTTCGTGACCCCGTTGCAATAGCAAATATATATTGGCACCATTGCCACAACCGACATCCAGAATGCGGTGATGCTCCGGCAATACCAAATCCACAAGCGCGGGGAAGCCTTGGTTTTCATACAAGCGCTCAACATAAACGTCTTTATATTCTGTCATTTAAAGTTATCCAAACTAGCGGCGTCAATCAGGTAGATTTTAGCTTCTCAACATTTATTAGCTTCTCGCTATGTTCATACGTTGCATCGAAGCCCAAAGTGTTTGATTTTGTAAGGTAAAATGTTATCGCGGTCCTGGTAATCAACTACTGAACAGCAAATCAAGTATCTGACCTACTCTGTGAATATATGTATGCTTCTTCAGTATAATTTCATTCGCCTTTTGCGCAACGTGTTTGCGAAGGGAGTCATTTTTTAATAGTGAACGAACCATTTCAGGCAATTCTCCCATTGACCTGTAATAAAATGCAGTCTCACCGTGTTTGAACTCATCCTCCATCTCTGGACACTGTGAACAGACTTGCAGACCACCGGCACAGGGGATTTCAAAAAAACGCATATTTGCCGCAGGATAGTTGGTGTCGTCAATAATATTGAGATTTATCTTTGATAAGGCAACCGTCGCCGCGAATTCCTGTGCATACAAAGGGCGACCCTGCCAACTTTTCAAAATATTTGGTTTCCCCTTGCAACGTCGTCCCCAATCCGGACCCCATATTTTAAGATTGATGTTTGGTGATGCGTGCAAAATGGCTGCAATAGCACGTTCTCTCTCAGGTCGCCATTGCCCGATAAAAGCAACATCAGCAATTGAACCTGTTGCAGTATTCTGGAGGTTGTCAGGAACAGAATGCATTTTTGTATCTGCTGCAAGTGGGACCCACTTGACGTCCTTTGCCCCCAGTCGTTCGAACAGACGGACGGTGCTGTTGCTATACGTGGCAACCAAATCGTACAGGGGCAATACCGAAATCATAGAGGCACTTAAATTCACAAGTGTATCCGGCCAAATATAGACCGTCTTCAAATCCATCATAGACCGAATCTGCGCAAGTGCACCTGCTTGAACTGGATTTTGGCCGAAAACGACCAGTACATCGGGCATGAATCGTCTAGCCTCCAGCACCATCTCCCGGTTAGCTTTGCGAACCCAGGCGTCTACTGGTACAAATTTATTAAAAATCTGACCTGCACGCCCAAAACGGCAATTTGCCTGCACAGAGGAGGAGATGTCAAAACAGGAGACTTCACAGCCTATATCAATGAAGGCAGTATTGAACGAGCACTCCAGGGCGCCGACCCCAAAATATCCTACCAGCATTACTTTATGTTTTGATGGGGCCATTAAATTTTCCCTGACTTGCTTTTGAATGTAGTAATGTGACGACTTTTATGAAGCATTGAGACCTATTGTCCACTATTCCTTAACGAAATTCTTCATTCCAAATAAGAGAGAAAGACCTTTCAAAACCCCATTTAGATCCCTATGCCAAATTCTTCCAAGAATCCGTCGCAAACACATCTTTATAAAAGCTTTACGGTGCCGGTTAATTTCAATCGGTAAGCGTTCAGGTGTACTCATGTAAAAACGTTTGATATTGTCAAATTGCATCTGGCGAACAATCTCTACCCTCTTCCAGTCGAATTTGCGCCAAGTTGATGGTGAGTCATCCAGCAGAATCAAAGGTTCGCGAACGTAAGCGACATCATAACTCCTGCACATGCGCATCCACATATCAACATCACTATACGGTCCGTATTTTGCGTCAAAAGGCAGTAACTCCTGATAGGCAGCCCGTCTTGCCATAACAGTACCCCAAACATAACTGGAGTATCTATGCACCATATGCTTTTCAAAAAAATCGACACCTTTCATAAAAGGCGGTACAGGATGGAGATCAAATCGATTTACGCCACTCGTCTGAGGGATTGATCTGACACCTGAAAACGCAAATCCGGCGGTAGGATAGCTGTCCAGAGCACGTTCCCATTTTTCTAGCAAAGTCGAATCGAATTCATCTGCATCGTGAAGGTTGGCAATGTAACTACCTCGTGCAAGCGAGATTGCCAAGTTCAGATTTCCAGGCATGTTAAGATTCTGAGGATTGCGGTTGTATTGAAAATGAGAAAAATAACCTGCCCAGCGATCCACTACATCTTTGGGGTCATCAGGGGAAAAATCGTCACTGACAATAACCTCATCAGGCTGACGTGTTTGTTTTGTAAGCGATTGAAGAGTGCGGCTCAGACCGCTCTTGCGATTGTAGGCAGTCACGCAAACACTAAGTTTAATTTTGCTTTCTGTCACCAAGTGAGCCCTTTTCGTTAGATCTTGCTCCATTGCAATTATTTGAACGCGCGATACTATTTTTTATTCAGCAAAGAGTCTCTAACGTTAACTAATATTTGATCAAGCGTTAGAGTCGGCTTCCAATTTAATAAGTTAAATATCTTTTCAGTATTGGGAACGCGCCTTTGCATATCTTCAAAACCAGATCCAAATGCTTCAGAATATGGGACCATTTTAATTTCAGACTTGCTTTGTGCAATTTTTATCACTTTCTCAGCAAGCTCTATCATTGAAACTTCTTGGTTCCCACCGATATTAAATAGCTGTCCTATAGCTGCCGGGTTGTGAATAAATCCGACTATCGCTCGAACAACATCACTTACATCACAAAAACATCTCTGCTGGGTTCCATCTCCAAAAACGGTAATGGGTTCCCCTTTGATAGCCTGCTGCATAAATGTCGGTATTACCATCCCATAATGGCCTGTTTGCCGAGGACCAACGGTATTAAACAGGCGGAATAGAACAACCGGCAAACCATACTCCGTCCCATATGCAAAGGCCAATGATTCATCCAGCATTTTGCTTATTGCATAGCCCCATCTTGCTATACTCGTCGATCCCAACAAAACATCATCATTTTCCGTAAATGGAATTTTGTGCCCTTTACCGTAAACTTCTGATGTACTTGCTATTAATACCTTGCACCCATATCGCAAGGCAGCTTTAAGCACTTGCTCAGTTCCTGTTACATTAGTTTCAATAGTATAAACTGGTCTTTCGACTACAAGCTTTACACCAACAGCTGCAGCTAAGTGAACAATTACATCTGTCTCAGATGCAACACGGTCAAGCACAATCTCGTTACTTATACTATCTCGTATGAACTTAAAATTAGTATTATTAATAAGATGTTTAATATTTTTTATACTTCCAGTAGACAAATCGTCGATAACGGAAACATGATGACCTTCTGCTAAAAGTTTATCTGATAGATGCGAACCGATAAAACCTGCACCACCCGTAATTAAAATTCGTAATTGCATAATATCAGCTCCTTCGAAAAGATTATTTGTAATATTATTTATGATATTATCTTCATTTATATCGTTCCATGGTGGCTTACAGCCTCCACAATCTAATGCCTGCTTCTATACATTCCTGGCTGTTATGCAATCCCTTAACGTCTATGAGAACCGGATTTTCTTTCATCAATGAAAGCAGTCTGCTCACGGTCAGCTCTCGATACTGGCGGTGAGCCACCGCTAAAATGACCGCTGCAGCAGGTTGCAACTGGTTGTATGGTATAAGTTTAACATCGTATTCATGTTGCGCTTCATCACTATCTGCCAGGGGATCGCTTGTTTGAACCTGTATCCCATAATCCTCAAGTTCTCGAATGATATCAATCACCTTTGTGTTGCGTAGATCTGGACAGTCTTCCTTGAAGGTCAAGCCCAACACAGTCACGATAGCCCCTGAAATATTGATCCCGGCGTGGATCATCTCTTTCACGGTGCGTTGCGCAATAAACTTACCCATACCACCATTTATGCGGCGACCAGCCATAATTACTTGTGGGATATAACCGAGTTTTTCAGCTTTATAGGTTAGATAGTATGGGTCTATACTAATGCAATGCCCCCCCACAAGCCCTGGTTTAAATTTAAGAAAATTCCACTTGGTCCCAGCTGCTTCCAAAACGTCATGAGTGTCAATTCCCATCTTATCGAAGATCAACGCCAGCTCATTCATCAAAGCTATGTTCAAATCGCGCTGAGTGTTTTCGATAACCTTCGAGGCTTCAGCAACCTTGATAGACGGCGCGCGGTGTACGCCGGCTGTGATGATTGATTCGTAAACTTTTGCTACAATCTCTAATGTTTCTGCATCCTGGCCAGAGACCACTTTCATGATAGTGGTTAGAGTATGCTCTTTGTCGCCTGGGTTGATACGCTCCGGGCTATAACCAACCGTAAAATCAATTCCGCCTTTTAATCCTGATACACGCTCAAGAACAGGCAAGCATTCCTCTTCTGTAACCCCTGGATACACCGTTGATTCATAAACAACAATATCCCCTTTTTTCAAGATATTACCGACTGTTTCAGATGCTTTGAGCACAAAGGATAAATCAGGTTTGTTAGCATCATCCACGGGAGTAGGCACAGCAACAATGTGAAAATTTGCTTGTCGAAGGTCATCTAACGAATTCGTAAAAAGTATGTCTGAAGTGGACAAATCAACAGATGTAACTTCACCGGTCCGATCATGGCCGTTTTTTAATTCTTCGATTCTAGTGTGGTTCACATCAAAACCTATTGTGCGCTGCTTGTGGCCAAAAGCGACAGCAACAGGAAGTCCGACATAGCCGAGACCAATTGTGGAAACTATACGTTTGTGCATGTGTAATCCCATTAATGTTCTTTTATATTTCAGGAGTTCGTCGGTAGACGAGTACCTCTCGTTTGCTTTTTACCCAACTTTATCAAGGTGTGGTAGTTTATTCTCGATCAGCATTTAAGTCCTAAAGATATATCTTACCCTTATGCCCCTGTACCATCTCATGAACAACATTCTTCATACAATGATTAGCTCACAACCCCAAGATATTAATTGCCTTTTCTGGATTCCCGCAAAACAGGACACTGTAAGTCAGCTACCATTTTTAAATTTCTGTCACGAGGGAAGTGGCATCTGAACGGCTATCAATGTACCGACTGAGGACTCTTTGGATAAGCTGGAGACAATCGAGTGTCATTGAGACATCCAACGCTTAACGTCTTCAGGCGTCTTCAAGGTGCCATCAACTATCCGAACTATCATATCCCGCGTCCTGACCGTTTCAAAGCGGCTGTCCATAGGCGTTCCCTGTGTTTGATGCGGCAGTTTAACCAGAAACGGAACGTGCCGTTTGTCGATAATGCCGTCATATGTGTTTTGGCGCCAGTGATGGTCTGCCGAGACGATGATAAGCGCTTTGTCCCAGGTACCGGCCTTCTCCATTATCGTTCGAATCTCGCCCAATAACCGATCTGTCAGGGCTACATTGTCAAGATATCCCTCTTTGATATTACTATTTGAGCCATATCTATGGGTATTGCGGTTGTAGATATTCGGGTCGTGTGGAACGGGATAGTGCAGGAAGGCAAACCCGCCATTCTGGTTTGTTTGAAGATAGTGTAGCACGTCCTTCTGAATGGATGTGGTAATTGCTATATGATTGATTACGGCAAGGGAATCACCGAAAGGGGAAAAATAGGACGACTCCACCAAACTTCCCAATTGAAAAACAATTGTCTTGGTAAGCCGTTCTGAGGTTGGGAATAAATAAATAGGATAATCTTTAACGACAGCAGCAGCACTGAACAGCCGTGAATAGGGGAAATACCATCCAAAGATCGCTGTCCTAGCGCCACGGTTATGCATGTCAGCAAAGATGGTTGTTTCAGTCTGCTGCAGGCTGCTGGTTGTCCCGTCGGTCCCCGATAATGTCATGTCGCCTGCGCCGAGAGGCTTTGTCCTCTTCAAGGTTTTACCGGTAAGAAGCGCAGGAATGGATACCGCTGTAGAGTCAAATGGTGAATATGCGCGGGTTACATTCAGGCTGGTCTGCTGCAACCTGTCCAGTTCCGGGAGTACCAGCCCCTTTGGTCGCTGCCCAAACGCAATCCTATAGTCCAGCTCATCAAAGATGATCCATACAACCGGCATGGCGTGCGTATTCTCGGCCCGGCGCATATCATGGCGAGTATGGGGAACAAATGCCGAAGGCGGTTCCAACTGCCGCAACGCCAAAGCAGATTGCCCAAAGGTAACGAGCACAAATGGCGCAAGTACGAGCGGTACCCTGAAATAATGTTGAGATATTAGATGCCGGTGGCGTATCATCAACAGCGCGATGGCTGTCATTAATAGGATTACGGTGATGCCTGCCAGTAAAGGGCCTCCTTCCCCGAGTTTTCTGTACAGATAGTACCTTCCCCAACCATAATTAACTCTTATTCCGTTCAAGGCTAAGCAAAGGGTGACGCCATATATAAACGGCCATAGTACCATGGCTGACCCTCGCCAGCGGTTGGCTATTACCACCGCGCACCAGAGTCCCAGCCCGATAAGCACGGTGTTGATCATGGCGGCCAGATAGCTGTTGGCGGGGGAATGTGCCAGCCAAAAACTCTTTCCCGAATTAAACGGGAACAGTTGCAGCCACACCTTCAACATGATCAGATTGGCCAGCGAAAGGCAGGCCAGAAAATCCCTTAAGTTAATTTTACTGCGCATTACATCTCCGTACCAGATACAACCGGCGGCCGTTGTCAGCGACTTTGTCCTGGCGAATAATTTCAAAGCGCTTGCTGAGCTCCTTTTCGAACGCACCGCGCTCAAACCAACGGTACAGGGCCTCGCGGCCTCTCAACAACCGCTTGAATTGGGAGTCATCAGGGCCAACATACTCAATGACCAGCCATTCGGTGGTCAGTCTGGATGCCTGCTCAATAATCTCGTCGAGCGGAATCTGATCGGTCACCAGCAGATGATGAACAACCGCCAGCATAAACACGGCATCAAAGTGCCCTTCGGCACGCTCCAGGAAAGAGGGAGTCTCGCGGTTGCGCCAGCCCAAGGCCGGTGTCGGCCGTGCCAGATTAACCACCAAAGGTAGTATATTTGCCTGCTCTTCCTTTGCGCGCCGCCAAAGACCACCCACAACTTCCGGATCAAGATCGGTCGCCACCACCCTGCTGCCGTATCGCGCTGCCAGAAATGAAAAGTGTCCGGTGTTGCAACCTATGTCCAATACCCTTGCAGGGCGTGATTCTTTCAGAAACTGTTCCACAAAAGCTGTCTTACGGGCTGTTTCGGCTGGCGTGTAGGTACAGGTTTCGCTGTACGTAGTCCACGTGTTAGAGCGATGCCTGCGTGTGGAAGAGGTTTGTACGGTACGAACCAGGCGCGAAAGAAGCGATTGCAGAACGAACGTGGCCTGGTCGGGGTTTGAAAGTCTTTTCCTCGCATACATCTTGCCGGGTTGCCGTTCTGCCCGTTCAGCAAGAAGGGCCGGCATGGTTACGTTTCCGAGGAAAGGAGGTGTGAAGCGTGCGAATGGAGTTAATAAACGATAAACCTCTTCCGGTTCAATGCCATCGCGCCGACTAAGAAAGGTGGTGTGACAGGCTATGCCATAGCGTGTATCCAATAATGCAGGCAGCAGAAAGCTTCTGACAAACTGTCCATGGGCAAGCCAGGTAGGGTCGTGCACGTCGCGAGTTTCAAACGAAAGCAGGTCAACAAAAACCGGGCGGGGTCCTTGAAACAGGATGTTGAAAGGGGTGGCGTCTTTCAGTCCACTGCCGTGTTTCAGTGCCTGGAGACAAAGTTCCAGGGTGTGTTCGGCAGCTGCACAGAGCATCTCCAGCGGCCATTCGGTGGGATAAGAGGGAAAGTCGATAACGTCGTGTTCCAAACAAAGGCACTCAGCCGCTTCAGGCCCCACAAAACCGACAGCTTCATCTGTGTGCAAAATGCGAAAGGCTCCAACTGTGCCGGTCTGACATTGTCCCTGCAGCCATGGGCCAGTGAGCAGCAACCGATATTCGTTTACAAACTCAGGCCTGATGACCCGTATGAGTCGATTATCGCATTTGACAAGGTATCCTGCGGGATCACGCAGTGATGCCGGATGCTTAAGGCTGGCCATTTTTGTGAAATAGTCTTTTGACAATGGAGATGGTTCGTTTGAAATAGAAAAGCAGGCCAATAAAGGCGGATCCCAGCAACTGCCATAGTAAAAGCCCGGAGCCAGGATCAGTATAGGCGTGGGCAAGTGAAGGCAACGCAATTAGAAGAAAGAGAGTAGAATAAATGGTTCGTTTCAAACAGATGCTCACAACGTGACTCCTCAACATTATAAAATAATCATATGCTTTAACTAGTGGTCGGAATAAGCGGATTTGGCTTTTCTGAAAAGCACAAATGCTTTGAAAAATATACTAATTCTCTATCTATACCTGAAAGCATGAAGTATGCCATTTTGTTGCAGACGCGAAAGGCTCCTGCCGGAGAGGATCATGCGGGCTTCATCAAGAATATGTGTCTGTTCCTGGGTGATGAGAACGGCGAGTTCCAAGCCCTGTTCCGCATTCAGGATTTCCTGCAAAACTTTGAATTCTTAATGTTCCGACATCATAAACGATAATACCCTCGATACCACTCCACGAATTTACTAATTCCGTTCTCGATGGAGGTGGCCGGCTTGAAACCCACATCCCGCATCAGATCATCCACATCGGCATAGGTCGCCGGCACGTCCCCGGCCTGGATGGGCAGCAGGTTCTTCAGCGCCCGTTTGCCCAGGCACTCTTCAAGCACCTCGATAAAGCGCATGAGTTCCACCGGGTTATTATTGCCGATGTTGTAGATCCGGTACGGCGCATAACTGGTGCCGGGGTCCGGCTGGTCGCCGGTCCATAAAGGATTGGGGGCGGCCACATTATCCGTTACTCTTACCACGCCCTCGATAATATCGTTGATGAAGGTGAAATCCCGCCGCATTTTGCCATAGTTGAAGACATCGATCGGCTTGCCTTCCAGGATCGCCTTGGTAAAGAGGAACAGGGCCATGTCCGGGCGCCCCCATGGGCCATAGACGGTAAAAATGCGCAGGCCCGTGGTGGGGATGCCGAACAGGCCGGAATAGGTGTGGGCCATCAGTTCATTGGCCTTCTTGGTGGCTGCATACAGGGAAACCGGGTGGTCCACATTGTGGTGCACGGAGAAGGGCATCCGTGTGTTGGCGCCGTAGACTGAACTTGACGAGGCATAGACGAGGTGCCGCACGTCGTTGTGGCGGCACCCCTCCAGGATGTTCATGAAGCCGGCGATGTTGCTGTCGATGTAAATATGGGGATTTTTGAGGGAGTAGCGCACGCCGGCCTGGGCGGCCAGGTTTACGACCTTGTCGAACCGCTCGTCGGAGAAAAGTTTCTCCATGGTGCCGCGGTCTTCAAGCGAGGCCTTGACGAACCGGAAGCCCGGGCGGCCTTCCAGTTGTTTCAGGCGATCGTGCTTGAGTTGAACATCATAATAGTCGTTGAGGTTGTCAAGACCGACGACCTCGTCACCTCTTTGCAGCAGGCGTTCGCAGAGATGAAACCCGATAAAACCCGCTGCGCCGGTTACGAGAATCTTAGACATATATGTAGCTCATATGTTTTTATTTATCCTCATCTTTCACATTTGTTATTCTCACCCGTCGGCCCGTTTCTCCCGCTCCGCCTGTTTCAGATCGGCGTCCACCATCATGTCCACGAGTTGGTCGAAGCTTGTTTTTAACTCCCACCCCAACTGGCGTTTGGCCTTGGCTGGATCCCCCAGGAGCAGGTCTACCTCGGCCGGACGGAAGTATCTGGGGTCGATCCGGATCACTACCTTGCCGCTCGTCGTGTCGATCCCGGTTTCATCGGTACCGCTGCCCTGCCACTTAAGCGGCATGCCGAGCCGTTCAAAGACCTTTTCGGCAAAGGTGCGCACCGACCAGGTTTCACCGGTGGCGATGACGTAGTCGTCGGCATTGTCCTGCTGCATCATCAGCCACATAGCTTCCACGTAGTCGCCGGCAAAGCCCCAGTCGCGCTTGGCGTCCAGGTTGCCCAGGTAGAGGCAGGCCTGCATGTCCAGCTTGATGCGCGATGCGGCGCGGGTGATCTTGCGGGTGACGAAGGTCTCCCCCCGGCGGGGGGATTCGTGGTTGAAGAGGATGCCGTTACAGGCGTACATGTTGTAGCTTTCGCGGTAGTTCTGCGTGATGTAGAAGGCATAAGCCTTGGCGCAGGCATAGGGGGAACGGGGATAGAACGGCGTGGTCTCCTTCTGGGGGGTCTCCACCACCTTGCCGTAGAGTTCCGAGGAGGATGCCTGGTAGAATTTCATGTTCAGGCCGGTCTCGCGGATGCCTTCCAGGATGCGCACCGCACCCAGGGCATCCACCTCGCCGGTGTATTCCGGCACGTCGAAGGAAACGCGCACATGGCTTTGGGCCCCCAGGTTGTAGATCTCGTCCGGCCGGATGTCGCGCAGCAACAGGTTGATGGAGCTGGCGTCGTTCAGGTCGCCGTAGTGGAGGAACAAGCGCACATCCTTTTCGTGCGGGTCGCGGTAAATATGGTTGATGCGGCCGGTGTTGAAGGAGGAGGAACGCCGGATCATGCCGTGGACCTCGTAGCCTTTTCCCAGCAAAAGTTCCGCCAGATAGGAGCCGTCCTGTCCGGTGATGCCGGTTATGAGCGCCTTTTTCATGCTTGACTCCCGATGTAAGAATAGAGTATCCGCTTATAATAATACACTGAAGCAGTATACGGGCATTAAATTTTTTATTTTTATCACAGCCGCTGCAACGAATACAAATGAAATGACAAATATTAATTAATTTAAATGGTTATGTGGAATGCGCGGTCAATGCTGTTTGCTCTGTTCAATGCGGCTTCATCCTGCCCCATGTCCCGTGCGGTTAGTCGCGGGAATTGCGAGTACGAACTAACCGCACGGGACGCTAAAGGTAGGGTGAAAAGAGCCGTGCGCAATTATCCCTCAGCCTGGTTGGCAGGGAGCGACCGTCAAGTTCCTCCTGCGTCACCTCGTGGGACGCCTCGAACGCCTGTGCGAAGTGCCGACTGAGTCCGGCGGCAAACTCTTCCTCGAAGACGCTCAGGTTGAGTTCGAAATTGAGGCGCAGGCTGCGGGGGTCGAGATTGGCGGAACCTACCAGCGACCAGACGCCATCAACCAGAAACAGTTTGGTATGGGCGAACGGCGGCGGCTGGTAAAATACCCTGATGCCGTTCGCCAGGAGTTCCCATAACAGCCCCCGGGTGGCCCAGTGGACAAAGGGGAGGTTGTTGAGGCCGGGCAGGATAATACGCACGTCCACGCCGCGCAGGGCGGTGGTGATCAGGGCTGCAATCATCGGGCGGTCGGGGATGAAGTAGGGGGTCATGATGCGCACGGACCTTTTGGCACAGGAAAGCGCCCCCATTATGATGTGCTCAAGTTTGCGGAATTCCTTGTCCGGCCCGTCGCTTATGGATCGGGCAAGCGCGCCGCCCCGGGGTTCGAGGGCCGGGAAAAAGGCGGGCGCATCCAACCGTTCGCCGGTCACGAAATACCAGTCTTCCAGAAAAGTCCTTTGCAGGTCGGCCACGACCGGCCCTTGAACGGCAAAGTGCATGTCGCGGATGGCGGTTGCCATGTCGGTAGAGGAGGGTTGGTGGCGGCTGCGGATATTCATGCCGCCGGTGAATGCCTCGCGTCCGTCGATTATCAGCAGTTTGCGATGGTTGCGCAGGTTGATATAGGCGCCGTGTCTCAAGGGGAGATAACGGACCAGGCGCACCTTTGTATCTGTCAGTGCCGTGCGGGGTGAACGGCGGCTGTATTTTTCCCCCAGGGCGTCGATGATGACCCGAACCTCGACGCCGCGCCGAGCCGCGTCATTTAAGTGCGTGACGAATTCGGCGCCTATGCCGTCGGCGTCGAAAATGTAGCTGCACAGATTGATGCTGTTTTCAGCCCGTCTGATAGCCGCCAGCATGGCGGGATAGGCCTCTTCCCCGTTAACCAGGGGCGTAATGCGGTTTCCCCCCCGGAGCCTGGTCTGAACCACCCGGTCCCCCAGTACGCGCAGATCGACCAGATGAGCCGCGGCCTGCGGAAGTGCCGCTGCCGTACCGCGTGATTCCTCGAAGGGATGCAGTTCGCTTCCGCTGAGCCTGCGGCCGCTTTCCTGCCAGCTCCGCGCCCGACGGGAGATACGGTTGACACCCAGGCACCAGTAAAGGAACGGGCCGAGCAATGGCAGCGTCAGGGAAATGCTCATCCAGCCCAGAGCCGAGCGGGAATCCCGCTTGTGGAGCAGGGCATGTCCGGCCGTTGCCAACGAAAGCAGGCCGGCGCAGAGGACAAACAGGATGATGAAGATGTGATTCATGGAGAGGTTTATGACGGATCGACGAGGATATCGTTTCCACTGATCTGGACGGGAAATATTTTCAGAGTGAACTCGGGATGGTCCGTGCACCTGCCGTCGGCCAGGCTGAAGCGATATCCATGGCGGGGGCAGGCGATATAGTCATCCTTGACAATGGCCGCGTTCAGAGGAGACCCCTGGTGTGGGCATTCGTTCTCGCAGGCAAAGACAGCCCCTTTAATATTGACCAGCAGGATCTCCCGGCCGGATGCGGAGACAACCTTTTTGCCGAAGTTGGGAACCTCGTTGACCTTTGCCACAGGTATCATGGGAGCACCTCCGTGTAACGATGGGTTATTCCGATTCCAAATCAAGGCGCCATTCTTTGTCGGCCCGTCTTCGGCTCCTCTGCGTACTGCTTTTGTACGCTTCGTCGCCTCAATCCTCGCCGCCTTGATTTTATCCTTGATTTGAAATTGGCATTGAGTCAACCTACATGAAAAAAACAAGGGAAGTCAAATGGTTTCAGTCTCTGCATAAAATGATGGCACAGTGCCAAGAAAATAGCATAGATGGCGTTAAGTAATGGAATCATTGGATGTTAAGCAAAAAAACAAAATTGCATTGATTAATAAATGGGCAATTGAGAAGCTGTTCATCGCGTAAATGAGGCCAGTTTACCATTAATATGTTACAACTATATGACATAAAAGCAAAAAAATAATATGGCACATTCTGTGCTACCTCTTCGGCCAAAGCGAGGTGAAGAACCGACAATAAATTTATTCCATGACATATTTACTCTACAGAACGTGCGCGATGAAACTGACGCTGATTTCATTCAACCACCGTTCAAAATCAACGATGAAAAGGAGAGGAAAGATGAAGCTTGGCAAAGTATTGGCAGCAACAATGGCGGTAATGGCACTGGCGTGTGGTACGGCAATGGCGATCCCTTCCGAGCAGATCGCGATACCATCGACAGATGCAAAAGGTTTCAAGGAAGTAACCCTCAACGTAATCAGCACGCAACGGTTCTCATCGAAAGGAGATGCGGGCGCCAGCTCGTACGATGCCGGCGTTCTCGTGGGCGTGCTCCCTTTCGAATCCCTCAAGTTGGAAGTCGGCTTCGATTACCTCACCAGCAACCTTCAGAATGAGAACTCCGCCGATAATCATCCCTTCTACTTCAATGCCAAACTGGCCACCCCCGAGGATCTCGGATTCAAGGGCATGCCGGCCTTTGCCGTTGGTGTCTATAATCTGGGCATCTACGACAAGCCCGAAAACGGGACTTCAAAACCTGGCGATGTGCTCTCCACCCGTCAAAACCTTGCCTACGCCCTTGTCGCCAGGACCTGTCCCGTAATCGGCCGTCTTTCCATCGGTGGCTACCATGGCGCGGCACGCGCCTTGGCCACCACCGGTAATCCCAGCAATACCGACAACAACAGCGGTATCCTCGCTTCCTGGGATCGCAGCATGACCGAGATTTCCGACAAACTGTGGTTCGGGGTCGACTACCTGAGCGGCAACAACGCCAACGGCGAACTCGGTATCGGCGGGTCGTGGGCCTTCTCCAAGCAG
>JARLHN010000028.1 GCA_031292255.1 Oryzomonas sp. | reverse complement strand
TGGACCCCGACAGGGCGGCCAGGGCAACTTTGGCTTTGAATTCGGCGCTGTAACGGGTGCGATGCTGCATGAAACCTCTCCTTTCAAAATGGATTGGTTCATTGCTTACACACCTGTCTCAAAAAACGCAACCACTTCATTTTCGGTAAAACCAACCCACAGGAGGGGCAAGCCGATGGCGATCGCAGACGGCCTGCTTGACGTTTTGATGAAGGACGACAAGAAGCCCGAAGATATGATCAGAATCATTGACACCCCAGTTTTGGAGGTGATTTGATGTCAAACATTAGGATTAAACCGTTTTTCAAGCGATACGGCATAGTGATGAGCAGCCTCTGGACCTTCATCATCTGTCTACTGGCAGCACTTACCGTAAACACTCATCACGCCAACACCATTAAGGATGCAGAGAGTGAGGCAAGAGACTATTTCCGGCTCAATATGTTTTACCGGACGTGGGCGGCTAAAATGGGTGGAGTCTATGTCCCTGTCGAAAAAGTGGCCCCAAACCCCTATCTCACCGTTCTCAACCGTGACATAACCACCAATGGCAACCGTCAACTGACCTTGGTCAATCCAGCGTACATGACCAGAATGGTATTCGAATCAATTCTTTCCTCTTCACCTGACCCTATAATCAATAAGATTACCAGCTTAAAACCCCTGAACCCAATAAATGCCCCCGACAAATGGGAAAAACAGTGTCTGGAAGCGTTCGAACGCAAGGAATACAAGGAACACTCAGAGGTTACCAATATCTCGGGGAAACCATATTTACGTCTGATTTCGATGTTTGTCACCGATGGAACGTGCCTGAAATGTCATGCGCATCAAGGGTACCATATCGGTGACATACGTGGTGCCATCACAATTTCGGTGCCACTTGCCAAACGCATTTTGCTGCAAAAAAATACTGACAAAAACCTCATTGGCGGCTATCTGATACTGTGGCTGCTTGGGAGTATCGGTATAACCGTGACCTCTCGTCGTCGCTCACTTGACGAAGAATCATTGCAAGCCAGCGAGCAGAAATTACGCATGGTCTGCGATTGGACCCAGGACTGGGAATACTGGATAGCCCCGGATGGTACAATGAAATACGTATCACCGTCCTGCTTTGACATGACCGGATACAGCCCGGATGAGTTTATAGCGGAGCCGGAATTACTGGCACGCATAATACGTACCAACCATAAGTCAGCATTTGACGAACATCAGGAGTCAAGCGTCTTGCAATCCTCAACCACTTCTGATTCACTTGAATTTCAGATTGTTACCAAAGGTGGCGATATCCGTTGGATTCAGCATCTGTGCCGCCCAATTTTTGATGGAGCGGTTTATCTTGGACGTCGTGCGTCCAACCGGGATATTACCGTGCAAAAGATAGCTGAAGAAAAGATCAGCCGTCTGTCTGCTATCGTAGAACATTCTGACGATGCCATCATTTCAAAAACTTTGGATGGCATTGTCACTAGCTGGAACCGTGGGGCAGAGAAACTGTTTGGTCATACCGAACAGGAGATGGTTGGTAAAACACTGCTGGCCCTTTTTCCTGATGACCGCCTCAATGAAGAGCTGGATATTCTTAATACCATTGCCCGTGGGGAGAGTGTCGAACACTTTGAAACGGTCCGGGTTCGCAAGGATGGCAGAAAACTTGATGTATCTGTAACCATATCTCCCATCAGAGACCAAAACGGCACCGTAAACGGCGTCTCAAAAGTCGTACGAGACATAACGGACCGCAAACGGGCAGCAAATGAACGCCTTGAATTTGAGCGTCAGTTGATGCAGACCCAGAAGCTGGAAAGCCTCGGTGTACTAGCCGGGGGGATAGCACATGATTTCAATAACATCCTTATGTCCATCATAGGAAATGCCGATCTTGCCCTGACGCGGATAAACAAAGAGTCACCCGCTACCGAAAACCTGTGCAGGGTACTTGAAGCATCCACACGAGCCGCCGATTTGGCCCGTCAGATGCTGGCATACTCAGGTAAAGGCAAATTCATTGTCGAAACTATTGATATGAACCTGATGGTGGAAGAAATGACACATATGCTTGAAGTGTCGATTTCCAAGAAAGCGGTACTCAGGCTCAATCTGCATCAACCGCTACCTTCTGTGAAAGCCGATACTACACAGCTTCGTCAGGTAATCATGAATCTGGTTATCAACGCCTCCGAAGCAATTGGTGATAAAAGCGGTATCATTGCCATTTCGACGGGGTGCATCAACTGTGACCAGCAATACCTTCAGAACGTCCAGCTTAAGGAAGACCTGTCTGAAGGGCTTTATGTCTATTTGGAGATCGCGGACACCGGTTGCGGCATGGACAAGGAAACTCTGACCAAATTGTTCGACCCATTCTTCACCACCAAGTTCACCGGCAGAGGACTTGGTATGGCGGCAGTCCAGGGGATAGTCCGTGGTCATAAAGGGGCAATAAAGGTCTACAGTGAACTTGGGAAAGGGACAACTTTTAAGGTGCTCCTGCCGGCAAGCACTTTGCCGCAAGAACTCTTCAACGGCAACGCACATCCTGACCCAAATTGGCATGGAAGCGGTACCGTGCTCTTGGTGGACGACGAAGAAACCGTTCTCGGGATTGGCAGCGAAATGTTGCGGGAGTTGGGTTTTGATGTCATTACCGCCACTGATGGACAGTTGGGAGTAGATCTCTTTCGTGAAAACCGGGATAAAATAGACTTCGTGATTCTTGATCTCACGATGCCACACATGGACGGAGAACAATGCTTTAGAGAGCTCAGGCAACTAAAGCCTGTTGTTAAGGTAATTATGTCCAGCGGATTCAGCGAATATGAGGTCACCCAGAAATTCATGGGCAAGGGTTTGGCGGGATTTATCCAGAAACCGTACAGATTATCAGCGCTGAGAGAGGCAATACAAAAAATATAACGACCTGAAAAGCCATTTACACCTTCTGGTTGACAGGCCCGGAATTATTGGAGAGCCTCCTCACCACGGCTGATAACCTGCCAATCCATTTGTGTATTTTATAAAATTAGAGGGTTTTTGAATAAAAGTCACGTATTCACTCAGTTGTACTTGGTCGGTTGAGTGGCCTGACGCATAAATACATGTAACCTCGATTTTGCAATTTCTTCCATAATTTTATCTGATTTTGTCGAGAATGCGAAGCAGCCCGTCAAGAATGGTCGCGGGATGGGGCGGACAACCCGGGATATAGAGATCAACAGGTATAATGCTATCCACGCCGTTGGATACCCGGGGCGAATCGATGTATGGTCCGCCGTTGATTGCACAGGCGCCGGAAGCGACAACGATCTTGGGTGTTGGAATCGCCTCATATGTCGTAATAAGGGCCTTGACCATATTCTCGGTCACCGGACCGGTTACCCAGAGACCGTCCGCATGGCGAGGCGACGCCACGAACTGGATGCCGAAGCGACCCAGATCCCAGCCGATTGTTGTGAGTACATTGGTGTCGGCCTCGCAGGCGTTGCACCCACCGGCACTTACCTCGCGGAACTTGAGCGACCGTCCGAATATGCGGCGCAGGTCGCTGGAAAGTGGTTGTGCGTGCTTGCGGTCAGACCCAGGTTTCACCAGCAAATGATCTCTCTGCGTAACGGCAAGTCGATGATCCGAGGTGAATTCGATGTTTCCTGCCGGGCACTCGGCACAGAAGAGGCATTTCCCCAAATCCAAACACCCACCATCTGTCATGGTAATGGCATCATACGGACATCGCGTCGAATCACTGAGATGTTCGATGGCTCGTGCAAGCGAAGCTGCGGCAGGGTAACCGCGGAACCGTTCCGGCATTTGCAGCGGTGAAGCCGGATACGGCATGGTGCGATGCCCTTGCATGATGCGGGAAACGATTGCTCTAATCATGACGCACTTCCTTCGGCATTCTCTTTAATTGCCCCAAAACCCGCAAGATCAGACTTCCTTTTGCGGGTAATCGTCCCCGCCGGCATCCAAAGCAACAAGAGATGTACCCGCGGTCTTCCCCTACCATATTCTCGTCACCCTACAGGTCGAACCCGCAATAGGAAAGGTTGAAGCTCTTGTTGCAGAGCGGGAAATCGGAAATCTGTTGTCCTCTCAGTGCCATGGCGAGCCCTTGCCAGTTGTGGAACGAGGGGTCGACAATCTTGTAACGGTCAAATTGACCCGCCTCATCGGTAACCGCAACGTGACAGATCTCGCCTCGCCACCCCTCGGTAAGGGCAACGGCAAGATGCCGGCCCGCGCACGGCAATGTTTCGACACGATGTCCTCCACCGGGGAGCTGACGTAACTGCTCCTCGATAAAATCCATTGATTTCTGGGCTTCCTGCCATCTGATCATGGTCCGTGCGCAGACATCACCGTGGAATGAGGTGGCGACCGGCAGATGGGTCATACGGAAGATGCCGAAGGGATAGTCTTGGCGCACATCCCGCTTGATTCCACAGGCCCGGGCAGCAGGTCCGACCAGCCCGAGTTCAAGTCCCAGTTCATGTGTCAGTTGGCCGGTCCCCTCCAAGCGTCCCATGACTGAGGGTGTGTTCCACAGAAGTTCAACGGCATTGGTCAGGTCACGTCGCGCCTCGGTCAAGCGCTTGCGTAAATCGTCGCAATGGCCGTGCGTGAGATCGAAGATTGTCCCGCCCGGGGTGAGAAAACCCCGTCCAAACCGGCTGCCGCAGAGGACAGCGGTCATGTTGAGAAATTCTCCCCTGAGGCGGCCACAGAAGGACGAGGTTGGAAGGTAGCCGACATCGCCGGCTATTGCCCCCAGATCGCCGGTATGGTTTGCCAGTCGTTCCAGTTCGAGCGCAATACCGCGCAAAACTTCAGCCCGGGGTGGCACTTTGATCCCGCCTAACGCTTCCATGACCATGCAGTAAGCCTGGCCATGTCCGATAGTGGTATCTCCCGCGGCTGTTTCCATAACCTGAAGCGTACGCTTGTGAGGGCCGCCAATAAGGTCTGATTCGATCCCCCGGTGCTGATAGCCGAGCGATATCTCCAGGTGAAAGACCTCTTCGCCGTGGCACTGGAAGCGGAAATGTCCCGGTTCGATGATGCCGGCATGGACCGGGCCGACGGCAACTTCATGCACTTCATCGCCGGCCACCTGAAAGTAATTCATGACCCCCGCCCGGATTGGCTCGTCTGCCGGACGATTCCAGGCATCGCGTTCAGGCACGAATGAATGGTGGAAACGAACAGGCTTGAACCAGGGATGATCGTCAAAGACGAGGCCGCACTGTTCGGCAATCTCGCGCTCAAACAATTGTGCCTGCGTACAGAGGGAGGATATTGATGGGAAGTGGTCGTCACGTGTCTCCGTGCGGGTCACGGCGAGCTGGCCTTCGGCTTTATTGGCGAGAACGCAGATCAGTTGCACAACGGTTTGGGCTGGAATTCCAAAGTACGAAACAATGCGCCATCCCCGATCGGCAGCGTCGAGAATGCTCTGCAAAAACCGGCTGGAGTCGACGACGGTAATGTCCGTCATTGGAAGTGCGGAACCATTATATATGGTGCGGAGATTGCTGCTCACGGTTTCACCCCCAGCATGGCGGCGCCGTCTTTGAGCAGCGTGACCAGAAATGCCGGCGGCCACAGTCCCAACACCAGGATTATCGTCAACATGAAGAGCGGAGGCCCCACAGTCAGCAGACGATCCCGGTAACCCGTCGGTTCGATATTGACCGGTGGAGCTCCCATGACCATGGGCAACACCGTAAGTGCCATGCCGATGAAAATAATCACCAAAAAAATCAGGAACAACCATCCCACCAGAGGTCGGCCATCAATAAAGGCGCTGCTGACGATGGTGTACTCGCTGATGAACGGCGAGAATGGCGGAGAACCGGTGATGGCTATGAATCCGGCCAGAAAGAGCCCGCCTGACCATGGTAGGCGCGTTAGTGCCCCCTTGACCACGTCTGTCGTTTTATTTGAATATGATCGGTGAATGTTGCCGGATGAAAGGAACAGTACCCCCTTGGTCAGTCCGTTATTCAGAAGGTGAAAGAGCGCTCCGTACAACGCGCCCTTGCCGAGACCGAGGCCAATGGCGAGGATACCGACGTGCTCTACGCTCGAATAGGCCAGCATCCTCTTGAAATCGGCCTGCCGGGCCATGAAAACGGCGGCAAAGGCCATGGAAAGCAATCCCATGCCCAGCATTGCCTGTTGAAAAAAACGGATCTCGGTGCCGGAAGCCAGGCAGATCTGGTAAACCCTTATGATCGACAGGAAAGCACAGTTGACCAAACCGCCGGCAAGCAGTGCCCCCACCAATCCCGGCGCTTCACCGTAGGCATCGGGTTTCCACGTATGCAAGGGCGCAAGCCCCATTTTTGAACCATAACCGACCAGCAGGAATATGGCGGCAGCGTGCAGCCATGCGGGATTCAGCCCACGAGCGGACACCATCAGCGGCCCCAGGAGGAGGGTTGCCTCATGATGGGCCACATAGGTTGAATAGGCGAGGAAGAGGAGTCCCAGGAGCGCCAGGCCGATGCCCACGGAGCAGATAAGGAGATACTTCCAGGTCGCCTCGATGGAACGCGCATTTTGATTGAAGTAGATAAGCGGCGCCATCGAGACGGTGGTCGTCTCCAAAGCCACCCAGAGGAGGCCCAGATGCTGGGCCATGGTCACCATCCCCATGGCCGACAGGCAGACCAGCAGTCCCATGCAGAGAACCCGGTTGGGACGCTCCTGGCGGTAGGACAGGTAGCCGACCGCATAGAAAGCGCAGACCGCGAACAGCAGACTGATGCATAAAAGCACTACCTTGCCCAGGGGGTCGAGCCATATCCACCCTCCGTGGGATGGCGGCGGCGCATGCCCCAACAGAAAGGACGTCAGTACGATATGGATCGTAGCGATCACCGGGAGGATCAGGGGACGCAATCTGTTGTCCGGAATGATCAAGGCGAACAAAGCCCCAACCAGGGGCAGCAGAACAAGGGCATACAACATGCTGCTACTCCTCCTTGAGGGTCCTCAGGCGGGATGTGTCGATAGACGAAAACTCCCGGCTGATATGGTTGATGACAATTCCCATGACAAATATCCCCACCAGAAGATCAAGCAGCGCACCGGCTTCTACCATGACCGGCATCGCTTCAGTCAAAAGCATGCCGAAAATGAAAATCCCGTTTTCCATCACCAGGTAGCCGATGACTTGGGATATGGCCTTGCGCCGCGTCGTGAGGAGCAGAAAGCCGGTCAATAGGGTGGCGATGGAGGCCGGGACAAAGAGCAAGTCTTTATGCTCGGGAGCGAGCGGCAGTTTTTCTGCAAAAGCGAACGAAATGGCCGTGAATACGGCGCCGAGGAGCAGCGTCGGCACGTAGCCGATGTATGGCTCCACTTCTCGTTTGATATGGGCCTTATGGACGGCATCACTGATCAGGTAAGGAATGACAACCCCCTTGGCCAGGATGATCCCTATGGTGATGCCGGCCAGATGGCCGGAAAAGGGGTGAATCAGCCCAGGCAAAATACCGAGGATGACCCCTTGGACAGCTACGGCGCGAATGGAAAAGTTAAGCCGGCTTGTCCCGAGCATGACCAGATTGATCAGCATCACCAGTACTAACAGTTGATCTGCGAATGAGTTCATAGGGTTACCTCAACACCAGCAACATGGCAAATGCCGACAGGATGGTGGCCCCGATCAGGAGTTGCGGGATGCGCACCAGCCTCAGCCTGGCCATGACCGATTCGACAATGCCGATTGCCATTGCCAGTGCAAGCATGGCGACAATGAAAATCGCCCAGTCCGTCAGGGGATCTCCGGTTGCGACGGGGAGGGCAACATTGACGAAAATTGCTCCGAGAACAAAGAGTTTAAGTGCCGCTCCATAGAGGATGATCCCTAATGCCGGTCCGCTGTGATCCAGAACCATGACCTCGTGGATCATGGTTAATTCCAGGTGGGTGTTCGGGTCATCGAAGGGGATGCGGCAGTTTTCCGCCAACAGGATGATGAAGAGCGCCCCTGACAGAAGCAGCATGCTGGATCCGGCGGCAAGCCATGTCGCAAGAGTGGGGTGGGTCAGGATTGTTGACAGGGTGAGTGACTTGCTCATACGGGCCAGGGTGATCAGTGCAAAAAAAAGCGTCGGTTCGGCAAGACAGGAAAAAGTTGCCTCTCGGGCTGCTCCCATTCCTTCAAAGCTTGAGCCGGTATCAAGTGCGGCTAAGGTGGTGAAGAACCGTGACAGACCGAAAAGGTACGCAAACAGGATAAGATCTCCACTGAAAGATAGTGGCGCGGCATGGCGCCCCAGCGGTATCAACAGGACGGCGATGAGTGTTGCCGAAAGTGTCACCACAGGGCCGGCACGAAAGACCCAGGTGGTAGTTTCACTGAAAACCGATCCCTTGCGGAATAGTTTGATCAGGTCGTAATAGGGTTGGAAATATGGTGCCCCAACCCGTCCGGCAAATGCTGCTTTCGTCTTGCCGATTACCCCGAGCAGAAGGGGTGGAAAGAGCAACGCCACTGCGCAATGGATGATGATATCAGTCATAAAATGCCATCCTCAAAGAAGACGAAAGCCTTTCAATACACATCAAAGAGGCCAGACCATAAGGATAAACAACGTGGCAAAGATATACAGTATATAGATATGAAGCTGGCCGTTTTGCACCTTTCTGAGATGGGAAAAGGCCAGGCCTACCCATTGAAGGGTTGGAGTCAGAATCCGGTCAAGCACTGTTTCGGTCACCGTATAATCAAAGCGTGCTTGAGCGGTAGGGATTGGTGTGGCAAGTCCGGGTCTCCGGATGCTGGGAGAAACGATTGTCCCTAATAGGCCCACTGCCATTTCACTGAATGATGTGCCGGTATATTGCATTCTGGACGTTGGTTCAAGATAGCCGCATCTCCATGTGGCCCCGAGAGAGCGCGGCGATGTTCGCAGCCTCAGCAGGTATGCGACTCCAATCACAAGGGCCAGAAAAATGAGCATGATATTAACGATCGTGAGCGGCACAAGAGGAACCTGACTGGTTACCCGAACTATGTCAGGAAAGGCCAGGCCGGTGAAAAAAATGACAACAGGGGTAACAAGTCTCACCAGCAGCACAGGCGCCAAGCCGGTAACCAGGCAGCCTACGGTCAACAGGATCATCGGGCCGGTCATGGCCGCCGTGGCATCATGGCTGTGAGAGGCCGCCTCTGAACGGGGAGTGCCGAGAAAGATGATCCCATAGAGTTTCACGAAGGAAATGACCGCCAATCCGCCGACCAATGCCAACACCGGTGCTATCAAGGCCGCCAGAGGCAATGGATCGACGATTCCATCCGTAATGGCGCCGACGTAGAGAAACAGTTCACCTACAAAACCATTGAGCGGCGGCAGCCCGCAGATGGCAATGGAGCCAACCAGAAAAAGAGGAGACGTTACCGGCATGCGCCGGGCAAGGCCCCCCATTCGGTCTATCTCACGGGTTCCTGTGCCATGGATCAGCACTCCGCTTCCGAGAAAGAGAAGCGATTTGAACATACCATGATTGATAATGTGGATGAAAGCTCCGAAGAAACCGCAAATAACGAGATATGGATTGTTCGTCCGCTGCCCGACAAGTCCCAATCCGATACCGATGAAAATAATGCCGACATTCTCGATACTGCTATAAGCCAGGAGGCGTTTCAAATCGCGTTGCGCGGCGGCAAGGGCAATGCCGATTATTGCCGACCAGGTGCCGATCAGGAGGATAAGCCAGCCAAGCCAGTCCGGCAGAACATCAAAAAACGACAATGTCCGAAGGATGCCATAGATACCCATCTTCAGCATCAAGCCGGACATCATGGCTGAAACATGGCTGGGGGCATTGGCGTGGGCTCCGGGCAGCCAGAAGTGCAGAGGCATGAGACCGGCCTTGCCGCCAAAGCCGATCAACGCGGTTACGATAATTATTGATGCAGCCGGTGCGGCTTGAGAAATGGAATGTGATAAAGGAAACACGAATGTGCCGCTTGTCCCGCGCAGGAGTGAAAACATGACAAACAGTGCCATGGTGCCGGTATGGGTGGCAATGAGATAAACGGTCCCGGACCGCTGCACTTCGGAACTCTGTTGCTCGGTCGTCAACAGAAAATAAGCAGATAGTGCCATGACCTCCCAGGCCATGAGAAACAGTACGCCATGGCGGGCCATGACCACAACGACCATTGCTGCGGCAAAGAGCCCGAGAAACAGCGTGAGTTTTCCGGCCCCGGCCTTTTCTCTCGCAGGCCAGTAGGCGACTGAATATATCGATGCACATCCGGCAACCAGGAAGAGAGGAAGGAGAAACAACGTTGAGAGAAGATCGACGGACAAGAGAGCCGGTCCGAACGGCAATGGCCAGTCAATCCGGCAGGTAGAGGCGGGGGAACCGCTCAAAAGGGCAATTACGCCTAATTCACCAAGAATGGATGCGGCAACAATACATAAAGCGGCAATCAGTTGGCCTAAAGCAGGGCGGTTCAGCAGAAGCCCCGGTACTCCCGAGAAAGCTATGATTGTAGCTGCGACTAGAAGGCATGTCGTCGGATCAGCGGGAAAAAACACAAATGCCCCACCCCTGCTCCCCCACATCATATCGCCTCTGCTACGCGATATGGGGGGAGGCATGAAATTGATACACGTTATAAAAATTTATAACACCTGTCAAAAATATATGTTATAAATATTCACACGTCAATAGAATTATGAGACGTACACACGACACACGACACATAAACATGCAAGGGAGAGTGCCGCAATGCCGACTACGCGATTGAACATCACATTACCAACTCCGATCGTGGACGATATAAAGGCTCTGTATGGGCAGCGGGGATTGAGCCAGTTCCTGGAGGAAGCGGCCAGGGAAAAACTTGATGAGGTGAAAAAAAAGTCGTACAAAGGGCTGATTGAAGGGTACACATCCACAGCCGAAAATACAAAAGAGGTGCTTAAAAAATTCGAAGCGGCGGTAACGGAGAAACGGGATGTTTAAGCGCGCCGGTATCTATGCAGTCAGTCTGCCCCATGCCGATACACATGAACCGGAGGTTTGCCCATGCCTCGTAGTGAGCAATAATATCAGCAACGAGTATTCTCCGGTCGTGACCATTATTCCTTTGAGTTTTACCAGTCTGGAAAAGATTTACGACTTTGAGACGCTCTTGCCGGCTTCGGGTAGTGGATTGGGAAAAGATGCCAAGATCAGCTCCCACATCCTGATTACCATCGACAAGACCAATGTGATTGGTGAGCGACTCGGCTTTATCAGTAAGTCACTCATGAGCCAGGTGGAGAAGGCACTCTGTTTACAACTCGGCATCGAGGAAACTTCCGGGTACCCTAAAGGATAAATCAATGCTGCTTGAACCGTCCGAGGCCGCACAGGCTTTGAATGTCGATGAAAAGACTGTCGTGCGCTGGATCAAAAAAGACAATTTGCCCGCAGAATTTATCCAGGGAGATTACCAGATAAATCCGGTGGACTTGCTGGAATGGGCAACGGAGCGCGGAATAAAGGTTAATCCGGCTCTGTACAAGATGCCCGATGCGGATAATCGTCAGTTGCCGACCTTGAGCCAGGCGCTGCAAGCCGGCGGCATCCATTGTGGTTTTGCGGGTAATGACAAAGAAGCCGTGCTGAAAAATGTCGTGGCAGTCCTGGACTTGCCGCCGGAAATAGATCCCGAGTTCATCCTTCAGGTGCTGCTGGCACGCGAGGCGATGGGAACAACTGCGGTCGGCGATGGTATCGCCATTCCTCATGTGCGTAATCCGATCCTGGTGCATTTGCCCGTCCCTAAGATCGCCCTCTGCTTCCTCTCGCAGCCGGTTGATTTTGGGGCATTGGATGGTAAGCCGGTACAGACGCTGTTTACCATCATCTCGCCGACCATCAGGATGCATCTGCATATGCTCTCGAAACTGGCTTATTGCTTGCGAGATCAACGTCTGCGGGATATCCTCGGCAAGAAATGTGATGCCGATGCGATCATGAGTGTCATTCTTGAAATAGAACATGATATCGGGAGCGCCGCCTCATGACCGGCGACCTAACGGCAAGCATCCCTGCCATTCTCCTCATCGGAGCGTCATTAACAGCCGCTTTTTCCGGCGTGCCGCTCCTGTTGCGCTTTATGAACCCGACTTTTGGTCAGCGATTCGCAACGCTGGCAATCGTTGTGGCGTCGGCGGGAGGGCTTGTTGGTGCCGTTATGACGCTACTCTGGCGCCAACAGGTTACCTATCAGTTGGCATGGCCGTTCCCATTCGGCCCCGCTGAATGCGGAGTCGATCCGCTCACCGCCTTTTTCGCCCTGCCGATCCTCATTATTGCCGCATGCTGCAGCATCTATGCCCTTGACTACTGGCCCGCAACGAGCAATCCCCGCACGGTTCGCAAACTCACGTTTTTTTTCGGACTGCTGACATCATCCCTGCTCTTCGTCATCATGGCGCGTTCGGCCGGCTTGTTTCTGCTGGCCTGGGAGATAATGGCGCTTGCCGCCTACTTCACTATCACCACCGATGACCACACACCCGAAGTGCGCGACGCCGGCACGCTTTACATGATTTGCACCCATACGGGAACCCTGGCCCTGTTCGCCCTGTTTGCCTTGTTGAAAAGCCTCTCCGGCGCTTTCGTTTTTCCAGGTGCCGGCACGCTTACGGCCACGGCGCCGCTGGCTACCGTTATATTCTGGGTTGCCCTGTTCGGCTTTGGTTTCAAAGCCGGCCTCATGCCGCTTCATATCTGGCTGCCGTCTGCTCACGCCAATGCCCCCAGCCACGTATCCGGAATCATGTCCGGCACAGTGCTCAAAATCGGCATCTACGGTCTGCTGCGCACGTTGTCGTTTTTTACCGGGATACCGCTTTGGTGGGGTATGGTCATTATTGTCCTCGGCATGGTATCGGGGATCGTCGGTGTGCTCTTTGCATTGGGGCAGCATGATCTCAAGCGCCTGTTGGCCTATCACAGCATCGAAAACATCGGCATTATCGCCATGGGGATCGGCACGGCGCTGATCGGTGCTGCTTCCGGTTCATCACTGCTTATTCTTCTGGGCTTGGCCGGTGCACTCCTGCATGTGCTGAACCATGCCACCTTTAAAGCGCTTCTTTTTCTTGGCGCCGGTTCCGTCATTCATGCGGTTGCAACCAGGGAAATAGACCGTATGGGAGGGCTGCTGCGTCCACTGCCTTGGACTGCTGTTTCGTTCATTATCGGCGCCGCGGCAATTTGCGGACTGCCGCCGCTCAATGGTTTCGTCAGTGAGTTCCTGATCTACCTCGGATTCTTCAACGGAACCATTTCCGGCAGCGGTGCAGGAGTCATCGGTACCGCCCTCGCAGCACCGGCCCTGGCCTTGATAGGCGGCTTGGCAGTCGCTTGTTTCGTCAAGGTGGTCGGCGTAGTTTTTCTCGGATCATCCCGCTCGCCACTCCCGGCATCCATCCATGAGGCAACGTGGACAATGCGGCTCCCCATGATGATTTTGGCTTTTGTCTGCATTGCCATCGGTGTGGCGCCTGTGGCGGTTGCCCCTCTTTTGGAATCGGTCGTAAACGCTTGGTTGCCACGCTCGCCCGAGTCCATATCCCTGGTGGCAGTCGCTCCCTTGGCCTGGATTTCCATCCTTGCCGTCGTCCTGCTTGCCGTGACGTTATGCGTGCTCTTCTGGTACCGGGACCGGGTGAAAGCAGCGACCTTCACCACCACCGGCACATGGGGGTGCGGCTATCTGGAACCAAGCAGCAGAATACAATACACTGCGTCTTCCTTTGCCGATATGCTGGTGAACCTCTCAGCCGTTATTTTGCGTCCCAAACGGCACATGCCACAGATATCCGGGCCATTCCCCGCTGATGCCCATTTTGAATGCCATGTGCCGGAAACCGTCCTCGAACAGATATACCTGCCCCTTTTCGCCCTGATCCATGAGAAGTTCCTGCCCATCAGGAGACTACAGAACGGGCAATTGAACCTCTACATCCTCTACACCTTGATCACCCTGGTCGTGCTTATCGTCATAAGCCTGCCATGAGCGTCCGCAGGCACCATTGAATTGAGGCCAGAGTTCATGTATGAAACACGATACGATGGGCCGCATTAATTTAATGGCGGCCCATTTATTTTTTGTGTATTTTAATCTTTTGGTGCGGCCGGCCCGGTTAGGGGAAGAAATGTGGTAAATTCAAAAGATTCGCGAATGACGAATAAAGTTTTGGCAACCATTATGGCCGGAATATTGGGGTTCAATCTGGTCATTATTGGTCTTTCCTGGTGGTCCCTTGCCAAGAGCAGGCAAGACTTTCTGGCCGAGTGGCACGCGGAGATTGCAAATACCTGCATCTTCCTGGGGCTCTTTGCTTTCACCTCCATTATTGCCGGCTGGGTCGCATTCCTGGGGTGGAAACGGAACATTGCGGCGAAAGCGTCTCTCCGTGCGAATGACGAACGGATGCGGCTTTTTTTTGAACGCCAGATAGTTGGGATGGCTATTTCAAACCCCGATAAAACCTGGAATATGGTAAACGACAAATGGTGCCGGATTTTCGGCTATGACTGGGATGAACTGAAAAAGATGACCTGGGAGGAACTGTCCTACCCTGATGACCTTCATGAGAACATCGAGAAATTCGACCAGCTTGTAGCCGGCACTATCGATGATTATTCCCTCACCAAGCGTTTTGTCCGCAAAGACGGGTCGATAATTGTCGCCGAACTGTCCGTCGGCTGTGTCCGCAATGAAGACGGGACCCTCAATTGCCTCCTCACGTTGATGGTAGACGTTACCGAGCGTAAAAGGTTTGAGGATTCGCTTCGGGAGAGCGAAGCCAGGGAAAAAGAACGTGCCAATGAACTCGACGCCATCATGGCGTCTGTTCCGGCGCTTATTCTCATCGCACAGGACACCGATGGGCGACTGATCACCGGGAACCGCTCGGCCTGCGAGCTGCTGCGTATCCCCATGGGGGGCAACTTTTCGAAACGAGCGGCGGATGACAGCGGGCCGAACCATTACGTCATTCTTCATGATGGCGTTGAAATGCCTCCTCGGGAGCTTCCTCTACACCGCGCACTCCGTGGCGAGTATATACAGGAGTATCAGCAGGAAATACTTTTCGGCGATGGCACCCGAGTAACCCTTTTGGGGAATGCAATTCCTTTGAAGGATGGGCAGGGAAGTGTTCGGGGCGCCGTGGCGGCCTTTCTGGATGTGACCACCCACATCCGGACCTCCGAGGCCCTCAGGGAAAGCGAAGAGCGCTACCGCGTCCTATTTGAGCAGTCGCCGGACGGGATTGTCCTTGTTGATCCGAATACCTTCGAGTTGCATCATTTCAATGATGCAGCCTGCCGGGACCTGGGATACACGCGGGAAGAATTTGCCCGTTTAACGATTCAGGACCTGGATCCCCTTGAGGAGTTGCCCATGATTCAGGAACGGGCGCGAAGCCTCATTGAAACCGGCACTGCCGCCTTTGAAACGATCCACGTCACTAAACAGGGCGAACCGAGAAATGTTGAGGTTCACCTCCAATATGTCACCATTTCGGGCCGTTCTCTCATCAGCTCCATTTACCATGACATCACCGGGCGCAAACGGTCTGAAGCGGCATTGAAGGCCAGCGAAGAGAAGTTCAGGACGTTTGTGGAAAGTTCGTTCGACGTCATCTTTGTACTCAACGCTGAAGGCGTCCTCCAATTTGTCTCTCCATCCTGGGAGAAGCATTTCGGATATCCTGCCGGCAATGTCATCGGACACAATTTCAAACCTCTCGTGCATCCGGATGATGCGCCGCTTTGCACCGAATATTTTATCAAGGTCTTGACATCAGGGGTGAGCGGAACCAGCCCCCCCTATCGCATCCGGCATGTTGACGGATCATGGCGTACGTTCACGGCTAATGGAACGTCCTATGTTGACAACAATGGGACTCTCCTCTATATCGGTGTCGGCCGTGATATTTCCGATCAAAAACGGGCCGAGGATGAACGCGTCGAATTGGAGCGCAAACTCTTGCATGCGCAGAAGCTCGAAAGCCTGGGCGTTCTTGCCGGCGGGATCGCCCATGACTTCAACAATCTTCTCACCGCAATCCTCGGTAACCTCGATTTGGCGCTGATGCGCTTGCCTCAATCCTCTCCGGTCAGAACTAATATCGAACAGTCCATGCTGGCAAGCCGCCGGGCTTCCGACCTGACCCGTCAGATGCTTGCCTATTCGGGCAAAGGACTCTTCGAGTTGAAAGAGATTGACCTAAACGAGATCGTCAGGGACAACATAGATCTCTTCAAGGCAGTCGTCCCACGCAATGTCTCCTTCGCAGCCGATGCGGAGAGTGCCCTTCCCCCGATTATGGCCGATCCCGGCCAAATCCAGCAGGTGGTGATGAACCTGATCACCAATGCCGTCGAAGCATTGGGGGCAAGCAAAGGGGTCGTGGTTTTAACTACCGGCGTAATGACCTGTGATGATCGCTGTATCCGGAAAAGCCTCCTTGAAGAGAAACCCCCTCCAGGCAAATATGTTTTTATTGAGGTGTCGGATAACGGCTGTGGCATGGATGTTGAGACGCAACGACGCCTGTTCGAGCCATTCTTCACAACCAAATTCACCGGACGCGGATTGGGTATGGCGGCAACACAGGGGATCGTCAGGACCCATTTGGGGATTATCCTGCTGGAAAGTAGCGTGGGAGAAGGGACGACCTTCCGTATTCTGCTCCCCGCCATTGAGAGTTCAATAACTCAACCGGTCGTGGCAATCGATAGTCCTTTGCCTGGAGCCGGACATTCGGTGGAGCATAAGGGGAAAATCCTTGTCGTCGATGATGAAGAATCTGTTCGTGCACTGGCCGCAGAATATGTTCGGCATTTTGGATTTGAGGCCATTGAAGCCGGCGACGGCATCGAAGCCCTGGAACTCTATCGCCGGCATGCAGACGGTATTGATCTCGTTATTCTCGATCTTGCGATGCCAAATATGGACGGTGTCTCGGCATTTTTCGAACTCAAAAAAATCAGGCCGGACGTGAGGGTTATTCTCAGCAGCGGCTACAGTGAACAGGCCGTAGCCGAACAGTTCAAACAGGAAAAACCTGTCTGTTTTATCCAGAAGCCATTCCAACTCAAAGAACTGGAAGCGAAGATTACCATCGCAATGAGCTGATACAGGTATTTTGAACAAGGCTGTCGATAGTCACTAACGCCGCCCTTTCGGGTGGCTTTCTTCGTTTTGAAGCGATATAAAGAGGGGACGCCCGAAGAGGGCGTGCCGGGAGGGAAAAACGGGAGGAGGAAAAAGGTTGTCGGGAATTCTCACATTGATCTTTGCCGTCACCTGTGGCGGCGTCGTTGCCAATCTCTATTACAGCCAGCCGCTCTTGGCCAGCATTGCGGCGGAATTTCAGGTCTCGACCGCCAAGGCCGGGCTGCTCGTGACCGTGACGCAGATCGGATACGCCTGCGGCCTTGCCTTCCTCGTACCCCTGGGCGATACGCTCAACAGGCGCCGGCTTACCATATGCCTCTGCGCCTTGACTGCGGTTGCGCTTTTGGCCGCCTCCTGCAGCCCGTCATACCATCTGTTCGGTATCGCGTTGATGATGGTCGGCCTTTCATCGTGCGCGGTCCAGGTGCTCGTTCCCTTTGCGGCCTCCCTGGCGCCCGATGCGACGCGCGGGCGGGTCGTCGGCACCGTCATGAGCGGTCTCCTTCTCGGAATCCTGCTGGCGCGGACGGTATCGGGACTTATTGCCGGGGTTGCCGGTTGGCGTGCCGTCTATATCTTCGCATTCATCGCCATGACGATCCTGATCGCCCTGTTGGGAAAGATGCTGCCACCCGACCCGCACCGGCCCCATACCCCGTATCTGCAGCTTCTGCGTTCGACCGGCCGCATGGCGCTCGAAGACGCGACACTGCGCGAGCGTTCACTTTACGGTGCCCTTGCCTTTGCCGCCTTCAGCCTGTTCTGGACCGGGCTGTCGTTCGTACTCAGCGCGCCGCCTTATAGCTTCAGTGAAAGCAGGATCGGCCTCTTCGGACTGGCCGGGGCTGCCGGGGCTTTTTCCGCCTCGGGTGCCGGACGTCTGGCGGATAGGGGCAGAAGCCGTTTCGCCACAGGCCTCTTCGGGACGGCGATAACCGCATCATACGGGTTGATCTGGCTCGGCGGGCACAGTCTGGCTGCGATGATCGCCGGAGTGATCCTCCTCGACATCGGGGTACAGGGACTTCACATCACGAACCAGGGGGTAATCTACCGCGGCAATTCCGATGCCCGCAGCAGGGTAACCACGGTGTACCTTACTGCGTACTTCATCGGAGGCGCCTTGGGGTCCACCCTTGCAAGCGCCGGCTATGCGTGGGGCGGATGGCCCGCGGTATCGGCCTGCGGCGTGGTCGTAGGGGGTTTGATCCTCCTTCGCTGGTTGCCGGGCACGGGTCACTAACAGCCGACCGCCACCAGGATACTGCAGGGAGCCCGTTCCAAAAGCGATATGCCGACGGAACCCTTCCACCAGCGGGAGGCAAACGATGTCTGCTTCCGATGTCCCAGCACGATCAGGTCCACCTTCAATGCGGCTGCCAGGCGACAGATCTCCTCCACCGGTTCCCCGTAGGCCAGGTGCCCCTGAGCGCTATGCCCGCCTTCGCGCAAAAGGGCAACCCCGTTATCGATGGTATTCTGGATGTGCTGCCGTTCTTCCTCCATCACCGTATCCGGGATAAACCCTTCAGCGAGAAAGATACCCGACGGCATGCGCATGACCGCCAGCAGGTGGGTCTCCGCATGGAGCAGGTGCGCGATGTCCGCGCATTCGAGCAGGGCCACCCGGCCTTCCTCTGTGCCGTCATAGGCGAGCAGGATTTTTTTATGCATGATGGTCTCCTTTTATTCGCATGAACCATGCGGGCAGAAGTGCTAAGCCAAAAATCACGGTAACAGCCATGAACGAGTCCTGAAATCCGGCTATGCGGGCCAACAGATGGTGGCCCTGTTCGAGGGGTTGCCGCGCCTGCGGCAAATCGGCAGCACCGTGAAGAGAGCCACGGCCGACAAGTCGGTCGCGCGCTGCCCGAATGGACGGTGGCCGTTTCTTCGTTAGGCAAGATTGCTCCAGATCTTGTCGAGGGTGGCCTTGAGCGCTGCCAGTTCCCGGTCGGTTACCCTTTGGCATGCATCTTCGCACACCTGTTGACTGATGACCATGAGCTGCTCCAGCAGTCGTCTCCCCTGGCCGGTCAGTTGGACGCAGAAGGAGCGCCTGTCTGACGGACTGTCGCTCCGTCTGATCAACTGCTTCCGTTCCAGTTTGTCGAGGATGCGCGTGATGGTGGGCTGATCCTTGAAGATCAGGTCCGCCAACTCCCTCTGGGTCAGGCCGTCCTGTTCCATGAGCCGGTGGAGCGCGACCCACTGCTCAGGCGTCACGTCGTATGGTTTGAGGCGTCTCCCCAATTCATTCTTATAGCGCATCGAGGTCCTGGCAATGATGAAGCCCAGGCTATTGTCGAGTGTCTGATCCATGGCAACCTCCCCGATATCATGTCATGATAATAGTTGTCATAACAACAATAGTCAATAGTTTGGCGGCGGTTTTCCAAAGCCTGTCCGGGGGGCCGTTGGCTGCAGTCGGCGCATACGGAATATTTTTGAAATTTTTGTTTTTAATATTGCGGATGTTTGAGCTATCCTGACGAGGTTTTACAGCAAAGTGGAAAGAGGTGGTGTATGAGTATGGTTTCAAGGTGGCTGATTGCCATTGTCCTGCTGGTTATGGCTGTGCCGGTTCAATCGGTTTCCGCTGCCGGGGAGAACGACTACGAGATACCCTTGAGGGAACTCAAGAAGGTGGAGAAGAAAAAGGTGGAGAAGAAGAAGCCGAAGAAGGTGGAAACCAGGAAGCGCAAGGAAAGAAAAAAGGCGGAAACAACGAGCCAGGAGACGCCGAGTGAGGTCTCAGGGGCTGCAGCCCCCGGCCAGCCCGCACCTTTGGCGCCTGAAACGGCACGACATGGTGAAGAGAACATGGAAACGCCGGACAGCACCCATATCAGCCATGATCCTTACAGCTATGTGGTGCCCGGCAAACGCACCGTCATCAAGGCCATCATCAGCCGGGAAACGGTGCAGTCCGTAAGGTGCCGGTTTCGCTCGCTGGACAAGGGGGGCTACGCCTCTGTGCCGATGGCCAAGGCGCCGGGAAGCCAGTTTACCTACGTCGCGACCCTGCCGGCGCTGGAACCGGGCGCGGCATCGCTCCGTTACCGCATCATCGTTTTTGAGGCCTCTGGCATCCAGACCTACAGCCAGGAATTCGTCATTCCCGTGAAACCAACCTTCGTCACGCCCGGCTGGCAGCAGGACCCTGCCAGGGAGCCGGTCAGGGCCGCCCTGGAGAATCCCCGGCAGCCTCTTAAGGGATTCACGGATGTGGTTACGGAGGATGCCGACAGTAAATGACGGTGTCGTTTACGGCCCGTCCAGGGCCGTGATGCTGCCGCCTCACGTAAAGCCCGAGCCGGCCGTGCAGGCAAAACAATGGTCGCCCACCGGAATGGGGGTGCCTGCCGCGGGGAGTTGGGAAAGTTGGGCGATATGAATCTGCCGGTTGCCATGATGAAGTCCGGCCGCCAGGTTGAAGTCGCAATCGTAGATGAATCCGTCCCAGTTTACCGAGAGCAGCGAGCGGCACATCAAGCCGGGCAGGGTGCAGGGGTTGAAGTTCCCCTCCAGCCTTGCCAGATAGGCGTCCAGATTGCCGGAGCGTTCCAGCCAGGCGCGGAAGCGCCCCAGGGGCGCGTTGGCAAAGGTGTAGAGATGGTTGAAGCTGATGGCGTAACGCCGCTCCAGATCCTGGCGGAACCTTTTTTCCGCCTCTGCCTGGGGGGCGGGAAGGAAGGCCCCGGTGGGGTTTGAAACCAGATCGAGCTCCAGGCCGCTCCCTGCCACGCCGTACCCCAGCCCGTTCAACCGTCTGATCATGGCGGTGCTTGTCTCCCAGACCCCGACGCCGCGCTGGGCCTCGGTCTGGGCTGCATTGACGGCAGGCAATGAGGCTGTGAGCGCCACGCCATGGTCACGGTACAACTCCGGCAGCGCGTCGGATTCGGGCCGCGTCAGTGCCGTCAGGTTGGTGCGCACGATCAGCTTGGGAGTTAAGGATGCCAGGCCGCAGACCAGGCGGGGAAGCCAGGGCAACAGCTCCGGCGCACCGCCGGTGATGTCGATGGCGGCGAAGCTGAAACGGCCGGCGCAGGCGATGACCGCCTCAACCGTCTCGTGTCTCATCGCCTCCACCCTGTCGGGCCCGGCCTCCAGGTGACAATGGCGGCAGGCCAGATCGCACGTCAGGCCGACGTTGATCTGCAGCGTCGAGGTTACGCCGCGGGCCAACTCCAGGCCGTGCCGGCGGAGGGTGTCTGAAAATAGGGAAGGATTCATAGTCGGTTTGTCACGGAAAGACCGGTAGTCGCCCGTCTTTCTTCGTCTCCCTGCATCCTTGCGGCAAAGCTACAACGACATCTTTTCGGCGATCTTCCGCATCTGGACGCCGTGTACCAGCGATGCCCCGCCGCGGATGGCATTGGTTACATGCAGAGCCTCGGTCATCTCCTCCAGGTTGGAACCCTTCTCCAGGCATGCCGTGGTATAGGCGTCGATGCAGTAGGGGCACTGCACGGCATGGGCCACGGCCAGCGCGATCAGTGCCTTTTCCCGCTCGCTCAGGGCGCCTTCGGCAAAGACCGCTCCGTAGTAATCGAAAAATTTTGCGGCCAGGTGGGGGGCGTCTTTTCCGATGTCGCCGAATGCGGCCAGGTCGGCCGGGTCGTAATAAGTCTCCATGGGGTATTTCTCCTTGTAAGGTGCATTCTGCCCGGCAGTCGCCGCAAGGCATCACTGCCGGCCGGCCGGTACCTCGGACACCCTTTTCATGAATGCCTCCGTTGCAAACGGTTTGGCCATGGGGCGGACCCTGATTTTAATTCATCTGCTGCCGACAACGCAATAATAACCGCAAGTTTATCTTGATCCGGGCTGTTGGGGGCGTGTCTTTCCCGCCTTCAGCCGGTTGTACAGCGCCGGCAGCAGCGCGAACAGGCCAAGCAGCGCAAAAGAGCCCAACACCCGCGGAGAGGCGATGTCGGAGAGCGCCGTAATGGTGGCCAGGCTGGCCCCTGCGTTGACATAGACGAAGCCGCCGGGGATGATGCCGACCATGGTGCCTATGACAAAGGTGCGTAGCGGCAGGCGCGTCATACCGGCCGCCAGATTGATCAGGAAAAAGGGGAACAGCGGCACCAGCCTCAGAAAGAGCAGGTAGTTGAGGCCGCGGGCCTCCAGTTCACTGTTCAGGGCCTCCAGTTTCTGGCCGAATCGATTCTGGATCGCATCGCGCAGCAGATAACGGGTCACCAGGAAAGCCAGGGTGGCGCCGATGGTGGCGGCGCAATTGGCGTAGACCGTTCCCATGACAGAGCCGAAGATGGCCCCGGCGGCCAGGGAAAGAACGGCCGCGCCGGGGAGTGACAGGGCGGTCTGGGCGATGTAGATGGCCATGAAACCGGCTACCATGGCAGCCCTGTGTGCGGCATGGTACTCCACCAGGCTTTGGCGGTTGGCCTTGAGGGCTTCCAGGGTCAGGAAGCGGCCCAGGTCGAACCACATGAACATGCACACGGCCACTCCGCCGGCCAGGACGATCAGGATCTTTTTCCACGGCATGTGAGCCTGCTCCCGCTTTGTTAGTAATCCCGTGCCGATGATGTCCACCGCGTCACGGGCCTGAATCTCCCACTCACATCAACGCCGCTGCCATTGCAGCCAGCCGCCGAGCACCCTTTTGAGGAACGGCGTCAAGCGGGTGCGGTTATGGGAGTCGGCCAGTTTTTTGATCGCCTCGGCCTGGGTCGGGTAGGGATGGATGGTACGGGCAATGGCCCTCAGGCCGAGACCGCCCGTGATGGCCAGGGAGAATTCGTTGATCATCTCCCCGGCGTGACGGGCCACGATGGTGGCGCCGATGATCCTGTCCGTGCCGGCCCTCAGGTGGACCCGGGCAAAGCCGTCGGTTTCGCCGTCCAGCACGGCCCGGTCCACTTCCCCAAGAAGTACGGTCAGGGTGGTGAATGGGACGCCCTTCTCCCGTGCGTCCCGTTCAGACAGCCCAACATGGGCGATCTCCGGGTCGGTAAAGGTGCACCACGGGATGGTCAGGGCGGATGTTTTCTGTCGCCCCATGAACAGGGCATTGGCAATCAGGATGCGGGCGAGGGCATCGGCGGTGTGGGTGAACTTGAAGGGAAAACAACAGTCGCCGGCGGCATAGATAGCGGGATTGGAGGTTTGCAGGGCATCGCTGACCACGATGCCGTCCGGGCCGTTGGCGACGCCGGCAGCTTCCAGCCCCAGTCCCTCCACATTGGGTGTACGGCCGACGCCCACCAGGATGGCGTCAACCGCCACCTCCTGCCCTGCGCCGTCCCGCTCCAGGCGAAGCACCTTGTCGTTGCCCCGCTGCTCCACGGCCAGGACCGTTGTACCCGCCAGCAGGGCGACACCATCGCGGACCAAGGCGCTGTGCAGGATATCGGCTGCATCCCGGTCCTCACGTCCCAGTACCTGTGTGGCCGTCTGGATCAGCGTCACCCGGCTGCCGAAACGAGCGAAGGTCTGGGCCAGTTCGCAGCCGATGGGGCCGCCGCCGATCACCGCCAGGCGCGGCGGCAATTCGGTCAGGGAGAAAACGGTTTCGTTGGTCAGGTGGCCGGCCTCGGCCAATCCCGGGATCGGCGGCGCGTTTGCCCGGGCGCCGGTGCAGATGGCGGCCTTCTTGAAAAGGAGTTCCCGGTTCCCGACCGCCACCCGATCGCGGGCGACGAAGCGCCCCTTGCCGATGAAGACGTCGACCCCCAGTTCATCGCGGAACCGGCGGGCCGAATCGTGACGACTCAAGGAGCTTCGCAGCCGCCGCATCCGCTCCATGGCCGCGCCGAAGTCGAAGCCGATCCCCTCGCCGCCCCTGATGCCGAACTGCGCTCCGTTGCGCGCGTCGAACAGCGCCCGGGCCGCGCGGATAATGCCCTTGGACGGAACGCAACCGTAGTTGAGGCAATCGCCCCCCATCAGGTGTTGTTCCACCAGGGCCACCCTGGCCCCAAGCCCGGCCGCTCCGGCGGCGCAGACCAATCCCGCGGTCCCGGCACCGATCACCACCAGGTTGTAGCGTTCCGCCGGCTGCGGGTTGACCCAGTCGCTGGGGCGGACATTATCCCGCAGGTCCCGGTTTTCAGGGGTGTCGGGCGCTATGACCGGCGCGTCGCTCACGGTGTTTTGACAAACTGCATGGCCGCCGAGTTCATGCAGTACCGCAGCCCGGTCGGTTTGGGGCCGTCGTCGAAGACATGCCCCAGGTGCGCCTCGCAGCGGCTGCACACCACCTCTGTGCGTTTCATGAAGAGGGTGTTGTCCGGCCGCAGGGTGACGTTTTCCGGGGCCACCGGCTCCCGGAAGCTGGGCCAGCCGGTACCGGATTCATATTTGGCCGCCGAGTTGAAAAGATCGTTTCCGCAGCAGATGCAGCGGTAGATCCCCTCCTCGTGGTTGTTCCAGGTGGCTCCGGTGTAGGCCGGCTCTGTCCCCTGTTCCCGGGTGACGTGGTATTGTTCCGGGGTGAGCAGCGTGTGCCACTCGGCATCGTTTTTGATAACCTTGTCGATCATGATATACCCTTCCGGGCCACGGAGTAGAGCCGGATGCCGCCATGTTATGCATGGATATGATTATGCCCCTTTTGTCCTGTTTTGCCAAGAGGGGGTGAAATTCGATGGGTAAGGCGGAATGCCCGGGGGGCCGTGGTGGCAAGGGGATACAATGAAGGGCGTACTTCTCGGGGTGATTGTTACGGAAGCTACCCAAGAAGCTTTTGATGGTATCGGCGTCCATCCCATTGATCGGCCATTACCAAAAGACTGTAAAGCGTTTGGAACCGGGATGAACGTCGATACAGTCGTACCTTGAAAAATCAGGATCACAGCATCTTGCGCAGATACTGGCCGGTGAAGGATTTAGTGACCTTGGCCACCTGCTCCGGAGTGCCGGTGACGATGATCTCGCCCCCCCGGTCGCCCCCCTCGGGACCCAGGTCTATGATGTGGTCGGCGGTCTTGATCACGTCCAGGTTGTGCTCGATGATGACGACGGTGTTGCCGGCATCCACCAGGCGCTGGATCACCTCAAGAAGTTTGCGGATATCCTCGAAATGCAGGCCGGTGGTCGGTTCGTCCAGGATGTAAATGGTGCGGCCGGTGGCGCGGCGGGCAAGTTCCTTGGCCAGCTTGACCCGCTGGGCCTCGCCGCCAGAGAGGGTCGTGGCCGACTGCCCCAGCGTGATGTAGCCCAGGCCGACCTCTTCCAGGGTCTTGAGCTTGTTCTTGATGCGCGGGATGGCGCCCATGAACTCCAGGGTCTGGGAAACCGTCATGTCCAGCACCTCGGCGATGGATTTACCCTTGTAGAGCACCTCCAGGGTCTCACGGTTGTAGCGCGCCCCCTTGCATACCTCGCACTCCACGTACACATCCGGCAGGAAGTGCATCTCGATCTTGATGATGCCGTCCCCGGAGCAGGCCTCGCAGCGCCCCCCCTTGACATTGAAGGAGTAGCGGCCCGGCTTGTAGCCGCGCAGCTTGGATTCGGGCAGATTGGAGAACAGGTCGCGGATATCGCCGAACACGCCGGTGTAGGTGGCCGGGTTGCTCCGCGGGGTTCGGCCGATGGGCGATTGATCGATGTTGATGACCTTGTCCAGGTGCTCCAGGCCGCGGATGTCCTTCACGGTACCGGCTTTTTCGCGGCTGCGGTAGAGCCGTTGGCTGAGGACCTTGTGCAGGGTGTCGATCACCAGGGTCGATTTCCCCGAGCCCGAGACGCCGGTCACACAGGTCATGATGCCCAGCGGGATATCCACGTCAATGTTCTTCAGGTTATTTTCGGAGGCGCCGATGATCCTGAGTTGTTTGGAGGCCTTGCGGCGCTTTTTGGGCACCGGGATGGACAGTTCGCCGGAGAGGTAGCGGCCGGTCAGGGATGCCGGGTTTTTCATGACCTCGGCCGGCGTGCCTTGGGCCACCACCTCGCCGCCATGCACCCCTGCCCCCGGCCCCATGTCGATCAGGTGGTCGGCCTCCAGGATGGTCTCCTCGTCGTGTTCCACCACCAGCACGGTGTTGCCCAGGTCGCGCAGCCGCTTGAGCGTGTCCAGCAGGCGCGCGTTGTCCCGCTGGTGCAGGCCGATGGAGGGCTCATCCAGAATGTAGAGCACCCCCACCAGTGACGATCCGATCTGGGTGGCCAGGCGGATGCGCTGCCCTTCGCCGCCGGAGAGGGTGCCGGAGGTTCGGTCCAGGGAGAGGTAGTCCAGCCCTACGTTGACCAGAAACGAAAGGCGTTCGCGGACCTCCTTGAGGATACGACGGGCGATCTCCTTCTCCTTGTCGGAGAGTTCCAGTCCCGCGAAAAAGGCCAGGCAGTCGCGGATGGAGAAGGCGGTGACGTCGCGGATGGTCCGGCCGCCCACCAGGACATGCAGCGCCTCGGGCCGGAGGCGCGCTCCCTGACAGGTTGGGCAGGGCATGACGTTCATATATTTTTCCAGCTCTTCCCGCGAGGCATCCGATTCGGTCTCGCGCCAGCGCCGCTCCAGGTTGTTCAGTACCCCTTCGAATTCCTTTTGGTAGGTATGACGCCGTCCCCCGTCCTCTTCCCACCAAAATTCTATTTTTTTGCCTCCGGAACCGTTCAGGATCATGTCCCGGACATGTTCGGGCAGCTCTTTGAAGGGGGTGCGGATGTCGAATTTATATGCCTTGGCCAAGGCCTCCAGGATCAGGTGGAACCACCCCGAAAGCCGTTTTTCCCAGGGCGCGATAGCCCCTTCCCGCAGGGAGAGCTCCGGGTTGGGGATCACGAGTTCGGCGTCGAAGTACATGCGGGTGCCCAGACCGGTGCAGTCAGGGCAGGCGCCGTGGGGGTTGTTGAAGGAGAACAGCCGCGGTGTGATCTCCTGGTAGGAGATGCCGCAATCCACGCAGGCCAGCTTTTCGGAAAAGATCAGGGTATGTGGCGTTTTCCCCTCATCCCGGCCCTCTCCCTCAGGGAGAGGAGGCATATTTTCTCTTTCCTCCTGGGAGAGAGTGGGCGCGGGCATGGTGAGGGATATTTTCACCACCCCCTCGGCATGGTGCAGGGCGGTCTCCAGGGAGTCGGCCAGGCGGCGCTGAATCCCCTCCTTGACCACGATGCGGTCGATGACGATGTCGATATCATGCTTCTTCTTCTTGTCCAGTTCGATCTCTTCGGCCAACTCCCGCAACGTTCCGTCGATGACGACCCGGGTAAACCCCTCCTTGCGCAACTGGTTGAGTTCCTTTTTGTATTCTCCCTTGCGGCCGCGGATCATGGGTGCCAGCAGGGTCAGCCTGGTAGCGGCGGGCAGGGCCATGATCTGGTCCACCATCTGGGAGACGGTCTGGGAGGTGATCTCCTTGCCGCACGAGGTGCAGTGGGGATGGCCGACGCGGGCGAACAAAAGGCGCAGGTAGTCGTAGATTTCCGTGACCGTGCCGACAGTGGAACGGGGGTTCTTGCTGGTGGTCTTCTGTTCGATGGAGATGGCCGGGGAGAGCCCTTCGATGGACTCAACGTCCGGCTTTTCCATCTGTTCCAGGAATTGGCGGGCGTAGGCCGACAGGGATTCCACGTAGCGGCGCTGCCCTTCAGCGTAGATGGTGTCGAATGCGAGGGTGGATTTTCCCGAGCCGGAGATGCCGGTGATGACGACCAACTGGTCTCGCGGGATCTCAACATCGATGCATTTGAGGTTGTGCTCGCAGGCGCCTTTGACGATTATGCTTGAGTGGGCCATGGTCAGTATGTCAGTCCGTTCTGAAGGATAGTGGTAATCTCTTCGGCACTGACCGGCCGGGAGAACAGGTAGCCCTGCATCTCTGCGCAGTTTCGGGAAGAGAGGAATTCCATCAAGGGACGCGTTTCGACTCCTTCGGCGGTAACGCTGAGCTTGAGGGTGTGGGCCATGGAGATGATGATCTCGACGATGGCGGCATCGTCCGGGTTGTTGATGATGTCCCGCACGAACATGCGGTCGATCTTGAGCCGGTTGATGGGAAAATGCTTCAGGTAGGAGAGGGAGGAGTAGCCGGTTCCGAAATCGTCGATTGCCAGGCTGATGCCCATGCCCCTGAGTTTGTGCAGCATGCGGATGCTGCTGTCCGGGTTTTTCATGATCGTGCTTTCGGTGATCTCCAGTTCCAGCCAGTCGGCATCGAGCCCGCTTTCCAGGAGGATGGCGGCGATGGTATCGTCCAGGTCCTTCTGGCCGAACTGTTTGGCCGACAGGTTGACCGCCATGCGCATCGGCGGAAACCCCTGCCGTTGCCAGGTTTTGGCCTGGTGACAGGCGGTCCGCAGAACCCATTCCCCGATAGGAATGATGAGGCCGGTCTCTTCCGCCAGATAGATGAACTTGTCCGGGACGATCACCCCCATGTCGGGGTGTCTCCAGCGCAGAAGCGCTTCCATCCCAATGATCCCGCCGGTACGGGTATCGACCTGGGGCTGGTACAACAGGAAGAGGTCCTCGCGCTCCAGGGCCTTGCGCATGGAGTTCTCCAGCAGCATACGCTCCAGAACCTTGATGTTCATTTCGCTGGAGAAAAATTGGAAGTTGTTGCCGTCCCGCTCCTTGGCCTGGTACATGGCCTGGTCGGCGTGTTTGAGCAGGGTATGGACGTCCTCCCCGTCCATGGGGTAGACGGCGATGCCGATGCTGCCGGAGGTGTAGATTTCATGGCCGTCGATATAGATGGGTTCGGAGATCAGCGTCAGGATTTTTTTGGTAATGGCGGCGATGGTCTCTTCGTTGGAAACGCCGGTCAACACGATGGAAAACTCGTCGCCGCCGATGCGGGCCAGGGTATCCGTCTCGCGGACGCAAGCCTTGAGGCGTTTGGCGATGCTAGTGAGAAGTTTGTCGCCGACGTTATGGCCGAGGGTCTCGTTGATCCCCTTGAACCGGTCCAGGTCGAGGAACAAAACGCCGACCATCTGGCGATCCCGTGCAGCCTGGGCGATTGCGTGCCTGATGCGGTCATGGAGCAGGGTACGGTTGGGAAGATTGGTCAGGGTGTCGTAGTTGATCAGTTGCTGGATCTCGTTCTCGGCCCTGATGCGGGCCGTGATGTCGAGGGTCGTGCCGGAGACGAGCTGCGCCCTTCCTTCGCTGTCGCATTCCACCTCGGCCTGGCTGTTGACGACCAGATCGTCTCCGTTGCGCGATTTGATGCGGTAGATCAGGCTGAAAGGCTGGCACTGCCGCGCCGCGCTGTTGACGGCCTTTTTGAAGGCCGGACGGTCTGCCTCGTTGATGAGGTCTATGAACCAGTCCATCTCGACCTGTTGGGGCTCGCCGGGGGCAAATCCGAAGATGCGGTACAACTCGTCGGACCAGTAAATATCCCCGGTCTGAGGGTTCCATTCCCAGCTCCCCATGCGGGCGATCTTCTGGGCCCGTGCCAGGCGGGTCTCGCTCTGGCGAAGGGATTCTTCGGTGCGACGCAGCCGTTCCCGGGTTTCGGCGTCATGGAGGGTACGCAGGACCGCTGCCGGCAGGCGATCCAGGAAGCCGGCGTCTTTCAGCAGATAGTCACAGGCGCCGGTCTTCATCATCTGAACCGCCAGTAGGGCGTCATCCCGGCCGGTCACCATGATGAACGGGACGGAAAGTCCGCTGCCGGCGATCTGCTCCAGGATGGCGGCACCGGTCATGTCCGGTAGGGAATAGTCGAGGATGATCAGCGAGGGGATCGTGGTGGAGAGAAGGTCCATGGCCTCCAGGCCGTTTGTCGCCCCGATGGCTTTGAAGCCGTGCTCCTCGAGGGTGGCCGATGTAAGCTCGGCAAAGGCGATGTCATCCTCAATGATGAGGATGGTACTTTCGGCCTTTACATCGTGAAGCGACTCCGCCATTCACCCTCTCCTCGTGTCTTGTGAAACCTACTTGAGCCTATTTTTTCTTCAGCCGCCAGCCGTCCTTGTTCACTTGCGGAACGCGGGAGATTGCCAGCGAGTCGGGCGGCACGTCGATGGTGACCGTCGTTCCGGCCGCCACCAGAGAGTTGCGTCCCACGGTGACCGGGGCTACGAGCTGGACGTCGCTGCCGATGAATACCCTGTCCCCGATGACCGTGCGGTGCTTGTTCTTTCCGTCATAATTGCAGGTGATGGTGCCGCAGCCGATGTTGACGTCACGGCCGATCTCGGCATCGCCCAGGTAGGTCAGGTGGGAGGCCTTGGAGCCTTCCCCCATGACGATCTTCTTGGTTTCCACGAAATTGCCGATCTTGACGTGGGCGTGCAACACCGTTCCGGGGCGCAGGTGCGCCATGGGGCCGACGGCCACTGATTCCTGCAGTTCGGACCCTTCCAGGACCGATCCGGCCTTGACATGGCAGTTGTCGGCGATGCGGCAATCGGAAATACTGACGTTGCTGTCAATCACGCAGCCACTGCCGATGATTGTTGCGCCACTGATGTGGCAGTTGGGGTGAACGGTCGAGTCGGCGCCGATGGCGACGCCCTGGTCGATGTAGGTCTGGTCGGGATCGACAATGGTCACACCGGACAGCATCAGTTCGCGGTTGATGCGCCGGCGCAGACAGCGCGACGCCTCGGCCAGCTGACTTAAGTCGTTGACCCCCATGATCTCCTCGGCGTCGTCGCTGCACAGGGCCAGGCAGGCAAGTCCTTTCCCGGCGGCCACGGCCACCAGGTCGGTCAGGTAGAATTCCTGCTGGGCATTGTCGCTCCCCACATTGCCGATGTTGTCGAACAGGAAGGCCGCATCCATGCAGTAGATGCCGCTGTTGATCTCGCGAATATCCCGCTCCCTGGGATCGGCGTCCTTCTGCTCGACGATCCGCAGCACCTTTCCGCTGTTATCGCGCACGACCCGGCCATAGCCGTAGGGATCATCCATCATGGCGGTCAGGACGGTCACCGTCGCCGTCCGGGCATGGTGGAAATCGATCAGCCTCTTCAGCGTCTCCGCCCGCAACAGGGGCGTGTCCCCGCACAGGATCACCACCGTGCCGCTGAAGCCGGCCAGTACGTCACGGGCACAGGCCACGGCATGACCGGTGCCGAGTTGTTCTTCCTGGAGCACGCAGCGAATATCATCGGCAGCGCGGAAACGTTCCTGCACCGCCTCGGCCTGGTGGCCGACCACCAGAACCACCGGTTTCGCCCCCACGACCCGGGCCGCTGTTACGGGGTAATCGATCATCGGCCGGCCTGCCGCCGGGTGCAGGACCTTTACCAAGCCCGATTTCATGCGGGTTCCCTTGCCGGCTGCAAGGAGTACTGCTGCAACGTTTTCCATATGAAAAGTGCTCCGATTGCGAAAGGATAGGTAACGCACGACCCTGTACTTTAGGTTATGCCGGATACGCCGTCAAGTATTCTCTCGGTGTACCGGTTGTGGGCGCCTCATCGTCCGGAACAGGTGCCGGTTTTTTATTGCCAAAAAAGCGGGGTTCTGCTAACCTTCTGTAATAACGTTAGAATAATCTTAAAATAATCGGGGAGCCCCTGACTGATATGGATGATACTTGGCTGGAGGTGGCCTGTGAGCTGCCCAACGAACTTGCGGATATTCTGGCGGAGTATCTGGCAGGCGTCTCGGGTGCCGGCGTCTGCGTCGAAAACCTGAACGTAGACGCCTTCTCCCCATCTGAAATCGCACATAGCCCGCTCACGACCGTCAAGGCATACTTTAGGGCCAGCGATGATATGGATGCCCGCCTGGCGGAGATCTCGGCTTTTCTTGATGATCTGGCTGCCGTCAATCCGGGCCTGTCCATTGCGCGGCCGTCCGTTACGACGGTGAAAAGCGAGGACTGGAGCACGAGTTGGAAGGCCAATTTCAAGCCGCTTCGCATTGGCCGGCGGCTTCTGATCGTACCGTCCTGGGAGCAGGCTGAGGCCGGGCCCGATGATATTGTCCTGAGCCTGGACCCGGGTATGGCCTTCGGCACCGGCGGGCACGAGACAACCCGGCTCTGCCTGGAACGGTTGGAAACAGTCCTGCTCAACCGTCCGTCTACGCCTCCAGCCTCGGTGTTGGACCTGGGAACCGGTTCCGGCATCCTGGCCATGGCTGCGGCGCGTCTGGGCGCAGGCCGCGTCTGCGCCGTGGACATCGATCCCGAGGCGGTGGAGGTGGCGCGGGAGAACCTGGCAATCAACGGTTTGACGGAGCGGATCGAGTGTAGCGCGACCCCTCTGGAAACCTTGAGTGGCCCTTTCGACGTCATACTGGCCAACATCCTGGCCGAGGAGCTTGTCCGGCTGGCCCCGCAACTCACGTCGAGGCTGGCCGGTGGCGGCGTTCTGATCCTGTCCGGCATCCTGGCCGAGAAGGAGGCCTTTGTGCGCAGCGGATTCGCCGCCCAGCCCCTGGCCTATCTGGAAACGGCGCATCAGGGTGAGTGGGTTGCCATGCTCTACGGCAAGGACGATACAGCGGCATGAGCAGGCGGCGCTTCATGATATCGTCGCGGAATATCCGCGACGGCTACGCGTCCTTTAATGGCGATATCTTCAACCACATGGTGCGGGTGCTGCGGCTCGGCACCGGCGACGGCGTGACCCTGGTGGATGAGACGGGCAGGGAACATGAGGGGATTATCGACCAAGTGTCACGGGAATGGGTCGCCGTCAGGATCGAAGCGCCCCGGCAGGTGCCGACAACCGGGGATCACGGGGTACGGATCACCATCTGCCAGGCCCTTCCCAAGGGAGAGAAGGTCGATATGATCCTTCAAAAGGGGACGGAGCTGGGGGTTCACGATTTCTGTCTGTTTGGCGGCCGCCGTTCCGTGGCCCGGGTCCGCGGGGACCAACTCGCGGCCAAGCTGGAACGTTGGCAGCGGATAGCTGCCGAAGCGGCCCGGCAGTGCAACCGGTGTTCAGTCCCTGCTGTCTCGTGGTCTCCGTCGGCTGCCGAAGCTGCCGGGTCCACGTCCCAGGAACTCCGTTTGCTGCTGTGGGAAGGGGAGCGGAAGCAGAGCCTGAAGTCGGCGCTTGCCGATCGGGAATGTCCCGCTTCCGCCATCGTGGCCATCGGACCGGAGGGAGGGTTCGATCCTCTTGAGGTGCAGGAGTTCCTCAAACAGGGATATCTGCCGGTTTCCCTGGGAAACAGGATTCTGCGGACAGAAACCGCGACTATTGCCATTAGTGCAATTTTACAGTATGTTTGGGGTATGATGTAAAGGTCGCAAGGAGACGCCGATGAAATGTCCTAAGTGCGGATACAACAGCTTTGAGTTCAACGATAATTGCCCCAAGTGCCTCAATGATCTTACCGGCTACAAGGCGACCCACGGACTCAAGGCGATGGCGCTGCCCCTGACGGCCCGAACGGAAATGGCCCGGTCCATGGCGGCCGAAGCACGCGCGGACAACCATCCTTCGGAGGACGCGGACCTGTCTTCCGATATTTTCTCCTTTGATTTTGATGAAAACGAACAGGGAGCCGATCAAGGGGCGGGCGGTCCCGTCCATGATCCCTTCGACTTTGGCGACGAACCGGCCGATTCATCGCAAAAGGACACGGACAAAGAAGACGCCTTCACCGGCCTCCTGGAAACAACCCCGCGGACGAGCGCCACAGCACCGACGGTCAACTCCGCTGCCGCGAACAATGAGTTCGACCTGAAGAATTTTTCCTGGGACGACACTCCGGACCCCGCCGGTGACGGCAAACCCGGCAAACCACGAGAGGATGACTTCGGCAGTCTGTTTGGCGGTACGAAGAAGTAGCTTTCTTTCGACACGGTAGTCGCCAGGGCCCGTTCCCCTTCTATTTGTGAGGCGGACGGGCCTTGGCATATCCATACCGATTTCAAATCAAGGGGCTATCTTCGTTGGCTCGTCTTCGGCTCCTCAACGTACTAGCTGTACGTCTTCGTCGCCTCAATCCTCGCCGCCTTGATTTCATCCTTGATTTGGAATCGGCAAAATCTGTGCAGTTCTGAGCGGAATATACCCCCATGGAGTCCCACGTGTCCCAGCGTATCGCCATTCTTCCGGAAACCATCACCAACAAGATCGCTGCCGGCGAGGTGGTCGAGCGGCCCGCCTCGGTCATCAAGGAGTTGCTCGAAAACTCCCTGGATGCCGGTGCAACGGATATCTCCGTGGAGATCGCGGCAGGAGGGCGGAGATTGATCCGCATCACGGACAACGGCCACGGAATGTCCCGGGAGGACGCCCTGCTTTCCCTCGAACGCCACGCCACCAGCAAGATCAGGACCGACAGCGACCTTGACGGCATCCTGACCCTGGGGTTCCGCGGCGAGGCGCTCCCCTCCATCGCCTCGGTCTCCCGCTTCCGGCTGGCGACCCGCGAAGCCGGCAATCTGGAGGGGACCGAGATCGTCGTGGAGGGAGGAAGGGTCCGGGACGTGAAGGCCTGCGGCATGGCCCCCGGCACGGTCATCACGGTGGAGCAGCTTTTCTTCAATACCCCTGCGCGCCTCAAGTTCCTGCGCAGCGCCGAAACCGAGACGGGACACGTGGGGGACACGGTGGCCCGCGTGGCGGTTTCCCGACCCGACGTTGCCTTAAGCTTGGTCAGTGACGGCCGGGAACTACTGCGCGTGCAGCGCAGCGAACTGCGCCGGCGCATGGCCCAGGCCGTGGGCAGGGAGGCTGCCGGCGGCCTCCACGAGGTTGCCGGTTCAGAGGGGGGCATCACCGTCAACGGCTTCATCTCCGGCCCAAGCGTTGTCCGTTCCGCGACCTCGGCCATGTTCACCTACATCAACGGCCGTTTCGTCCGGGACAAGGTCGTTCAGCACGCCATCATGCAGGCCTACCGCGGCGTGATCGACCGTGGCCGTTATCCTGTCCTGGCCCTGTTTATCGAGCTGCCGCCCGGCGAGGTGGACGTCAACGTCCATCCCACCAAGCACGAGGTGCGCTTTCGCCGCCAAGCCACCGTGCACGACGCCATCCAGACCGCTTTGGAAGAGGTGCTGCGCCGGTCGCCCTGGCTGACGCACCGCCCGGAACCGGAGCCCGCGGCAACGGCCATGCCGCCCACCGGCCAGGCCTATCGGGAGCGGATCGCGGCCGCGGCCCAGGCATCCCTGGCACTTCCGGGACGACCGGCGCGCACGTCCTATCCCACAAGCTATGCTTTTGCTGACAACAAGGGTGCGGTGCAGGCTGCCGCCGCTCTCCCACCAGCCGCGTCTGTTTCGGTTCGAGAGCCTGCCGAACCGTTCCAACCCGACCCCGTGACAGCAGAGTCCATGGGCTATTTTTCGTCCCTGGCGATAATCGGTCAGTTCCACGGCGAATACATCCTCTGTCAGTCCGGCGCAGAACTGGTGATTATCGACCAGCATGCCGCCAGCGAACGGGTCGCCTACCAACGCCTGCGGCGGCAGTTCCTGGCAGGCGGGGTGGAATCGCAGCGTTTGCTCTTTCCCGAGACGCTGGAGTTTACCTTCAGCGAAGCGGCCCTGGTGGTGCGTTTCCGCGACGACCTTGCCCGGATCGGCTTTGAACTGGAACCGTTCGGCGGCGCGACCGTCATCGCCTCCGCCCTGCCGCGGGTGGCGGCGGGCAATGACGGCATACGCCTGGTGCGGGACATCGTGGCCGAGCTTGCCGCGCTGGGTACCAGTGCCGCCTTCAATGACAGCATTGACGGCCTGCTGTCCCGCATCGCCTGCCACTCGGTTGTCCGGGGCTTCCACCCCCTGGACAGCCGCCAGATCAATGAACTGCTGCAGGCCATGGACGAGACCGACTTCGCCGCGAGTTGCCCCCACGGTCGGCCGGTATCCCACACCATCACCCTGGGTGAGTTGGAAAAGATCTTCAAGCGGACCTAAGGTCAAAGCCCCTAATCCCCTGCCGGCAGGCGGCGGTTGGGACACTGCGGGTATGTGTGGTTCTTGCAAAAGTCCAAAAAGTCCCCTCCCCCCTTGCGGGGGTGGGTTAGGATGGGGGGGAAGTTTGCCGTGAAATCTGAGTGTTGCAGCTTCACCCACCCCCCAGCCTCTTTAGGCCCCAGAGGGTCCTCCCGTCAAGGGAGAGGGGGGCAATTGGCAAAGATACTGGTCGTCGTCGGCCCGACCGCCTCGGGCAAGAGCGATCTGGCCCTGCGCCTGGCACTGGAACTGGACGCCGAGATCGTCAATGCCGACTCCATGCAGGTCTATCGCGGCATGGACATCGGCACCGCCAAACCGACGCCGGCGCAGCGCGCGGGCGTGCCGCACCATCTGATCGACGTGGCCGCGCCGGACCGGCTTTTCTCTGCCGCCGATTTTGCCGAGGCGGCCGACGAGGCTATCCGTACCATTACCGGCCGCGGCAAGCGGATCATCGTGGTGGGTGGCACAGGGCTTTACATCCGCGCCCTGCTGAAGGGGCTGGTGGACTCCCCCAGCGGCGCGGGCGCTGTCAGAAAGGCGTTGCAGGAAGAGGCTGCGCGGCTTGGCAACGAGGCCATGCTGGAGCGATTGCGGCAGGTGGACCCGGAACTGGCGGCACGCATGCACCCCAACAACATGGTGCGCATCATCCGCGCCCTGGAGGTGCACAGCCTGACCGGCGTCCCTCTTTCCCGCCACCAGCAGGAACATGCCTTCAGCGCCCGGCGTTATGACGCGCTCCAGATCGGTATCACCATCGACCGCAAGGAACTGTATGCGCGTATCGAGGCGCGGGTGGAGCGGATGATGGCCGAGGGGCTGCCGGCTGAGGTGCAAGGGCTCCTGGCGCAGGGATATGGCCGCTCATTGAAGGCCATGCGATCCATCGGCTATAAGGAGGTGGCAGCGTACCTGGCCGGCGCATTGAGCCTGGAGGAGGCGGTGCAGCTCATGAAACGGGACACGCGACGCTATGCCAAGCGTCAATTGACGTGGTTCAATGCCGACCGGGATATATTATGGTTTGAATATCCGGGAAAGTTTGGTAGTATTTTACAGCATGCTATTGAATTTTTTGAATAACAGGAGGAACGCCCCTCATGGCAAAAGCACCTTTCAACATTCAGGACCAGTATCTCAATCAAGCCCGCAAGGAGCGCGTCCGCGTGGCCGTGACCATGATGTCGGGCGATAAGTTGGAAGGCCACATCAAGTCCTTTGACAACTTTTCCGTGCTGCTGGACTCCAGCGGCGATATCCTGATCTACAAACACGCCATCTCCACCATAACCTCGGCTGACGGCGCATTCCGGCTGCATCAATAACCCGCTCAGCCGCCTCCGGGGAGTCACGCCCCCGGAGGCGCTATCCTGCAGGTCCCTATGAATAAAAGTACAAAGATTCTTCTCACGACCGCCTTTTTGCTTGTTGCCCTGGCGGCGGTCATCCTTTATTTTTCGTCCTCCGTATTCCTGCAACTGTTCATCGCCTTTGCCCTGGCCTACATGCTCAATCCTGCGGTGGTCTTCCTGGAGCGGAAAGGGGTGGGGCGCATTCCCGGCATACTGATCGTCTTCACCGCCGCGCTGGTGATCTGCGCAGGCATTACCGTCTTTTTCGTGGTTTCACTCGGCAGCGAATTCTCCAACATGCAGCTCAACCTCCCTGCGTACGCCCGGCACCTCTACGAGATCATCCCGGCGGCGGTCAAGTCGTACCTGGGAATAGAAACCCCGGACAAAATTGCACTGCGCATGGATGAGGTCATTGCCCAGGCGCGAAGCGTTGCGCCGGATATCGTCAAACCGATACTGAACCTCGTCCGGGAGGCGTTTTCCTCGACAATCGCATTTGTTCTGGCGCTGTTGGGCTACTTCATCATCCCGATCTACCTCTTCTACCTTCTGGCCGACCTGCCCCGGTTGAAGGGGTTCGTACAGTCGTTCATCCCCGAGCGCTACCGCGGCGTCTACAACGAAAAGCTCGGAGAAATCGATGCGGTGCTGGTCGGGTTCATCCGCGGCCAGCTTTCGGTCTGCGCCATCCTGGCGGTGCTCTACAGCATCGGCCTGTATTTCATCGGCATCGACCTGGCCATCGCCATCGGCACCCTGGCCGGCATCGCCTTCATCATCCCCTACATGGGCACCATCATAGGCATCTGCCTGTCGATCGTCATGGCGCTGCTCAAATTCCATGACATGCTTCATCCCCTGCTCTGCCTGGGGTGGTTCTGCCTGGTCCAGACCCTGGAGGGGACGGTTATCACCCCCAAGGTCGTGGGGAATACGGTCGGCCTCCATCCGTTGATGGCCATCATCGCCCTTTTGATCGGCGGCCAGATGTTCGGCATCATGGGGATGCTGCTGGCCGTGCCGGTCACCGCCGTGCTGCAGGTTTTCCTGCGCTCTCTGGCCGCCTGGTATCGCGAGTCGGACTTCTACCGGGGGGCCTGATGAACGGGCTTATCGTTGAAGCGGTAGCGCCCGGTTCCATCAGCGAGGAGATGGGGGTGGAGCCGGGGGACCGGCTGCTGGCCGTCAACCGTCATCCCCTGCGGGACATCATTGATTACAGTTACCACACCGCAGCCGACGACGAACTGCTGCTGGAGGTCGCCAAGCCGGACGGCGAGGTCTGGGAGCTGGAGATCGAGCGGGAGCCGGGAGAGCCGCTGGGGCTGACCTTTCCGGCCCCGGAACCGGCCCGGTGCCGCAACAACTGCGTTTTCTGCTTTGTCCACCAGCTTCCCAGGGGGCTGCGCAAGCCGCTTTACGTCAAGGACGAGGACTACCGCCTCTCCTTCCTCAACGGCAATTACGTTACCCTGGCCAACCTGAAAGCTGCCGAACTGGCCCGCATCATCGACCAGCGCCTCTCACCACTGTATATCTCCGTTCATGCCACCAATCCCGTACTGCGGGAACAGTTGCTGGGCAGGCATGGTATCCCCCCCATCCTGGCCCAGTTGCGGGAGCTGGCCGCCGTCCGCATCAATATGCACACCCAGGTGGTGCTCTGTCCGGGTCTCAACGACGGCCTTGAGCTGGAACGGACCGTCAACGACCTGGCTGGACTCCACCCGGCGGTGCAATCCCTGGCAGTGGTGCCGCTGGGGCTGACCCGGCACCGCGGGCGCCTGCCGCAGCTTGAGCCGGTAGATGCCGGCTATGCGAGGGAGTTCCTCACCATCTGGGGGCCGCGGGCCAAGGCCCTGAACAAGCGCCTGGGCGAGCCGTTCCTCTTTCTGGCCGACGAATTCTACCTTAAAGCCGATCTCCCCTTTCCGTCCCTTCGGGAGTACGGCGACCTGCCCCAGATAGAGAACGGGGTCGGCATGGTGCCGCTTTTCCTGCGGGACGCGGCGCAGGTGCTCCGGACGGCCCGGCCGGTAGGCGGCGTGCGGGCCACGGTCGTGACCGGCGCCTCGGCCTTACGCTTTGTGGGGGCATTTCTTGCACGGCTGGAGGAGCGGACGGGCGCCCGCATCATGCCGGTAGCGGTGGAAAACCGCCTGTTCGGCGAAAGCGTGACGGTCAGCGGCCTGGTGGCGGGCAACGATATCATGGCCGCTCTGGAGGGGAAGGACATTGGCGCGGGGCTCTTGGTGCCGGACGTGATGCTCAAGGAGGGGGAGGGGCTGTTCCTGGATGACGTGTCGCTGGAGGAGTTGCAAAGACGCCTCGGCTGTCCGGTGCTGACCTTCGACGGTACGCCCCGGGGATGCTATCGGGCGCTCCGGCAGATGGCCCGCTGGCCGCAGAGAGATCTTGGTCCGCATCCACCTGGCCTCCCGGAATCATCACCGAGAGCTTGTGTGTAAAGTTATCAGGTTGCCAAGTCGGCAAATCAAACGTAACATCTCGGACAGTGTTGTCCGGTTTGGTGTTTGCAGTCAGCTCTCCCTCCCGCGAGGGGAGGGGGAGACTTTATAGGATCTTTCAGTCACAGCAATTTCCTGACCGGACATTGCTGCATCTTGGAAGGCCCCGCAGGTGTTTCCACAATGGTGTGACAGGAGGCAGGGGGTACCCCGGCCTCCTACCCGATTTGGATTATTGGCAACCTGCCGATAGACATTATGTCCAGGTTTGTTGACGATAAAGCATAGAGCTACATTGCGCTGGGCACCTGATTTCCTTTTGCGTACATACACTGTTCGAATGCGTCATTGTACAGGCGTTGCAGCACCCTGGTAGAATGAGCTGAGCTGCCCGCCCCATCGGCGGTCCCAGCAGCCATGCCCGCGCCCGCACCGATTCCTGCACCAGCTCCGGCGTTTCCTGCTCCAGCGCCGATTGTGGCCCCGATGGCGGTCCCGACAAGAGTTCCGACCACACCATGTAAAAGGGCTGAAGTGTTAGCCCTGTCCACGGCGTCTTGGCCGCCCATTTGCTGAAACGCCCATGCTTCGCAATCTTTCTGTTCCTTCTGAAACATCTCAAACGGTTTTCCGGGTGCCGGCATAACATTTACTGTAGGGCCAAAAGGCGCAGTGGCACACCCTCCACACATAATAGAAACCAGTGCGGTTAATATCAGGTTTTGGTTTCTTGGCGATTTTTTCATAGCCCCTCCAAGAGTTACGGTCAAAACAGCTTTTAACTTCAGCTAAGGGACTTGGAACAACGGCTAATTCCACGCCCCTGAGTTCCGTACCCGATCCGCTACTGTGCGCCTGGATCTGGGTACGCCTGGGGCTGTGGAGGCGGAGTAAAGGGAGCCGGAGGCGCTTGAGGCGGTGGTGGTGAAGCCATTTGAGCAGGAACAGCGCGCCATCCGGAAGCGCATGAAGTTATGTACGGTGAATAGCCTGGGGGATTATCGCAATAGTACCATGATTGCACCGTTTGAGGCTGAAATCTTGGAGCGGGCCGTTCATACACAACAGGCGGTTGAACAATAACCGGTTGTTCAACCGCAACGGGAAGTTCATACATGACCGGCGCTACTACCAATGGATACGGATAGACAGGTTGCTCATAGAAGTACCGCTGCCCTCCGGCTATCCACCAATAGCCGACCCTACCCATATATTCTTCCTGCCGCCACACTCCGTCGCGCCATATGGCTCGCTCACGTTCGTTCCAGTGGCGGTAGTCACGGCCGACGAAACGATGTATTTCCGCCCTGCTGCGGATCTCTCTGTGACGATCGATATTCCTGATCTCGCCGCGTCTGGCTTCCTCGCGCCGAACTTCGCCAGGTCTGGCTTCGCCGCGTCTGACTTCGCCGGGCCGAACTTCACCAGGTCTGACTGCGCCCGGTCTGACTTCGCCAGGTCGAACCTCGCCAGGTCTGGCATCGCCATGTCGGGCTTCGCCCGGTTTTGCTTGCTGAACAGCTTTTGCCGGTTCCGCCTTTTTAGCCACTGCTTTTTTAGCTTCCGCTTTGTTGGCATCTGCCGCATAAGCAACCGGCACGAGACTGCTGAACACAAATAGCGAAAGAAAAACGATCGGCCAATTGAGACTTTTACTCATAAACATCATCCCTCCTTTGATACAGAAGTTAAGCGAAGCCAAAGGCGACGCTTTAAGTGCCCATCGCGTATGGATTTGAATTGCATAGTCTTTTGTCAAATTTCGTCTACACAGCAGCAGTTTCTCCCATCCGCCTTTGCCCGGTACAATGCCCTGTCACTTCGCTCAAGAAGATCTTCTCCGCTTTCATTGTCCTGTAACTCTGCAAGACCGACACTGGCGGTGATTGACCTCGTAATTTGCGGGAGTCGCATATGCTCTATGTCGGCACGCATTCTCTCGGCAACCTTGGATGCTTTATCCATCGTTGTCTCAGGCAGCAAGACAACAAACTCTTCACCGCCGAAACGGCCAAGCAGATCACAATCACGCAAACCGGATTTCAAGCTCTCCGCCACACGACTAAGTACCATGTCCCCGCTGGAATGCCCATAGGTGTCGTTTATGTTCTTGAAGTGATCAATGTCGAAGAAAGCCACTGTCAACGGCCGCTGGTAGCGTTGAGCCCGCACGACTTCCTCCTCCAGGCGTTTGATCAGCATGCGGCGATTGCCAACGCCGGTCAGGGGGTCTGTCAACATCAGTTGTTCCAATTGCTCGGTACGGCGGGCAACCTCTTTTTCCAAGTCTTTATTTATCTGACTTCACTACTGTCCGGTAAATTTTGTTTGTACTGCTGTAACTAACTGAGTTTTATCGCTCTTTGATACAATTGTTCTTTTTTCGACATGAATTCGTTCTGGGTGTAGCCTTCCTAGCTTTACAGGAGGGTAGCAATGCACAC
>JARLHN010000027.1 GCA_031292255.1 Oryzomonas sp. | reverse complement strand
CTGCTTGGAGAAGGCCCACGACCCGCCGATACCGAGTTCGCCGTTGGCGTTGTTGCCGCTCAGGTAGTCGACCCCGAACCACAGTTTGTCGGAAATCTCGGTCATGCTGCGATCCCAGGAAGCGAGGATACCGCTGTTGTTTTTGGTAATGCTTGGATTACCGGTACCGGTAGTAGCCAGAGCGCGTTCCGCGCCATAGTAGCCACCGATGGAAAGACGGCCGATTACGGGACAGGTCCTGGCGACAAGGGCATAGGCAAGGTTTTGACGGGTGGAGAGCACATCGCCTGAATTTTGAATCCCTCTCTCGGGCTTGTCGTAGATGCCAAGATTATAGGCACCAACGGCAAAGGCCGGCATGCCCTTGAATCCGAGATCCTCGGGAGTGGCCAGTTTGGCATTGAGGTAGAAGGGGTGATTATCGGCGGAGTTATCACTTTGAAGGTTACTGGTGAGGTAATCGAAGCCGACTTCCAACTTGAGGGATTCGAAAGGGAGCACGCCCACGAGAACGCCGGCATCGTATGAGCTGGCGCCCGCGTTTCCTTTCGATGAGAACCGTTGCGTGCTGATTATGTTGAGGGTTACTTCCTTGAAACCTTTTGCATCTGTCGATGGTATCGCGATCTGTTCCGAAGGGATCGCCATTGCCGTGCCACACGCCGTTGCCACAGTTAAACATGCTGCTGCCAAAATTTTTCCAAACTTCATTTTCCTTCTCCTTTTCATTATCGGTTATGATCGGTGCTGATATTGAAACCGTATTTGGTTTCAAATTCTATTATTTCGTAGTGCTGTTCTTGAGAGCAGCTTGCCGGGTGGATTCATGCACTGCCATGTCAAAGCGTTTTTTGAACTCGGCGTACCGTTTGTCGAATACCTCGATATGCTCCAGAAACCACCCTTTCAGGAACACAAGTTCGCCAATGTTCTTAACACTGTCCGACTCTTCGTACCTGCCCATGAAATTCTCCAGATGCGTAACGAACAGTGCATGCTGGGCCTTGTGCTCCTCGGTTTCAGGGAGTTCCATCTCCTCCATGAACTTTTCCTCGTCCAGAAAATGAAGCTTGCAGCAGGTATCGAGCCTGTTTATCAACCCGAACAGGTCATCATCTTTCTTGTCGGCTAAAAGGTACGTATAGACCTTTGCCATATAGTTCAATATTACCTTGTGCTGGGCGTCCAGCAGCTCGTTACCCACCTCATACACGCCACTCAGCGAAAAATTTTCCATTCTGATCACCTATCCCTTTATTTTCAACTTGCAGCGATCATTCAGGCGAAGCAGATTCGTTCACCCGGAAGAATGTCGAAACTGCAATCGCCGAAACTGCGCAGTGTCTCCATGAGTGTGCCGACCAGATCGTCGTTTATGACGATTCGTATTTTTACTCTATTAATCAGGTTGTAAACATAGGCAATACCTTTAAGGATGCCGGAATTTATTGCCCGGCGGCCATCATAGACAACCTCCTGGACAATGAATCCATGTGCTTCGAGAGCCTTTGACAGTTTTTCCACATCTCTCGTATATACAATTCCTTCCACCTGCTTCATTTTGATCCTCTCTCCCTTACCGGGCGCCGATCCGTTGATCCGGCATGAGCCCGGTTTTCCTATGAAGGCGCACCATAAAGCTTGCGCAGCTCAAGATTGATTTCCAGCACGTTTACAAACTGCTCACCGATCAGTCCTCCCCATGGAGCAGATGCATTTTTTTGTATGATCTGCTCTATCTCCTTGCGGATCGCGGCCGGGTCGCGCTTCAGATTGGCGGCCCACTTGGCGGCAACGCGGTCGAGCTGGAACTCGGCATTCTGCAGCGAGATATGAGGATCGAGACCGGATGCGGAGGCGGTAACCAAGTCACCGGGGACGTCCTGGAGGTCGGCGTCGGCATGCTCTTCCCGCCACATCTCAAAGAAGATCGACTGGACGTCAGAGCCGTCCTTGACCGGTTCAATGGCTGTCAGCGGCTTGCCGTCAGGTCCTGTTTTCGTGACGCTGGAGGGGAACCTGCCGGGGTTCGTGTTGGAGAAATCCTTGAAGAACACCACTGCCAGATCGGCTGCCTTTGGCTTTGGTGTGGCCGGGTTGTCCTTGATCCACTGGGCAACGATGGCCTGATGGATCTTTGTCCATTCGTCTACGTATGCGCCGTTCTTCGGATCTGCGTTAACCCACGCCTGGGCAAGGGAATTGTGCTGATCGGCCCATTGGGCCACGATATGCGGCTTACCCTGGAAGGAGTCCTTCTGGAACCACGCCTCCACATCCGGCGCCACCTGTTTACCGGCCTTGGCGCCGCCGCGGTAGGTCACAATGGGACCCAGCGTCCGTGCAACCCGGTCGCGCAGCGCATAGTTGGAAGGCGCCAGAGAAGACGAGGCCGAGGCCGAAGCATCGTACGACGGCGAGGAAGGACGGGGCTGGAAGTATTCGTCCTTGGTGAACGGCTGGGCAATGAGCTTTGATCCCACATCTTTGCCGTCCGGCCCCTGCAACAGGCTGCCGTTGGCCTGAAAGGGGAAGGCGGCCTGCCCGATCGCCCATAATACCAGCGGATAGGCGATGCAGCAGATGACCACCGAAAATAGTAAAAGCAAAATGCTCTTTGAAATCTGTCGCAACATGTCAAGTCTCCTTGTAGTACGTTAGAAGTTATTTTCCGGTAGAAAATGACTTCGTTAACGTACTTATCCTGTTTATCAGGGCTATGCCTTGAAAGCTCAATTAACCAGATGCAGACCCGCCATGACCATGTCGATCAGCTTGATGCCGATGAACGGTACGACAACGCCTCCCAGGCCCCAAATCAGCAGGTTGCGCCGCAGCAAGGCGTCGGCGCCGAGCGGTTTGTAAGCGACCCCCTTGAGCGCGATCGGTATGAGCACCGGTATGATGAGCGCATTGAAGATGACCGCTGACAGAATAGCCGAGGTCGGCGAATGGAGGTGCATGATGTCGATCGGTTTCAGCCAGGGCAGCGTCCCGGCGAAGAGCGCCGGGATGATGGCGAAGTATTTTGCCACGTCGTTGGCGATGGAGAACGTGGTGAGCGACCCCCGTGTCATCAGGAGTTGCTTGCCGATCTCCACGGTCTCGATCAGCTTGGTCGGGTCGCTGTCCAGGTCCACCAGGTTGGCCGCTTCCTTGGCCGCCTGGGTGCCGGCGTTCATGGCCAGGGCCACGTCGGCCTGGGCCAGGGCCGGTGCGTCGTTGGTGCCGTCGCCGGTCATGGCCACCAGGTGGCCTGCCGCCTGGTGCTCCCGAATGTAGGCGAGCTTGGTTTCCGGCGTTGCCTGGGCAATGAAGTCATCCACCCCGGCCCGCGCGGCAATGGTCGCAGCCGTAAGGGGATTGTCGCCGGTGATCATGACGGTCTTCAGGCCCATCTTCCGCAGCCGGTCGAAGCGCTCGATCATGTTGGGCTTCAAAATATCCTCCAGGGCGATCACTCCCACGATCTGGGCGCCGTCGGCGACAACCAGCGGGGTCGCTCCCTGGGAAGCGATGCCGTCAACTATTTTACCGAGGTCCTCCGGCACGCGCCCTTTGATCGCCTCGACGAATTTGATGACGGCATCCGATGCGCCCTTGCGGATTTGATGCCCATCGGGCATATCGACGCCGCTCATGCGTGTCTGCGCGGTAAACGGCACGGGCTGCGTTTCCAGCGGCACGCTGACCCTGGTTTTGCTCTCCTTTTCGTACAGGGCTACGATGCTCTTCCCTTCGGGGGTCTCATCGGCAATGGACGCCATGGCGGCCAACCGCCCCACATCGGCGGCATTGTATTTTCCGACAGGGATAAACTTTGTCGCAAACCGGTTTCCTATGGTGATGGTGCCAGTCTTGTCCAGGAGGATGACATCGATGTCGCCGCACAACTCCACCGCCTTGCCGCTCTTGGCAATGATGTTGGCCTGCATGGCGCGGTCCATGCCGGCGATGCCGATGGCAGCCAGCAGGGCGCCGATGGTGGTGGGGATCAGGCAGACGATGAGCGCGATGAGGGTCGGGATATCCGTGCCGAGACTCTTCAATGGTTCCGAGGCGCCCAGATACCCCATCATGTACTGTTCGGCGTTCCAGGCCATCGGCCAGAGCGGCACCACCACGATCAGGAATACCAGGGTAAAGGCCGAGAGCACCAGCGTGAGGGCGATCTCGTTCGGGGTGCGCTGGCGGATGGCCCCTTCCACCAGGGCGATCATCCGGTCGAGGAACGAATCGCCCGGTCCGCTGGTAATCTCCACCACGATCCGGTCGGAGATGACCGTGGTCCCTCCGGTTACCCCGGAACGGTCGCCGCCCGCTTCGCGTATCACCGGGGCGGATTCTCCGGTAATCGCAGCTTCGTTGACGGCGGCGACCCCTTCGATGATCTCCCCGTCGCCGGGGATCATCTGTCCCGCCTCCACCACAACGATGTCGCCCGGTTTCAGGTCTGCCGATGAGACCTCCTCAATGGCTCCCGCCTTGTTCCTGCGATAGGCCATTGTTTTTTGGCGGGCCCGCCTGAGTGAATCGGCCTGAGCCTTGCCCCTCGCCTCGGCCAGGGACGTGGCAAAATTGGCGAAAAGCACGGTCAGGAACAGCCAGATGTCGAGGGCGATGAAATAGGTTAACGGTACCTGACTGGCGGACTTCCCAAATGCCATCTGCACGATGGAGAAAAGCGTCAGGATGGCGCCGATCTCCACGACGAACATTACCGGATTGTTCCATTGAAGGTCCGGCCGCAGCATTATGACTGCCTGCTTCAGTGCCGGCAGCGCTGTTTCCGCATCCAGCAGTCCTCTCCGCTTTACGCGGTGCGACGAGTGCGGCTGGCCCGGAGTCGCCGATTTAGTTTCTTCGGTTTTTGATGCCTTATTCATGATGTACTCCTTTGAGCACTTGGTTTCGTTTCACAAATTTGTGTTATGACTTCACGAGCTTTCCCGTTTAACAGGCACCCCAGGGTCAGCCGCCGAACGGCATAGGCCCGAAATGCTCCGCAATCGGTCCGAGCACGGCAACCGGCAGAAAAAGGAGCGCCCCAACGATAAGTATGGTTCCGAGAACCAAAATGCCAAAGGTAGGGGTATCGTCATGCAATGTACCCAGCCCGGCGGGACTCGTCGTTTTAGCCCCGAGAAACGCCGCCATGGCGATCGGCGCGATGATCGGCAGAAAGCGGCTGAAAACGATGACCAGCCCTGTCGCGATATCCCAGGGGATGGCGGTCGGGGAAGGGGTCGCATTGTTGGCAAAACCAAAGGTAACACCCAGGCCGTCGAAGGCGGAGCCGTTATTGGCGGAAGCAGAGGAAAACTGGTAGAGCATCTGGGAAAAACCATGGGCGCCGGGATTGCTCACGGCCTTGAGCCCCCAGTCCAGGGCAGCGAAGAGCCCTGTGGGCATGAGAATCATCATCGGATGGACCAGGAGGGCCAGGACCGCGAGCTTGACCTCGCGGGCCCCGATCTTTTTGCCCAGGTACTCGGGGGTCCGTCCCACCATCTGGCCGGCGATGAAAATCCCGATAATGACGTACAGCAGCATGTTGATCATGCCCACACCCTTGCCGCCGAAGATGCAGTTCAACCACATCCCCACCATGGGTGAGAGGGCCGCGAGCGGGTTGAGGCTGTCCATTTCCGCGTTCACCGCGCCGCAGGTCACATCGGTCGTCAACGCCGCAAATGTGGCGCCCGCCGAGGTCCCGAAACGCAGCTCCTTGCCTTCAAGATTGCCCAGGTGCTGGTCCACTGGCAGGCCCGCCACCGCCGGAATGGTCACGTCCTGTTTTCCTCCCGGTGCTTTCGCGTTGGGGATTTGAAAGGTTTGCGCGGTTGCATGGGCGGTCAGCCCAGGGTTCGGTCGTAGCGTGTCAAAACAGATCGACCAGACGATGGTGCCTGCCATGAGCAGCAGCATGACCGAGAATATGATCCACGAATGCCGCAACCGGCGAAGCATCCGGCCGTACATGAACACCAGCGCAAACGGGAAGATCATCATGGCCAGCGTATTGAAAAAGTTGGATACCCCGGTGGGATTTTCAAAGGGATGGGCGGAGTTCATGCCGAAAAAGCCGCCGCCGTTGGTGCCGAGCATCTTAATGGACTCCAGGGCCGCAACCGGTCCGACGACAATGGTCTGCTTCTTCACCTCTCCCTTGTCCGTGGTCCCCATGGCCGCCGGTTCGAGGGTGGATACCTGGTACGAGCTGTTTAAAGTCATCGGGCTCCCCTGCGACATGAAGATGATGCCGAAGATCAGGGCTGCCGGAATGAACATGTAGATCACCACCCGCCACATATCCACGAAGAAATTGCCGAGCGAGGCTTCGCCGCGAAACGCGCGGATGATCGCCACCAGGGAGCAGAACCCGACGGAGGCGGAGAGAAACATGTTGGAGATGCAGAAGAAGACTTGGCTGAAGTTGGACAGATGAACGTCACCGGCATAATGCTGGAGATTGGTGTTCGTCATGAACGACACCACGCTGTTGAAGATGGTGCTCGGCGCGAGCATCCCCTTGGCGTCCGGGTTGAGCGGCATCCACGGCTGGACCGCCAGGACCAGAAAGCCGAAAACGAACAGGGCGGTGTTGAATATGAGCAGGGAACCGGTATACTGCTTCCAATTCTGCGGCCCGCTGTCCAGGCTCCTTTCGAACCAGCTCAGCACCGGAAGTTGCCGGTATTTGCCATCCATGACCCACGCCAGGTAGCGGCTCAACGGGAACGCTACGATGGTCGCGATGACGAGCAGCGCGACGGGAAGTAACCAGGTTTGTAAAAACATTGTGTCAGCTCCTCTCAGTGTCCAGGCATCTGTATCCTGTATTGTTCAGAACCATTCCGGCCGAATCAGGGCCGTGAACAGGTATACGAACAAAAGGATCACGACAGCCACAGTTAGATAGATCATTTTGTAATCTCCTCTTTTAAATTTTCTCGCACGCTTCCATGAACAGATAGCAGAGACTCATTACTGCCAGTCCCAGGAAAAACAGCAGCGGCAGTCCGATTGCAAGGCTCATTTCGGTTTCCTCCTTCATAGTGTGACTATTTCGGATATTGAAACCCCTCATAAAGAGGGTACTACTATTTCAGCCGGCCTCAACGAAAGGGAGGATGAATATCCGGCAATCATCCTTCCGTTCCGTCCTGGCGATTGCGCCGATGGCCTCGACGACCTTCCCCACCGAATCGTCGGCGGCAATGATTTCCAGTTTCACCTTCTCAACAAAGCTCGTCACGTATTCAGCGCCGCGATAGATCATGGCCTGCCCCTTCTGGCGGCCATGGCAAAAGAGAGCGCTCTCCATGAAATCATCGATCCCTATTTTTTCCAGGGCGGATCTGACCTCATCCAATTTGACCGGCTTTATGATGGCTTCTATAAGTTTCATGATTTTTCCGCCTTTCTGTCTGCGTCAGGGGCACTTATTGGATGAAGAAGCGGGACTGCCGATGAACTATCTTCCTGAATGATGTAATAAAACAGGCAACCGTCCCTTTTCTTGCCAGATATCCGGGTTGAACAGATCCTTCTATCACCTCGGCTTCATAATAATACCCTCCCGAAGTGGAAAGGATTTTGACCTTGCCGGTTTCCCTGGCCTCCGGGGAAATGCCGGACGGGTATTCACGATAGACAACAAGAATATCATTGGCGTTTATGGCTTTTCTTACATCTTCCGAGCCGCTGTGAAACAGATAGAGCTTTGTTCCCACATTTATAACGGCTTCATCTTTCAGGTATGCCGGTTCGTTCTCCGGAAAGGAATACGTTACGGCATGAACTACTGCCGGCATAAGGAGCGGTACCAACAAAAGCCATAGTGCCCGTAATATTTTTTTACCTGTTAGCTGTGTCATGATGTGTTTTTCCTTTCGCTCCTGCCGGTACTCTTAAACCATAGTAAAAGGCGATTGATGAAGGTTTAACGTCTAGCTGTTTTGTGAAACAATCGTTAAACATCCCTTCTGATTTTCACCCTAAAACTTTTGACATAAAATGGGTGTCAAAATGAGTTCGAAAAGCGTTAAGGAAAAGTCAAAACGAGCGAAATATTGCCGTATGCAGCGGCGGATTCGGGTAGGGTACTTGATCGCCCCCCTCGGAAATTGTGAAGGCCGCATCCTTGAAGAATGCGGCCTTTTTGCTGAGCCAATCGAATATCCAGGGTAAATGGAAATTCGAATCTATAACCCCAAAAAAGGCTGGGGCCGATTACAGTCCTCCCGCAAGGGGCGGGGGACTTTTTCGCCATGCTAACCGCGTCCCAGCATCATCAAATGCTCAGCAAACGGTCCGAGGGCGAGGGCCGGGAAAAAGGTCAGGGATCCGACGATCAGGATTACCCCAATGAGCCATATAATAAAAGGGAGTCGATCGGTCGGCAGTGTCCCGACATTGGGCGGGTAATACTTCTTCCGGACCAGGGAGCCGGCCATGGCAAGAACCGCAATGGCAAGAACCGCAATGGCAGGAACGAATCTTCCCAGGAACATGGCAAGGGCAGTCGTCAGGTTATAAAACAAGGTGTTTGCATTCAGACCGGCAAATGCGCTGCCATTGTTGTTGGCTGTAGAGGCAAAGGTATAGAATACCTCGGTCAAGCCATGCGGGCCGGGGCTGGCAATCGAATTCACACCTGCGGGGGTGATTAATGCAATGGATAACAGCACGAGGGTAATGGCTTCGGCGGCAAGGACAACAATGACGGACATGAACATCTCGGTGATCTCGATCTTTTTCCCAAGGAACTCGGGAATCCTGCCGATCATGAGACCCGAGGTGAAGACGGCGATCACCACAAAGGCAAGCATGGTGTAAAGACCCGATCCCACCCCTCCGAACACAACTTCGCTCAAAAGCATGAGCATCAGCGGCACCATCCCGCCGAGTGGCGTCAAAGAGTCGTGCATGGCATTCATTGCCCCGCATCCGGTCGCCGTGGTCGCAGTGGTGAACAAGGCTGTACCCCCGAGCCCGAACCGGACTTCCTTGCCCTCCATGTAGTAACCGTTGATGCCCAACTTCTGCACCAGCGGATTGCCGCTGTATTCCGCCCAGTAGAGCACGCCGACCGCCATGACCAGGAGGAACATCATCGCCGAGTAGATCGCCCACCCCTGCTGCGTGTTGCCGGCCATGCGGCCGAAGGTATAGGTCAGGGCAGCAGGAATCATCAGTATTAACAATATCTCTATACAATTGGAAAACGGTGTCGGGTTCTCATAGGGATGCGCGGAGCTGGCATTGAAAAAACCACCCCCGTTTGTCCCCAGGTTCTTAATTACCTCCATTGCCGCGACCGGCCCCATCGGCAATTGCTGTTCTTTCACGCGTATCGTCTCAGTAATCTGCGTTCCGTGTGCATCTTTGAGCGGAATGCCTTTCTCGTCAAGCTTCGGCTTCTGATAGCTTGTTGCCTCCAGCAACCGGACGGTCTTATAGGGACTGATGTTCTGGATAACTCCTTGTGAAACAAGCACAAGCGCTGCCACGAATGATATCGGCAGCAGGATATAGAGGGTCCCCCGCGTTACATCGACCCAGAAATTACCGATAGTCGCAGCCGTCCGACGGACCAGGCCACGGATAAAGGCAATGAGGATAGCCATGGCTGTTGCAGCCGAGAGAAACTGGTTCACCATCAGGCCTATTATTTGGGAAAAATAACTGGCGGCCGATTCTCCGGTGTACGGTTGCCAGTCGGCCTGGGTAACAAAGCTGATTGCGGTGGAAAGCGCAAGGTCCCATGAAAAGCCGGGAAATTTTTGAGGATTGAAGGGCAGGTGTCCTTGCAGCATAAGGACGGCAAAGCTCGCTGCCGGCATCAGGAAGTTAAGAATAAGCATCGTTGCAGCGTACTGTTTCCAGTCCATCTCGGCATCTTTGTCAATGCCGATGATACGGTAGATCGCCCGTTCCACTGGACCAAGCAGCGGAGACAGCAATGAGCGTTCCCCCTGATAGACTTTTGCCATATAGCAGCCGAGAGGCTTTACAAGGATGGTGAGCAGGACCAATAAAGCGAGGATTTGGGATATATCATAAACAATATTCGTAACTTGCATGACGGTCTCCCATAAAAAGAAGGCGTTGCAGACTCTCTCGACCAGAGATTCTTTTCCCGCATTCCGCGTCCACCTCCATCAAGCTTATCAAGAGCCACAGTATCCACAATGGGTCAGATGGCGGGCGCTATTTTGTACAGGACGCGCCCCCATTGCAAAGCACCGTTTACGGCTCCTTCAAGTTCAATAAAGAACGGATTGTCAATCGGTTCGCCTTCGACAGAATAGCCATGGGCTTCAAGGTACCCGACTTCCATCTCATATTCAGCCCGGTCGTACGAAGTCGCCATTATCGGCTTGCCTGTTTTCACGACGAGAGACAAAGCACCTTCAATCCATTCACACTGACCGTATCCGATTCCCGGATGAAAAAAAACAAAGAGGTCGAATGAAGACAGGTCCATCTTTGCTTCTTTCAGTCCGGACTTGATTATGACAGCTTCGGCAAAACCGGTTCTGACCAGGGGCCGCAATCTCGTTTTGCGATCGTTTTCCATGAAGATATCCGGACCAACAAGGGTGACTTCAACATTGCATGACAAACCGCAGAAATCCGATATCAACTGATACCAGCAACCATTATCCAAGGCATCGTGCCATTGTGCGCCAATGACCAAAATTTTGATCTTTTCAAGATTGCGGAGCTGGGGAGTATCGCGAAGGACAAAGGCAGAGATGGCAAGCGGTGCAGCCAAAACCAATTTTTGCACATAGTTTCCCGCAGTGCAAATGTACGATAGTTTGGGGTTATCCTTTAATGCCGCCAACAGGTATTTCCACTCTTGATACTGTGTAATAATGGGATCGGTCATAGTAAATAATCCTCAGGCAAGACTGACCCGTACTTCAGGGGAGATGTCCAAACGGCACTCACCGATGCCGCGAAGAGTATCCGTAAGTGTGCCGACCAGGTTGTCGTCTATGACGATCTTTATCATTACTCTGTTTATCTGGCTGTAGATATAGGCTACACCTTTGAGAATGCCCGAATTTATTGCCCTGCTGCCATTATACATAACTTCATAAACAATAAACCCCTTTGCTTCGAGAGCCTGCGACAGCCTTTCCAGATCTTTCGTAATGATTATTCCATCCACCTGTTTCATTTTGATCCTCCCGTTTGCACGGCGATTATGGGTGAATTTCCCTTTTTCCACACCTGTCGTTAATGAGGATTGTCTCGGCAATTTGACGCATGCTCATTTTCGTATCCATTGCCAGTTTTTGGATCTTTCTGTACGCATCGGACTCGGACAGCCCCCCGGACCGCAGGAGGACTTTCTTGGCTTTGTAGATGACTGCCTGGTTCTCGATGGTTTCATTCAGTTTTTCCACATCTGTTTTGAGAAGTTCCACCTCTTTGGCATGAGCAACTGCCATCTCTATCGCAGGCAACAAATCCTGCCCACGAAACGGTTTGCTCAAGGTTGTAGTGATTCCGATTTTTTTGACTTGGTTCAACATATCCGAATCGTAATGCGACATAAGCAATATAACGGGAATCCTCAGTTTCTGAATGATCTCACGGGCGGAATTCAAACCACAAGCCGCATCGATAATAGCTATATCGGGAAGACCTTCAAAGGCCATCGACACGGCCGATTTTCCATCCACGGCCTCGGATATTGAGTCAAAACCGAGTTCTTTGAGTTCATTCCTTATGCTGGCCCTGATTCCCGGGTCGCCGTCGCAAATAAGTGCTGATATCATTGGTGCCACCATCCTGCCCATGATTTGTTGCGCATATTGTACTCTTGCCGATTATTTTCCAACATTGCACTTCTCAAAAACTTCAGAGGGTTATCTATCTGTTTATCAGCCTAGTTCATTCGAAATAAAATAGGTGTCAAAATGAGTGGAAAAAGCATAAAGGAAACGTCAATGCAAAATGCATGTTGCGTTACTCAACACTTTACTTCACAAGGCTTTGAGGTAGAATAGCATCCACTCGCTGCACCAGCTTGACTCAACGGAGGAGTGACGCCATGTTCACACTGCAAGACCCGACCCTTTTCCGCCAACAATGTTACATCAACGGACAGTGGCTCGATGCCACGGACGGTGGAACCTTTCCGGTCAATAACCCCGCCACCGACGAGGTCATCGGCACGGTCCCCAGGATGGGGACGGCTGAGACCCGCACCGCCATAGAGGCGGCCAACGCAGCCTTTCCGGCCTGGAGGGCCAGGACCGCCGCGGAGCGCTCCCAGCTCCTGCGCCGCTGGTACGAGCTCTTGCTCGAAAACAAGGAAGACCTGGCAATCCTGATGACCGCCGAACAGGGGAAGCCGCTGGCCGAGTCCCGAGGCGAGATCACCTATGCCGCCTCGTTCATCGAATGGTTTGCCGAGGAGGGTAAGCGGGTCTACGGCGACACCATCCCCACCTTTCAAAACGACAAGCGGATCGTTGTCATCAAGGAGCCGATCGGCGTCTGCGCCGCCATCACACCCTGGAATTTCCCGGCCGCCATGATTACCCGCAAGGCCGGGCCGGCCCTGGCCGTCGGCTGCACCATGATCCTCAAGCCGGCCAGCCAGACCCCCTATTCGGCTTTGGCCCTGGCCGTCCTGGCCGAAAGGGCCGGCATACCGGCCGGCGTCTTCAACGTCGTTACTGGGGCCTCCGGCGCCATCGGCGGCGAGTTGACCGCCAATCCGATTGTCCGCAAGTTGACCTTCACCGGCTCGACGGAGATCGGCAAAATGCTCATGCAGCAGTGCGCCGGAACGGTCAAGAAGGTGGCGATGGAACTGGGCGGCAACGCCCCCTTCATCGTTTTCGCCGATGCCGATCTGGATGCCGCGGTGGAGGGGGCCATCGCCTCCAAGTTCCGCAACACCGGCCAGACCTGCGTCTGCACCAACCGCTTCCTGATACAAGCCGGCGTCTATGACGCCTTTACGGAAAAATTGTCTGTTGCCGTGGGCAGGTTGCAGGTCGGCGACGGCCTGAAGGGAGAAGCCCAGCAGGGGCCGCTGATCGACATGAAAGCGGTGGAAAAGGTGGAGGAACACATCGCCGACGCCGTTGCCAAGGGGGCGCGCATCGTCACCGGCGGTCAAAGGCACGAACTTGGCGGCAGCTTCTTCCAGCCCACTGTCCTGGCCGATGTCACTCCCGCCATGGCGGTGGCCCGCGAAGAGACCTTCGGCCCGGTGGCGCCCCTTTTCCGTTTCACCACCGACGAAGAGGCGGTCAGGATGGCAAACGACACCGAATTCGGGCTGGCCTCCTACTTCTACAGCCGGGACCTGGGCAGGGTCTGGCGGGTTGCGGAGGCACTGGAGTACGGGATTGTCGGCATCAACACCGGCCTCATCTCCTCTGCGGTCGCCCCCTTCGGCGGAGTGAAGGAATCAGGGGTCGGCCGGGAGGGCTCCCGGTACGGGGTCGATGATTTCCTGGAGATCAAGTACCTGTGCATGGGGGGAATCCATTAACAGGTTGTTGAAAAACAGTCATCTCGCCGCCATCCTCGAAAATCACCTTGTGCGGCGTAGCGCTGCTACGCCTCCGCAGGTCTTTTCTGCGGGTGCGACGATGAAAGGCGGGAAGTGCCTGTGCGTACCGCGCCCGGATTTGCGGCAGATTTGGCCCGGACGATCGAGTAAAACCGCAGACGTAGCAGCGCTACGTCGAGGATTTTGCGATTGAGGCCGGGTCAAAGATGCCGTGAAGGCGGGCACGGTCATTCGGCGCAGCATGAGAGCCTGCTGATGTCCCTGTCGAACCCTTGGGCGCAGAGCTTCAGCCCCTCGCCGATGGAAGGATAGACATGCATGGTGGTGGCCATATCGGTAACGGTCGCCTTCAACTTCAGCGCCAAGGCCGCCTCGTTGATCATCTCCGCCCCCCGGTGGCAGGTGAGATGAACCCCCAGGAGCCGCCCGGTCTGCCGGTCGGCGATCATCTTGATCACCCCGGCGGTATGGCCGGTGACGTGTGCCTTGGGAATGGCGCTGACCGGCATGGTGTTGATTGCCACGTCAAAGCCTGCCTGCCGGGCACTTTCCTCGGTGTGCCCGACCATGCCGACCTCCGGGTCCGTGAAGACCGCCATGGGTGCTGACAGGTAATCCATGGTGCAGCCGCACTCTTCGTTGAACATGTCGTCAACCGCCACGATGGCCTGGCGGGCCCCGACCGTGGCGATCAGCATCCTGCCAGTCACGTCGCCGGCAGCCCAGATGCCCGCCCGCGACGTCCGCATGCGCTCATCCGTGACGATGAAACCTTTCGGGTCCGTTGCCACACCCGCCTTTTCCAGGGCGATCCCATCCGTGGCCGGACCGGTCCCCACAGCCATGAGCAACCGCTCGGCGGTGTATTCGTGACGCCTGCCGCCAACGTCCGCGGAGACCACATTCACGTCTCCAGCGCGGTCGGCCGAGCAGATGGTGACATCCGCCATGACCTTGATCCCCTCGGCAACCAGCACATCCCGAAGCGCTTCGGCCGCTTCCCGCTCGACGGTCGGCAAAAGGCGAGGTCCGTGTTCGAGGATCGTCACTCGGCACCCCAGGCGATGGTACATCTGCCCCAGTTCAACGGCAATGACGCCGCCCCCGACGATAACCAGAGATTTGGGTAGCAGCTTCGTCAGCAGGGCGCTGCGGCTCGTCAGATAGTTGCATTCCTCGATCCCCGGAATAGCGGGAATACGCGGCTCGCCCCCGACCGCGACAAGAAATCGGTCACAGCGATACGTTTTATCGTTGACTGCAATGGTTTGTGGATCGATAAAACGTGCGGTCCCCTTGACCAGCTCCAGACCGGGCATGTTTTTGAGCACATCCAGGTAGCGTTCCTGGCGAAGCTTGCGCACAACCTCTTCCCGGTGGTCAAAGAGCTGTTCGAAATCAACGCCCTCCCTCTTATCCTCAAGCCCCAGCCCGAGCTTCATCCCAAGTTGAGCCTCGTGTTTGAACAGGGCCGCGTGGATGAGGGTCTTGCTGGGAATGCAGCCCCAGTTGACACACGTACCCCCCAGAACGCTTTTTTCGAACATGAGCACCCGTGCGCCATGGGAGGTGGCGCGCAGAGCCCCGGCAAAAGCTGTCGAACCCGAGCCGAGGATGATCAGGTCGGGCTCGCTGTTTGTTATCATGAAGGGTACTCCTCACTGTTGGTGCCTGACTCGATGTTTCGGATCGCTGCCGCGCATCGGGCACCGGCATAAAAAAGGCTGCCGATCATCGGCCGGCAGCCTTAAGCTACAGATACATCTCTCAGGAATCAACCGGATTGCCATGGGTCTCCACGTCGAAAATCGTCATCAGCGCCTCCGGGGTATAGGCGCACACATGGGTGCGCACCCCTTCCTTGGCTCGGTACACCCATTCGATCTTGTCCCCGGACGCTTCATGAATGAATTTTACCCGTGTTCCACCGATCCGTTTGACTTCATCCAGCATCTCGTCCATGGTCAATAGTTGCAGCCCTCCGATCTCTTCATCTGTTGCGGCATGTTCCAGGAACCTGTCAATCAGGTCGTAATCGAGAAAATCCTCCTCCTTGCGCCACCACTTGACGAAACGATGATCCGCTTTTGCCTGCTCCTTGAGCGTTGTAACTATCTCGCGCCCTTTCATCGCACACCTCCTCTGCCGCCTATCGGCACCATACCCTACAGAACCGGTTTCTGATCTGCTACTGAATATATTATACGCCCGTTTTGGCAATTCAGATGGCGGTTTTTGTCGAAGGGTGTGTTATAAAATCGTTTACTTTGCCCTTGTGTTTGCCTATCATATTTTCCCATGTTTGTGCCCGGAACCGTTGATATCCGCCCCATGACAAAGGCCGACCTGGAGATCGTGCTGGCCCTTGAGCAGGCCTCATTTTCCCATCCCTGGCGCTATGAACATTTCCTGCACGAACTGTCGTCACCACATTCATTTCCACTCGTTGCCGTCGCGGAAGGCACGGTGGGCGGCTATGTGTGCCTGATGTCGCTTTTCGAAGAGGCCCAGATCCTGGATATCGTCGTGGCGCCGTACCTGCGAGGCCGGGGTATTGCCCGAGCGCTGCTGGAGCATGCCGTCACCGTTGCCCGGGAGAAGCATGCCGAGATCATGACGCTTGAAGTCCGCGCCTCCAACAGGGCCGCCATTGCCCTGTACGAGCGATTCGGCTTCTCACGGACCGGGATCCGGCCGAAATACTACGAAGGCGCGGAGGATGCGCTGTTGATGGAAAAATCACTCCAAGGAGACCGCTAGATGCAGTTCAGATCCATGATCATTTCCAACGTGGAGGTCTCGCCCGGCTACCGGCGCATGCGCATGACCGCGCCGCCCGAGTTCCCCGCCGCCCGGCCGGGACAATTCGTGATGGTACGGGTGAACGAGGCCATCGATCCGCTCTTGCGGCGTCCTTTCGGTATCTTCGACGTGGGTATCCACACCCCGGCACAGGCCGGCGCCACCTCCCAGCCCTACCTGGAGATGCTGTACCGGGTGGTTGGGAAGGGAACCGCCATGTTAGCGGCGCTGCATGAAACAGATCTGCTGGATATCCTCGGCCCCTTGGGAAATGGCTTCGAGTTCGGTTCTTCCGGCGAGGAGAAGATGATCGTGGGCGGGGGGATTGGGTTGGCGCCGCTCTACTTCCTGGCAAAGGAGTTGGTGAAACAGTCGCCGGTACGGCTTTTTGTCGGAGGAAAGACGCGGGACGACATCCTCTGCATCACTGAATTCGAACGCCTGGGAGTGGAGTGCTATGTAGCCACGGAAGACGGGTCGCTGGGGGACAGCGGCCTGGTGACCGAGGCCCTGGGCAAGCGGCTGGCTGCCAGCGGCAACAAGCCGCGTATCTTCGCCTGCGGCCCCAATGGCATGCTGAACGCCGTGGCGGGCATCGCCGCCAAATGGGGCATCCCCTGCCAGGTCTCCCTTGAGGGGTATATGGCCTGCGGCGTGGGGGCGTGCCTGGGGTGCGTCACCCCCGGCCATCGCCACTCCAACGAAACACCTGATTATCGCTGCGTCTGTGCGGATGGACCGGTCTTCGACGCTGCCGAACTGAAGTGGGAGGCCTGAACCATGAAACCTGACCTGTCAGTAACCATCGCCGGACTGAAACTACGCAACCCGGTGATGACCGCCTCGGGCACCTTCGGCTATGGCGAGGAATTTGCGGAATACGTGGATCTGGAGGCCATCGGCGCCTTCGTGACCAAGGGGCTGTCCCTCAAGCCGCGGGCCGGCAACCCCACGCCGCGCATCGTGGAGACGCCGGGCGGCATGCTGAACGCCATCGGCCTGCAAAATGTGGGCATCGACGCTTTTATCGAGAAAAAGGTTCCCTTCCTCCGCTCGGTAGCCACCCCGGCCATTGCCAATTTCTTCGGCCACACCATCGACGAGTATGCAGAACTGGCCCGCAGGCTCGATGCCATCCCCGAGGTCGCCGGCTTGGAGGTGAATATTTCCTGCCCCAATGTCAAGCAGGGGGGCATCGTTTTCGGCACCGACCCCCAGTGCGCCTTCGATGTTGTCTCGGCCTGCCGTGAAGCCACCATCAAGCCGCTGATCGTCAAGCTCTCGCCCAATGTCACGGATATCGTCTCCATGGCCAAGTCCTGTGCCGATGCGGGTGCCGACGCCCTGTCGCTGATCAACACCCTGACCGGCATGGCCATTGATCTGGATCGTCGCCGGCCGGTACTGGCCAATATCACCGGTGGTCTCTCGGGGCCGGCCGTCAAGCCGGTGGCGCTGAGAATGGTCTGGCAGGTGGCGCGGGCGGTCGCCCTGCCTATCATCGGCATCGGCGGCATCATGAACGCCCGGGATGCCCTGGAATTTATCCTGGCCGGGGCCACGGCAGTGCAGGTCGGGACTGCCAGTTTCATCAATCCGGGGGCTGCCCAGGATATTGCCGCCGGTATGGCAACATGGCTGGAGGAAAACGGCGTGGACGATATAAAAAGTCTGATCGGAGCCCTGGAGGTCTGATACCAAGTCGCAATCAAACGATTACGTTGTTGGCTTCGTCGATGGCTCCTCAACGTACTGACAAGTACGCCTCCGTCGCCACTCTCCTTGCCGCCTGATACTCATTTTGATTGCGCCTTGGCATGATTCAGGGTCGCCTCATGAAGCGAAGGCATAGTTGTTCTTGGCGCCTTGCTTGACGCGGTACATGGCCATGTCTGCCATGTTCATGAGGGTATCCACGGCATCGCCATCCTGGGGGAATACGCTTATGCCGATGCTGGCCCCCACATGGCACTCGGCCCCTTTGAGCAGGAACGGCGCCGAAAGGAGTGCCAGCATCTTGTCCGCCACCTGATGGATATGGCCGGGCGTGCCAACATCCAGCAGCATGACCGCAAATTCGTCTCCCCCCATGCGCGCAACCGTATCCGAGTCCCTGATACACCCCGCCAGACGCTGGGCCGTTTCCTGCAACAGCAGATCGCCGCTGTCGTGCCCGTAAGTATCGTTAATGCCCTTGAAGCCGTCGAGATCCACGAACATCAGGGCGAATCCCGTGTCATTTCTTTTGGCGTGGGCCAGCGCCTGCCAGATCCTGTCAAAGAAGAGCGCCCGGTTGGGCAGGCCGGTCAGCTCGTCATGGTGGGCCATGTGGTCCAGCTTTTCCTGCAGCATCTTGCGTTCGGTGATATCCTCCTTGATGGCAATGAAGTTGTTCAGTTCACCTTGGGCGTTCCAGATGGGTGCAATGGTGGCGTGTTCCCAGAACAGCTCGTCGTTCTTCTTTTTATTCAGGAATTCTCCACGCCAGAGCCCGCCGGAAAAAATGGTCCGCCATAGATTGCCGTAGAATTCGGGGCTCTGGATGCTGCCCCGCAGGATGCGGGAATTCTGGCCGACGACCTCCTCAGCCGCATAGCCCGTGAGCTCACAGAACTTGGGGTTTACGTATTCGATTACGCCACTGGTGTCGGTTATTACGATCGAAACCGGGCTTTGAGTGATGGCAGCCGAGAGCTTTCGCAGTTTTTCCTCGGCCTTGTCGCGCAATTGCATCAGGTCTTTGAGGGCCACGTTAAGGTAATGGAAGCGGATGGCGATCGTAGAGACAGCGACGATGACGGCAAGGGCGCCGGCCAGGGCCCCGTAGAGCCAGCCGGGGAAACGCGGCTGTTCCCCTGAATAGAGAAAGCCTTTCATGAAAGACGGTTTTGACGGCGGGATGATACCAAGTTTGGAATAGGTGTCAACGATGTGCTGCCATCGGCCGGGGTTCATATAGCCGATTTCCACCAGATCAGGCCTGATCAGCTTGTCTATTTCAACCGCTTCGTAGGCAAGCTGCCCCCTGGTGAGGTGGGTGCTGTTGTAGCGTTTCAGAATAAGATCGATCATCTCGTCCTGATGCTCCAGGGCGTATTTCCAACCGCGCAGGCTTGCGGCGCGAAATTGCCGCACCATATCGGGCTGTTTTTGTATCACGTCCTGGCTCGTGAAGAGTGTGTCGCCGTAGAAATCGATTCCGCTACGCTCGGGAGAGATGATGTTGTAGGCGATTTTTCGTTTGTCGAGCTGATAGGGCTCGGTAGTGCTGTAGACGGAGACGGCGTCAACCTCTCCGTTCAGGAGCTTATCGAGCGAAAGTTCATGGGGAACGGTACTGACCGCATCGTCGGCCACCCCTTCCGCCTTGAGAAGCGCCATGATTTCAGCCGGTTTGGGTTCAAGCATGATCCGCTTGCCTGCCAGGTCATGGATATTTCTGATGTTACTCCCGCTGAGGGACAGGATGCCCACGGGCGAATGCTGCAGGATTGCGGCAAGGGCGACGACCGGTTTTCCCTCTGCCCGCACCAGGACAAGCGAGCTGCCTCCCACCCCGAATTGGGCGTCCCCGCTCAGGACCGCCTCCGTGGGATCGGCGCCCTGGACCGCCTCCCTGAGCGTTACCATAAGCCCGGCATCGCGGTAGTATCCCTTTTCAATGGCGGCGTAATAACCGGCGAACTGGAACTGGTGCTTCCACTTCAATTGGAGGATGACCGGCGTCAGGACGGTGGTGCCTGCCAACAGCGGCGCAGGGAGAAGCAAATAAAGAAAAAATGCCGCCAGCGAAGCCAAGCAGCCGCGCAGGACGTTACGGAACGATGAAAAGGATTTCGCCGGGCGGGATACATTCGGAAAGCGCCTCTCCATGTACACTCCTTGATTTTAGAATCTTTGAGTAATGGGTTCACATGCTTGTGCGTCAATGCTTTAGAAAGATGCCGGCACAATGTTGAGCGTTCGTGTTAGCAAAGACAAAAACAACGCATGTTTTGCCGCAAGAAAATATAGGCCGGCAGCTGCCGTAATCCGCGGAGCTGTCATTGTCGTCTCCCGTTGAATCACCATGCGGCATCATCCCGGCCTGCATGGAATGCATATTATATCACAATATAATTTATATGCGAGTATACCACACAAAAATGGTTTGTTTTTTAATTTAAAAAAAATAATTTCCTGTTGCAATTGCAAACAAGCGGGTCTGTGATATTAAATGACACAGGGTCGTGGGGGTAAAATATCAACGTAAACGAGCGACGATATGGCCAAGTCTATCGATACCGATATCTTCATGCGGACACATTCCATGATCGACTGCTGGAGAATGGCAGCCCGGATCACACTGGATGCATGCGTTAACTACCAGAAGAATAACGACGCCCTTGCCTGCGTCGGCTGTAACCGGTGCGCACCTGGCGAGATCGGCAGGGCGATAAGGTGGTGGGAGCATGTTCACACGCGAATGGACTTGCTGAAAGAACTATAGCGGAAAGGCCGGAACCCATGACGGGAACCGGTCTTTTTTATTGGAACCCATCCCGTTAAGGATCAAAACGAAGTGCACCTGTCTGGGAGCTATTCAGCTTTGGCGGGTGCATTTTTTTATGTCAACATACCGGTACTCGAAATAATGCCCGGTTTGTCCCTGTATGGCTCACCAATACGGTCGACGGTGGGCACTTGAAAATGCATCATGATTTGCAATTGCTTCGTGGCATCCCAGACGACAATATCATTGTTGAAAAACTTTACAGTTTCCGAACTGAATCACCCCGCGCAAGGAGCGGGGTATCTGCAACTTGGTTGATTATTGAATCGCCAAAAATAGCGAGGGATTTCGCCTGCACAGATTAAAAGTTCCTTAGTTGGATAGAGTAATTGGTCCGGGCGGCGATATCTTCGATGGAACCTGCAATCTCACCCGTCTGGCGGAACAAGCACCAGGCGCCTCAACAGTTGGGGTTGAAATCAGCACCATCCCCGCGACCCTTCCCATACCCATCGAGAGCAAAAACATCTGTCGAAAAAGCTTACACTTACAAAACAAGTTTTCATTATAATAAGATAATACAACAATTATAGCTAGTTGTATATTGGCACTTCGATTGCATTAATATGAAAGAGATTTAATCGCAACTGATGTTAATTGGTTTCAATCCGGAATCCGCGGGATGAAACAAACAATTTCCGATTCGGAAAGGAGGGATTTTTTGTCCAGCCCCAGGTAATCAAGGAACTGCGCGGAACCCCTCACCCGGCCTTTGGTTATTAAATAACAAATACGTATTTTGACTTGAATTCAAAAGGAGCTACATCATGAAAAAAATAATCACAACCGTAAGCTTAATTGCATCCATGGCTCTGTGCAACATAGCCATGGCTACTTCCATGACATGGACCGATAATGTCAACAACAATGTAACATTCGGATATGATAGGGGTGATGTAACATCCTACAGTTTTGAATACAACCTTCTTGGTACCGGCAGTGTTCTTAACGTCCTTTCAAATCCGCATTTTAATACAAGTACGGATACTATCACTTCGGCGACATTATCCCTTGATATCCAAGACATTAATACGAATATATTTGGTACCGTGACTATAAAACTGGACGGTAGCGACCAAACGCTTAGCGGCAATCTTCACACTGATGATGGAACCACACAGCTTAATTCGACTGTAGTAACCACACTCAATCAGAATGGTACTCTTAGCCTTTCCATTTCAGATCCTTTTGGTTTAGACAGTTTCTATTTGAAAGATTCCACGTTGGTAGCCAATGGAACGGAGAATACAAGCCCTGTCCCTGAACCAGGCACAATGATGCTGTTTGGTGTTGGCATGGCCGGCCTTGCATTCGTTCGCAGGCGGGCGAAGAAATAACATATCCTGCATACTGAACATCAAGGGCGAAGTCTTTAGAGGCTTCGCCCTTTTGCGTCGTCAAACGTTATACAGCACTACTCATCCCCTACCGATCATAACGCTTCAATTCGCTGTCAATCTATTCCTTTGATTTCAGTGAGTTCAGACAACACCTTTCTCTTCTGAGCCCGATACAGGCAAGGCGGCGGTCACCGCGTCTCCAGTGCATTTATCAGGTGTATCCGTAAATCCCGAAATATCCGCTTTGGATTGCACTGCACCCTTTTTCACGAACTGCGCCAGTAGAATGTCGAGCAATCCACCCTTCTCACCGGCAACAAGGATGTCCGGAGTAATCCGAACATTCCCCTCCGCGACCTTCTTTATCAACTCGATCGCCGTGATCGCTTCTTGCCCGAGTGCCTCGTTTTGTTTTCGGTACGCTGCGGCAGTTGCCTGGCCGATCGCCTCGATCTTCTTCGCCTCACCTTCGCCTCGCAACCTGACTCCCTCGGCGTCCCCTTGAGCTAGCACGATGGTCTTCTGCTTCTGCTGCTCAGCGACCTTCACCCCAATCTCGGCGGTTACCAGTTCCCCTTGCTGATTAGCAGTAGCGCGTGTCTTCTCAGTGGAAATTCTGGCGGCTTCCGCCTCCTGCTGCATAGCAAACATTTCTTTCTGTTGCTCGGCAATGATCCTTCTGGTCTGGGTCTCCATCAGTTCCTGCGGTAGCTTAATCTGGCAAATGAGCACGGAGACGCATTCTACGTGATACTTCTCCAGACCTTTCTTGGCCCGCTCCTCGGCATTGGTCTGCTCGTTCTGGCGATTTTGCATGAAGTTCATGGCCGAAGTGGAGGAAGCCTGGTTACGGAACGAGGAATCAATCATCGGGTGTATCACGTGCAGTATCAGATTTTCCACGGACCCGACTTTCGCCACCAGGTAGGGCGCTTGGTCTGGACGGACGCGAACGACAACCTTCACTGAAACGTCGATTGGAAAGCCATCCTTGGAGATCACCAGGAGTTGGTCGAATCGAGTTTCTCCAGAACTGTCCCAATCGATAGTAATGTTGGTGGTGTCAATAATGTAGGGAATGAAAGCCCGCTTGTTGAGGTAGTAACGTCCCGGACCGGCAACTTCCTCCTGTATGCCGCGGAATCCCTTGGGTACCACGTAGCGCTCCCGAGCTTCCTCAACCGCCACTTCATCTTCATTCTGGGAAGAACTCAGACGCTTCTTCATCTCTTCGGTTGGCTCTTCGCCAATGTTCGAGATGACCACCGCCACTTGACCACGCTCAACCACCGTGACTTCGTCCAATTCCACTTTGAACATGAGCGGGTTGATGTAGTAGGTGCCGGGGCGCAGCACATCAAGCTGTGGTCCTCGCTGCCCGTCACCGGCGAGAAACTTGGGACCGTCCTGGTAGTCGTCATGAGCATCTACCGACTTGGCTATGAACTCCTTTTCGGGAAGGGGGCTTCCGTCCAGGGCTGTGACAAGACCGATCTGGCCGGCCGGAATCACCGTTGCCTCGTGGATCTCGACTTTGAATAGATTCAAATTGATCCGGTAGGTGCCTGGCCTCAAGATGTCGATCTGCGGCCCCTTCTGCCCACCTTTCTCAAGGAAGGCTTGGCCATTCTCAAAGTTGGAGTGGCTGGGGACGCTCTGCGCCAGGAGCCTTCCCGCCGGGATCTGTATCCCGTCAGCGGAAGTGACAACTCCGACCTTCCCCTTGTCGATGCTGACTGCGTCGCTCTTGGTGACGTGGAACAGGTACGGATTGATCCGGTATTTCCCCGGGGGGAGAAGCTGGATCTGGGGACCTTTTTGTCCGCCGTTTATTAAGAATGCCTCCCCGTCCTGAAATGCGTTATGGCCTTCCACGACATTCGCGAAAATACGACCCGGTGGAATGGGATTGCCGTCGATGGACTCGACGGTTCCGATTTCGCCGTTACTGATCTCTACGAACCCGTACTTTGATGCGATGTAGAGAAAGGGAATCAGGAAATGCATTCCAGGCCCGAAAGTGCGCGCCTGGATGCCGACCTCCCCCCCCATTGCAACCACTCGCCCCTGAGGCATCTTTTTGCCGATCCAACGCCGCTCGAGAACGGCAATGGCGTTCCCGGGCACGAGAACGACCGAGTTGTAGGCTAAAACCAAAATTCCTGCGATACAAAGCCCCAAGGTGATAAGGGAAAAAAGGTGTTGCGCCAGGACTTCCGTCATGATTCCCTCCCGGGAAGTGGCCTTCGATCAAGAAATTACAGAAAGCACACGTGTAGTTTTATTGCACTCTTGGGGATAAATTTCCAACTCGGGCATGCCTTATAAACTTATGGGCTTTTTGCAATAAAAATAATACCTATAAATCCCCAATTTTTCATGACCCGTGTTGTTTGAGTCTCCATCCACATTGTTCCTACAGGATAACTTCCCGTCATCATGCGATATAAATCGGTTGGGGCCGTGTCAGTTCAAGGGATTCACCAGCCCTGCCCCCGGTTTGTTTTACTCCAGTTGGCCTTGAATCGCAGGCCGTGAGTCCGGTCGTTCGTCCAGATTCCGATGCATTCCGGCATTCGTTCAGGTGTTCACAGTGAGATGGCATGAAGTGATCATCCGTTCCACCCGACATTACTCATTTGGATTTCGCCGGCGGCGTCTCTTTCTCCTCCGTTTTGGCCCACCTGTCCCTTCGCTGAGTTCAGGCGAAAGAGACACCGGCACCTGTTGCCTTGCCTGAGCCGCCCACCAGTCGAGTTGTTTGACGACATCCTTTTTGTCGCCGCAGGTGATCCGGCAATATTCGATGATATCGTTGAAATCGTGGCGGGCGATGAACGACTCCGGGCGGCGGCCGGGGATCTTTTTCAGGCGCATCTGCTGGCTGATGATGTCGCGGAGCGCGAGCCCGACGCGGTTCGTGATCATAATGATCGGGCAGGTTTCGCCCATGAACTCCGCAGCCGCGGCGTTAACGCTTTGCTGCCAGGGTGCACCCTGTCGGCGGAATTGCGCCGTCTTCTCATCAATGTATTCGCCGAAAAGAAGTGCCAGAAGAAGCGGCGGGGAGACCTTTTCCCCCTGCTGGACACGGGAATCGACGTAGTGGAGCATCTCCCCGAACCGGGTGTGGGGAAAGCCTTCGCTTTCAGCATCGAGCCAGTGCGAGAAATCCGGAAAAAGCGCTGCAAAGAGCCCGGTCTGGCGGAGGAGTTCGTAGCATTTTGCCCCCTCTCCCGATAAGAAAAGCTTGAGCATTTCCTCGTAGAGACGCGACGGCGACGCCCTGACAATGGTATCAGCCGCGACGACCAGCGCCTTCCGGGTATTTTCCTCGATGGTGAAGGCGAGTTGGGCGGCAAACCGCACTGCACGCAGCATCCGTACCGGATCTTCCTGGAAGCGGACTGCCGGATCGCCGATGGTGCGGATGATGCCGGCGTTTAGGTCGGCGAGGCCGCCAGTGTAGTCAATGATAGAGAAATCAACGATATTGTAGGAAAGCGAGTTGACGGTGAAGTCGCGGCGCAGGGCGTCCTCTTCGCGGGTGCCGTAGACGTTGTCCCGCAGGATCATGCCATCATCGTCCTTCAGCATCCGCGGGTGCCGCTGCCGGTGATCCGTCTCGTTTGCTTCTTCCTGTCCGGGATCAGGCTCGTTCGATACTTGGGACCGAAAGGTCGCCACCTCGATGATCTCATCCTGATAGTGGATATGCGCGAGACGAAAACGCCGCCCGACAAGACGACAGTTGCGGAACATCCGCTTCACCTCGCCAGGGGTGGCGTTGGTTACCACGTCAAAATCCTTCGGCTCTCGTCCGAGCAGGAGGTCGCGCACACAGCCGCCGACGAGATAGCCGACATAGCCGTTATCTTTCAGGCGGTAGAGTGTGCGCAGGGCGTTCGGGCTCATGAGTTTGCGGGAGACCCCATGTTCCTGTCGTGCGATGATGATCGAACCGCTTTTTCCCTTTTTCATAACGTTGGGATTCTCTCAGGAGTGTTGTGAAGACACTATTCGCTGTTTGATTTTAGTCCAAGAATCGGTAGTCAGGAAACTTTCGTCCATGTTGAAGATCATTCGTTCGAACTTTGATACTGGAACAGCGAATGAAAGAGTCTGCGGAGAAACAGATGGGCGGGCCGTTACATCAAACATTCCAAGTACTGCTCGCGGTTCGGCACTCTTTCCTTCGAGCAGGGGGTACTGAACTATTGAAGCGCACCCGGCACCAAAAGGAGCAATGACGCTGTTTCGGTCACACTCGTCGAAGGCCGCCAAAGTAAAAAGACCCGATAGCACGTCCGGCGGTGCGAAGAAAATTACCACCTCAGGGCAGTCTTCTTCTGCAAGCCGATCCCAGCGCTTGAACACGGCGTATTTAGCCGGAGCAGCTTCAACCGGAGCATTCTGTGCGAATTCGCGGACCAGTTCCGGGGATTTTTTGTAACGTTCACCTTCCATCTGCCCGGGAATGCCACATGAAAGGAAGTGTTCGAAGTTGGGCATGAGAGCTTGGGAGAAGCCGAGGAAGCGCTTACCACCGAAACAGCCAATGGTGTCTCCTGTGAATGCGATGTCATCACCGCGATACGCGTTTGCCAGTTGCCCTATAAGGCACATCCTCCCTTTCACATGCCGCAGCAGTGACTCATTGGATGCATCATCGGAATAGAATAGACAGATCGGCAGTTGTGCACTGTCAAAGTGCTTCGACCATAACGACAGAAACTTGTCTTGCAGTATTCTGTTCATTTTCGCCTCGTTGATGACTATGGTAATTCCCCACCCATCGTGATCATGCCTCCCGGATGGAGAAACGGGCCAAGGATCGGATCAGCCGAATAGCTTCTGTTGCTTTTGGCTTTCATCGGTCACTACCTTGTCGTTTCTGGAGCTACAGCGGTTCTGATTAAGCTTGCACCCTAAAATTTGGGAGTACTTGCGTTTTGCTTCAGGCAGCGTGCGACGGAACCATGTCTCCTTCTGCCTCCCGCACCCTCTCGCGGAGCCGGAGTGCTTCTCGATCAGGAAACCGCTTGGAGTTACCACGAGGTATAATTCATACCATGCATCCAGCTCGCTGTCAGCCTCCAATCGGACACGTTGCAGAACATGCTCACCAAGGGCTCGGTCGATCGGCAAGGCGATCTGCTGGAAGTCGCTATTCCAGTCAACTCTGGCGTTCCTGGTCATTCTCCCTCCTCATGGTTTCCAACAGAATCATCCGGGCCATGTCTACGAGGCGCAGCCCGCGTTTGTCGGCCTCGCATCGCAACCAAGCTTCGAGTTGCTCAGGAATCCGCATGGCAGGTATCCGACTCGGCATGGCGTTCGGTTTTCGCCAACCTCTCTGCCGTCCTCGCGGTCGTTTTTCCGGATATTCTGTCATTAGCTGTGTGAAGTCTCCTGGACGGCAGAATACATTTGATTATTTAATTGTCAATAAATAAATAATATAATGACAATTGAATTTTTTTAGGCGTCCGGGAAGGAAACGGGGCCACACATCAAATGTGGCCGTATCTGGCTTGTTGTGAAAAAATGAGGGGGAGACGACTGGGAACGGGGGCAGGTCTTAAAGCGAGAATATTGGCAGGCATGAAATTGTGTCTGCCGGCCGGGATACACACATAAACTGCAAATCTAGCGAGGGGAGTAAGGAGCATACCGGTTCACGAAGACAGGCTTTCTCTCGGCCGTTACCATTGCAATTATTCCCTTCAGCAGGTTGCTGCGACAAAAGGATCGGGCAACCCTTTGTACCAGTGATTCACATTCGATCCACAAACCAAATGCCACTATCACGATTCCACACAACGTAATGGGTTCCATATCATCCCTCCTGATTTTTTGGCCTACAGTTGCCGAAAGACACCAATCACCTTGCCGACAATGCTGACTTCGCCATCCTCTGGGCGAACGATGATCGGCTCCATGTCCGGGTTCTCCGGTTGCAGCCGGATGTAACCTGACTCCCGAAAGAACCGCTTGACGGTTGCATCGCCATCGACCATGGCGACCACGATCTCCCGGTTGTCGGCATTCTTTTGCGGGCGTACCAAGACCAGGTCGCCGTCAAAGATACCGGCAGTGATCATGGACTCGCCGCTGACTCTCAAAAAGAAACATCCATCTCCCCTGACAGCCACCTGATCAACAGAAAAGTATCCCTGTATGTCCTCGATAGCCGTGGAGAGTTGTCCAGCTCGAACGGTGCCCACGATAGGCAGGGAAACGTTTCGGCTGTGAGGCGTCGTCAATGCGATCCCCCGGTTCACGTTTTCACGCTTGATGTAACCCTTGCGCTCCAATGCATCCAGGTGCCTCATAATGGGCAGTGTGCCAGACACATTCAGGTGCTTGGCGATATCCCGCTGGCTGGGCGGAAACCCTTTGCTGTCAGAATACGACACGATGAACTGGAACACCTGGCGTTGGCGTTGAGTCAGTTCCGTTGGGTTTTTTGAAGTATACGTAGTCATATGACTACGTATACCGGAATTCGGCTGGTGCTGTCAAGAATAGAATGCAGGTTCGAGAGGATTTCGATACCCAATGTGCTGTGATAAAAAAACAAATTGCGCGATGGTCGATTTCTGTGAAATCAGTTCTGCTGCTGGCCATCAAGAGGAGAAGAGCCGGACACAAGACAAACAATGACTAAAGGGGCCAACGGTGAACTCTTGGCAGAGCGTCTGTTGGAGCACATCAGAGAATATGGATGAAGCGGTGCTTGATGAGGGATTTGATGCGGTAAGTAGATGACTTCGCAGAACCGAACAGTGTGAGGGAGTGGGTGACGTCCTGCCAGGATTCGGCGATGGAAAAGGTTACCATCTCAGGGGTGATCTGTTGGAAAATCTTGTTGATCTTTGTCGAGATGTGCTGGTATTTGCGGTTGTCTCCAACGATAATGCCCCGTTCCGGGAATTATCGTTTCTCCCTGCGGATCGGCTTTGAAAGTTGACCCGGCATCGGCGGCCAGATTGCCCCATACCTGTAGTAAATTCAATAAGCTATAATAAATAGCAGGTGGGTCAACCTCAACGCCGATAATGCTGCAAAACGAGTCAAATCACCAAACCGATCCACAGTTGTGTCTGTATCATCGAATTTTTTAGAAGGAACTGTCATTCACCCCTGTCCTCCGGCTTTTTGACCGCTCGTTAAACTAGACAATGTCTTCATTCTTAAAACGCTTGAAAAGCACTGCACCAAGAATAAGGCAGTAAAGAAGGACATTGATGAGTGGATAGAAATGTCCGAATCCACGAAATGATTCTCTCCCAATCAACGAAGAGGCCACTTGTTGAACGCCTAAGAGTTTTGGCCATAAAAAATAAACAACTTTCCACCATGTCACGTCCGACTGCGGATGGCCGCCCGATTGCTGCACTATCGCCAGTGCTATCTGACTTTGGCTGGCAGCAGCTATGCCATCGGCTACAAAGCCAACGGTACCAACGCCCAGAACACAAAGAAAAGCGACAATGTCGGGCATTGTGAGCGACAAAAGAAGCGTCGCAATAATCACAAAGAGCAGATTGATGGAACATAGCAGCGAGGCAATGATGTATTCCGGCATGAAAACCTTCAAATTGATGGATGTAATTAAGAACACAATGCCATGCAAGATGAACATGAATGTTACGGATAAGACCCATAACCCAATGATCTTCCCCATGACATATTGCCACCGGGCTATTGGTTTGGACAAAATACACGATTGCATCCCCTCGTTACGGTCGCGCCTGAATATTCGCATCGAAAGTAAAGCCGCTATGACCATCACGCCTGCACCAATGATGTGGAAGGTCACTTTCGATAAAGCGCCGACAACGGTCCTGGCATCAAGAGACTGTCCGTTCACGATGTAATTGCCTTGATAACAACCACGAATAAGAAATACGCAGATTGCGCAGATAACGAACATAACGACGAAACTTCTCTGCCGCACGTCATCAATAAGCGTATATTTAGTAATCCTTGCAATGGGGAGAAGCGCTTTCGAAGTTTCCATATCAACCTCTCACGAGCCTTACAAACACATCTTCCAGTGTCTCACCGTCTTTGACAATGGCGGTAATTGCGTCTTTTACCAAAAGCTTACCGCGGTTGATTATGGCCGCGGTATCGCATATTTTTTCAACTTCCGAAAGCAGGTGTGAATTCAGAAAAATAGTCATGCCTTGGCCTTTGAGCGACTCTAAGAGCTGGCGTATTTCCCTGATACCGATAGGATCCAAACCGGAGGTAGGCTCGTCCAAAATTAACAGTTTGGGATCACCCATGAGCGCAGCGCCTAATCCGAACCGTTGAATCATGCCCTTGGAATATGTACCGACCTTTGCATCTTCCCTGCCCTGCATTCCGATCAGCTCGACAATATGCCTGCAGTGATCTATGGCCTCGGATCGGCTTATATCCAACAACTCAGCGCAACGCTGGAGGTATTGCCATCCTGAAAGACATGATGGAATATGGTGGTTTTCTGCAAGATAACCGATTGATTGCCGGCATTCTGCCAGAATGCTCGGGATACCGTTTAAAGATAAGCTCCCCGATGTCGGCCGTGTAAAGTCGAGCAGCATCTTAACGATTGTCGTCTTTCCGGCACCATTAGGTCCAAGCAGAGCAAAACACTCACCCGTCTTGACAGAGAAGGATACATTGTCAACAGCCACAAGGGAATCGTAACGTTTGGTTACGTTTTTCAATTCAAACATTCGGAGACAAACCATCCTTTTGGCGCTCTGCTTCAAGGCGAGCGTTCTGATAATCCCACATTGCCGGGCAACCCTCCACGACAGGGCGTACTTATTAAGAAATAGGACCTGTCCGCTATTCTATGAAAATGATTTTCGGTTTATCCATGTATCTGCCATCGCTATGGCATTGCCGCCGCCAGGAACTCGTGCACCTTCTTTTTTTGTGTCTTTCCTAACTGCTGCATAAGTCCGAATGAGACCACGCTACGACTGTACGCCGACTTGATATCCTCAATCATTCGCATCCACAGGTGGGCCGTCATTTCGGCATCAGCCAAGGCCCGGTGATGAACGCCATCGGTTTTCAATTGCTTGTAGCGCACCAGCGTCTCGAGCTTGTGGTTCGGGGCGTCCGGGTATACCCTTCGCGCGGTCAGCATGGAGCAGGCGAATTCGTTAATCCTTTTGAATTGTATCCTGGAAAATTCAGCATCCAGAAATTTTGAATCGAATGAGGCGTTATGCGCCACCAGATAATGAGTTGAAATAAACTTCTTCAGTTTCTTCATCACATCGGTGATATCAGGGGCTTTTGTCAGCATCCCGTTGGTAATGCCGGTGTAATCTTCAATGAAGCTTGATAGTTTCATCTTGGGGTTCATGAGACTCTGGAACCTGTCCACAATCCGATTATTTGCAACAAGAACAGCCCCCACTTCTATCGTGCGGTCGCCACAATGAGGGGATAACCCTGTGGTCTCAAAGTCGATGACTGCGACGGTGTAATTTCCCATGGTGTCCTTTTAGCTCATTTCAGTTTCTTGTGCCGCATATCATGACAAGTTCACTTTACCGACCGGGGCAATGTTGATGCTGAACTCCTCGTTACCATCAACGCCCAGCAGTTCATCGACAAGCGATTGGTTGTACGCCGCTATCGCACAGGTGCCTGCTCCACCAGCTTCGCAGGCAAGATAAAGGTTCCGGCAGACATGACCGGCGTCCAGCGCGATGACTTTGTATGACGCTTCGGCGGACCGCCATTCAGTACGTTCCGGCATGCATTATAACGTATAAGCAGCCATCAGACAATTCTCACTTACTGTCAGCATTAAAACACGTCAGGCCAATTTCTTGGAAATTCTAGCCACATGCACTCCTTGAAAACGCGCACCTGCAAGTTCATTGACGGTGGGTGTTCTTTCACCCTGGGTGCCGGCAACCGTGCCGGCACCGTAGGGTGAGCCACCGGTTATCTCGCTGTTATCCATCTGCCCGGCAAAAGCGTAGGGAAGGCCGACGACCACCATACCGTGATGCAATAGGGTGGTGTGGAACCCGAGGATGGTCGCTTCCTGGCCGCCATGCTGAGTTCCGCAACTGGTGAAGACGCTGCCGACCTTACCGACCAGCGCACCTTTTGCCCAGAGCCCTCCTGTGGCATCGAGAAACTGGCGCATTTGGCCGCACATGCCGCCAAAACGTGTCGGCGTGCCGAAAATAATAGCGTCTGCCGATACCAGATCATCGACTGTAGCGACAGGGATATGCGCTATGCTCTTCTGGGCATCGAGCGCTCCCATCATCGCGAGTATCTCAGGCGTTAATGTCTCTGGGACGCGTTTTATGGTCACCTCGCACCCTTCAACCTCTTTAGCACCCGTTGCAACCGCTTCTGCCATTTTGTGGGTGTGGCCATACATGCTGTAATATACAATCAATACCTTGCTCATAGAACGTTCTCCTTTTCTTAGAAATAACGTTTCAACAACCCAGCAAAAGCTTGACCATGGCGCGCCTCATCCTTGCACATCTCGTGAACAGTGTCATGAATCGCATCGTAGTTGAGTTGCTTGGCTTTGGTTGCCAGGTCTTTTTTGCCTTTGCAGGCGCCGTTTTCAGCGTCAACGCGCATTTGCAGGTTAGTCTTGGTGTCAGCAGTCACAACTTCACCCAGTAATTCTGCAAACTTGGCAGCATGTTCGGCCTCTTCAAAAGCAATACGCTTATAGGCCTCTGCAACTTCGGGATATCCCTCACGGTCAGCCTGACGGCTCATCGCCAGATACATCCCCACCTCTGTGCACTCACCCGTGAAGTTTCGCCTTAGCCCTTCGATAATTTCCTGATCGACACCCTGGGCGACGCCGATTTTGTGCTCATCGGCCCAGCTGAGGATACTTTCATCCTTGAGCACGAACTTATCTGCCGGAGCCTTGCATTGAGGGCATTCCGCCGGCGGTGCATCTCCCTCGTGAACATAACCGCAAATGGTGCAAACAAACTTCTTCATGTGCTCTTCTCCTTTATAGTTTTGTGGGCATACAGACATTTCTGGCTGAATTCGCCTCGTTGCCACAGTTCTCACAGCGTACAGCCGGATGGTCGGTGACTTGTCTGATGATGTCCCATTCTTGCTGGCTTTCCAATTCACAAAGGTGTCCTTGGTGTTCAGCGTTAGAGCCGCAGGTTTTGTTTTCTGCTTTTGGTGACATTGGATCTCCCTTCACGGTGACGATTATGTTGCAGCTACGTTAATTCGGCGTTGATTTGATCCAGTGCCGCCTTCGACGGGCGCAACCTTTCATTCGGCAATTGGACCAGCGGCATATCGACCAGTTTTGCCTGTTCGACCAACGTCCATCGTTCCTCGTTCACATACAGCAAGCCTGTGGCAAAAAACTGTCCGTCCCTTTCATCTTCCAACAACTTGATGGCAGCCATCCGATCCGCCGGGTCATGCTCCTGTCCTATTTTCTTCAAGCGAATGACTGTCCCATCGTGCATCGTTACTTCGCGGATCGTACCCGGTTCATAGTCAGCCCGGATCTCATCATGCTCCAAAGGGATAAAACCGATTTCATGCAGCGGCAGGCCATGCTCCTTAGCCCAAATGTAACTCTTGGTAGAGCCTTCGCCACTGTTGAAGGTGACGCACGGGCTGATAACATTGACCACCGCCGTGCCATGATGGGAGAAAGCGGCCTTGAGCAGTGACTGCAATTGCCTGGCGTCGCCGGCAAATGATCGTGCAACGAAGCCACACCCGGCAACGATCGCTTCAAGGCAGAGATCGAGCGGTGGAGTTTCGTTCAAGCCGCCATGTTTCATCTTCTGCCCCAGATCGGCGGTAGCGGAAAGTTGCCCCTTGGTCAGACCGTAGACGCCATTGTTCTCAATGATGTAGACCATATCGACATTACGGCGGAGAAGATGTTTGAATTGACCGAGACCGATCGATCCGGTGTCCCCATCGCCGCTGACGCCGATGGCCACCAGATCCCTATTGACGGTTGTAGCCCCGGTGGCGAGTGACGGCATGCGTCCATGCAGACCGTTGATGCTGTGCGATCGACCAAGGAAGTAGGTGGGACTTTTGCTCGAGCAGCCAATACCACTGAATTTGGCGATGCGTGTCAGATCGAGTGAGAGATCGTATGCGGCACCGTTTATGATGTTGGCGATCGAGTAGTGGCCACATCCGTTGCAGAGAGTTGATGGCGCTCCGTTGTAATCGGTTTTGCTCAAGCCGAGGCGGTTGAGGGTAGCGGTAGTAGTCATGCTTGCTCCTTTGCTTCATGGGCCACAATGGATTCACGTATCCAGTGTGCAGTCAAGGGAAGGCCGTCGCACTTGGCAACAGAAATAATACGGTCAGCATCGGCAGGTGTATGCAGTTGTATGAGTGAATGCATCTGCCCATCCAGATTGTTTTCGATGACATATATGCGTTTATGCCTCTGGATAAATTCCGTAAGCTTGCTCTCCAATGGCAGCGCACGCAACCGCAGGTATGAAGTTGATATCCCTGCCGCTTTCAAAATATCCCGTGCTTCCTGGACTGCAGGGTCGTTGGTGCCATACGAGATTATTCCGGCTCCCGCGCCATCAACCAGCTCAGTAACCGGTGCAGGTATGATTGTGCGCGCATAATCGTGCTTTTTCGCCAGGCGGCTCAGGTTAGCCGACCAGTCTTCTGGGCGCTCACTGTATCCGGCTGCCTCATTGTGACCGGTACCACGGGTGAAATACGCCGCTGCCGGATGGTTTGTACCAGGCAGAGTCCGGTAGCAGATTCCATCGCCATCTATATCGGCATACCGTTGCCATTCTCCCTGCAAACGGGTGAGATCTTCGGCAGAAAGGACCTTGCCTCGGTCAAGCGGTTTGGTTGGATACTCAAAGGGTCGCGTCGGCCAGAGGTTCAGGCCAAGATCAAGATCGCTCAACACAATCACAGGAGTTTGCAGTCGTTCGGCCAGATCAAGTGCAGTTCCGCCAAATTCAAAACATTCGGCAATCGATGCAGGAATCAGGCAGACATGCCTGCCGTCTCCATGACCAAGTGTGTACGCGGTCAGCAGATCGTCTTGCGCAACTCGTGTCGGCAAACCGGTGGATGGCCCCATACGCTGGACGTCCCAAATAACCGCTGGTATTTCCGCAAAATAAGCGTACCCCACAAATTCGGTCATCAGCGACAAGCCCGGACCTGAAGTCGCGGTCATAGATCGTGCTCCGGCCCATCCAGCCCCAACGACCATGCCGATAACTGCCAACTCATCTTCTGCCTGCACGATTGCGTAGGTGGCTTTCCCGTCAGCTTCACGGCGAAGCTTGGGGAGATACTCACTCAGATTATCGACAATGGATGTTGAAGGAGTGATCGGATACCAGGCCACAAATTGCACACCGCCAAAGATTGCGCCCAGTGCAGCAGCGGTATTGCCATCAATCAGTAACGTTCCAGCGGTCTTGCTCATCCGCTCAATTCGGAACGGGTCAATCTTGTCAAGATTTGCATCTGCCCAATCATATGCAGCCTTGGCCGTTGCGTAGTTCAACTCCATCGCTTTCTGCTTGCCATTGAAGTTATATGACAACGCAGCCTCTATTTCTGCCAGATCGATATTCAGCAGGTATGCCAGCGTACCGACGTACACCATATTGGCGACGTACGGCTTAAGTTTGGCCTCCGCTCCGGACTGCATGACCAGCTCATTCACCGGCATCTGATAAAAAGTCACGTCGTCACGCATGATCGGCAGCTGGAAATCGGCGGGATAGAGGCAGATTCCTCCTGATACAATATTTTGTATGTCTTCCATGCTTGACGCTTTGTTCATCGCAACTAATATCTCGGCCTGTTCGCACCGTGCAAGGTAGCCGTCTTTGCTTACACGAATGGTGAACCATGTGGGCAGCCCTTGAATATTGGAGGGGAAAATATTTTTGCCATTTACCGGAACACCCATTTTATGAATGGCGCGAAGTAGCGTGTTGTTGGCAGTTTGGCTGCCGGAGCCGTTGACGGTGGCCGTTGTGATCGAAAAATCGTTCACGATTGGTACTCGATCAACAACTGTACTTGGCGTGGAATGTGCCATTGAACTAGTGACGGTCATGCTTTTACCTCACATGGGATAGATGAAATGTTGCATTGCGTGCAACAAATACTTGCCAAACAATGATGTCTTTTGGATAAACAGCTGACGAAGAGGATAACGTGCCTCCGTTACTTAAATAGTCTTATCCGCTCTGCCAAAGGATGGAACTCTTTCTCATCAGGTTTTGAAACAGGCTTGCCAAAAGGCATCTGGGCAATCAGTTTCCAAGTGGCAGGGATATTCCAGGTGGTCTTCACCGACTCATCAATAACCGGATTGTAGTGCTGCAACGTTGCGCCAAATCCTTCAAGCTCCAATGCAGTCCAGATAGCAAACTGCAACATGCCTGATGATTGATTTGACCATACAGGGAAGTTATCCTTATATAAAGGGAACTTTTGCTGTAATCCTTCAACGACACCGGTGTCCTCAAAATATAGAACCGAACCGTATCCACTGCGAAAAGCACCATCAATTTTGCCTTCAGTAGCCTTGAAACTATCCGGCGGCACAATCTTCTGCAATTCTGCCTTGGTTATATCCCACAACCGGTCATGCTGTTCACCAAGGAGGATCACCACGCGGGCGCTCTGTGAATTAAACGCTGACGGCACATGCTTCACCGCCTCTCCAACGATCTCCTCGATCCGCTCATCGGTGGTAACGTGTTCTTTACTTATGGCGAAATAGGATCTTCTCATTTTCACGACATCCCCAAAAGAACTCTTCATTGGACATCTCCTTAATATAGTAACGATGATTCGATCATCTTGGAAATAGCGTTTTAACAGTCCGGCAAATGCCTGCCCGTGGCGGGCTTCGTCCTTGCACATCTCATGGACGGTGTCATGAATGGCATCGTAATTGAGTTGCTTGGCTTTAGTTGCCAAATCTTTTTTACCTTTGCAGGCCCCGTTTTCAGCTGCGACACGCATCTCAAGGTTGGTCTTGGTATCAGATTTTTGTACCGTCATCCGGCAAATTGCCACCAGTACAGTCAGACCATATTGGTATAAAAATGATTAAGCAAGGTCAAAAAGCAGCACTTCCGCATTTTCCTTGCAGGTAATGGTTAACCGGATTTCGTCACTGACAGTGGCACCATCACCGACCTCTAAAAGATGGTGGTTTTACAGGCGGCGGTCATTTCGCCCTGAAAGATCTTATAAATCTCAAAATAAATAACATTTGAGGATTTCGCTTAACCACCCGGTTCGATAACTCAAACCGGGTGGCTGTTAATCTTTTAACTGTCGAGCTTGCTACGTCCATTCCAGACTATTAAATTCTACGTTCGGAAGGTTCAATGCGAAGCTATCGGGTTCTCATTACTTTGCATGACTTCCATCGCAGAATGGAGCATTACCTGTTTTGAAGCATTGGCAAAGATGTACCTCTTTCTTTTCCTTGACGTCAAAGGCGAGTGGGGTTTTCTCAGTCCCGACATGGGAACCGTCACAGAACGGCGCCTTTGCCGATTTTCCGCACATGCAGCGATAGTACGTACCTGCTTCCAGTTCAATTGCAATTGGTCCAATTTGACTCATCGTGTTTCTCCTTTAGTGTGGTGGTGTGTCTTCGTAGGTATTATTGAAAAACCGTCGTGTTACTTCCTGATCATCTCGATTTCAAGGGTGATCGTTATTTCTTCGCCAACAGCAACCCCGCCTGTTTCCAGGGCGGCATTCCAGACCAGGCCGAAGTCTTTGCGATTGATCTTGGTGGTAGCGGTGGCACCTTTACGGATGTTTCCCCATGGGTCTTTGCTCTCTTTGGTCGGCCCTTCTACATCAAGCACAACCGTCTTGGTAACGCCGTGCAGGGTCAGGTCGCCGGTGACTTTCAGTTTGTCCTTGCCTGCTTTTGCAACTTTCTTCGAGACAAAAGTCATGGTCGGGTATTTGGCCACATCGAAGAAATCAACGCTTCGTAGATGCTCATCACGTTTTTGTACGTTTGTGTTGACAGAGTTGGTATCGATGCGGACTTCTACTTTCGATTTCGTGATGTCTTTGTCGTTGATCTCAACGGTTCCCGTGTGCTTGTCAAAGTTGCCCTTGACGTTGGATACCATCATATGGCGAACCTTGAAGCCAACATTTGAGTGATCCGGGTCGATGGTCCAGGTGGATGCCTGCGAAAGCGCGGGGATTGCCAGTGCCAAGCCGAGTACGATTATTTTGACAACGTTTTTCATGGTGTAATACCTTCCTTTGGTTTTATTTTGGCCATCATATGATGTAATATTATTTTTTATGTGATTTGAACGCAGCTGATGTTCCTTCGTTAGCAGTGCGGGTGCCGATCTCCTTTCATCTGTTTTTCAATAGACAGAATTTGAAACCTTTGCTTAGAATCGTTTTGCAACTTCCAGAGCCCTTTGAATGGCATGATTTTTAAACTCCTGTGCCCGTTGTGGTACCACGTCAACACCTTCGAGCACGATCGCTTCAAAATCCACGATTCCCATTAACCCCATCACTGCTCTCAGGTATGGAACCGAATGATCTTCTTCATTGCCGTAATGAAAGCTACCGGACGAGTGAATATGAAGACATTTTTTTCCTGGATCCTTGAGCAGTCCCACTACTCCGTTCGGAGTGTATTTGATGGTTTTGCCTTCAATACAGATTGAGTCGATATACATCTTGAGCTCGGCAGGAAATCCCAAATTCCACATTGGAGTCACGAATACGTATTTGTCGGCAGCAATGAATTGATTGGCAGTCTTCCAGATTCGTCCGATTTTGCGCTGTTCGTCAGTAGTGAGCGACACATATACCGCACCACCCCGCATTTTCTCCCATCCGCTTAGAACATCCGCATCAATTCGCTGGATGTTGTCGCGATACACATCAAGCAGGTGGATTTCGTCTTCCGGGTTGCGCCTGATATATTCATTAAGGAATTCCATGCCTACTGAGAGGCTGCGGGATTGTTCCGTTGGTTTTAAATTACTAGTTACATAAAGTAACTTTGCCATGATGACGTTCCTTCCTTCCTCTTCAATAGCCATAAGCATGCCAAAATATATTGTGTTTATTATTAGTATGTTACATATAGCGACTTGCCACACATTACGATATAGCATAACATTTGTTACGATATAACGTATATTGTAACTTTTGTATGAAATATCGTAATATGATTTGGCCTTTTAATATGCGAGGTTTAACCCATGATCAATAAGGATGAATTTTTTAGACAGGTAACCATAAGGATTTGCGGCAGCCTTCAGATTGAAACAGCGCTCTGCAGGGCTTTCGAGTATCTACGCGGCTTTTTCCCGTTAGACGAGATGTATCTGGATATTCTCGATTCCTGCCTTGGAGCAATCCGTAGAATCGCCAATGTCAAGAACGGCGAAGCATTATCGAACAAACCAATTATACCGCTCCCAGAAGGGCTCTGGGCGTGGATCGATATGAAGCCGACTGCTTTTATTATGGAGAAGAGTGATCCCGAAGTTATGGCGATGAGCCCACTCGTGAATCTGGATGGAAATTCGGATTTAGTGTTGCCGTTGCGCATTGAGGGGAACCGGATCGGTCATTTGATCATGCGCGCTTATGGAGACGGGAGATACGATTACTCACATACGGAGCTGTTGGGGTCTGTTGCCGAACCCTTTGCCATTGCGCTGTCAAATGACCTGGCGCACGAGTCTGTTGTAAAATACCGAGATCTGTTGCTGGACGATAACCGCTTCCTTAACAGGGAACTTCTTTCTCAAACCGGAGATGAAATTATTGGCGGCAACTCTGGGTTACGCAATGTTATGGAAATGGTTGGACAGGTGGCTTCACTGAACAACACCGTACTTCTTTTGGGCGAAACCGGTTCCGGCAAAGAACTTATTGCCAATGCGATCCATTCTGCTTCGCCTCGCAAAGATGGCCCATTCATCAAGGTTAACTGTGGTGCAATTCCGGAAAGCCTTATCGACAGTGAACTGTTCGGCCATGAAAAGGGAGCCTTTACCGGTGCCGTCACAGAAAAGCGAGGTCGTTTTGAACGTGCGGCCGGGGGAACAATTTTCCTTGATGAAATCGGTGAACTGCCGCTTCAGGCACAAGTCCGCTTTCTGCGCGTTCTCCAGAATCATGAGATCGAGCGGGTGGGAGGCACCGTGTCAATCCCGGTGGATATTCGCGTCATTGCTGCGACGCACCGCAACCTTGAAAACATGGTTACTGAAAACCGTTTTCGGGAGGACCTTTGGTTTCGTCTGAGCGTTTTTCCCATCATAGTTCCCCCACTCCGGCATCGCCGGGAAGATGTACCCGCACTTACCCGCTTTTTTGTAGAAAATAAAAGCAGAGAGCTTGGCATTGCAATGCCCCCCGCTATTGCACCAGGAGCTCTGGAGCGGTTAAAAAATTATAGATGGCCAGGAAATGTACGCGAACTGGAAAATTTGGTGGAAAGGGAACTAATAAGACATCGTGGGGGACAATTGATGTTCGATACGCTCCTTCCCGATGAAAAAGAGAGCAGCTCGACTCATATCAAAGCTGAAAATGAGTTCCAAGCGCTAACTACGCTAGATGAAGCAATTGCACGGCAAATCAGCGCAGCATTGAAAATGTCTGGTGGCAAGATTCACGGACCTGGCGGTGCAGCAGAACTGCTTGGCATAAAAGCAAACACTTTGCGGTCACGTATGGATAAACTTGGTATAAGATATGGGCGAATAAAAGATAAATCGCTTTGATGCGAGGAAGACAATCCGGTGCCGCCTTCGACGGGCGAACTTTTCATTCGGCAATTGGACCAGAGGCACATCGCCCAGCTTCCTTTGGTTCTGCTATCGTTATTTATTGTGGCTGCCATCGCAATACGCCATATTACCGGTCTTGCCGCAGGCACACAGATGAACCTCTTTCTTTTCCTCGACGTCGAAGGCGAGTGGAGTTTTTTCAGTCCCGACATGGGAGCCATCACAGAACGGGGCTTTAGCCGACTTCCCGCACATGCAGCGATAGTAGGTACCTGCTTCCAACTCAATTGCAATTGGTCCAATTTGACTCATCGTGTTTCTCCGTTACGTGTTGGTGTGACTTCGTTTTCGCGGTTTTAGCCAAATTCACCCTGTTTCCTCCGTAGTTTGTTCAGGCAGGCCGCCCACTGCGGCGGCAAGAGCTGTTTCATCATCGAGAAGTGCTGTTCGAATGAGATGGAGCGAAGTCCGAATGCGGCGCAGAATATCCCTTTCATGCGGGGCAAGTGACTCCAGCCCCATTTCATGCTGAATCGCACTAATGGTCGCCGTTACGCTATCAAGGGCATCGTCGCGGTGACGGGCGGAAAGTCGGCTGAAAAGGCGTGCCGTCGACCGGATGCTTTCCAGTACCCTGCCCGGCACATGGTGAGGCATCTGCATCATGGCTGTATCTTGCCGCACATGAATCACGGCGCGGCCGATCTCTCTAACCAAAAACAGCCAGGCGACAAGCCGTTCGTTTTGGTCATCCGCCAGGTGCATCGTTGACTCCAGCTTGTGCAGCAGGTCGTAGGTACCGCTTTCAAAACGGTTAACAAGGCCCGGAATCGGATCAAAACAGGCAATGACCACCTGTCGGCGGATTTGACCGGCCAGACGGCGCTTGTACCAGACCCCGGTGGCAGGGACCAGCGTCATGAATACCAAACCTGCTATTGCCGTACCTAGAAGTGAAGCAGAACCGTCATTTATGATCCCAATAGGGTTGAACACCATGGGATTGGACGGCGAGAGCATTGCACAGAAAAAAACCACATAACCGGTACCAACGGCGACCCATTTGGGATGGGTGATGATATAGGACCCGACCATTAAAAAGGGAAGGAGGGCCGCACCGAAAAGCATGAACCCGTCCAGCAGCGGCATGATGAGGCACGCGAACAGGACTGCAGCGACATACCCCGCCCCGTGCCCCATGACCATATGCCGTACCCCGCGGTATTGATCAGGGACGGACCCGAACAGAGCGCTCGTGACCGCCACAAAACTGAGAGCACTGGCACCATAGGGCCATGCAGAGGCAATCCAGAACATACTGACCAGCAGAATCGAGACGAAAGCCTTTCCCCCGGCTAGAAGCGCAACAACCGGGTCGGTGTGCATTGCGAAACTGATGTCATCCGGCGACTTTGACTCCTGTTCGTTTTCCGGCAGGTTTGCGTAGGATTTTGTGTATGCGTGCAATTCGCGCAGGAAGCGGTGCAAAAGCTCAATCGCCGTTTCGAAATCCACCGTATTGGGAGAGTCGCTGAGGGATGGAGCATTCTTTTTTAACGCCGCCACTTTTCGCGAGAGAATTGTCTGGAATACGGCGATGCGACGGGCGCTAATACGCGCCGCATCGGCACTGCGCGGAGACGCTCCGGTCGTTTCAAGTGTTTTTCCCAGTGAAGCGTATAGCTCAGTGAGCGCTTCCCCTGCCGGCGTGGCATTTTTTGTCAGCCGATTCAGTATCTGGTGAAAAGAATAGAAGGTCGTTGATGCCGCCATAAATTCGCTATTGAGTTTTCGCAGTTTCAGGTCGCGGGAACGAACTTCCGAATCTTCCAGAATGGCGGCGCTCCGTATGGATTCGAGAGCAAGTACGTTGCCGACCAGCTTCAGCTGCATGGTTTTCAGTTCCGTGCGGCTTGCCGTACCGGAAAGCGATGCGCGCACGAAAGCCATGAAATCCGCATAGCGGTTTTGTATGTTGCTTTTTATCTGATCGGAAAGACGACGTGGAAGGATAGTGTCGCTGACTACGCCGGCGCACAGAATGCCGAGCGTTACTTCAGAGAGTCTGGTAACCGCAAGCGAGAAGAATGCATGGGGGTGCGGCGCGGCCGCCAACCCGGCAAGGGCGCACGAATATCCGGCGAGTACGAATCCGTATGATTTGAAGTCGCGAAAAAACGCGGCGCCAGCTGTACAGAAACCTACCCACAGCGCCAATCCGAGCAGAAACAGCACCGGTTCCTGTGCAAACAGGCTGACGAGCAGAAAGCTTACTGCGATGCCACCCATCGTACCGCCGATACGATAGAGACTTTTCGTCAGGATCATTCCCGTTTGGGGGCGCATGACAATAAAGACCGTTATCATCGCCAACCGCGGCTGTTCGAGCTGGAAGCGCATCGACAGCCACATGGCCAGGAGTGCCGCTAAAGCGGACTTAAAAACAAATATCCATCTCCACCCTTCCGTTTTACTCCATAGAGCGACTTCGCGCTTCAGTGCGGACAGCCAGGATGTCGTAGCGAATAAAGTGGAAAAGCTCATAACGGACGCTCCGGCCCGGGGTGCGTTACCGGCACACCACCAAGGGCCTGCATCAGACCGGCACAGGCGTCAAGGTAATGTGCCTCACCCTGCGCTTTTTGCTGAATCTCCAGCAAGGTCTGATTCTGCGCATTGAGGACGTTCGGATAATCGGTAAGCCCTCTCCGAAAGTTTTTCAAAGCAATGCCTTATAAGTGTTGGGGTTGGGCCTTTTCCGTCTGCATGGGCTGCCGTGCGATAACGGTACAGGTCATACCTGCTGCAATCGGAACATTGTCGGGTATCGTGTCTATCTTGATCCGCACCGGAATGCGTTGTGCGAGCCGGACCCAGTTAAAAATCGGGTTGACGTCCGACAGTAGTTCATGACCGGTGGGGTTATCGTGATCGGTAATACCACGGGAAAAGCTTTCAATATGCCCTTTCAG
>JARLHN010000026.1 GCA_031292255.1 Oryzomonas sp. | reverse complement strand
GCATGGAGCGCCAGGCTCTTCAAGCCGTAGAGCAGGTGATCCTGCAGTGTCGCTACCTCGGGGTTCTTGCCGCAGACGCCGGAGATGTCGCAGCCGGTGCCGTGTGCCGCCTGCTCGCATTGATTACAGAACATTCCCATGATTGTTGCCTCCCTTTCGCTGTGTGTGCCTGAATAAACTCGCAGATGAGTTATTTTCGTTTTTATGGTATGAACAGTATACCCGATCAGCACGGCTTTGCTTGATCCGGGTCAAGAAAATCGATTTAGCGGAGGTAACCATGTCCAAGGTTTATTTTGCCGATATGCGGGCCGGGCATAAGGAAAACTTGTTCGACAAGATCAGCAAGCTGCTGGCCCTGGCCGGCATGGGCCAACAGATCGCCGAAGGGGAACTGACGGCGGTCAAGATCCATTTCGGCGAAAAGGGAAACAGCGCCTTCATCCGGCCGATCTTTGCCCGGCGGGTGGTGGAAGAGATCAAGAAACTGGGGGCACGGCCCTTTCTGACCGATTCGTCAACCCTCTACCCCGGCGAGCGCAAGGAGGCGGTCTCTGCCTTGACCTGCGCCATCGAGAACGGCTTTGGCTATGCCTGCGTGGGTGCGCCGCTGATCATCAGCGACGGCTTGCGCGGGGTGACCGAGACTGAGGTCGCCATTGACGGCGAACTGCTGAAAAAAGTCTACATCGGCACCGAGATCGTCGAGGCCGACTCGATGGTCTGCCTGACCCACTTCAAGTGCCACGAGTTGACCGGCTTTGGCGGGGCCGTCAAGAACCTGGGCATGGGGTGCGCCAGCCGCAAGGGCAAGCTGGTTCAGCACTCCACCGTGGCCCCCAAGGTGGCCGACAAGTACTGCACCGGCTGCGGCGCTTGCCTCAAGGCCTGCGCCCACGACGCCATCCGGATCATCGAGGGGAAGGCAACCATCGATCCCGGGCTGTGCGCCGGTTGCAGCCGCTGCATCTCCGTCTGCCCGGCCAAGGTCATCAATATCCAGTGGAACGAAGCGGCCGACCTGGTGATGAGGAAGATGGCCGAGTACGCCAAGGGCGCCCTGGCCGGCAAGGCGGGCCGGGCGATCTATCTCAGCTTTATCACCCAGGTCTCCCCGGCCTGCGACTGCTACGGCCACACCGACGCGCCGATCGTCAACGATGTCGGTATCTGCGCCTCCTGCGACCCGGTGGCCATCGACCAGGCCTGTGCCGACCTGGTCAACGCTGCGCGGGGCAACGAGGGGTCGGCCTTGCAGAGCGGCCATGAGCCGGGGGGCGACAAGTTTCGCGGCGTGTATCCCCATATTCCGTGGGAGGTGCAGTTGGAGCATGGCGAGAAGATCGGCCTGGGGACGAGGAAGTATGAGTTGGTGAAGATTTAAGAGGTTGTTGAAAAACAGCCATCTCGCCGCTATCCTCGGAAGCCCTTTCGTGCGGCGTAGCGCTGCTACGCCTCCTCTGGTCTTTCTGCGGGTGCGACGATCTGACTATTTTTGAACAACCTTGGTTTTTCAACAACACCAAACGGGTCCGCCAGGGGGACATCATGAAAGCTGTAATCCAGCGCGTCAGCTGTGCTTCCGTCACTGTGGACGAAAACCTTGTCGGTCGGATCGGGAAAGGCGTCCTGGTCCTGTTGGGCGTGGAGAAGGGGGATGATGAGTCGCGGGCCGATTGGCTGGCGGAAAAGATCGCCGTCCTGCGTATCTTCGCGGACGAGAAGGGCAAGATGAACCTTGCGCTGGCGGATGTGGGGGGGGCGGTCCTGGCGGTTTCCCAGTTCACCCTGGCGGGCAATTGCGACAAGGGGCGGCGTCCCTCCTTTGACACGGCGGCTCCGCCGGAAGAGGGCAAACGGCTGTACGACTATTTCACGGGGGCGCTCGAACGACTCGGCCTGCCGGTGCAGACCGGCATTTTCCAGGCCGACATGAAAGTGCACCTGGTCAATGACGGACCGGTCACCTTTATTCTGGAGCGCTAAGTGGTTGTTGAAAAACAGCCATCAGGCCTTCGTCCTCAAAGTCCCCTTTGTGCGGGTGCGACGATCTGACTATTTTTGAACAACCCGAATTTTTAACAGCTTGTTAAATGGATGCTATCGATTCATGTGCAGATCGATGACCGTGCCCGGCGGCAATTGCTGGCCGTTTAAGAGGTCGGCGGGCGGGCTTGGGGTCGAGTCGGTGTTCCCGAAGGCGTATTCCACGACGGTATGGCGGCCATCGTCATCCAGCCAGACGATTCGGTCATTCTCCACGCCGCTTTCCTCGCCGGCGGAATAGGACTTGGTCGCCCGGTCGCGGCACTCCAGCGGGTCGTTGGCCGTGTTGATCGAATCTAGGCAGCGTTCAAGACGCTTGGCCCTGGCCATGATGTCGCGGCCGGCCTTTGCCAACTCCTTTTTGCGGGCGAGCTCGCCGTATCCCATGGCCCCAGAGAAGGCGGTCCTGACCCACCCCCCCTCGGCGCTCCGGGTTGCCCATGCGGTGACCAGCACACCGTCCGCCCGTTTTTCCACGACAATCGTTGCCGGGCATGCGGCCGGTGCCTTGCCCGACCATTTGTGGGTCCGGTTGATTTCGTCGAATACCTTGTTGGTGCAGCCGGCAAGCAGGGAAATATCGGCGGCCAGGGCCTGCACACTCACAAACAGGGGAACCAGCGCAAGCAACATAACGGGGTAACGCATCGCATCCTCCTTCATGGGTTTAGCGCCATCTCTGCACCATCATACTTCTTACTATACCATGTAACACCGTAAATCGTACGGCTTCGGAAGTGGGACGACAAACGGACACCGTATTCGGGTCCGGCCCAGGAGGGGCGGGCGTGGAGGAAGAAGATCGCGGCATGGATTTCTTTGCCCATCTGTGGTATAACCTGCGGGCGAAAAAAAAGGGGCCAACCGCGTTCGGCTGACCCCTTGGTTGATAATGGTCGGGATGACTGGATTTGAACCAGCGGCCCCCTGCTCCCGAAGCAGGTGCGCTACCAGGCTGCGCTACATCCCGAAGAACTGTTTTTATATCCTTTTTAGTTCCCGCTTGTCAAGCGGCAACCTTTGGAGGCACACGTTATGGCTGGAGACGGTATCAGACAACAGATCAGGGAACTCCTCGCGGCGCACAATGCCGTGCTCTTGGCCCACAACTACATGCGCGACGAGGTGCAGGAGATCGCCGATATCACCGGTGATTCCCTGGCCCTATCCATGGAGGCGGCAAAGACTGCTGCGGATGTGATCGTCTTCTGCGGCGTGCACTTCATGGCCGAATCGGCCGCCATCCTGTCACCCGGGAAAAAGGTGCTGTTGCCGCGCCCCGATGCCGGCTGTCCCATGGCCGACATGGTCACGGTCCAGGAGTTGGAGGCGTTGAAGAGGGAACATCCCGGCGTGCCGGTGGTGACGTATGTCAACTCGTCGGCCGAGATCAAGGCCCACTCCGACATCTGCTGCACCTCGGCCAACGCGATCAGGGTGGTCAGGTCGCTGAAGGAGGATGAGCTGATCTTCGTGCCCGACCGCAACCTGGGGCGCTGGGTGGCCAAATTCGTCCCGGAAAAGCGGTTCATCTTCTGGGAGGGGTTCTGCCCGACCCACGAGCGGATGACCGTCGAGGCGGTCCTGCAGAAAAAGCGCGAACACCCCGACGCCTTGTTCATCTGCCACCCGGAGAGTGCGCCGGAGGTTTCGGCCCTGGCCGATCATGTCTGTTCCACCAGCGGTATGTATGACTACTGCCGTGCCGCATCGGCCAGGAAATTCATCATCGGCACCGAGGCCGGCATCCTCTACAGGCTGCGGATCGAAAACCCCGACAAGGAGTTCATCCTGGCCTCCCCGGCCCTGATCTGCCCCAACATGAAGCTGACCTCCCTGGAGGACGTGCTCTACTCGCTCCAGACCATGTCGCCGGTGGTCACGGTAGCGGAGGCGATCCGGCTCAAGGCAAAGCAGGCCCTGGACAGGATGCTGGCCGTGCCGCGGGATTGACGGGGGCGAAGGCTGTCCCTCGCCTCTACATCAGAATCCGCGTCTGGAAGTAATCCGCCGCCAGGATCAGCTCGGTCACACCCGTACCGGCACATGGCTTCTTCCAGCGGCAAAAAGTAACTTCGGAAACTCCCGGGCGCCGGCAGATCTCTAACACGGAACCCTTGATTCTGCCTGTCTCACCACAGCGGCTACCTGTTCCTCATTGCACCTCGATTAATTTATTGTGTCTCCTTTCGGATGCCGAAAGTCGAACACAATTTTTCGGATCAGTTTTGGGGAGAGCGCGCAGCTTGAAATTGACGTCATAATTGCAGGACATTGTGATTATGAGGGAATGTGTTCAGGCTCCGTATCTCTGAAGCGGGAACAAGGTAATACCGAACAATGAGGGGATTCTTGGCACAGTATATGACCATGAATATATTTTCAGGAACAATTCACAATACTCGTTCTAATTTATTGCTGAGCATAACGCTTATAGCTATCGTATTAGCAGTATATATGCAAGTTGAACATCACCAATTTCTGAGCTTTGATGATGATGTCTACGTTACTCGCAACCCTCATGTAACAAGCGGCATAACGGGCAATAATATTATTTGGGCGTTTACCTCCTTTCATGCTGCGAACTGGCATCCGATCACGTGGTTGTCTCATATGTTAGACGTCCAACTTTATGGTGTGAACCCTCGCGGTCATCACTTCACCAACGTTATCATTCATACCCTTTCTTCATTGCTCCTTTTGCAATTTCTTCTCCGCACTACTGCCTCATTTTGGAAAAGCTCGTTTGTGGCCGCTTTGTTCGCGCTTCATCCCATACACGTTGAATCAGTTGCGTGGGTGGCTGAAAGGAAGGATGTCCTTTGCGCGCTTTTCTGGTTTATTACACTCCTTTGTTATTCAGAATATGCCAAAAAACAAAAGCCTGCTTTATATGTTCTTTCTCTGATATCCTTCGTGCTTGGCCTTATGACCAAACCGATGCTTGTAACTCTTCCTGTCGTTTTGCTTTTGCTGGACTATTGGCCACTTGACCGCTATCGGCATGAAGATCAAGAACAAAAATTGCAAAAGCAAGGGCTTGGAGCGATTGTCCTAATAAAAGAGAAAATACCATTCCTAGCGTGCTCTCTATTGTCAAGCGTGGTAACCGTTTATGCACAGCATAAGGGTGGGGCTATGGATGGTATGAAGGATCTGTCTTTTTTGGATCACCTTGAAAATGCTCTTATTTCGTATGTAAGGTACATTGGTAAAACATTTTGGCCCCATGACCTCTCCGTCTTCTACCCTTTCCCTTCATTCTTTCCGTTATGGCAAGTTATTAGCTCCCTGTTCGTTTTGCTCATTTTGTCAGCAACAGCTATCAAGCTTCGCCGCCAATACCCCTACTTTTTTGTAGGTTGGTTTTTTTTTCTTGTGACGCTTCTACCCGTAATCGGCTTAATCCAGGTAGGAATCCAATCCATGGCGGATCGCTACACATACATTCCAGTGATAGGACTTTTCATCACTGTGGCATGGGGTGTTCCCAATCTGACAAAAGGCATTAAGAATCAGGAGGCTATCCTTGCTCTATTCGGTAGTCTCATTATAACAGCATCTGTCATATTGACGTATCGACAAATTGCCTACTGGCAGGATGATATCGTTCTCTACCGACACGCCCTCAATGTTACTACCGGCAGCTATTTGATGCATAACAGTTATGGATTCGCTCTTGAGAGAGAAGGAGAAATAGATTCCGCAATCCAAGAATACCAAAAGGCAATTCGGTTAAACCCCGTTTACGCGAAAGCACATAACAATTTGGGGGCTGCTCTTGTTGCCAAGGGAAGTTTAGATGCAGCAATTAAAGAATATCAGATGGCACTCCTTATAAGCCCCAATTTCGCAAAGGCGCATTATAACTTGGGTGTTGCTTTTGCAAACAAAGGAGACCTGACTTCAGCTATCTTTGAATATCACGAGGCAATTAGAATCGACCCAAATGACTCGGATCCACATGTCAACTTAGGTATTGCAATAGCCCGTAAAGGGGATTTAGCTGTTGCTATTCAGGAATTTAGTGAGGCTCTCAGGATAAACCCAAATGATGCGGATGCGCTCAACAACTTAGGGTTCGCTTTTGCCAATAAGGGAGATTTAGACTCTGCGATCCAAGAATTTCAACGCGCACTTCAGGTCAATCCAAATAACGAGTTTGCACGTAACAATTTGGAACGGGTAATTTTACTGAAGAGTACTCATGGTAAAGTTATCCAATAACGTCTCATGCCCACTCTTGACCATAATAGTGAGCCAATATCTACTTTCAGTACCTTGATCCGAATGTTGCATCGGCATATTTTTGCCGGTGGTCACGGTAGCGGAGGCGATCCGGCTCAAGGCGAAGCAGGCCCTGGACAGGATGCCGGCTGTGCCCCGTGACTGACGGACCGGGACGAACCCCTACATCAGAATCCGCGTCAGGAAGTAATCCGCCACCAGGATCAGCATGAAGGAGAGCACCACCGAACGGGTGGTGGCGACGCCGATCCCCCGGGCGCCGCCCGAGGTGTTGAATCCCACGTAGCAACAGATAACGGCGATGATGCCGCCGAAGACAAAGGATTTGACCAAGCCTGCTGAAATCTCCCTGAATTTGAGCGCCATGCGCAGTGAGTCGGTATAGGTGGCGTAGGAGATGAACAGCCGCGGATGAAGGTGGCTGATGATGGCGCCGCCGAGCATGCCGACGCAGTCGGAATAGATGGTCAGGATCGGGACGCAGATCAGGGCCGCGATGAGACGCGGCATGGCCAGGTAACGTACCGGATCGATGTCCAGCGTAGTGAGGGCGTCGATTTCCTCGTAGACCTTCATGACGCCGATCTCGGCCGCCATGGCGCTGCCCGCCCGCCCCGCCACCAGGAAGCTGACCATGACCGGCCCCATTTCCCGCACCATGGAGAGGCCGACGATACTGCCGACGATGTCCTGGGTACCGTACTTGGAGAGTTCCACACCGGTTTGCAGCGCCAGGACCATGCCGACGAAAAAGGCCATCACCGAGGCCACCGGCAGGGTCTCATAGCCGATGATGGCCATCTGGGCGAGGATGGAGGGCATGTTGTTGGGCGCCTCGCGGAAGGCGAACACCGTCCGTTTGAGCAGGATCAGCACTTCGCCGACGATGCCGAACGAGTAGAGCAGCTTTTTGCCGATGAATTCGAGTAGGTTGGTCATGGGTGTATTTTCTGTTTAGACGCCAAAATAGCGTTAATATGCCAAAAAGATAACATCACTGTTTATATCATGTAATAATAAAATAAGTCTTAAACTGTTATTACCAAATCCATCGACTCATTGCCATGAAGATTTCCAGGATATTGTTTCTGAATTATATCCCGAACGGTATCCAGAGGATACTGAGCGATGTACCCCCCTTGTCCGTGGCATAGCCGACCAGCCCCTTCAGCAGTTTGAATTCGCTCCCCTCCCTGGCGGAACGGTACGAGACCAGGGGCGAAAGCTCCCAGGCGCTTTCGTTCCCCCGTTTTTCGCGCCAGAAGAGGTTCCATAGGATCGATGTCGCACCATTGCCCTGATCGTCCCAGGTGCTGATGAATACCCTCCAGAGCGGCGCCAGGTTGCGCTCGACCCCGTCGTTCCAGATGACCGGTTCCATCAGGGCGGGCATGGAGAGTGTCCGAAGGCCGTTCTCGTCCCGCTTCCAGGCGTAGAGCGGCCAGAAGGCGCTCTGGGCGCGGTCTCTGCCCGCCTGGGGCCAGGATTCGTCCGAGCGGTGGAACAGGAAATAGAACAGGCTGGTCTTGTCCTGGCGGAATGCGGGGGAATCGATGACCGCCTTGCGGTAGATCGGCCACATCACCCAGCGGCTGCTGCTCTCTTTTGCTTTCGATTCGGCATAAAAAGGGAGATAACGGACGGTACTCGTATCCGCGGCACTGGCCGTCATCCAAAACGGCCAGAGGAAGTCCCGTTCCACGGCAACTCCCTTGTTGTCCCGCACCACGCCGCAAAAGGGCCAGAGGATGTGGGTCGAGCTCTGCTTTGGCGATTCGGACGAAGCGTAGAACGGCAACAGGTAGAGGTTTCTGGTCGGGTTGTCCGTGTCCTGACCGAGATGCTCGTCGCTGTAGATCGGCCAGAGCGCAAAACGTTTTTCGTAGACCCCTTCCTTGCGGGATTGCCCATACAGTGGCCAGAAGGCAAAACCGCTCTCCTTCTCGCCCGACACGCTGTTGAAGATCGGGTAGAGCCAGTTGGTTGACGTGGTCCCTTTCTTCACGGTGCGCCCATAGAGCGGGAACAGGATGAAATGGTACTCGTCGCGCCAGAAGCGCTCGTAGATGTCGCCGTACACGGGTAAAACGGAGGTGTAGGGACCGTATTTATCCGAGCTGCCGCTGATGTAGAAGGGGAACAGCATGCTGCTTTGCTTTTCCTCGCTCGTCCCGGCGTGTTCGGCGTGTTTTTGGAACAGTTGCACGACCTGGGTGTCGGAACCGTTTTCGTCGCTGCTGGTGGAGGCAAGGGGATAGAGGATATCACTTTCGCCGGACCCCTGGGCTGACTGGCTGAAAAAGAGCGGCCTGACGGCTGTCCTTGTCGTATCGCCGCTGTGCTCGCGCTTGAAGATCGGCCCCATGATGGAGAGGTTGCTGTAGCCGGTGGCCGGGCTGGAGCGATAGTCGAACAGCGGCCAGAGGGTGAAGATGTTGCCCGGTTGTGCCTGTGGCGGTGCCGTTGCGGGTCCGGCTTGGCCCTCCCCATGGGCGAAGGCGGCGCTTACGAGCAGGATCGCGAGGCAGTGTGCAAACGTTTTTTTCATCCATTCTCCCGGGGAGGCTTCAACGGCAGAAGCATTATTCCTTATCGGCCCGGGAGAGTCAACCGCGAAAGGGGTGTATCAGCTCGTGTCCCGTGCGATACGTGCCTACTCGTAGTCCTGGCGGCACTTGCACTTCCGCGCCCTGGCACCAGCCAAAACGCCTTGATGTTATTTCCCACGACTAACCGCGCGGGACATGAGGCGCTTTTACAAAAGTATTACAATCGTCAAATCCGATCCCCTGTATGATAATTTCAGGATGTTTGAGTCTCTTCGGAGGAGAGTTATGGCGCAGTCGTTGACGATAGGAAAGTACACCGTCCCGTATCCTGTTATCCAGGGAGGCATGGGAGTCCGCATCTCCGCTGGCCGTTTGGCAGGCAGCGTGGCCAAGTGCGGCGGGGTGGGGCTGGTTGCCGCGGCCGGCATCGGCCTCAACAGCGGCTTCTACGACGGCAAGAATTATTTCCAGGCCGATGCCGAGGGCTTCAAGGCCGAGATACGCAAGGCCTACGAGATTGCGCCGGATGGCGTCATCGGCGTCAACGTCATGGTGGCGCTGTCCGATTTCGCGCAACTCGTCAAGGCTTCGGTGGAAGCGGGCGCCAAGGTGATCGTCTGTGGCGCCGGCCTCCCCATGAGCCTGCCGGAGCTCACCGCCGACCACCCCGATGTGGCCCTGGTGCCGATTGTGTCGTCCCTGCGGGCGGCCCAGCTCATCGCCCGCAAATGGTTGAAGGCCTATAAACGCCTGCCGGACGCGGTGGTGGTCGAAGACCCGGACACCGCCGGCGGGCACCTGGGTGAAAAGATGGAAAATATCGGTACCGGGGAGTATGACCAGTACGCCACCGTCCGCCAGGTCAAGGCCTTCTTTCGCGACGAATGCGGCGCCGAGGTCCCGGTGATCGCCGCTGGCGGCGTATGGGACCGGGCCGACCTGGAGCATGCCCTGGCGGAAGGCGCCGACGGTGTGCAGATGGCCAGCCGCTTTGTCTGCACCGAAGAGTGCGATGCCGACGATGCCTTCAAAGAGGCCTATCTCCGCTGTTCAAAGGAGGATATCGGGCTGATCATGAGCCCGGCCGGTCTGCCGGGGCGGGCCATCCTCAACAACAAGGACAATATCCGCCGCTACGATCTGGAGAACAGCACCCCCTGCCGCATGGGCTGCCTGAAAAAATGCTCCTACAAGGAGTCGGGCGAACGTTTTTGCATCGTTTCCTCCCTGGACCGCGCACAACGGGGCGCGGTCGATACCGGCCTGGTCTTCTGCGGCACCAATGCCTGGAGGGCCGACCGCATCACCACGGTGCAGGAGATCTTCGACGAACTGTTCGGCGAGGCGCGGCAGGCGTTGAAGGAAGCGGCGTAGCGCCGGTCCTTTGAATGGTTATTGTAAACGAAGCGGCCCACCGGGAGAAATACCGATGGGCCGTTTCCGTTCGAGCTTAAACGGCAGTGAGGTCCCGGAGCCACGAAGACACTGAGAAAATGGTGGAATTTTCTTAACTGGAATCATTCAGGTTTTAGTACGACAAGCGGATGCATTCTTAGCTTGACAAGCGAACACCGAATGAGGCTTATTCACAAGGACTTGAACAAACTGAAGGCGGCAGCCTGAAGACAAAAACCACAACCACATCGGGCCATTGCCTATTTCTCCCTTCAGTCTGTTTCACGGATCACAACCACTTGGCAAAACACCTTTATAAATAACTTGCTTTTAATGATAGCAAGCGGATATTTTTGATGCGCTGATGTCAGAAGGGATGTCGATTGCTCTGGCCACGCGGTGGCCGACTGCCCGACCTTTGAAAACGATGAGCGCAACTGGTGTGGTCGTTCCAGAAAGACCTTTTATGGTGCAAGGATGAGGTGGCCGGAATGAAACGGGTTCAAATCAAGTTCTGATCTCCCGCAGGTCAAACGAGTATGCTCTGGAAGAACACCTGCCCGAAAACAATGCAATCCGGTTTGTGCCATTCAACTTCGGTACAATGTACCAGGAGAAAGAGACAATGAGATATCATGAGACCAATAGGGATGGTCTTTGGCGACATAACAGTTCTACCCTTTCTTAAATGACCGAGGAAATGAGATATGGCGGCATCCGATGAACAGCTGAGAAGTGAACTGATTCTGGACGACCTGAAAAGACGACAGCGCTCAGAGGAAGTCGTGGATATTGAAGAGGAGCGCGTTAAGATTGTCATCTTCTCCTCTGGGAGAAATCGCTATGCGTTCTACGGCAGTTCCATCAGGGAGATCCTTTCAGCCTGCGAGATATCGTGGGTGCCAGGCCTTCCCGCGTATATTCTCGGGCTTATCAATGTACGCGGAGATATCGAGTCGGTCATCGATATTCGCTATTTTCTGGGAGAGGATCGGGACGATCTCCGCAAGAGCCACATTGCCATCGCTGTGTGTGGGGATTTTCATTCCGGCGTGCTGATCGATTCTATCGAGGATGTTGTGGATATACCCGTCAGTGAGATCGAACCTCCCCTTTCGACACTGGGTGGTGCAGCCCTCGATCTTGTGGTCGGAGAGATCAGGCATGGCGGCAACACATTGGCTTTGCTCGATATCGGCAAGTTGGCGTCCAAGATCGCATTATGAGCGAGGCAGAGAACACGCACGACTCCCTGGAGCTTGATCTGCTCCTCTTCTCGGTCGGGGGGGTCTCTTTCGGCGTCGATGCGGAGCAGGTGGAGGAGATTCTCTCCTGGCAGGGGGGAGGGGCGGATGGTCCAGCCTGGTTCCATCGGGAGTTGGGCTACGCCGGCGACACGATCTCCTACCGCGCGCCCAGCGTCCTTAAAATCAAGACCGAGGATGCACGGAACTACCTGGTGATCATCGATATGTTGCAGGATGTAACCCGGATCGTTGCCGGTGACATTCACACTTTTCCCTCCGTGGTTGAGCCGTTTGCCCTCTTTAAAGGGATGTGGGGGATAGTGGTCAAGGACGAGCGGATGATCCTGTTGGTTGATTTTCAGCGTCTGATGCGGGAAAAGACAGCTTGAAGGTATGTTTTATATTTTTTGATATTCGTATTGATTACTGTAGCACAAACGAGGAGGCAACGTGAGGATGACACTGAGGAAAAAAATAATAGGACTGACGGTTATCAGCGTCTTCTCCATAGCTTCCGTCATTTCCGTCATTTCCACCGTCAATATTATTTCCCGGGGCGAGGAACGGATCGCAGCATACCGGGCAACGCTCCTATCCGAAAGGCAACAGCAGCTCAAGGGTTATGTGGACATGGCGGTCAAGCTGTTGGAGAAAATGCCGCCGGAGGAAGCCAAGAAAACCATCCTGAACATGCGTTACGGCGAGAGCGGATATCTCTTTATCCAAGATTTCAGCAATAAATTCATTGCTCACCCGGATCCCCGTCTGGATGGTAAAGACCAGAGCGACCTGCGCGATCCCAACGGTGTCTACATCGTGCGTGAGATCACCAAGATAAGCCGGGAAAAAGGAGGGGGATTTGTAAGCTACATGTGGAAAATGCCGGGGCAGGAGGTAATGAAGCCGAAGATCACCTACGCCAAGCCGGTTCCCGGCAGAGGCTGGATTGTGGGAACGGGTATCTATGTAGACGATATCGATGCTGCTGTCATCAAGGAGCGCGCAACGATACGGCATGAAATATCCAGCAGCATTGTCCAGTATGTCGCCATTACGCTCACCGCCCTGGTGCTTCTGCTGCTGACAGCGATTTTCCTGGTCAACAGATATATTGCTGTTCCCCTTGAGGCCATAACCCGCACGATGAAAAATTTCAACAACGACCTGACGATAACCGTGCCCGTGACTACCGATGACGAAATAGGCGACCTGGCCCGTTGGTTCAACGAGCACATCGAGGGACTGCGCCAACTTATCGGCATGGTTTCCGAGGAGACCGAAAAGGTCCACGGCAATGCGAAAGTGATCGCTTCCAGTGTCGATCAACAGACCGAATTTGTCACCCAACTTTCCAGTTCGGTGGTGGAGATATCGTCAACCATGGAGGAGTTTTCATCCACGGCCAGCCAGATAGCCAAACATAGCCAGGGAGTGGTCGAGCGGGCGGATAAGGCGCTGGAGGATACCAAACATGGCGCCGCAGAAGTGGAAAACCTGACATTCAAGATTAACGACATCAGCCAGAACATCCAGGCAAACCTTGCCGAGATTGTGGAGTTGGGACGGAAATCGAAAGAGATCAACAAGGTAATGGAGATTATCAACAACATCGCCAATCAAACCAAATTGATTGCCTTCAATGCGGCGTTGGAGGCCGCCAGCGCAGGGGAGGCGGGGAAACGGTTCGGCGTGGTGGCGGTGGAAATCCGCCGTCTGGCCGACAGCGTGGTGGAATCGACGACCGAGATCGAAGGTAAAATCACCGAGATTCTGGATGCGGTGAATCGTTTGGTGATGTCATCGGAAAAGAGTTCCCAAATGACCATGGACGGCCAGGAATACGCCTCCCACACGGTGATGATGCTGATTGACATGGTGGACGATGTGCAGGAGACCACCGATGCGGCACGACAGATATCTCTCTCTACCCAGCAGCAACAGATTGCCAGCAGCCAGGTGGTGTTGGCGCTCAAGGATATTGAACAGGGACTACGCTTCTCCACCGATTCTATTCGGGACTCAAGTGTTGTGACCACTGAGTTGGCGGAATTGTCAGGAAAGCTGAGTTCATTGGTCATGACATTTAATCTTGACGCTTCAAATGCCACTCGCGACGAGGCATGTTCTTCGAAAACCGGTAACCCATGAAAATATCCGAGCGGCCAATTCGGGTACTGGTGGCTGACGATTCGTCATTGGCTCGCGATATGATCTGCGCCATCCTGTCGTCCGGGCCCGGAATAAGCGTCGTGGGAACGGCAGCAAACGGTTTGGATGCCGTTGCCAAGGTGGTGACGCTCAAGCCTGACCTGGTTACGATGGATATTGAGATGCCCATGATGGGCGGACTTGATGCCATTGAAAGGATAATGGCCGAACATCCGGTGCCGATCCTCGTGGTGACGGCGTTGGGAGGCGTCCGCACCGCTTTCTCCGCCGTATCCAGAGGAGCGCTCGATGTCATTGAAAAGCCGGATATTGGCTTTCAAGGCGGGTTGGAACTGATCAAAAAGGTACGGCTTTTGTCCAATGTGAACATATCCCGGCACCTGGACGACAAGGCGCGCACGGAAAGCCTGGCTGGGGGTTGTGCTACAGTCAAACAACCGCGACCAAACGGCAGGGTCATCGCCATTGCCGCCTCCACGGGTGGGCCCCAAGCCTTGCAGCAGATCCTCTCGCGGCTCCCTGGGGACTTTCCCGCGCCTATTGTCATCAGCCAGCACATCGCGAAAGGTTTTGCCCAAGGAATGGTCGATTGGCTGAACGCCAGTACGCCGCTTGCGGTTTCCGTTGTCCGTGCCGGCGAGCAGATGCTCCCTGGCCGCGCGTATGTCAATCCATCGGAGTTTTCCATGCGCATGACAAGGCAGGGAACGGCTATTCTCGAAGAACAGGAGGCGAGCCAGCATTATCATCCCTGCTGTGATACTTTGTTGACCGCCACGGCGAACACCTATGGCGAGCATTGTGTGGGGGTAATCCTAAGCGGCATGGGAGACGATGGTGTCGATGGCATGCGGGCAATAAAAGCAGCCGGGGGGATGACCCTGGCTCAGGATGCCAAAAGTTCCGTGGTGTACGGTATGAACCGGCTTGCGGTTGAGCGTGGGTATGTAAACCGGGTTGTGGCGCTGGCGGATATCCCCTCCGAGCTTGTGGCGCTGGTAGGCGGCATAAGAGCATGATTCGAGCAAAACGATGATAGGGCCGGACAACGCCAAACTCGTCGGTTTCAAGAACCTGCTGTTGACTACGTGCGGGCTCTGCTTCGAGAATGAACGCGAAGCCACCCTGATCAGGGCCCTATGCCAAAGGATGACCAGCCGGAGGATAGAGGATTTCGATGACTATCACGTGCTTCTGGCCAACGATACGGATGAATTCAACCGACTGGTTGAACTGCTCACCGTTAATGAGACATATTTCTTTCGCGAACCGGACCACCTGAAGCTCCTTGTTGAGCGTCTTATCCCGGATATGGTGGAGGAGCGAAAAGGCGGCCGGCTCAGGATCGTGAGCGCGGGATGTTCCACCGGAGAGGAGCCGTATTCGATCGCTATGCTGCTGCACGAGCGGTATGGGACCGACTTTGGCAGGCTTTTCGCCATTACCGGCGTGGATATTGACGGCTCCGCTATTGACAGGGCCAAGCATGGGGTCTACGGGAAGAATTCCTTCCGCGCGGTTGACGATAACCGGCTTGGCCTCTATTTTGAACCATTCGGCAGGAATGAGTATCGCCTCAAGGAAGAGATCAGGCAGAATGTGACCCTTGAGGTGATCAACCTGTTGGGCGCGGTCTACCCCGCTTCCATGCAAACGCCTGACGTAATCCTGTACCGCAATGTCTCTATCTATTTTCCGGGCCAAGTACAACAAGCGATATTTAGCCGTTTGGCATGTCTGCTCGCCGAAGGCGGCTATCTCCTGGTCGGTGCCACGGAAACCATCCACCACAACGTGGGTATCCTCTCCTTGGTGGAAAAAGACGAACTCTTTTTCTATCGCAAATTGCCGAATTTCTTCATCGAGGATCGTCGCAACCGGAGCGGCGCCGACGGTGAGAGAGGGCTCCCTGCGGCCGGAGCCGGCCGACCGGCGACACCAACAGCCCGCGGCCAACAAAGGGCGGCCCGTCACGGCCATGCGTCGCCGGCGCGGGCCCCAAGGCAGCAATCCTCGCCCGACGCACACGCGCTCTTTGACGAGGCTTTGGGACTGGCACAAGATAATCGCCCCGATGCGGCCCTTGAATTGCTCGACACGCTCATTCGACGGGACGACTCTTTTGTGAAGGCCTATTTACTCAAGGGGACAATCCTCTTGAACTCCTCCCGCTTCGACGAGGCCCGTGAGAATTGCGATAAGGCGCTTGCCAACAATCCGCTCTGCCTGGAGGCGTCTTTGATGCTCGGCATCATCGCACGGCACGATGAAAACGACGACGAGGCCCTCAGGCGATTCCGAGAGGCTATTTACCTGGACTCCGCTTGTTGGCCGGGCCATTTTTATACAGCCGAGATATCGTATGCGCGGGGCGACATGAAACGGGCGTGCAGCGCGTACGAGTCCGCTCTCAGGATACTGGAAGGCGACCCATCCGGAGATCGGGCGCAGACGTTTTTCCCCTTGGTGTTCAAGACCGATCAGTTCACGGCTATCTGTCGGCACAAGCTGGCACTTATCAGGGTTCAGGGAAAGTGACCAATGGCATTCGACCAATCTAAATTTCTGGCTCGTTTCGTCGAGGAGGCGCGTGAACATTGTTTACGGATAAGTGCCGGCCTGCTTGACTTGGAACATTCTTCCGGCGACGTCGAAACGCTCAATTCCTTATTCCGGTCGGCCCATACCATCAAGGGATCGTCGCGGATGATGAAGCTGGTTGCCATTACCGAGTTGTCACACCACATGGAGGATGTACTCGATGCGGTACGGGGCGGCAAGGTCTCCCTGTCTGCGTCCCTGGCGGATCTCCTCTTCAGGGCGGTTGATGCCCTGTCGGCGATGCTGGATACAGTGGCTGCCGGGGCACAATTACCGGAGGCGCCTAAGGTCCTCTGTGGAGAACTGAGCACGGCGGCGAGGACATCCGATATTCAGGGCGATGTTTCGCCGCCACCTCACCTCATGCCGCCCGCCGTTGTGCTCGCGCCAATCGAGGCGGTGCCCGTTGAAGTTAGTGAAGCTGTTTCCGCAGTGTCCCCGATCCAAGAGAGTGAACCAAATGCCGCATCTTCCGTGACCACGGCGGACGACACCCGGCCGGCCAAGCCGACCGGCAAGGTCAGGCAGATGGATTACCTGCGCATCAATGCCGTAAAGCTGGACGATGTGATCAGGTTGATGGGAGAGATTGTCTCCGAGCAAGGCAAATTCAGGCGGCAAGTCTGGCGTCTGCACGAGATTGAGCGCGCAACGGAACGTTTCATGGTGCGCTTGGCGGAATCGTGCAGGACTCAAGAGGGGAGCGTCGAACTGGCCGAAGCCGGGGCAGCCATCCATCAGTCGTTGCGTCTGGCGATGCGCTCCATGTCAGACACGGTGATCATGCAGGATCATCTGGTCGGCGACCTCCGTGAGACCTCGCTCTCCCTGAGCATGCTGCCTCTTTCCACGGTGTTTGATACATTACGCCGCACGGTACGGGACCTTGCCCGTGAACACGGCAAGGATATTGACTTCGTGGTCAACGGCGGTGAGACCGAGTTGGACCGTAAGATTATCGAGCGTATCGGCGATCCCCTGATCCACATGATCCGCAATTCCCTCGACCATGGCCTGGAAAACCCGGAAGAACGGAAGGCAGCGGGCAAGCCGGCCAAGGGGCTCCTCACCCTCTCGGCCTTTTATGATGGCGGCTGCGTTACCATTGCCCTGAGCGATGACGGCAAGGGGGTGTCGGCCGAGCGAATACGCCAGAAAGCCCTGTCCAAACGGCTGTACGATGCGGATACCCTTGCCCACATGTCCCGTTCCGAAATCACCAACCTGATTTTCCTTCCCGGTTTCAGTACCAGCCCGATCATCACCGATCTTTCCGGTCGGGGGGTTGGGATGGACGTGGTAAGGAAGAACATCGTCGATGACCTGAAGGGAACCATCATCATCGACACCAAGGAAGGGCACGGCACTACCTTTTTCCTGCGGCTGCCTCTCAACCTGGCTGTATTTCAGCTGTTTATGGTGTCGGTGAATGGGTTTGTCTGCGCCCTCCCGGCCACCTCCATCGCCAAGATGCTCTCGGTCCACAAGGATGAGATTATTGATATCGTCCACAAACAGGCCATCCGTGTGCAAGAACAGATAATTCCGGTGGAGAGCCTGGCCGCCATCCTCGGACGGCCCTGCGAAACGGAAGGGCATACGGACGAAAGGCTGTTGGTCATTGTCAGAGACGGCAGCGAGATGCTCGGCCTCATGGTGGATGAGATTCTGGGCAGGGAAGAGATGGTGGTCAAGCCGTTGCCGGGCCATCTACAGAACCTGCGTCTAGTCTCGTGCGTCACTATCGATGAGGAAAACAGCATTGTCAACGTCTTGCACGTCCCCGAATTGTTCCGGCTCGCTCGGGAATTGGCGGCGCCGGCGCCAACGCATGCCCCTGCCGGAGAATCCAGGGCAACGATCCTGGTAGTGGACGATTCCTTCAACACCAGAGAGATCGAGAAAAGCATCCTGGAGGCTTACGGCTACTTCGTAATAACGGCCAGCGACGGCCAGGAGGCGCTGGAAATGGCCCGCGACCAAATGTACGACTTGGTCATTACCGATGTCGAAATGCCCAGGCTGGACGGGTTCTCGCTGACCGAACGACTGCGAAACGATGATCGTTACCGCAACATCCCGATTATTATCGTCACGTCGAGAGAAAAGGATGAGGACAAGAAACGGGGCATCACGGTCGGGGCCGATGCCTATATCGTCAAGGGGGCCTTTGACCAGTCCAATCTGTTGGAAACGGTTAAGAACCTTATTGGATAACCTATCGAAGAGGTCTTATTTATGGTAGATACGCCAACTTCTCCACAGGAAAAACTGAAGGCGCTCCGGGAACATTTCGCGCGTATCTTGCCCGAACAAATAGCCCGCTGCCGGGAACTTTGGACGGCTGTCATGGATGGAAGCGCAACGGAAGACACGGGGAAAGAGTTGGTAAGGAACCTTCACACCTTGGCCGGGTCGGCGCCATCGTTTGGGTTTGCCATGCTGGGAAAGATTTCCCAGCGGGCCGAAATAACGCTTAAGGCCGCATTGCCTTGCAGCCACGAGACGTTGGAGCGAGTAAAGGGGGACATCTCCGATTGTATCAGCGAGATGAAGCGGCTATGCGAGGTCCAGGCGGAGCAGGTCGAGGAGAGGAGTGATGACCTGTTGGCTTTAACCGTGGTTCAATCGATGCAATCATGGGGCAGGCTTGTTTTTATTCTGGACGATGATCCGCTCTTCTGCAAGAAACTCGGGGAGCAGATTCGCTGTTTCGGCTATGAAACACGGGAGTTCACCTCGCGTACCGACATGCTGGAGGGACCGTGGGACCCGTTTCCGGTCGCCATCATCATCGATATGATAATGCAGGAGGGCGATTTTTCCGGCGCCGAGGCGGCCTCCACCATCGAGGAACATATCGGAAAATGCCCACCGGTCATCTTTGTCTCCCGCAACAGCTGCATCGAGGCACGCCTCGAAGCCGTCAAGGCCGGGGGAGAGGCATATTTCTGCAAGCCGGTGTCGATCAGCGACATGGTCGATTGTCTCGACCGGCTCGCCTCCGAGCACCAGATCGACCCCTACCGTATTTTGATCGTCGACGACGATGTGGAACTCTCGACTTTCTACTCATTGACCCTACAGCAACAGGGAATGGAAACGCGGGTGCTCAATCAGCCACTGCAGGTGGTGGAACACCTGGTGGACTACAAGCCGGATCTGATTCTGATGGATATGTACATGCCCGAATGCAACGGCTACGAGCTGGCCAAGGCCATTCGCCAGATGGAATCCTACTTCAGCATCCCCATTGTATTTCTGTCCTCGGAAACCTGTGTCAAACGGCAATTGGTGGCGATGCAAATGGGGGGGGACGATTTTCTTACAAAGCCGATCCAACCCGACCACCTGGTCTCTTCGGTCACCATCAGGGCCGAGCGGATGCGTGTCATCAGGAACCTTATGGAGCGGGACAGCCTGACCGGACTCTACAACCGCAGCATATGCGAGGATCAACTGGAACAGGCCGCCATGCGCGCCCGGCGCTCGGGTGGCAACATGGCTTTTGCCATGATCGATATTGATACGTTCAAGAAAATAAACGATACATATGGGCATCCCACCGGCGATCGGGTCATCGTTACCTTGGCCCGTCTGCTCCAGCAGCGCCTGCGCAAGACCGACATTGTCGGGCGTTTCGGGGGTGAGGAGTTCGCAGTAGTGCTCCCGGACACCGATTTAGACGCGGCCCGCGAGGTGCTTGACAATATCCGGCAGAGCTTTTCCCAGGTGAGGCATGCCTACGCCAAGGGAGAATTTTCGGCAACCTTCAGCTGCGGTATTGCCGCGTATCCCCCCACCAACATCTCTACACTCTGTGACGCGGCCGACGAGGCGCTGTACCGGGCTAAGGAGCATGGAAGGAACCGGGTGGACGTGGCTACAAAATAATATTACGGGGCTGATGGCATGAATATAACCAGCAAATACTCGAAAATACACGAAGCAGCCTGTTGAGCATTGGTGGGACTGCCGGAAAAGGAATGACGTTATGAGTGGCGAAAAAGGCAGGATTCTGATGGTGGATGACGATCCGTTTGTAGTCGAGATGCTGGCGATTATCCTGGAGGCGGACGGTTATGAGGTCTCTACCGCTGAAAATGGCGAGGATGCCCTGGCTAAGTTTACCGCTTCTCCGGATACCGGCTTGATTATTTCCGATATGAATATGCCGGGCATGACGGGATTGGAACTGATCGGTCGAATCCGCGCCTGTAATGCGTCGCTGCCCGCCATCCTGCTGACCGGCACCGACGATGTGGACCCTGGGCAGGAGGTCGATGAATATTTGCTGAAGGATGAAAACATTCAAGACAACATTTCGCTATCTGTTGAAAGGGTACTGGCAAGGCATGCCCCAGAATAATGAGTACCTCTCAATTAATGAACACCCGACGTTTTTAGAGAGCACCTGTTTTAATCTCTGTGGCCCAAATGCCCCGTTCTTTGGAGCGTTGTCGTAATCCGCGGCGCTCAACGGCGGACGGACTGCCCTGAGATACCCCGTTGCTTCGGCGGCATGATTCATAGGCCATTTTCTTTACGGTAGTTTTCAAATGGAGAAACCATGGGCGTCAAGGCAAGCTTAATTGCAACAAAACTGAAAAAGCTCCGTGAAGGGTTTATACGACAACTCCCCTCGCAATTGGACGTACTCAAAGAGGCCTACGCCGCGCTTGGCAAAGGGAACCCGACCAAAGAGGCTCTTGAGGAACTACACCGTTGCTTCCATACCTTGAGGGGGTCGAGCGCCAACTTCGGATTGAACGCTCTGAGTGCCGTTGCCTCAGAGGGTGAACATCTGACAAAAAAGGTGAGGAAGGGAGAGGTTGATCCCGAAATTGCCTGGCGCCCCATGTTGGAGGAACATATCGCCCAATTGGAGCGCGAGGTGGCCGATATCAATCCGTCGCAGTCGATGGATCTGCAGGTTATGGAGATTGTGGCTGCCGCCGAAACATACAATGAGAAGGAGTGCAAGCTTGTTTATCTCTGTGAGGACGACTCATTCCAACGTTTGAATCTTGCCACCCAGATCGGTTGTTTCGGTTTCGAGGTGGTCTCCTTTGGGGAATTGGAACAATTCCGCAATGCCGTTCTAAGCGGTCCCCCCGACGTCATAGTCATGGATTTGGTCTATCCCAACCAGCCGACGGGTGGCGCAGACATCATCCGGAAAATACGGGCCGAGTTGAAACGGGAGATCCCTACGATCTTTATTTCCTCACTCAGCGACCTTTCTTCCCGTCTCGAGGCCATACGGGTCGGCTCCAGCGCCTATTTCGTTAAACCGGTAAACGTCACCAGTCTCTGTGCGACCCTCAATCACATTATCGCGGGGGAAGCACCTGAGCCGTACCGGATTATGATCGTGGATGACGATCCTTATCTGTCGAAGATGTTTGCTACGATTCTCGAGGGAGCGGGGATGGAAACCCGGAGTTTGAACAATCCCTTGCTGGCTTTGCCGCTGCTCTTTGAGTTCGAGCCGGATTTGATTCTCATGGACATGCATATGCCCGGCTGCAACGGCATGGAGTTGGCCAAGGCTATCCGGCAGATCGACGCATATTTCAGCATTCCGATCATCTTCCTTTCCAGTGAAACCGACACGGACGTGCAGTTCGATGCGAGGCGGATCGGGGGAGACGAGTTCCTGAACAAACCGATCAAGCCTGATCACCTTATCTCCACCGTGACGGTTCTTGCCGAACGAATGAAGATAATACGCTCCTACATGGTTCGGGACAGTATGACCGGGCTCTTCAATCACACGGCCACAAAGGAGCGTCTCGACCTTGCTATTGAAATGGCTTTGCGTCGAGAAGAAACGGTCTGTTTTGCCATGATTGATTTAGATCACTTCAAGGATATTAACGACAAATACGGTCATCAAGCGGGTGATCGGGTTCTGATGGCGCTGGCCCGGCTTCTCAGGCAACGGCTCCGCAATTCCGATGTGGTCGGCCGTTCAGGAGGCGAAGAGTTTGCCGTCATACTCCCTGCGTGCTCCATCCAGGATGCAGGCTCCCTTTTGGAGCAAATACTGGAGAGTTTTGCCGCCATCAACTTTCCTGCTGGGGATGATTCTTTCAATTCGACCTTCAGCTGCGGCGTTGCCTCCCTGGATAACTACGACACCGCGGAAAAACTTTATAAGGCAGCGGATGAGGCGCTCTACTTGGCCAAGCGTGAAGGCCGCAATCGTGTCGTCGGTGTCGGTTACGGCGATCCGAATTGATGATCTTCCTGAATCCGTGATACCGTCACGGCTCCCCTCAACCACTGTCCCGGTATTGCCGGCCGTGTCCCCACCGTAGCGGCCTTTCCACCATGATTGCCCATGCCCGCCTTCTTGCTTTCCCTTGACCGCCACCCCGCACGGTGTTATATCAATAAAAATTGATATAATAAAATCGCTAAAGCTGATGCAAATATGCTCGATACCCTCAAAGCTCTTGCCGACCCCTCTCGGCTCCGTCTGGTGGCAGTACTCCTGCGCGGTGAATTCACCGTGCAGGAATTGACCCATATCCTTGCCATGGGGCAGTCGAGGATCTCCCGGCACCTGAAGATCCTGACCGAGGCCGGGGTCCTGTCGGTCAAGCGTCAGGGGACCTGGAGCTACTACCGGGCCGGAGGGGAGGGCGCGTTCTTCGAGACCATCCGTCCTGCGCTGGAGCAAAGGTTCGGGGAGCTGCCGGAGCATGACTCCGACCTGGCGACCTTGACGGAGGTGCTGGAAGAGCGCCATCGTCGCAGCCAGCGGTTTTTCGACCAGCATGCCCGCCAATGGGACGACCTGGCCCGTACGCTGCTGCCGGTGCCCGATTACCGCGAACGGCTGCTGGCGTCGGTCCCGCAGGGCGTAACGGTCGTGGAGATCGGCATGGGTACCGGCGGCCTGCTGCCTGCCCTGGCGGCACGGGCCGGCAGGGTGATCGGGGTGGACCACTCTCCTGCCATGCTGGAGGAGGCCCGTCGTCGGCTGGCTGCTGCGGGGCTGGCCGACATCGACCTGCGTCTGGGGGAGATGGCCCATTTGCCGCTGCCGGACAAGAGCGCCGGCTGCGCGGTGCTGAATATGGCCCTGCACCATGCCGCCGACCCCGGCGCCGTACTGCACGAGATCCGACGGGTGCTGGCGCCCGGCGGAGTACTGGTGCTGGCCGACCTGGCCCGCCACGAGCGGGAATGGGTCAGGGAGCGGCTGGCCGACCAATGGCTGGGGTTCGGTGAGGACGAGGTGGCCGCGTGGCTGGCGGCAGCGGGATTTTCCAGGATCTCCTGCGAAAGGCTCGAAGGGGAGAGCGGGCAGGAAACGGTGTTGATGGTGAAGACGACCACCCCGGCCCGTTAGGCCCCAGAGGGTCCTCCTGAAATAGAAGGGGAGGAAAAAAACCAGCATTTCCCACTCGTTGATAAGGAGGGGGATACTATCCGTCATCCTTGCCCCCCTTTATCGTTGAAGTGGTGGCGGGGACGGTCAAATTACAACCAACAAAAGGAGAGCGAACAGATGTCACAAGATTTCATCGTAGCAGACCTTGGCCTGGCCGAATGGGGCCGCAAGGAAATCAGGATCGCCGAGACCGAGATGCCGGGGCTGATGGCCATCCGTGAAGAATTTGCCGCAGTTCAGCCGCTGAAGGGCGCCCGTATAACCGGTTCCCTGCACATGACCATCCAGACCGCGGTGCTGATCGAAACCCTGAAAGCGCTGGGGGCCGAGGTTCGCTGGGCTTCCTGCAACATCTTCTCCACCCAGGACCACGCCGCTGCCGCCATCGCCGCCTCCGGAACGCCTGTTTTCGCGGTCAAGGGCGAGAACCTGGTACAGTACTGGGAATATACTCACAAGATCTTCGAGTGGCCCGACGGCGGCTATTCGAACATGATCCTGGACGATGGCGGCGACGCCACCCTGCTGCTGCACCTGGGAACCAGAGCCGAAAAGGATAGCAGCGTGCTCGGCAACCCCGGCTCCGAGGAGGAGACCATCCTGTTTGCCGCCATCAGGGCCAAACTGGCCACTGACCCGACCTGGTACTCCACCCGCATCGCCCACATCCAGGGCGTGACCGAGGAGACCACAACCGGGGTGCACCGCCTCTACCAGATGCACGAGCGCGGTGAACTGCGTTTTCCTGCCATCAACGTCAACGACTCGGTCACCAAGTCGAAGTTCGACAACCTCTACGGTTGCCGGGAATCCCTGGTGGACGGCATCAAGCGCGCCACCGACGTGATGATCGCCGGCAAGGTGGCCCTGATCTGCGGCTACGGCGATGTGGGCAAGGGTTCGGCCCAGGCCATGCGTGCCCTCTCGGCCCAGGTCTGGGTGACCGAGGTGGACCCGATCTGCGCCCTGCAGGCCGCAATGGAAGGTTACCGCGTGGTGACCATGGAGTATGCCGCCGACAAGGCTGACATCTTCGTCACCTGCACCGGCAACTACCACGTCATCACCCATGACCACATGTCCCGAATGAAGGATCAGGCCATCGTCTGCAACATCGGCCACTTCGACAACGAGATAGAGGTCGCCGCCCTGGAGAAATACCAGTGGGAGGAGATCAAGCCCCAGGTGGATCACATCATCTTCCCGGGCGGCAAGCGTATCATTTTGCTGGCCAAGGGGCGCCTGGTGAACCTGGGCTGCGCCACCGGTCACCCCAGCTATGTGATGAGTTCCTCTTTTGCCAACCAGACCATCGCCCAGATCGAGATCTTCACCAATCCGGGGAAATACCCGGTGGGGGTCTACACACTGCCCAAGCACCTGGACGAGAAGGTGGCCCGTTTGCAGCTCAAGAAGCTCAACGCCCAGCTCAGCACCCTGACGCCCGAGCAGGCAGCCTACATCGGCGTGCCGGCGGAAGGCCCCTACAAGGCGGAGCATTACCGGTATTGATCCGGCCGGTGGATTCAGACATACGAAAGCCCGCTCCAAAGCGGGCTTTCGTATGTTGTAAAATGAGTATCAGTCGGCAAGAAGGGTGGCGCCGGAGGCGTACATGTTAGTACGCTGAGGAGCCACCGGCGAAGCCAACAACGTAATCGCTTGATTGCGACTTGGTATAAGCTATTTCTTTCGGGCAGCTTCGTCCATTGCCTTGATGATCGCATCGGTTACATCCTGCGCATCTATGTGGTCACCCGCATAGAGCAGTTCCTTTTTGACGACGATGACAGCAAAACCGTTGGCCTTGCCGTAGGCAACGGCTGCCTGCTCGGTTGCATCGTAAAGTCCCTTGGTTTCCTTCTCCTGCGTTGTGTAGAAATCCTCTTCCAACTGTTTGCCGAATTTCTGGAACTCTTCCGCCTTTTTCTGTAATTCTTTCTGGAATTCCTTTGCCTTCGCTTCCCGCTGTTCCGGGGGAAGTGTAGCCAGCTTGGCTCCAAATGACGCGCGAAGCTTGTCCAACGGCTTCCGCTTGGTATCGATCCGGGCCTGCAGCCTGTCTTTCATCCCCTTGAGTTTGGCGTCAATTGCTTTCCCCCGCACGGTTTCTTTGACGATACGTTGCGTGTCCACGAAACCGATCCTGATGGTTTGGTGTGCCGCGGCGGCATCGGAGGGTTTGCTTTCCGTCGAGGCTGCCGTGGGGCTCTTTTGTGTCGATTCCGCTGCGGCAACAGGCTTGGCGCCTGTGGCCGGAGCCGGATCTGCCGCGGCCGCCAGGGCTGGGAGGCTTGCGACAAGGGTAGCGATGAGAAGTTTTTTCAAGATGGCCATTAACAACTCCATTTCAATTTTGGGGAATGATGCTACCGCTACAGCATAAAAGGATTAACGCCGTGAGGCAACACAATTTCCCTGCCGCAGGGAAGTGGGAAAGGCGATACGGGTGTGAAAAAATCCGTCGTCGTTTGTAACCCTTCGGTAGAGAACGTTCATGCGCCATAAGATGTCAGGCCAAATCCGGATTGGCAAAAAACATTGCGAGGCCCACGCAAATAATAGAAAATGTCTAATTTATATGGTATATTTGGGGCTGATGTGTCATTATCAGCGGTCAGGGTATGTTATGAAATCAGAGGAATTTTTGGCATTGAGAGCGGTTTGATTAATTTGGTCACGGGTATGATTATTTGCACTTTATCATGCAGGAGACGACAAATGTTCAAAAAAGGGGCCTGTATTTATGCCAAAACGTATTCTGATAGCAGAAGATGAATTATTAACCAGGGAAATGCTGACTACGTTTGCTGAAATGCATGGATATGACGTCATTGCTGTCTCGGATGGAGTTGACTTACTGAATTTTGCTGTTGATGAAAAGTTTGATTTAATAATCACGGATTTAATGATGGCGAACCTGAGTGGGGCGACAGCCGCAGAAATGCTTAAAACTCAAGGAGTTACAACCCCGATCATAGCCTTGACGGCGCTCACTCCCCAGGAAATACGCCTCGTTCAGGATGATTTTGTCAAGATTTATTATAAACCGTGTGATTTTGGCGAATTATTCGAGCACGTCGAATCATTGATAGGAAAATAAGTAGTTCAGAGGTATCTCCCCGTCTCCTGGCAGCGGGTCGTATCTTGGTTATAAACGCTACATGCGGCTAATGAATTGTTTAGATCGTGTAGTTTTATATGGAAACGTTTACAAGGAGATGAAAATGAGTTTCTCAATTGAACTGCGCTACCAAATATGTCAGCAACCCATTGATTTGCCCGTTTTTAATCCTGTTGCTTTGGAATTGCTCCAACTACTGGCCAATCCTGAGACTGAGATCAAGGATGTCACTAAAATAATCAACAAAGATCAAGCCCTGTCGCTCCAAATCCTCAGGATGGCCAATTCGCCTGCATATGCAGGACGTTATAAATCAGAAACTATTAAGGATGCCGTCAATCGTCTGGGGGTCAAGCAGATAACCAATCTGGCCATGGCCGCATCACAGGCCGCACTCCATACTTCCGGCATTCCCGTGGTGAACGATATGATGCACTTCCTCTGGCTTCACTCCCATGCCTGCGCAATAGGCTGCCAGTCGTTGGCCGTGAGTATCGGTCACCGGGAATTGGCCGATCAAGCCTATCTGGCCGGTCTTCTCCACGACATAGGCAAGCTCTATCTCCTCAAAGCCATGGAGCAGATCAGTCTTGCAGGTGAAATCAAGTTCGAGCTCGACCGGGAGACTCTTCTGGATGTGTTCTCCAGCATGCATGTCGAACAGGGATTCCGCATCATGTATCATTGGGATATCCCCACGGTCTATAGTTCCATTGTTGCCAACCACCATGCCGATTATTTTCATCCCCATGACACCTTGTTGGGCATTGTCCGCCTGGTCAATTTCATGAGCATGCATTATGAGTTGAACTCGTTTCCCCGATTTGTCCAGCCGCAGGATGTCGATCCCGAAATCAGTGTGCTGCAGGTGAGTGAAGAGTCTCTGGAACAACTGGAGACGGACATGAGGGCTTCATGCGCCTGAGTAGTTTTCATCTGTAGAACTGTCAGCAGACTTGAATTGATCAGCCACCATCAAGAGGGGTGAAATGAATATATCGGACCTATACAGTTCCCGTATCCAGAAGACTTTTGACGATGATCATGCGGAAATAGTCAAGATACTGAAAGCAGCACCCAAGAAGGTGTTTAAGCTGATCAACTATTACAAGGGGCTGCCACTTTCCTATCCCGCAACCATAAACTCTATCGATAGAGGCATTGTTGACATGGATGTGCAGCAGGAGCAAGCCTTTACCATTGAACGGAATCATTCCACCTTCATCCGGAGCCCCCTCTTCAAACATGACGTATTTGCCCAGGTCCAGTATGTGAATATCAAGAAAAAAGCGGCAACATTCGTTAAATTTTCCTATGTTGAAATCATGGCAGAGCGAAGGAACTTTATCAGAATGGAACCGGAGCCAAGTCCGGATGCGGTCATCGAATCGCCACGGGGAATCATCAAGGGAAATTTGTACGATGTCTCTCTTTCCGGCCTGAATATCTCGGTCGATGAATATTATCCCATTGAAATAAACACCGAAATGTCAATCCGGTTCAGACTCAGGGACATCGAAGAGAGACATGATATGAAAGTGAATGTCCCGGCCAAGCTTGTTGGTATTATGGATGGTTCCCAACCATACCATTACAAATTCATTATCTGTCCCGATAAAATGCTGGAACGCAATTTATCCCAGTATATTTTCCACCGGCAGATCGAGATTATAAAGGAGATAAAGGACTTGTAGGAGAGCTGAAGAAACCGGTGATTTCAGGTACTCGGCAATATCCTGTTTCCTTGGCTCCAAAAAGGGTTGTGTTTGCAGTTGTTGCAGATTCGGAAGAAACGCTCCGATCAAAGTCCTCTCTCGCCGATATTTATCCCTATCCCCGCACGCAGTTGTTCTTGAAGGTTGAAGTGATCGCACCAAATCAACTCCAAGAATGTCGTATTTAAACACATCCGCCGGATGGGCCCGGTAGTAAGATAATCTTAGAGCGACCCGCTCTTGGCAGGTTTACTTCAACCTGTCTGCAAACCCGTTCATAACCTGTTCATAGTCACCAAATGGCAACATCAGGCCGAGATCTTCCGGCAAGAGGATGCGTTCGTCGGGAGGGAAGAATCCTGATGGCGAGTGTTTCCTGTTGATCACGCCTCGACGCCGACTATGCTGCCGGCCAGTGTAACGTACCGATGCAACGGCATTTTTCAGTGACAACGTTACAAAAACGTAACCAAATTGAACCCAACTATTTACAGCTCATGCGCAGAAATATGTGTTAGTTGTGTTAAAATTTAAAAATGTTCAATTTGGGCTGCAAAAAAATTTATAGACTGAACAACATACTTGCACAACCGGTTGATGAGGGGGGAAGGGAAATGCCATCTCTAAAAGAAATACTCGAATGTAGCGTTTGCGGAAAACTGGCTGATATGATTCATGAATCAGAAACCGAGGAGTTGGTATGTTGTGGCATCCCCATGTGTCCAACTGATGCAATATCGACTGGGCGAGCGGTTGTTCGCCCAAACCTGGATGAAAAACAGCACATTGCATCCACTATTGGTTTTGTCGGCCTGTTCGTTTTCGGGCTGGTTTTTGCGGGACACAGCCTCTTTAGCGAAATCAACAGTTCTGAAACGTCAATAACGACGGCACTTCCTTATCTCCTTTTAGGAGTGGCACTTATTATTGCTTTGGGTTTTGAGTTCGTCAACGGATTCCACGATACTGCTAACGCCGTAGCAACCGTTATTTACACGCATTCGCTCCCACCCACCATTGCCGTTATGTGGTCCGGCATGTTTAATTTGCTGGGCGTTCTTGTCTCAAGTGGTGCAGTTGCCTTTGGCATCATATCACTCCTTCCTGTGGAACTGATATTGCAAGTCGGTTCAGGAGCAGGTTTTGCCATGGTTTTCGCGCTTCTTATCGCTGCAATCATCTGGAATTTGGGCACATGGTGGTTAGGTTTGCCGGCCTCTTCCTCCCATACGCTTATCGGCTCCATTATCGGCGTAGGCGTTGCAAACGCATTGATGAAAGGGAGAGATGGCACCAGTGGTGTTGATTGGGCACAGGCGACCAAGATAGGTTATTCACTGGTCCTTTCCCCGGTGGTCGGCTTTGCGCTCTCTGCACTATTACTGTTGTTGCTTCGCACGTTAGTGAAAAACCGGGAACTATATGAAGAGCCCAAGGGGAATCAGCCACCGCCTTGGTGGATTCGTTGCCTGCTGATTCTCACCTGCACAGGGGTTTCCTTTGCACATGGATCCAATGACGGCCAAAAAGGCATGGGCCTTATCATGTTAATCCTTGTGGGTACTGTCCCGATGGCATACGCGCTCAACCACGCCATGCCGGCCAGCCATACCGCGCAATTTGTCTCGATCGCTCAAAAAACCCAGCAATCGTTGCTTATAGATTCAGGGAAAAAACAGGTAGAAAAACCGGAAGCAATCCTTACCGATTTCATTCGAACAAAGAAATATAATGCAGAGGTTGTTCCGGCGCTCGGAAGTATTATAGGAAACATTAGTGTCGAGGTAAAACAAAGTGGTTCTCTTTCAAGCATTCCAGGGGTGGCGGTTGCCAACGTGCGAAACGATATGTATCTAGCCTCTGAAGCTATTCGTTTCCTTGATAAGTCCGATGCCGCGTTACTGACTCCCGAAGCAAAGAAAAATCTTAAATCATTCAAGAGTGAAATTGATGGAGCTACAAAATTTATCCCGCTGTGGGTAAAGGTTTCCGTTGCTATCGCTCTTGGCCTTGGAACCATGGTCGGTTGGAAACGGATTGTGGTAACGGTAGGCGAAAAGATAGGCAAGACCCATCTGACATACGGCCAAGGTGCGGCAGCTGAACTGGTAGCAATGATAACCATAGGAGCAGCCGACATGTTCGGCCTGCCGGTATCTACCACCCATGTGCTTTCTTCCGGGGTGGCAGGCACCATGGCAGCGAACAAATCCGGGTTGCAGTGGTCAACCCTCCGCAATCTTGCCATGGCGTGGGTGTTGACTTTACCGGTGGCGATGTTGCTTTCGGGTTCTCTTTATTGGCTCCTAAGCAAAGTATTCTAGTACGAAGTTGGAATCCATGTCCTATGGACGTGGCAATGGCTGTTGACAATACCGGTCCCGGATAAGAATGGCCGACAGGCTCACATCAAATGTGCTGCTTCAACGTAACGACGAGCCAAGGATTTCCACCAGGACTGAAAACGGAGCAAATTATAACCATACTCCATCGATATAACGCTTATCCTTGATATTCGCTCTCCAAAAATCCAGATATTCGGAAAGTTCTTGCTCCCCGCCATTGGCTCTATCATAACGGTGAGCAGTGCTCCGCAACTCCGGCGGAATGCAGTATCGATCCATGATCTGCTCGTATGAAATGACATCCGCATCCCAAAGGTAAAGGTCACCGGCGGCATCGCAGATGGACTTGATCACGTCGCCCGACAGCGTCCTGACTTCTTGGACATCCTCGGGATTAATGAATATGTGCGATTCCGGCATAAAGTCAAAAATCATAATAAGAGGCTCCTTGTAAATTTAGCCTGATAGACGGCAAGTGGATGTTCGACAAAGAAAAGCCCCAAAATCTGGGGCTTTTTAGTTACCTGCGAAACTCGGGTCTGTGAATCCTGCCTCTGTATCCCCTGCCATGCAGTCTCCACTGACGGAACTCATAATTGCGATAATAGCGGATGTAGCCAATATTAAACCGTAGCAGAGCCGGCGGAAAATAGGCGCGGGTGGCGAATACCCATGGTCCGTTGTAGTAGGGACTGCGATACCAATACCCCCCGTAATAATAGAAATACTCGGACCCCGAATAGACGAGGTCATACGGAACCCCGACGGCGACATACATGCCGAGCTGAGGCGAATAGACGAATTGCGGTGCTTGCTGGACAAGTACAGGGGCGGGCTGCGCATATTGGGGTGGCGCAACATCCAGCGGAGCTGGCGGTGGCGTGTTTTCGGGCGGTGCCTCGGCATCAGGCGGGACATCGCCGGACGGCATGGGAGCAGTCTGGGCAACAGGCGGCGGCGGTGGGGCTGCAACGACCGGTTGTGGCGGAGCCGCCATGACTACCGGTTGGTAGCCAGGCACCTGGTTGCCGTAGGAGTACATGCACTGCATGTAGGCATTGTCATAACGTCGCTGCGCCGCGCGACTGCTGGCCTGTCCGTTATCCGAGCCGATCATGGAGCCAAACAGCAATCCGGTTGCGGCGCCAATGCCTGCCCCTGCCCCGGCATGACCCGAAGCCGACCCCACGGCCGCACCGAGACCGGCACCAATAGCCGTGCCGGTCACGGCTCCCGTGACGGCGCTCTTATCATATGTCTCCTGCGTGGAGTTGCCTATCTGGCTCTGCGCCCACTGTCTGCAAGTGCCATCCTCTTTCGCGAACATCTCGAACGGCTTTCCCGGCGCCGGCAGGACGTTGACGCTGGGACCGGTCGGCATGGTCGCGCATGCGCTTAACATGAGCATGAGCAATGGAATCATGAACCTCATCTGTATTACTCCTTTCCGTCTCTCATAGATTATGGAATTTGCCGGCTCGTGCGGTAGATTTGCTGAAGTGACCCACCACATAAAATAAGTCGATGTACAGAGGAAAAAGGTTACATAAAATTTACTTCAAAACCGGCAAGAAAATCACCCGGTATGGATTTAGGGACGATAAAAATGCCCTCTGTATCGTTTGCCGTTACGCTGCCACTGGCGGAACTCGTAGTCGCGGTAGTGGCGGATGTAGCCGATGTTGAAGCGTATCAACGACGCTGGGTAGAACGCCCTCGTGGCAAATTCCCATGGTCCATTGTAGTAGGCGCTACGGAACCAGTGACCGCCTGACCAGTAAAAATACTCGGAACCGGTATAGACGAGGTCATATGGCACGTCGACGGCGACATACAGACCGGTCTGGGGCGCATAGACGAATCGTGGCGCGGAGCCGAGAACGATCGGCTCGGGCGCCGCATATTGGGGGGGAATGACTTCCGGCGGCGCCGGTGGTGGCGCATCCAACGACTGTGGTGCCGCGTTGGCCTGAGGTGCCGGTGCCTTACTCGCCCGTGGCATGGCGGACTGCGGTGGCGGCGGCGTGTTTGGCGGCGGGGCTACGGCATTGGGCGGCACATCGGTTTGCGCAGCCGCAACCGGAACAGCCGCCGGCGCTGGCGGCGGGAAAGACGCCCGAACTGGTGCGGCGGAGCGGATGCCCGGCACCTGGTTGCCGTAGGCGTACATGCATTGAATGTAGGCGTTATCATATCTATGCTGGAATTCGTTGTCGTAGTTCTCGTACACTGCGTCGCCGATCTGGCGCTGCGCCCACTGCCGGCAGGTGGCGTCCTCTCCAACGAACACGTCGAACGGCTTTCCCGGCGCCGGCATCGCATTGATGCTTGGACCCATTGGAGCAGTGACGCATGCGGACAACATCAGCATGAGCAATAGTGACATGAACCTCATGTGCATTCCCCTCTCTATGTCTTAAAACCACGTAATTCGCGGGCACGCGGGGTGCGCACCGCACCATTATTTTGAGCATCATAAAACAACAAATGGCAGCATTCAATACTCAATATCGTAGCCATTATGCCATAATGTCCCCTGGACAGGCGGGTTCATTGAACCCCGCTGAATATTGGCATCGTGGCAATAAAGGGGTATCATACCTATTGACTTGACGATCTTCCTTTCAAGGACCGTGACAATGCAAGTGAAATTATACCATAAATTTTCATGCAATAAAAAAACCCGCATAACCAAGAGGTTGCGCGGGCTATTTATTTTCGTGAAGACTGGAAACTATTTAAACACCTTAGAAAAGAAGATGGCGCTACTTTGTAGCAAATAGTGCATAAGCTCGATGTAGTTCCATTATTCGGACTGTAACCAATTCCAGCCTGACATATCGACTCAAATCTGTTGTACAGATCAAGCCACCACAGCCTGCAACCGAATCATGTCCGCTGTTGCCCCGACACAATTCTGCCGCCCATCGGTATACAGTGTTGAAGATGACCACGAAGCGGGCTAAGCTCCCACTGAGCATTCCATAGAGAACGCATCACGGAGCGGCCTCATGTCGGTACTACATCTACTCCACTGTCAGACAGCATGAGTCCCCAGCGTACCACAGCACAGGACGCTCACCTGGCCACACCTTCCATTGATGTGAACGCACCGCTTTCTCCGGACACACTGCAGGCTATCCGTCTATTTAATGGCCTTTCCCCTGTCGAATTGCGCATCATTGCCACCTGTCTTGTGATATGTGATTTCCCGCCCGGTGCGGTGCTCCTGGACAGAAACGCCCCGGTTGAAAATCTCTATGTCATTCTTGCCGGAACCGTGAGAATTGAGCTTCAGGACGGCTTCGGCCAGCCCATCCATCTTACCGAGCTGGGCACCGGCGATGTGATCGGCGAGCGGGCCATCCTCACCGACGAACCGCGTACCGCCACGATCAGGGCGACTACCATGGTGAAAGCGGGGAAGCTGTCACGCCGTGACTTCGAAGACCTGCTCCATACGACTCCCCGCATTTATGCCAACCTGTGCAGGATTCTTTCCCGGCAGCTCGGCAGTTGGGCGCAGCGGCATCAGCGGGAGGAGCGGGAACACCGCGAGACGATTACCAACGTCATTGGCTGGCAGCTGCTGCCGGAATTCGGCGCATTTCCCGGAAGCTCGCCATGGGTGTGTGCGCTCAATTCGCGTCTTGAACAACTCGGTGGGAATCGGGCGCATATTCTGATCATCGGTGAATCGGGGACCTGGAAGGACCTTGCCGCCCGCCTGATACATTTCCACCGCAACATGACCAGCCCAGTACTGTTTCTGGACTGCGCCTCTCCACCGCCGATAATCGGCGGCGAATCTCTTGATACGACCGCATCCCGAGATGGCGTGCTGCGGGACATTGCCCAGGAAGCGGCACTGTTCGGTCATGCATCCGACGGCGCCGTCTATGCCCGTCGGGTACGGCGCGGCATGCTGGAGTTGGCAGCCGGTGGCGATATGATCCTGCGCAATGTTGATTGCCTGACACCAGCGGTACAACAGCAACTGCTCAACTTCATCGAAAGCGGGCTGTTCACCCGGCGGGGGGAAACCAGGCAGCGGAGCGCCGACGTACGAATCATCGCAACCAGTAGCGAGGCGCTGGGGCCGCTGGTAGAGAAAGGAGCCTTCAATGAAGCGCTCTACCGTCACCTGAGGGCTGAAACGGTCGAGATGGCTCCGCTGCGGGAACGCAAGAAGGATATTCCGGTCATCGCCCGCAGCCTGCTGAGAACCCTCAATGCCAAGCATCACAAACAGGTGCGGCGTATTTCCCAGGATGCTCTTAACCTGCTTGTTGACCATGACTGGCCGCTGAACGGCAGCGAGCTGTACCAGGTTGTCAGCCGTGCCGTAGTTGTCTGCACCGAGGATGAAATCCTTCCCGAGCATATCTTTCTACAAGGACAGCCGTTCGGCGACGGCCGTTTCAACTTGCTGACACTGCCGTTTGTCGAAAAGCTGGCTCGCCACCCCGAGTTTCCCCGCCTTCTGCGCTGGAGCACCGTACCGCTGTTCCTGCTGGTCATGTGCTACACGCTGGCAGGGCCATCCTTCAATAACGCCGCCAACCTGGCGGTCTGGACTCTCTGGTGGCCGGCCTTGCTGCTGACCGCATTTCTGATCGCTCGTGGCTGGTGCAGCTACTGCCCGTTGGAGGCGATCGGAGAATTTGTTGGAGCCAAAAATCGGGTTACCCGTGAACCGTCGAAATGGCTGAGGCAGTGGGGGCCACCACTCAGCCTCGCCGGCTTGGTCTTTCTCCTGTTGATTGAACAGGCAACCGGCATGTTCTCCTTGTCGTTTGCTACGGGCCTGCTGCTGGCCGGTCTCCTTGTAGCGACGGTATCCGCCGATGTGGTTGTCGGCCGGCGGGGCTGGTGCAAATTTCTCTGCCCGCTCGGCAGGATCGTCAGTCTCATTTCGCGGATTTCCCTGCTTGAAATGCACAGCAATCGCACCGTATGCATGAGCCGGTGCAGGGTTGACGACTGCGTTAAGGAAAAAGGGTGCCCAATGGGACTCCATCCCACCGGGATCGATAACTCCGACCACTGCGTTCTCTGCCTCAACTGCGTCCGGAACTGCCCGCACCACGCAATGCAACTTGACTTGCGCAACCCGGCCTGGGGGCTTTTCAACAAAGCCCGAAGAGGATTTTACGAAGCGCTCTTCAGCGTAACCTTGGTCGGCGCCATTATTGCCGCAAAGGGTACTCCGCTGCTGGCAGGGCGCATACCGGAGGTTTTTCCACAGACAATGTGGAGTCTGGGAGACTCATTGCGGGCAATCTGCATTGTGGCAGGCTTTACCGGACTGGCGCTGCTCGCCTCGGCATTATCACGCCAATCCCGATGGAAAACGGTATTCACCATCTGCGGACTTGCCTACCTGCCTCTGGCGGTTGCCGGACTGTTCATGATCTATTTCAGGGCATTGGTTGAAGGCGGGGCGCAGCTGGTGCCGCTGGCAATTTCAGCCGTGGGACTGGCCCCCTGGCTGGAGGTGGCCCAACTGACGCCGGAACTGGGGACACTCCGGCTGTTCATCTATCCTACGCTTCTCCTGGGTGCCCTGTTTTCATGGGTTGTGCTCGGAAAATTGCAAAGTCAGTACAGTCTCAGCCGGTCCGTGCTTACCGGTCACCGGTTCCTGATCGCCCTGGCGACCGTAGCATTCATCCGCATCCTGTAGGTACAGTTAAATGGTGGTCTTTCCGTAATGCTGGCCTGTTGCAGCTATGAGCCCATTTGGCATGCTCTGCAAGGGCCTTGCCATGCTGTTTGTTCTGGATAATCATAGTCTTACCGTCACAACGTAACTCACATTATTTCAGAAAAATTTCAGGCAAGAAAAAACCCGTATAACCAGGAGGTTATACGGGTTATTCTTTTTGTGGTGCCGAAGACTGGAATCGAACCAGCACTCCCTTTCGAGAACCAGAACCTGAATCTGGCGCGTCTACCAATTCCGCCACTTCGGCAATCAGAATAGTTTCTTTACCATTAATATCAAACCTATGCAAGAAAAAAATGGCTATTTCCCTTGCCATCATCCCCCCTGATTTGTTACAGTCCCTAGCTCCCACAATAATATTCTTAAGGATTGTCTTCTATTTATGAATCTTCTTGCCGTTGAAAAACCTGCCCGCTACATGGGTGGGGAGATGGGCTCCATTCGCAAGGATGAGTCCGATCTGCGCTTTGCCCTGGCTTTCCCGGACGTCTACGAAGTCGGCATGAGTCATTTGGGGCTGCGTATCCTGTATCATATCCTCAATGCCGTTGACGGGATTGCGGCGGAACGTGTCTTTGCACCCTGGCCGGACATGGAGTCGCAGATGGAGGCCGCCGGCTCTCCCCTGACGACCCTGGAAAGCGCTACGCCGTTGGCGGACTGCCATATCATCGGCTTTACCCTGCAGTACGAGCTGTCCTATACCAATATCCTCAACATGCTGCGCCTGTCCGGCATACCGCTGTTGGCCGACGAGCGTAGCGAACCCTTCCCACTGGTGATCGGCGGCGGCCCCTGCGCCTATAACCCCGAGCCTTTGGCGCCGTTCTTTGACGCCTTCCTGTTGGGCGATGGTGAAGAGGCGGTGTTGGAGATCGCCCAGGCGGTGCGCCTGGGAAAACGCGCAGGCTATGGGAAAGCGGCGCTCTTGGAGCGGCTGGCCGCTATCGAGGGAGTCTACGTCCCATCGTTTTTCGAGCCCCGCTACCTCCCGGATGGGCGCATGGCGGAGATCGCCCCGCTCAAGGCCGGAATGTCCCGTGTGCGACGTCGTTTCCTGGCCGACCTGGACACCGCGCCGTATCCCGATGCGCCGGTAGTCCCCTTTATGAAAACCATCCACGACCGGGTGGCTGTGGAGATCGCCCGCGGTTGTACCCGGGGCTGCCGTTTCTGCCAGGCCGGCTATGTCTACCGGCCGGTGCGCGAGCGTTCGCCGGAAACCATTCTGGATCTGGTCGAAAAATCCCTGGGGGCCACCGGCTATGACGAGATCTCGCTCCTGTCGCTTTCTTCGGGGGACTATTCCTGTATTGCCCCGCTTTTGACCGGGCTGATGGCGCGTTATGCACACGACCGGGTAGCGGTCTCTCTGCCGTCGCTCAGGGTCGGGACGCTGACCGAAGAGTTGATCACCGAGATCAAAAAGGTGCGCAAGACCGGATTCACCCTGGCTCCGGAGGCGGGCAGCGAACGCATGCGGAGTGTGATCAACAAGGGGATTTCCGAGGCAGACCTCCTGGAGGGGGCTGCCAATGTCTATCGGGCCGGATGGCGGCTCATCAAGCTCTACTTCATGATCGGCCTGCCGGGAGAGACCTTGGATGATGTGCTCCAGATTCCCGCGCTGGCGCGTCGGGTGAAGGACCAGGCCAAGGGTTCGGGCGTTGCGGGCGAGGTAAATGTGGCGGTCAGCAGTTTCGTTCCCAAGGCCCATACGCCCTTCCAGTGGGAACCGCAGATATCCCGGGAAGAGATCAGGGAACGGCAGGGCCTGCTGCGTGGTGAACTGAAAAGGCGCAAGCTGCATTTCAAGTGGCAGGATGCCCCCCTCTCGTTCATGGAGGGGGTGTTTGCCCGGGGCGACCGACGGTTGGCACCGGTGCTGGTACGGGCGGTAGAGTTGGGATGTCGTTTTGACGGCTGGGGGGAACATTTTTCCCCGGAACGCTGGCATCAGGCCTTTGCCGACTGCGGCATCCAGGCTGAATGGTATCTGCGCCGGCGGTCGTTGGATGAAGTCTTGCCGTGGGACCATCTCGATTGTGGCGTCTCGCGCGAGTTTTTGCTGGCCGAGCGGGAGCGTGCCCTCAGCGAATCCGCGACCGGGGATTGCCGTCATGGCCATTGCATCGCCTGCGGTGTCTGCGATTTCAGTGTGATTGCGCCGCGGATCTCTCCCCGTGGCACCGTGCCGCCCCGGGCCGATGCGCCGCTGGCCGAGCCGTTGCCGGCCCGCGTCCGGCTCCGCTTCGCCAAGACCGGAGCCATGCGTTTTCTGAGCCATCTCGAATTGATTACCCTGTTCACGCGCGCCGTCAGCCGGGCAGGGGTGCCGATCCTTTTCTCTCAAGGTTTTCACCCCCATCCAAAATTCTCCTTTGCCACCGCCACCCCGGTTGGTATAGAATCCAAGGCCGAATACATGGATATGTTTGTGGCGGCCGAATGTGGAGCGGACGAGGTGAAGCGGAGGCTGAACAAGGTCCTGCCCGACGGGATGCGGATCCTGGATGCGGAGCTGATTGACGTGAAATCACCATCCCTCTCCGTCCAGATGATAGCCACGCATTATCGCATAACGTTGAATGAAGCGCTCTGCAAGGATATAGCCAGGAAATGTGAGCTATTTTTGGCACACGACAGTTTCGCTATTCAACGGATTAAAAAGGGCGAGTGTCAAACCATTGATCTGCGGTCGGAGACCGTGTCGCTGGTTGCCGCGGCCGGATCGATCGAGCTGGTTGCCGGCAGGGGCAAACCGGTGGAGTATGCCCGCGCCATAACCGGCGACGAGGCGCTCAGCATGGATGACCTGCGGGTGGAAAAACTGGATGTGATCTTCCATCCGACACCGCCGCATACCTGATTTTAAATACATTTTACATAGACGGAGACTGATGGTATGGGAGCTGAACTGGTTATCAATGCCGCCTCCCACGAGACGCGCATCGCACTGATTGAAAACGGCACCATTGCCGAACTCTACATCGAGCGAAGCCGCGAACGTGGTATTGTCGGCAACATCTACAAGGGACGGGTCATCAGGGTGTTGCCCGGAATGCAGGCCGCGTTTGTGGATATTGGCTTGGAGAAGGCGGCATTTTTGTATGTGGCGGATGTCTTCGACGCCATTGAGGAGTACGAGTCGCTTCTGGACGAGGGCAAAAAGGAGCATGACTCCGGCAACGGTGAGCAGCCGGAATCGGCACATCCCGATTTCAGGCCGTTGCACCCCATCGAAGAGTTGCTTCAGGAGGGGCAGGAGCTGTTGGTCCAGATCTCCAAGGAGCCGATAGGCACCAAGGGGGCGCGCATCACCTCCCATATCTCCCTGCCGGGACGCCACTTGGTGTATATGCCGACGGTGGACCATGTGGGCATCTCCCGCCGTATCGAGGATGAGGCGGAGCGGGAGAGACTGCGGGAAATCGTTGACCGCCTCAAGCAGAGCGGTTCGGGCTTTATAGTCAGGACGGTCTCGGAAGGGAAGAGCGAGGAGGATCTGCTGTCGGACATGCAGTACCTCTCGACGTTGTGGTCCGAGATCGCCAAGCGCAAGGAAAAGGCCTCGGCCCCCTCCCTGGTCCATTCGGACCTCGATGTCGTCCAGAAGGTAGTGCGCGACATCGTTACCGAGCATGTGGACAAGATTATTGTGGACTCGAAGCCGGATTTTGACCGGATCGTCCAGTTCATCACCACTTTCATGCCCAAGATGAAGTATTCCATTGAGCTGTACGACGATGAAGAGCCGATTTTTGACCATTTCGGCCTGGAGGTGGAGATCAGCCGGGCGCTGGGCAGAAAGGTCTGGCTGAAGAGCGGCGGCTATATCATCATCGAACAGACCGAAGCGCTGACCGCCATCGACGTCAACACCGGACGTTTCGTGGGTAAACATAATCTTGAGGACACCATCCTCAAGACCAACCTGGAAGCGGTCAAGGAAATCGCCTATCAGCTCCGGCTGCGCAATATCGGCGGCATTATCATCATCGATTTTATCGATATGGAAAAAGAGGTCAACCGGGACAAGGTTTTCACCGCGCTGGAGGAAGCCCTCAAAGGGGATAAGTCAAAGAGCAATATCCTCAAGATCTCCGAGTTGGGCCTGGTGGAGATGACGCGTAAGCGTGTGCGGGAAAGCATCGGCAGGATGATGTGCGAGCCATGCCCCTACTGTGAGGGCCGCGGCTACATCAAATCAAAGATCACGGTTTGTCATGAGATTTTCCGGGAGTTGCGGCGCGAGATGCTGGACATCAAGGGGGCCAAGGCAACGGTGTCGGTCCACCCCCAGGTGGCGGACCTGCTCTACGATGAAGAACGGCGCGGCCTTGAGGAGTTGGAGAAACGCTTCAAGAAGCGCATTACCGTGCGGGCCAAGCCCGGCTTTCACCAGGAACAGTTCGAAATCCTGGTTAATTGACCGGCTGCGCCCATGCGCTGTAAAACAAAGGCGGGGGATTGGCTTCCCCGCCTTTTGTGCGTTTGCGGAACGAAGGAATTAGGCTGCCTTCCGCTTCAGGTTCGCCTGCAGTTCGTATTTGGCCGAGAAGTACTCCATGGCTTCGCGCATGATATCGGATACGCTCTTTTGGGTCGTGCTCATCAGGTGTTCCAGGTGTTCACGTTCTTCGTCGCTGATTCTCATCGAAATTACGTTGTAACGCGGATTTTCTCTCATTCTGCCCATTTTGTGTCCCTCCATTTTATGTGTGTGATATGACGACGCTTAAGGAATGATCAGCAATCCTATGCCATATCCATGCCAAAATAGAGTATACATAAAATCATCTAATAATATCAGTATGTTACCGACTAATAAAGAATCGGCCGACATTGCCGTGTGGCAAAAATGTGCACAAATTGGCACGCGTGTGGTCAAAAATACACACTTTCCGAGTCATCCTGAATCGCCGATTTTGTCCGCACCCGTTGTGCGATGTCCAGGCCATGTTTTTCCAGGAGGCGGTAAAAGGTCCGGCGGGGAATATTGGCCAGTCTGGCCGCCTTGGCCACGTTACCGCCGGTTTCTTCGAGATAGCGCTGGATCAGGTTTTTTTCGGTGCGGCCTACTTGCAGCTCCCGCTCGGCCTTGAAAGAGGCCTGGCGCCGATTGACCTCTCCATTGCTGCACCGTTCGTATGTGTCGGCAAAGATGGTGGGAAGGTTTTCCAGTCTGATGATGGTGCCTTTGGTAAGGACCGAGGAGCGTTCGATGACATTTTGCATCTCACGGATATTGCCGGGCCAGGGGTAGTGCTGCATGGCCTTGACGGCCCGCTCTTCGATCCCGGCGATATTCTTGTTCAGTTTTTTGCGGGCCTTGTCGAGGAAGTGCTCGGTCAGGCTTGGAATGGACTCTTGCCTGTTGCGCAGCGGCGGAAGATGGATGTTGAAGACATTCAGACGGTAGTAGAGATCCTCGCGGAACCATCCTTCGCGAATGCCCTGTTCCAGATCCTTGTTGGTGGCGGCAATCAGGCGCACGTCCACCTTTTTGGGAATAGCCCCTCCCACAGGCCGCACCTCGCCCAGGTCGAGTACGCGCAACAGCTCCGCCTGCAGTTTGGGCGTGATGTCTCCGATTTCATCCAGAAAGATCGTGCCGCCGTTAGCCGCTTCGAAGAGTCCCTTCTTTTCCCCGATGGCGCCGGTGAATGCTCCTTTTTTGTGGCCGAACAGTTCGCTCTCCAGCAGGGAATCGGTGATGGTCGTGCAGTTGACCGTTACCAGCGGCTTATCGTTACGCAGGCTCAGGCGGTGGATGGCCCGTGCCGTCAATTCCTTGCCGGTGCCGGTCTCGCCCCTGATGAGAACAGTGGTCGGTGTCGGCCCCACTTGGCGGATCAGTTCCAGGACCTCCAGGATCTTGCTGTCATTCCCCACTATCGGGTCGTCGCCGAGCTGCCGGTCCAGTTCGCGCCGGATCAATTCATACTTCTGCATCAGCCGTCCACGGTCATCCTCGACCTGCTGTAAATTGTGGGGAAGGCACATCTCAAGGTCCGCCAATCCCTGGAAAACCGCCACGGCATGTTCGCGGCAGGTGTTGTAGCCGCATGCGCGGCAGTTGAGCTCATCGCTTTGCGTAAACTTGTTCGTGGAATGCAGGATGCGTTTGATGTCGTCCTTGCCCGGGCTCGGCAGTTTGCGTGACTTGTCGGAATAAGGGCGCACCAGGTCGGGCATCGATGCCGTCGAGCGGTAGTGCGGTGCCGTAGTATAGGAAAGAGTGCTGTTGTTGTAGTTGACGATCAGTTTGCGTTTGAAAAAATGGTTGAGCGTATGGTCGCGGGCAGGGCCATCGACGCAGCCCCCGTCGCAGAGCCGCAAATCCACGAAGGAAGGAGAAATGCTGCCCGTGGCCAGGTCGCGAATGATATTGATGGCGTGATTTTCACCCTCGGCGGAGATGATATCGGTATCCAGAAAGTCCGGTTCAATATCGAAGACCTTGAGCGGTCCTCCGGTCAGGGTGAATAAGCGTGCGTTGCCCGGGTCAAGTCCGTCGAACGGCGCTTCCGCCAACGATGCAGGGTTGATGCCGCGACTCTTGAAAAACTTGTCGATCTCGCGGTAGGTGAGAACGACGTCTATTGCGTTGGACGATTCGGCCGCCTGTACCTCGAATTTGCCGGCAATACAGGTGCTGATATAGATGACTTTGGTTTCGGTGCCGAGAATGCCCTTGATAAATCGTCCCATGGCGATCATGGGCGATACGACAGCCGCCAGGTTCGGAATCAATTTGGGAAAATGGCGTTCGATCAGGCTGACGACCGCCGGGCAATGGGAAGAGATCAGCGGCTGTCCGGTCCGCAGCATTTTGTAACTGTCGGCAATCATGCGGGCGCCGTAGGCCCCCTCATGCACCTCGCAAAAGCCAAGATTTTTCAGTGCGGCCACCAACTGACCGGGCGTTATGGAGTGAAAAAACGCCGGATAAGAACACCCCAGTACGGCCACGACAGGCTGGCCCGAGGTCAGCAACTCCTGGGTCTGTCCCATTCTGTCCACCACGGCCTTGGCCTGTTGCGGACAGCTCAGGCAGTTGCCGCAGCCGATGCAGCGATCGTACATGATCTGGGCAAAGCCGTTATCTACCTTGATGGCTTTGACCGGACAGCTGCGCACGCAGGAATAGCAGAGCCGACAGCGCTCCTTGAAGGTTATGATCGGTTCCATGGCGATGTTCCTTGGAATTTCTGGAATAATGTTGATGGGATAATATACTAAAAAAAGAAAGTGTGCAACTATTGGCACAGTTGCCGGCGATTGTTTTGCAGGGGTTGTTGCAGGAAAAATAATGTGGCCAAAATGGATAGCTTATGATTCCTGTCTGCTGCAAAGGTTTAAAAAGGGCTCTCCGCTTGGCACCGAGAACTCAAGACGCATCAAACGGTCAGGCCATGAGCCCCTCCACACATTTTATAAAACTCGTAAAACATTTGCTGTCATGATGATTCCGTTTGAAGACGATTGATCTCGACCGGAAGCAGGAAAACCCTTCTACAACATGTTCAAGCAGTTTGCCTTTTTCTATGTATTCCCTGACCAGGCTTCTGGAAACAAACGCCAATCCCAGCCCCAACAGAGTAGTCTGAATAGTCATGTTTAGGTCGTCATGGACGACGATGCTGTGGAAGTCGTCAAGATTCTTTCCATATTTTGCCAGGTTGTTTTCTAGGAGGCATCGGGAACTGCATCCCTCACGCCTGCTTATTAGACGTTGTTCAAGCAACTCCGAAAGAGTGAGAGTCCCTTTGGCAAGACCCATGGATGGAGCGGAAACGATTGCCAGATCGTCCGGCGGTAGGGAGATTGCGATGACATCGGAAAAATCCAGTTCTAAGCAATGCTCTATGACGGCGATGTCGTACTCATTCCCCAACACACCTTTCAGCACCATCCCAGGGGTGTTAACATATGACTTGATTCGCGACTCTTCGGAATTAGCTAGAAAAAACAGGCTGAGCACTTTGGGTAGGTAGACAACCCCGAATGTAGGTGTGCATCCCACGGAAAACTTAGACGTTGTTTTGAGCCCCTTCAACTCATCATCAAGCTCCTTTTCCAACGCCAGGATCTGTTGAGCATTTTTTAAAACTGTGCTGCCGGCCTCGGTGGCAGTAATCGCAGTTCCGGCTCGATCAATCAGTGACACCCCGTACTGCTCCTCCATAAATCTGATTCGCTGGGAAACCGCCGACTGAGTAACATTGAGAACATCAGCCGCCCGGGAAAAGCTCCCGCTTTTCAGCACCTCCAACAGAGTCTTCAGATATCTCGTTTCCATAGTGCTCGCCCCAGTCCACTGGACAGTGGATTCTATAATGCGTCCACATTAAAAATGACCGTCACCAATCACCTGAAATCTGCGTAAGTGCTTGAACCCAATAGATATAAGAAAAAGTGATAAGTATATAAGAATATCTATAAACGAAATTATATATTTTAGGCATGTTTATAGCTCGAGAAACATACGAACCAGCAAAAATACCGTGAAATTTTCGAGCCAAAAAAGCCAGGATTTAATGTATTAATCTGAATATATAAAAAATCAGGTATTTATAAAATCAATATGGCGGACGAGATGACATTGATTGTGACGATGATATCTTTAGCTACGCGAAATGGCGACCCGTATTCAGCGATATGGCCGAGTCACTCGCCATATGCCGTATACCGTATACATCGAGGGGGACAATGTCATCACAGTGGTTTTTTGAAGTGATGATTTATTCCATTTTGAAAGGAGGTGATTTTAAACCAATGAGTTATGCGATATCGAGAAGAAAACGCAGTAACAAAACCAAGCAGCGCAAATGCTGTGAATGGAATGAAAGTGAGAAGATTTTTGCCTCTGATCACGCTGCCATGTCTTTTGCCGGCAATGGCAGGCATCGTGGTTCCTGAACACGTGGGCAAAGCCCTGAGGAGTAACAGAAACCCATTAAAAATGGAGACAAAGGAATGGTGAAAAAACTAATTAGCATCCTTGTCGTAGGTGCTCTGGCTTCATTTGCGAGTATCGCAATGGCCGGCACCTCACCGCAAACAGGTGTCAATGGTTCGTTCCATGATATCACGTATCTTGGCGCGACCATCGGCTCCTACAATCAAGACGATTACCAGCGGGTTTGCATCTTCTGCCACACCCCGCATAATGCGCAGGCGAATACCGGCGGCGTGCCTGCTCCGCTTTGGAACCACACCATCTCGACCGTCAACCTGACCCCTTACACATGGGCCGCCCCGGCCAACCTGCCGATCTCGTT
>JARLHN010000025.1 GCA_031292255.1 Oryzomonas sp. | reverse complement strand
TTCCTGGGATCGCAGCATGACCGAGATTTCCGACAAACTGTGGTTCGGGGTCGACTACCTGAGCGGCAACAACGCCAACGGCGAACTCGGTATCGGCGGGTCGTGGGCCTTCTCCAAGCAGGTAACCCTCCTGGTCGGTGTTCAAGTATTCAATCCCGGTTACAAAATTTCCGCAGCGGATGGTCCCAATGGCTCGCTTCCCGGCGGGAAACCGGCTTTCACCACCCAGCTCTTTATCAATCTTCCCTAGCTGTCCCCCCTTTAATCCGGGGGCGGACAACGCCCCCGTCTTTTTAAAGGAGTGAGCCACATAACGGTTGGAAACGGAACTTTCCCCACGACGTGCTTTTTCTCCGGGAGCGACGTAGCCCACGGAATGTCCTCTGGGGATAACGACAAACTAAATAAGGAAAGGGTCAATGGTGCCCCTTTCAGGCAGCACTTTGAAAGGAGATCACCATGGCAACTGAACAACAACCCTCCAGAGGAACGCTCGGCCTGACCGGCCTGACGATGAACGCGATGGCGTTGATCGCCCCAGGCGCCTTCTTGTGGCTGACATTCCAGATGCAATCCCTGTACGGCGCCCCCATGGCCGGATGCGCCATGTGGTTCGGCATTCTCTTTGCTCTCTTGCTCTGCCTGGCAACGGCGTACAGCTATGCCGAACTGTCGAAGATCTATCCCGGGCCCGGTTCCTCGTACCTGTATGCGGAGCAGGCCTTCCTCTCCAAGACCCATGCCTTCAAATTCGCCCGTATCGCCAAATTCGCCACCGGTTGGGCCAGCCACCTGTACTACTGGGTCTATCCCGGCGTCATGGTGGGCGTGACGGCGATCCTGGGCGGCTTCCTGCTTAATCAGTTCTGGCCCGACATCTTCAGCGGCACCTACAACAGCCCGCTGTTCATGGGACTGTTCTGCATCATCTTCGCCTTTGGCGTGGCCTACATCGCCTTCCGGGGCGTGACCGGCACCACCGCCGTCAACGTGGTGATCAACATCGTCCAGATCTCGGCGCTGCTGGTTTTCTCGGTGATGGCCATCGGCTATCGCTCCCAGCACCCCCAGGGTTCCACCGCGTATCACCTCTCCAACGGTGTCGCCGTCACCTATCAGGTTGCCCAGGAGGTGGTGAAGGACGACAAGGGTGTTCCCCAGCCGGTATTGACCGACGGCAAGCCGACCCTGGACAAGGATGGCAAGCCGGTCTACCAGATGCAGGACATGAAGGACGAGAAAACCGGGGACCCGATCGGCGCCGACAAGGACGGCAAACCGGTAAAGGACCCGAAGCTGGCCGCACCCTTCACGATTGACTATAAAGACGGTGCGATCACCAAGGACGACAAGGGGGTGGAAACCTTCAATTACCATGCAACGGCAAGCTCAGTCGTAGCCCCCCACGGTTTCAACTTCATCTTTATCCAGGCCGCCATCGCCATCCTGATCCTGGTCGGTTTCGAGACTGTTACCGCTATGGCCGATGAGGCGAAAAATCCGAAAAAAGACGTTCCCCGTGCGGTCCTGCTCTCCTTGGTAATCCAGGGCGCGGTCTGCTACCTGATTGAATATTTCGCGGCCAATTATATGTTGAACAATGGCTACACCATGGCAAATGCCGGTGCATCCGGTGCGCCGCTTGGCGATATGATGGTCATCGTCGGCACCTGGCTGTTCGGCAGCGTCGCGGCGGGCAAGGCCTTCATGCTGGTCCAGGCCTTCACGGTGTTCCTGGCGTTGATCGGTACCACGCTCTCTTGTCTCTCTACCGGCGCCCGCGTCACCTACGCCATGGGGCGTGACGAGGAGGTGTCCTCCCACTTCGGCCTGCTGCACGGCAAAACCATGTCGCCCCACAAAGCGATCTGGGCCCTGGCGGTGATCTCCGCCATCATCGGCATCGTTACCGTGTCGATGTACATGGGCGGCCAGGCTACTCCCCCGGCGGCTCTGGACAAACACAACTTCTGGTACAGCTTCGGCATCTTTGCGCCGGAACTGTACACCAAGCTCCCCAACACGCTGCTTATCGTCACGCTGGTCAGCAACTTCGGCACGTTCCTGCTCTACATGTTCACCTGCTGGATCGCCATGGTGGCCTTCAAGGAACACAAATCCTTTAACACGTTCAAGCACGTGATCATTCCGATTTTCGGCTTGGTGGCAAACTTGGTGATCATGTTGTTCTACCTGATCGGGCCCTTCATGGTCAGCGGCATGAGTTGGAAGGAACCTTACATCGCGCTGGGCGTCTGCGCCCTGTGGGGCATCTACGGGGCCATCTACTTCCTCAAGTCCAGCAAGGCCAGGGGCAAGGAAGTGCTGCTCAGCAGCAAACCGACGGCAGCTTAGGATTCTTAATTAAATCCGTCGTCATTACAACGAAGAAGTAACTCGGGACGGTTGCCCTCACGGGTGGCCGTCCCGTCTTTTACGCACAGTCTTTCAATCCTCGACAATACATGATAAGGAGGTTGGCAACTATGAACTCAATTTTGTTCAAATTATTATTGCTAGCCTCCTAAAGAGCTTGGACTATGGAACTGACCTACTCAGAACTTTCATCACCAGGACCGGTCCGCGATCACAACGAGGATTATGTTGGCTTCTGGCAGCCCCAATCCCTGGAGGAGAAGCGCGGCCGCGGCACTGTCGTTGTACTGGCCGATGGTGTGGGCGGGCTGGATCGTGGCGAGGTCGCAAGCCGCATGGCGGTTGAGACGGCGTTGGCGACCTTTCGCGAGGCCCCGGAAGAGGATAAGACGCCACAGCAGTTGTTGACGCAGATGTTCAACGCGGCCAACCTGGCGGTGTACGACAAGGGCATGGAGAACCACGGCAAGTCCCGCATGGCGACGACCTTGTGCATTGTCGTGCTGCGTAACGACGAAATCGTGGTGGGCAACGTGGGGGATTCGCGCGTCTATCTGGTCCGCAAGGGCGAGATCAAGCAGTTGTCCACGGACCATTCCTATGTCGGCATGCAGCAGAAGTTCGGCCTGATCTCCGAACAGGACGCCAAGACCAGCGACCATCGCAACATCCTGACCCGCAGCATCGGACAGGACCCGGTGGTCCGGGTCGATGTGGAGAGCACGACGGCGTTCAAGGGGGACCGGGTCGTACTCTGTTCCGACGGCCTGTATGCGTATGTCGCCGACAGCGAGATCGCCGATATCGTATCCCGTCTTTCCCCGGCCCAGGCGTGCCGCCAGCTGATCGCCCTGGCCGAACAGCGCGGCACCGACGATAATCTGTCCGTGCAGGTCCTGCTTGTCAACGAGGTTGAAAAGTTTTCGTACTATCGGGGCGTGCCGATGTACCACGAACAGGCGGCGGCCCCGATGTCCGGGTACGAGCCCCAGCCGGGAAAGACACTCGACAACCGTTTTTTCATCACCGAGACCATTACCCGCAGCGGTATGGCAACCATCTTCAAGGCAACCGACCTGAAGACCAAGGAAACCGTAGCCGTGAAGGTGCCGTTCATGGAGTTTGAAAGCGATCCGGGGTTCTACTCGCGGTTCCAGCGCGAGGAAGAGATCGGGAGCCGTCTCCATCACCCCTACATACTGAGGTTCATCCCTGAAGCGGAAGAGGAACACCGCAGCCGGCCCTACATCGTGACCGAGTATCTCCGGGGCTATACGCTGGCACACCTGTTGAACAGCGTTCGCCCGATGCCGGAAAAAGATGCGCTCAGGTTTGCCGTCCGCCTCTGCGAAGCGGTGGGGTACATGCACGAGCAGGGCGTCATCCACCGCGACCTCAAGCCGCAAAACATCATGGTCTGCTACGATGGCACGATTCGGATCATGGACTTCGGAATCGCGAAATCCGCGGAAGGGAAGCGTATAACCTTTACCGGATTCACCCCGGCGGTGGGAACCCCCGATTACATGGCCCCCGAACAGGTCAAAGGCAAGCGCGGCGACGAGCGGACCGATATCTACAGCCTGGGCGCCATGCTCTATGAGATGGTGGCCGGCGCAACGCCGTTCGAGAGTGAGAATGAAAACCTGTTCGTGATCATGAACGCCCGCGTCACCGGCGATCCTGTGGCCCCGCGCAAGCGCAATCCCAATGTGTCGCCCCAGGTCGAGGAAATCATACTCCACGCCATGGAACGCGACCCGGATAAACGTTATCAGACGGCAAAGACGATGAAAGCCGAGCTGGACAATCCGGGGTCGGTGCAATTGACCGGCCGTTGCGACCGGCTTCAGGCGCCGTCGGCGCTGACTCGCGGAGGGACCAGGGTACGCTGGATAGTGGTGGGCGTGGGCGTTGCTCTTCTCATCCTGGGTCTGTTGCTCTGGCTGATTATCAAACGTGGGACATCACATTGAAAGAAGGGACGTTAGTATGACGCTGTTTGCTTGGATCGTGTTTTTTGCCGCCGCAATTCTGGAAGTCGGTGGTGATGCCGTCATCAGGCGCGGGCTGCGCGGCGGCATCGTCTGGTTCATTGTCCTCGGATTTGTGACGCTGGGGTGTTATGGCGTGGTTGTCAACACCGTCAAATGGGACTTCTCCAGGCTCTTGGGGGTCTACGTCGCCGTCTTTGCCGTGGTAAGCGTCCTGACCGGCCGTCTTGTCTTCAAGGAAGCAGTTCCTCCCTCGACCTGGATCGGACTTGCCATTATCGTTGTCGGAGGTGCGGTGATTCAGGTAGGACACGGCTAGATTAATCTATTTTCAGGCTCGGGCACGCAGGTGTCCTCCTGTTCATGCGAACGACAGGCAACGGCGCCGATTCATCGCAGGGTGAAGAGCGCTTTTTTCGTCTATACTTACTACAAACGTACAGCAAACGAATAGGGGAGGAGAGAAAACAGTGAAAGGCATTCTCAGGAAACATTTCAGCGCAATCTGTGTTTTGCTGGTGGTACTGGGGTTTGCCACCGTTGTCTTCTCGGAGGACAAGCCGGCGCAGCAGCAGGTTCCGGCCGGAGAGGCCGCCGCTTCCGCTCCGGATACTTCGGCATCTGCCGCTGTTTTGCCTGCCACTCCAGGACTCAAACCGGACCCATCCGGTACGAATACGGGCGGGGCGGCGGATGTTGCCGGCGCGACGGCCAATGGGCCGACGGCGGCCGACCTGAAAAATCTGGCGACTAACGAGCCGCTTGCCCTGAAACTGGCCGATGTCATCGGTCACGACAGGATTGCCCTCAACTTTATGTGGACACTTGTCTGCGGTTTTCTCGTCTTTTTTATGCAGGCCGGCTTTGCCATGGTGGAAACCGGTTTTACGAGGGCCAAGAATGCCGCCCATACCATGTCGATGAACCTGATGATCTTCGTCTTCGGGGTACTCGGCTACTGGGTATGCGGCTTTGCGCTCCAGATGGGGGGCATCGGCGCCGTGCCGCTGGCCGGTGGAACCGGTCTTTTGAACGGTGAATTCATCATGCACCTGTTCGGCAAGGATTTCGGCCTGTTCGGCACCAAGGGATTCTTTCTTTCCGGCGTCGGCTATGACGTCTCCATCGTCACCCTCTTTCTGTTCAAGGTGGTCTTCATGGACATGGCGGCCACCATCCCGACCGGCGCCATGGCGGAGCGCTGGACATTCAAGTCATTCGTCATTTTCGGGTTCTTCATCTCCATGTTTACCTACCCGCTCTATGCAAACTGGGTCTGGGGCGGCGGGTGGCTGTCGCAGCTCGGCAGGAATTTCGGTCTCGGCCACGGTGTCCTGGACTTTGCCGGCTCTTCGGTCGTGCATATGGTGGGAGGCGTTTCGGCGCTGGCCGGTGCCAAGGTGCTGGGACCGCGTATCGGGAAATACCGTAAAGACGGAACACCCAATGCGATACCGGGGCACCATATCCCTATGGCAATCGTCGGCTGCCTGGTGCTCTTCTTCGGCTGGTTCGGGTTCAATTCCGGCTCGACACTTGCCGGCGCCGACCTGCGCATCGGGGTGATCGCGGTCAATACCATGCTGGCGTCCGCGGCGGCCTCGTTTTCGGCCATGCTCTATATGTGGTTCATCTTCGGCAAGCCGGACCTCTCCATGTGCGCCAACGGGCTGTTGGCGGGACTGGTTGCCATCACGGCGCCCTGTGCCTTCGTGAGCACCGTCGGAGCGGTCATCATCGGACTGGTGGCAGGGGTGCTCTGCTGCCTGAGTGTCTTTTTTGTCGAGCGTAAACTTAAGGTGGACGATCCCGTGGGCGCGGTATCCATTCACGGCACATGCGGCGCATGGGGCATGATCGCATTGGGACTTTTTGCCGACGGCACTTACGGTGACGGCCTGAACAACGTTCCCGGAACGGTGAAAGGGCTGTTCTATGGGGGGCAATCGCAATTCGTGGCGGAACTCATCGGGGTTGCCGTGAACTTTGTCTTTGTGTTCGGCGTTATGTATGCGTTCTTCAAGATTCTCAACAGGTTTATCCCGCTCAGGGTACACGCCGAGGTCGAATTGGAGGGGCTGGACCGCTATGAGGTAGCTGTCGAGGCCTATCCGGACTTCAACCAGCGAAAGACGCCTTTTTCCTGAGATAGCCCGAATGTCTCCATCGTTGCCCATGGATTGCCAGGACCGAGGCATCCGCCGAATTTTTTGGCTCCCTGCTTAAAATAGAGGCAGAAGCGGAAGTCTCTTCCTGGGAAAGAGACACAAAATTAATCAATTAGACCGTGAATTCAACTGGCACGGCCTGTGCAAAAGCTAAGCGCAATGATGTAAACATAACAAGATGGAAAGAGAATGGAGGGAAGCAATGAAGCTTGTCGAAGCAATCATAAAGCCATTCAAACTGGACGAGGTCAAGGACGCACTCAACGATATAGGTATCGAGGGTATTACTGTTTCGGAGGTCAAGGGTTTTGGCCGCCAGAAGGGTCATACCGAGTTGTATCGCGGCGCCGAATACGTTGTTGACTTCATCCCCAAGATCAAGCTTGAGATTGCGATTGCGGACGATCTGGTCGCCAAGGTGGTCGAGACCATCGAAACATCGGCACGGACGGGAAGAATCGGTGATGGAAAGATTTTCATTATTCCTCTGGATGAAGCTCTGAGGATCAGGACCGGCGAGAAGGGAAACGAAGCGGTCTAGGTACTGCGTGGCTATTTAAGAAACCCATCTGCAGTTCGTGCACGCGTCGGAGGCTTGACATGGTACAAAGTCGTATCGTTATTCCTAATGGCAATAAAGGCCTCAGCGAAACACCCGTCTTTCGATGTTCAATGAAGCATTTTTTAGTAACCGTCATCCTGTCGTTATTCGCGTTTTTTACGCCGCTTTCGGTGTCGGCGGAAGAGGCAAAGGCCCCGCCAGCGCCATCGGCAGCAAGCACACCCGCCCCATCGGCGCCGGCGCCGGCCGCTACGCCAGCTCTTGCGTCACCTGCCGCTCCCGTTACGCCGCCCGACGTCAAGCCTGTGCTCAATACCGGCGATACCGCCTGGATGCTGGTCTCCTCGGCCCTGGTGCTGTTGATGATCCCCGGACTGGCCCTGTTCTACGGCGGTATGGTCCGCCAGAAGAACGTTCTCTCCACCATGATGCACTCGTTCGTGGCCATGGGCATCGTCGGCGTTCAGTGGGCGGTCATCGGCTATTCGCTGGCCTTCGGCCCCGACATCGGCGGCGGCCTCTTGGGCAACTTCAGCAAATTCATGCTGAATGGTCTGATCATCATGAAGGATGCTGCCAGCGGCACGGTGGACTGGGCGCTGTTCCAGAACTACGCCAAGGAGCCAGGCGCGATCCCGGAGCTGGTGTTCGCCATGTACCAGGCCATGTTCGCCATGATCACCGTGGCGCTGGTCTCCGGTGCCCTGGCGGAACGCGTCAAGTTTTCGGCCTACTGTGTGTTCGTGCTGCTTTGGACCACCCTGGTCTACGATCCGCTGGCCCATTGGGTCTGGATGAGCGATGGGTGGCTCATGAAGAAGGGGGCCCTGGACTTTGCCGGTGGTACGGTCGTCCATCTCTCCTCAGGGATCTCGGCCATGGCTTTCCTGGTGTTTCTCGGCAAACGCCACGGTTTTCCCCATGAGCGCATGGCGCCCCATAACCTGCCGCTGACCCTGTTGGGGGTTGGCCTGCTCTGGTTCGGCTGGTTCGGGTTCAACGCCGGTTCGGCAGTCGTCGGCGTCAACACCTCCGATGCGGCCGGCGGCCTGGCCGGACTGGCCTTCGCCACCACCACCATCGCTCCGGCTGCCGCCGGCATCTCCTGGATGATCGCAGAATGGTGCCATGCCGGCAAGCCCAGCGCCTTGGGTTTTGGTTCGGGTGTCGTGGCCGGTCTGGTCGTCATCACCCCGGCAGCCGGTTTTGTGCAGCCGGGCGCAGCCCTGATCATGGGCATTGCTGCCGGTATCATCTGCTACCTTGGCGTACTGATGAAAGCCAAACTGAAGTATGACGACTCTTTGGATGCCTTCGGCGTGCACGGCATCGGCGGCACCTTCGGCGCCATCCTGACCGGCGTCTTCGCCACTGTCGGCGCAACCGGCCTTCTGGCCGGCAACGCCAAGCAACTCCTGATCCAGTTGATCGCAGTAGTGGCCGCCGGCTCCTATGCCTTTGTCGTCACCCTGATCATCTCGTTTGTCCTCGATAAGACCATAGGCCTGCGGGTTGAAAAGGAAGACGAGGTCATAGGCCTCGACCAGACGCAACACTCCGAGTCCGGCTACAATATGTAACAGACCTTTTCCGTGTCCTGTGCGGTCAGTTCGCCGCACAGGACACTCACCCGAAGAAGCGGAAGCCGCTCCGTTGACGGCTTCCGCACTTGACACTCACTCTGACGATCCGCCCGGAGATCAGTATGGACACCCCGGCAGACAGGTACATCGACGGAGCCATCAGTCAAGAGCTTCTCAAGCAGTTGGCATACAATGAGAAGATGTCTGAGCTCGGCAGGATATCCGCCGGTGTGGTACATGAGCTGAACGCGCCGCTCTCCGTCATCATTTCAGCCTCCCAGATGATTATGCGGGAAGCGGATGTGCCGGAGTTCGTCCGCGAAATGGTCGCCCGGATCAGCTCCGAGGCTCTGCGTCTCTCCCAGTTGACGCGCGGGCTCCTGAATTTCAGCAGCCAGGAGGAAACGGAATCGGGCGGCGAGGCGGACGTCAACCTCACGGTGGAGTTCGTGCTGGACTTTCTCGGCTACGAAGCGGCCCGGCGCGGTGTGACGCTTCTGCGCAAACTCGACTATCACCTGCCGGTCGTGGAGGTTGGCGCCAACCTGTTGAAGCAGGTCCTGCTCAATATCATCATGAATGCCCTGCAGGCCATGGAAATCGAAGGGGGCAGCCTGATGGTCGAAACCATGGCGTCGGTGGCGGGAAAGGTCAGCATCGTCATCGTTGATACCGGGCCCGGAATCCCGGTGGCAGCGCTCACCAGGATATTCGAACCCTATTTCACCACCAAAAGACCGGGTGAAGGCACCGGCCTGGGTCTGTTTGTCACCAAGCGGCTGGTGGAAAACCTGGGGGGGAGTATTGAGGTGCGGAGCACGGAAGGGGAAGGAACGACCTTTATCGTGACACTCGCTGTTGTTGAAGAGCAATGATTCCAGGAAATACATTTTGCCACAGAGCGTCCCGCGCCGCCGTGGGACGCTCTATGGCAAAACAGGCATTTTCAGGATGATGGACCTTGCCGCTAACCCCGTCGTCTAACCGCTGTCCTACAGGCCATTCCCGGCCAGTTCCTCCACCAGCTTTTTCTGCTCTGCATTCAGCGACCCCGGCACCTGGATCATGATTTTGACATAGAGGTCGCCCTTGGTGTTTGATCCCAACGGTTTCACGCCACACCCCTTCAGGCGGATCTTCGTGCCGGCCTGGATGCCGGCCGGCACCTTGATGCGTTTATCTCCTTCCAGGGTGGGCACATCCAATGACGTGCCCATGCAGGCCGCGCTGAATGGTATGGAGCGCTCCACGAACAGATCGCCCCCGTCACGGGTAAAAACCGGATCGGACAGCACGCGGATGATCAGGTAGAGATCTCCCGGCTGGCCGCCGCCTTCCCCTTGCCCTCCCTTGCCGGCAATACGGATCTTGCTGCCGTTTTCCACTCCTGCCGGGATCTTGACCTTGAGTTCCTCGCGGTTGCCGTTCCTGCGGAAGGCCACAAGCTTTTCAGCGCCTTGGGCGGCGTCGCGGAAGCTGACGTCGGTCTCCATTTCCAGATCGGCCCCCTTTTGGGACGCGGTCCGGAAGCCACCCCGACCGCCGCGTGCGAAGGCCCCCCCGAACAGGCGTGAGAAGATGTCCTCGCCGGCGCCCGCACCCATGTCCTTGTAGGCATTGCCGAAGTCAAAGCCGCGGAAGATATCCTCCTGGCTGTACTGGCGATGAAAGCCGCTGGAACCGAAGGTGTCGTACTCTTCTTTCTTTTTGGCGTCGGAGAGCACGGCGTAGGCCTCGTTGATCTCTTTGAACTTTTCCTCTGACGCCTTGTCGCCCGGGTTGCGGTCGGGGTGATACTTGACCGCGAGCTTGCGGAAGGCCTTCTTGATTTCATCCGGGGTGGCGTTCTTGTCCACCCCGAGCGCCTTGTAATAGTCCGTCTGTGCCATGGTTTCCGTCCTTTGCAGTGCTTCTATCTCAATGAAATGTAATGGTTGGGGACTCTCATGTCAATGAATCACTTTTTAAACCGACCGCTTTCCGGAGCAAGCGGTTATTTTCAAGCTTGACAAGCACCGTTAAGGTGACTAACATTTAGTTATCCGAACAGTTCGGATAACCATTTTTTTGAGAGTTGAATGATGGAACAGATAGAACGCATAGCGCAGCTCTACCCGGTCATCATGCGGGTCATGGGAAGGATCAGGAGCATTGTCCACGATGGGATGGACCTGACCTACAACCAGTACAAGATGCTGCTGACGATCTACGACAAGGGCAACTGCACGCTGAATGTCCTGGCCAGGGAACTCCGGATCGCAATGAGTTCGGCCAGTGGGATGGTGGACCGGCTGGTCAACCAGGGGTTTGTGTACCGGACCGTGGACGAGGACAACCGCCGTCAGGTGATGATCTACACCACGGAAAAGGGCGAGGAGTTGATCCGGGAATTACGGCGCGGGATCGTGGAAAATTACCGCACCCTGCTGGAGCGGCTGCCGCCAAAGGATCAGGAGCGGTTGGTAGCCGCATTTGAAAGCCTGGCGGAGATTCTCGGCAAGCTGGAATAGGGCAGATCAAGGATTTTGAGGGCAGAGAGGTGGAAGGGATGAAAAGGGTGATCGTGGTAGGAGGAGGCATATCCGGTCTTGCAGCAGCCTGGCTGCTCAGGGACAAGGCGCGCAAGGCCGGGGTGGAACTGAACCTGACCCTGCTGGAGAAGGAAGAGCGGCTCGGCGGCAAGATATGGAGCATCAAGGCCGACGGCTATACCTGCGAGTGGGGGCCCAACGGTTTTCTTGACAGCAAGCCGCAGACCCTGGAACTCTGCTCGGCCATCGGCGTAAACTCCAAGCTGCACCGGAGCAACGACAACGCCCGTAAACGCTTCATCTATTCAGGGGGCGAGCTGCACAGCATGCCGGAGAACGGTTCGTCCTTCCTGAAAAGCCGGTTGATCTCCTGGCCCGGCAAACTGCGCCTGGCCCTGGAGCCGACACCGTTCATCGCCAAGGCCCCCAAGGGGGTGGATGAGACCCTGGCCGCATTCGGACGCCGCAGGTTGGGCCAGGAGGCGCTGGACAAGCTGATCGCACCCATGGTGTCGGGCATCTTTGCCGGTGACCCGGAGACCATGTCGCTGGTCTCCTGCTTTCCGCGCATCGCCGAGTTGGAGCGGGAGTACGGTGGTTTGGTCCGGGCCATGATCATGCTGGCCAGGAAGAAGAAACGGGAACGGGCCGAGGGGAAGGCGGTTTCCAGCGCGGCCGGGCCGGGTGGCGTCCTGACCTCGTTCCGAGAGGGGATACAGTTTCTCGCCGACGCCCTGGCTTCATCCCTGGGGGATATAGTCAAGCCCGCCAGTCCGGTGGTGGCCGTGGAGAAGGGGCAAAGCGTCCCCTACCGCCTGCGCTGCGCCGACGGCAGCGAACAGGAAGCGGACGTGGTCATCGTTGCCGCTCCCGCCTTTGCCGCGGCCGACATGCTCGCCGGTCTGGATGCGGGTATTTGCGGCGTATTGCGCCAGATTCCCTACTCATCCATGACGGTGATCTGCTTTGGCTACGATCGCGACCGGGTCGCCCATCCGCTGGACGGCTTCGGCTACCTGGTACCCAAAAAGGAGGGGCGCAGCATCCTCGGCACCCTATGGGACTCCAGCATGTTTGAGAACCGCGCGCCGGAAGGCAAGGTGCTCCTGCGCAGTATGATGGGGGGAGCCTGTTTCCCGGAGTATATCAAGCTGAGCGACGACGAGGTGGCGGCACGGGTCATGCGGGATCTCAAGGATCTGATGGGGATCGATGCCGATCCGTCGTTCGTGCGCATCTTCCGCCACGAACAGGCCATTCCCCAGTACACGACAGGGCACGGCAAGCGGTTGGAGGCGCTGGGAGCAGGATTAGAGGCGCATCCCGGCCTGATCCTGACCGGCAATTCATACCGCGGCATCGGCCTCAACGACTGCGTGGCCGCAGCACAGCGGGCCTCGGACGAGGCGCTCATGCTTATGTAATCCGTATCTCGCAAAGGAGGTGCAGCATGTACAGCTCGGATAACGTCGGAAGGAACACGATAGCAATGGTACTGGCCGGGGGCAGGGGAGAGCGGCTCAGCCCGCTGACCATGAGACGGGCGAAGCCGAGCGTTTCATTCGGAGGCAAGTACAAGATCATCGATTTTGTGCTCTCCAACCTGTTCAATTCCGGCATCAAGAAGGTTTACATTCTGACCCAGTACCGGGCCTACTCGCTCAACAAGCACATCCGGGAATCCTGGGGCAAGTGGACCGGCCTGGGCGAGTTTTACGTGGCCATTTCGCCTGAAACCAGCAGCGAAAGCGAGGAGTGGTTCAAGGGAACCGCCGATGCCATCCTGCAGTACCTGCGGTTCGTCGAATCTTCGGATGCGGATTACGTGGCCGTTTTCGGCGGCGACCACATCTATAAGATGGATATCGGCCAGATGATCAACTACCACCGCATGAACCGGGCCGACATCACGATTGCCGCCCTGGAAGTGCCGGTGGAAGAGGCCAAACGGTTCGGCGTCTTTTCCGTGGACGATGATTCCCGGGTGACCGGATTCGCGGAAAAACCCGAGAGCCCGGAAACGATCCCCGGCCGGTCGACCTGCTTCGCCTCCATGGGCAACTACATCTTTCCCACCAAGAAGCTGATCGAGGTGCTGCTGGAAGGGAAAAAACAGCACGAAGACCTGGATTTCGGCAAACACGTGATCCCCATGATGCTGGAAAAGGGGGATCGGGTGTTCGCCTATAACTTCAACGACAACCTGATCCCCGGCATGAAGGTCGAGGAGCGGGGCTACTGGAAGGATGTGGGCACCATCGACTCCTACTACGAGGCCAACATGGACCTGATCCACGTATCGCCCCAACTGAATCTCTACAACTACAAATGGCCCATCCTCACCAACCAGGGTAATCTGCCGCCGGCCAAGACGGTCTTCGACGACGACGACCGCCGAGGCCAGAACATTGACTCGTACGTCTGCGCCGGCTGCATCACCAGCGGCAGCACGGTCCGCAGGTCGATCATCGGGCCGCTGTGCAAGATCAACAGCTATAGCCTGGTGGAGGACTCCATCCTGTTCGAAAACGTGAATATCGGCCGGCACGCCAGGATCAGAAAGACGATCATCGACAAGGGCGTGGTCATCCCGGATGGGACAACCATCGGCTACGATCACGAGGCGGACCGGCGTATGGGCTACACCGTAACGGAATCCGGGATCGTGGTGGTGCCGAGGAAAGACAGGTAATCCGGATGGTTTGAGGGCTGGCGTGCAGGCCTCCAGTGGGAGAGGTGACGAGGTTATGGGCAAGAGCCCCCGGTCATCCCTCTCCCCCCAATTCCTGCCAGCGAAAACAATCCACGGTATGGTCATTGACCATGCCGACCGCCTGCATGTAGGCATAACAGATGGTCGTGCCGACAAAACGAAAGCCGCGCCGCTTCAGGTCGCGGCTCATGGTGTCCGACGCCGGCGTGCTGGCCGGTACGTCTTTCATGTCTTTCCAGGCATTCATGACCGGCCTGCCGTCCACGAAGCCCCACTGGTAAGAAGCGAACGAGCCGAACTCCTCCTGGATTTTCAGAAAGGCGCGGGCATTGGTTATGGTCGATTCCACCTTCAGGCGGTTGCGCACGATGCCGGGATCAGCCAGCAACTCCGCCACCTTCTTTTCATCGAAACGGGCTACCGTTGCGGGTTCGAACCCGGCAAAGGCGGCGCGGTAAGCCTCACGCTTGCGCAGGATGGTGATCCAGGATAGCCCGGCCTGGGCGCCTTCCAGCACCAGGAATTCGAACAACAGCCGGTCGTCATGCACCGGCACGCCCCATTCCCGGTCGTGGTAAGCCTGGTAGAGCGGGTCGCTGCCGGCCCAGGTGCAACGGATGATTACATCAGGTTCAACACATGCGTTCGGCATGTTCATATCTCCTGTCGTTTGAGCGCCCAATTGGCTCCCACCTTTCACCGCCACCCTTGCCCTGGCCGGCTTACAACAAGCCCCGCTCCACGAAGCTTACGTACTCCCCGTCGCCGACGATGATATGATCCAGCACCTTGATGCCCATGAGTTCTCCTGCCTCGCGCAGGCGGCGGGTGACGGCGATGTCCTCTCCGCTGGGGGCCGGATCGCCGGTGGGGTGGTTGTGGACCAGGATCAGCGCGGCGGCGGATTCCTTGACGGCCGGGCTGAATACCTCGCGGGGGTGGACGATGCTTTGGTTGAGGGAACC
>JARLHN010000024.1 GCA_031292255.1 Oryzomonas sp. | reverse complement strand
TCCTACTTCGACAAACTGGGGCTGGTGTCATTCATAGACCAGCACCACCGACTCCAACACACTTCATGAACCGCCGTGTACGGAACCGTACGCACGGTGGTGTGGGAGGACGGCGGGAGTAATCCCGCCTCCTACCCGATTCTCGGAAAAATTACGGTTTTTTTGTTGAGATGCAGCAGAGGTCACAGCTCCAATAGTTCAAAAATATGAAACTCATAATTTTCAACGCACGCCGGACCGGCTCTAATAACCGGTCTGTCCGTTTGTGGTTATAGCGGGTCACTACCGATGGTGAGACTCAAGGCGGCGAAGGTATGCCGCGTGAAGTACGGCGTCTTGTAGGCTGCCTGTGATAAGGAAAGGGGCCGCTGCCTGCGACCCCTTCACCAATCCCGTTGCTGCATTGTCACCTCGCTTTAAGTTCTTCGTTAGGAATTGTGCTCTTTCATTTCGTCTCTGACGATACCCGTCATCTCTTTTGCTATTCCGAACATGAGCAGGACGGCCGGCATTGCCTGTGCGATGATGAGCAGTGTGCAGAAGCCGAGGAAGATCCAGGAGAAGAGCCCGAGATCATCGACGCCAGGAGTAGAAGCTGCGAATGCCGTTGCGGGGGCGATGGTTCCGATAATGGCTACTAGTGCTTTCATGACGTCCTCCTTTTATTGGTGATTCGTTGATCTCTTGACCATATACAAAAGCATCGAACGTGCCAACGTGTGTTGAATATTTTTTGTGTCAACGTATCATGTTGAATATATAGTGCTTTTTGTTTTTGTAGTAGGAGGCGGCTGATTGCTGATTGTTGGAAGCGCTGCGCACACCGTATAGGAACTCAATACACCCGTATTGGCCCCAAATATTATAACAGCTTGTAATGATGTCAGTTTAGTGGTTTTATACGTATTGTTCAGGTGTATATTCTTTTGAGCGTTGGAGTTTATAACGAGGGGAAACCTTCGCTTCACAACCGATTCACCGGTGATCCAAACCATCGCATGGCTGAACTTTCCAGAGGAGAACACGAAAATGAAGAAATCACTTGGAGCCCAAACACAACTGTTTCCAACCCCGGTGCTGATGGTCGGCACCTATGACCAAAACGGCAAACCCAATCTTATGAACGCTGCCTGGGGAGGCATCTGCTGTTCCCAGCCGCCTTGCGTTGCCGTGTCACTGCGTAAAGCAAGGTATTCATACGACGCAATTGTCGCACGCAAAGCCTTCACCGTCGGCATAGCGTGTGAATCGAAAATGGCGGAAGCCGATTATTGTGGGATTGCTTCCGGTCGAGATGTTGACAAATTTGCCGTTACCGGTCTGACCCCGATCAGAAGTGACCTGGTGGATGCTCCGTATGCGGCAGAGTTTCCGGTTGTTCTTGAGTGCCGCTTGCTGCACACTATCGAAATCGGCGTGCACACCCAGTTCATCGGTGAGATCATCGACGTCAAAGGCGATGCTGCAGCATTTGGGGATGATGGACAGCTCGACATCATGAGAATTCAGCCACTTATCTTCGATACGTCCCATAAAGGGTATCATGGCGTCGGACCATGCCTGGGACAGGCATTCTCGGTTGGAAAGCAGTTTCAGCAATGAGTAATCCGGGTGTTTCAGCTCTTGATAAAACCCTTGCTAAAGTATGCGAACTCTGTCCGGTCTGTCTCCATGCCCGCTACCATCAGCAAGGCGTCGTATTCGATTTTGTCAAAAACATTGAAACGGACACTTGCCCCTTCTGCAAAGCCTATGAACGTGTACATGGCCAGAGAGCCCACGAGAAAAGGAGTAAACCATGTCAGTAGTCACAGTCGTAGCTGAACTTGTTGTAAAAGAGGATGCCGTTGAAACCGTCAAAGCCGAACTGCTCAAACTTATCGAGCCGACGCGTCGGGAAGCAGGATGTATCGAATACCGATTGCATCAGGACAATGATGATCCGAAGGTGTTCGTATTCTATGAGAATTGGCAGAGCATGGCGAACCTGGAGCGGCACATGGCCTCAACCCATTTTCAGAATTATGTTGCCGCTATAGATGGGATGATCGAGAAGAAGGGCGTCCGCAAGATGACCTGCATCGCATAGAAATCCCGGCGCACGAAGGAGGATGAATCATGTCGCATCTATTTGAGCCGCTCACCCTTCGCAGCATCACATTGCCGAACCGAATCGCCGTATCGCCCATGTGCCAGTATTCGTGTACAGAGGGTTTTGCCAATGATTGGCATCTTGTTCATCTCGGTAGTCGAGCAACCGGCGGAGCAGGTCTGATATTGACCGAGGCTGCCGCGGTAACACCTCAAGGTCGCATCAGTCCGGCGGATCTTGGCATCTGGAGCGATAGCCATGTCGAGTTTCTTGGACGTATCACCCACTTTATCGCGCAACGGGGCAGCGTTGCCGGTATCCAGTTGGCCCACGCGGGTCGCAAGGCCAGTACTCCTCCTCCCTGGGAGAACCGAGCCGTTACCTTGAACGAGGCGGAAGGTGGTTGGCCGATTGTGGCTCCAAGTGCCATACCCTTTGATGTCGGTTGCATTGTACCTACGGCACTGGGCGAAAATGATATCAAGGAGATCACGACGGCATTTGTTCAAGCGGCTCGCCGCTCTTTACAGGCAGGGTTTCGCGTAGCGGAAATCCATGCAGCCCATGGCTATCTGCTGCACCAGTTCCTGTCACCACTGAGCAACCAGCGCACCGATCGATATGGCGGCAGCTTCGAGAACCGCACGCGTCTCCTGAAAGAGATCGTCAGTGCGGTCAGAGAAGTCTGGCCCGACGAATTGCCTCTTTTGGTAAGGATTTCAGCGACCGATTGGGTTGAAGGTGGTTGGGATCTGGAACAGTCCATCGAGCTGGTACGGCAACTGTTGCCGTTAGGGGTGGATCTGGTAGATTGCTCGTCCGGGGGAACGGCCCCGCATGCCCGGATTCCGCTTGGCCCCGGCTACCAGACAGCTTTTGCAGAGCAGATCCGGCGCAAATCCGGTAGCAAGACTGGAGCTGTCGGGCTTATAACGGCCCCTGCCCAGGCGGATCATATCATCCGTTCCGGTCAGGCCGACCTGGTGCTATTGGCCAGGGAACTGCTCCGTGACCCATACTGGCCGCTCCGGGCAGCCAAGGAACTGGGGCACGTGATGCCGTGGCCGGCCCAGTACGTCAGGGCCGCGGCCGCCAATACACCAGCATATCTGCCGCGCTAATCAGCTGAAATTGGATGGACAACATACTCTTTGTCGCATATGGAGCGGGATGGTTGGCTGGAAAGAAGAGACGACCTGGCCGGATTTCTCCCGGTGCTGTCTTTACAAAATTAATAAAATAAAAAAAAAGATGACATTGTCAGAATCAGATGTTAAAAAGAGATAATTTGAATCAGATAATGATTGGCGCAATGCTCCAACGCAGATTATCAGTCGGCGCAACTTTTTGACGATCGTTCTGGATGCCACCCAGTAGAGCTTGTTTGCCAACCAATTACGGATGCTCCGCATCAGGTCCACGCTTGGAGATGAGTTGGGCGAGTAGTTTTAGCGCAGCCACGGAAGTAAGCGCCTGTGGTGTAACCGCAAACGTAATACCGCGATTGTCTTTCACCATTTTGGTGAACTCGTTCGCTTGAATGCTGCAAAAGCTTGTACCAAGATAAGCCTATTGGCCGGCACTTTTCGGAGGTTGGGTTCAATTGCAGGACTGCTGTCGGTTGCGGTGGATTTTATTGATGCAGTACCGTTGAACTTGACTTGGCAGCAATTAAAACGGTTGAATCGCATGTCAAATGTTATGATGGAGGGTACGTTGGATATGAACAAAGCAATCTATTGTCTGATTTTGAAGAAGGTAAAAAAGGTCCTTTTTGTTGCAGGAACCGGGGTGTCAAGAGGTCTGGACGGATCGTATCCGACGGGGCTTGTAACTGTTGCTACTGCCGCATTATTGGCGTTGGCATCGAGCATGGCCCTGGCCGCGCCTCCCGACGCCGGCATACTGACCCGCGAGCAGCAGCCGCAGCGTCAAATTCCCCAGCAACTACCTAAAGTCGAAGGGCAGATCGAACAAGCTCCGCTGGCCGACACCGGGGTGCGCATCACGGTCAAAGGCTTCAAGTTCACCGGCAACGAGGGGTTGGCGACCGAGGAAGAATTGCAGCAACTGGTTTCCGCATCTGTCGGCAAGAGCCTGAGCTTCCGGGATCTTCAGGATCTCGCATCCAAGATTACCGAGTACCTGAAGAAAAAGGGATGGTTCCTGGCACGTGCCTACCTCCCCAAACAGGATGTTACCTCGGGTGTCATTGAATTTGCCTTTATCCAGGGTAGAAGTGACGGAAGCCTGACCATCAGGCGAGACAAAAGCGCCCGCATCAGTGACGAAACAATCCGCGCCATTGCCCGGAACGCCGTTCAACCCGATCAACCTCTTCATGAGTCGAATCTGGAACGTTCCGCACTCCTGATGAACGACCTGCCCGGCGTATCCGCCAAAGCCTCCCTGGCCGCCGGCGCCGTCCCCGGCACCACTGGCGTCCAGTTTGACGTCAGCGAAGGCCCGCTGCTGTCCGGGTCTGTTTTCGGCGACAACCAGGGTAACCGTTACACGGGTGCCTGGCGCGGTAACGGCATGCTTACCGTCAACGACCCCTTTCGCTACGGTGACCAGCTTTCATTGCTCCTAACCGGTTCAGAAGGTCTTACCCAAGGTCGGGCGGCTTATTCCTTTCCCTTGACCACCAGCGGGCTAAAGGGCAGCATTTCATATACCGGCATGCAGTACGAACTGATCGGCCCGTTATCTGCACTCAACGCTCAAGGACAGAGTCACACGGTGGACGCGGGCGTCAGTTATCCTTTGCTCCGTAGCCGTACTGCAAATATAACAACGTCAGCCACTTATGAATTCAAGGCCCTCATTGACAGCGACAACAACGTTGATACGGACAATAGGCAACTGCATAGCGGGATCATAGCTTTCAACGGTGACAAATACGATACGCTTTTCGGTGGAGGTTACACTACCTGGAATGCCGGGGTTACCACCGGCAGTTTCAATAATGACGTTGCCACGTCGCTCCCAGACACCCAAGGCGCCTATACCCACTTCAATCTCGGGCTGTCGCGGTTGCAACGTCTGTGCGAACATACCAGCATCAACCTTTCCTGGACAGCTCAGCTATCCAATGACAACCTCGATACGAGCGAAAAATTCATTCTCGGTGGTCCAAATGGCGTCCGGGCCTACCCGGTAGGAGAGGCTTCCGGCGACGAGGGGCAGTTGTTCAACGTTGACCTGCGTTACGATCTGCCGCTTCCCGCTGTGTGGGGCTCCCTCCAATTGAGCGGCTTCTATGATGCCGGCGAAATCTATCTTCACAAACAGCCTTGGACCAATTCAATTGCTACCGCGACCAACAAGAATGAATACTGGCTGCAAGGTTCCGGCGTTGCCTTTAATTATATCTATAAAGACAAGTTCAGCCTTAAAGGCACCTGGGCCCACACTATAGGTGACAACCCCGGCAGAAGTGCTTCGGGAACCGATGCCGACGGTAGAAGCGAGGCTAACCGTTTCTGGCTGGTTGGCTCGATGTATTTCTGATGCGACAGCTCGCGTTATTACCGGTTACAGAGGATAAATCCGATCCATGCTGTTTTTGACCAGGTTTTATCTGCTGTTTGTCCTTGTCAGCCCCTCGGAATTAAACGACAAAAGGAAAATAACCAATGGAGCCCCAGAAAATGCCGCAGTATTACCAGAAGCTTGTCCCGCTCAATAAGGATCTCCATGCGGAGATGACCGTCAGTCCCGGTCCAGATGGCTTCCGTTTCACCGCGTCTTCCCAGACGGTGCTACTTGCCCATGCCGAATTCTTCGATGCCGGGCGCCACTTCCCGATCATTTTCATTCCGACTCCCACAAACAGCTTCGTTCCAGTGGCACTTCTCGGCCTCGAACCGAACGAGAATCTGTTCGTTGATGCCGAAGGTTCCTGGACCGCTCAGTATGTGCCTGCATATATCAGGCGTTATCCGTTCATTACCGCCGATGTCGATAATGACCGGCTGGCAATCTGTTTTGACGAAACTTTCCCAGGCTTCAAGCAAGAGGGGGGCACGCCTCTTTTTATTGATGGCGAAGCTTCGCCGAAACTCCAGGAGATCCAAACCTTTCTTCAGGATTATGCCGTACAGATGAAACAGACGGAGCAGTTCGGAACCATGCTGGCCCAGTCCGGCCTGTTGCGACAGATGGACGCCCAGGCCAATTTAAGCGATGGGCGCTCATTCCCGCTCAACGGCTTGCTGGTGGTGGACGAACAGAAACTTCAGCAACTACCTGACGCTGACGTGGTCGGGTTGTTCCGATCCGGCCTGATGGCGGTGATCCAGGCGCATCTTATGTCGTTACGCAATCTCAACGGGCTGATTGACCGCAAAGTGCGGCTTTCCTTATAAGACAAATTACAGTTGCCATAGCAGGGGGGATACTATGAACAAAATTTACCGCGTCATCTGGTCCAAGGCCAAAGAAAAATGGGTGGTTGTCTCAGAGAAGGTAGCCTCCAGGGGGTGCTGCCCAGCGGCTACCGTAGGTGCCCTTACCGTTGCGGCTCTTCTGGCTGCCGGCGGATCGGTATTTGCTCTTGACCCCGGAGCCTTGCCCACCGGCGGCAAGATAACCGCCGGCAGTGCCACAATCAGCACCAGCGGCAACCAGATGACGGTAAAACAAGGGACCCAGTCACTTATTGCCAACTGGAATACGTTCAATATCGGCGCCAATGCCGGAGTGAACTTTGTGCAGCCTAACAGTTCAGCCACGGCGCTGAACAGGATCAGCGACCAGAACCCTACCCAGATTCTGGGGAGTCTCACTGCCAACGGCAACGTTTTTCTGCTTAACCCGGCCGGTATAATCTTTGGGCAAAATGCGCGTGTCGATGTGGGAGGATTGGTTGCCTCCAGCCTTAATCTGCTGGACAGCGACTTTCTCGCAGGAAAATACAATTTTACCACAACCGGAACAGCCGGCTCCGTCCTGAATCAGGGCGCCATCACCGCCTTGCCCGGTGGCGTTGTCGCGTTGATCGCCCCTAAAGTGACCAATGAAGGCACCATAACGACCACCGGCGGCAGTACCCTTTTAGCTGCCGCTAACCAAGTGTCGGTGGATTTCACGGGTGACGGCCTGATCAGCTATACCGTGAGCCAGGGGGCAGTGGATGCCTTGGCCCAAAACAGTGGGCTGATCAAAGCCGATGGCGGCCTGGTGGTCATGACCGCCCAGGCGGCCAACAGCCTGACCAACGCGACAGTTAACAACACCGGGATAATCGAAGCCCAGACCCTGCAAAACAAAGCCGGCCACATCGTGCTGGACTCCGATATGCAGTACGGCACAACTACGGTATCCGGCACCTTGGATGCTTCCGCCCCCAATGGCGGCAACGGCGGTTTCATAGAAACTTCAGGCGGCAAGGTCACTATTGCCGACAACACCAAGGTAACCACTCGGGCCGCCAATGGTAAAAACGGCACATGGCTGATAGACCCGGACGGCTTCACAATTGCCGCAATTAACGGTGACATTAGCGGCAATACCCTGTCCGGTAATCTTGCCAATGGTGATGTTGAGATCCAAAGCACCAATGGTAGCGGTTCCGATGGCAACATCAATGTCAACGACAATGTTACCTGGAACGCCGGCAAGCTGACACTTATTGCGACCAATGATGTCAATATCAACGCCGTTATGACCGCGGGCGCCACGAACAACTCGGGCAATCCCGGCACCTTTGCCAGCCTCGATCTTGAGCCGGGCAGCGGCAAGGTCAATGTGGGCATAAACCCGAATGGCTCTTTCATGGGCAGTGTCAACTTCTTTCAGGCGGATGGCGTCACTCCGCGTTCGGGTACAGGGTTTCTGACCATCAACAATAATCCCTATACGGTGATAACCACGTTAGGCGCGGATCAGACCAGTACCACCGGCACTGACCTGCAAGGGATTAACGGCAGCCTGTCCGGATACTTTGCCCTGGGGAGCAATATCGACGCCAGCGCAACATCCGGATGGAACTCAGGCGCCGGTTTCTCTCCGATCGGTACTGCCGGCACACCATTTACCGGAATCTTTGACGGCCTCGGCAATACCATCAACAATATTACGATAAATAATGTTGCCGACTACAAAGGGTTATTCGGCATGATCTCGGGTGCCACGGTTCGCAATATCGGATTGGCGGGGGGCAGTGTTACCGGTAATTATTACGTTGGGGCATTAGTTGGATATGGCGTCAATAGTAGTATTTCCAATACGATCTCTTCCGTGGCCGTATCAGGGGCAACGTATGTCGGCGGCTTGGTCGGCAAAAACCTTGCCGACAACGGCACTGCCAGTATCAGCAATAGCTATGTTACGGGCGATGTGTCAGGGATAATTAATGTCGGTGGCTTGGTCGGACAAAATTATGGCAGCAACGGCACAGCCAGCATCAATAACAGTTATGCTTCCGGCAATGTATCGGGGCTAGAGAGTGTCGGTGGTCTTGTTGGGCAGAACTCAGCTAACGGCAACGGTTCCAGCGCGACCATAACAGGTAGTTACGCAACCGGTTCCGTAACAGGGACAGACAACAATGTCGGTGGCCTTGCCGGACAAAATACGGCAACTGACGGTGGTACTGCCGGCATAACTAATAGTACTGCTTCTGGTCCGGTTACAGGAAACAGTAATGTCGGTGGCCTTGTTGGAGAGAACTTTGCCTATGGCTACGGTTCCAGGGCGTCCATAACAAATAGTTCCGCTACCGGTTCCGTAACAGGGACAGGCAACAATGTGGGCGGTCTTGTTGGGCAAAATTATGGTCATTACTATGGAACAGCCAACATAAGTGATAGTAATGCTTCCGGTCCGGTTTCAGGAATCGGTAATGTGGGTGGTCTTGTTGGGTATAACTACGGTGCTAACTATGGAACAGCCGGAATAAGTAATAGTAATGCTTCCGGTACGGTTTCAGGAATCGGAAATGTCGGTGGCCTTGTTGGGCTGAACTTTGCCTATGGCTACGGTTCCAGTGCGTCCATAACAGGTAGTTCCGCTACCGGTTCCGTAACTGGGACAGGCGCTAATACCGGCGGTCTTGTCGGGCAAAATTATGGTCGTTACGGTGGTACTGCCAGTATAAGTAATAGTAATGCTTCCGGTCCGGTTTCAGGAATCGATAATGTCGGAGGTCTTGTTGGGCAGAACTTTGCCATTGACAGCGGTTCCAGGGCGACCATAACAGGTAGTTCCGCTACGGGTTCTGTAACAGGGACAGGAAGCAAGAATGTCGGCGGTCTCGTTGGGCAGAACTTTGCCAATGGCTACGGTTCCAGCGCGACAATATCAGGTAGTTCCGCTACCGGTGCAGTAACAGGGACTGGAAATAATAATGTCGGCGGCCTTGTTGGGCAGAACTTTGCCAATGGCTATGGTTCCAGTGCGACCATATCAGATAGTTCAGCTACGGGTTCTGTAACAGGGACAGGAAACAATAATGTCGGTGGCAATAATGTCGGTGGTCTTGTTGGGCAAAACTATGGAGCTGCCGGTGGTACTGACAGCATAAGTAACAGTGTTGCTTCCGGTCAGGTTTTAGGCATCGGTAATGTCGGCGGTCTTGTTGGTCTGAATTATGGGAAGTCCGGTGGTACTACCGGCATAAGTAACAGTAATGCTTCCGGTACGGTTTCAGGATACGGTAATGTTGGCGGTCTTGTTGGGGAGAACCTTGCCAACGACTCCGGTTCCCGTGCGACCATAACAGGTAGTTCCGCAACCGGTGTAGTAACAGGGACAGGCAACAATGTCGGCGGTCTTGTCGGGCAAAATTCAGCGACTTTCGGTGGTATTGCCGGCATAAGTAACAGTAATGCTTCCGGCCCGGTTACGGGAAACAATTATGTCGGCGGCCTGGTTGGGCAGAATTCTGCCATTGGTTCCGGTGCGTCCATAGCAGATAGTTATGCAACCGGTGCGGTAACAGGGGCAGACAACAATGTCGGTGGCCTTGTTGGGCAAAATTCAGCGACTTTCGGCGGTATTGCCGACATAACCAATAGTAATGCTTCCATTGGTCAGGTAACAGGAAACAGTTATGTGGGTGGCCTTGTCGGACAGAACAGTGCCAACGGCTCCGGTTCCAGTGCGTCCATAACAGGTAGTTCCGCTGCCGGAGCGGTAACAGGGACAGGCAACGATGTTGGCGGTCTTGTCGGGGAGAACTATGCCAACGGCTCCGGTTCCAGTACGTCCATAACCAGTAGTTCCGCCACCGGTTCCGTAACAGGTACAGGCAACAATGTGGGCGGTCTCGTTGGGTATAACTACGGTGCCAACTATGGAACAGCCGGAATAAGTAATAGTACTGCTTCTGGTCCGGTTTCAGGAAGCGGTAATGTGGGCGGTCTTGTTGGGGAAAACCTTGCCAATGACTCCGGTTCCAGTGCGACCATAACAGGTAGTTCCGCAACCGGTTCCGTAACAGGGACAGGCAACAATGTGGGCGGTCTTGTTGGGGAGAACTACAGTGCCAACTATGGAAGAGCCGGAATAAGTTATAGTAATGCTTCCGGTACGGTTTCAGGCATCGGTAATGTCGGCGGTCTTGTTGGTCTGAATTATGGGAAGTCCGGTGGTACTACCGGCATAAGTAACAGTAATGCTTCCGGTACGGTTTCAGGATACGGTAATGTCGGCGGTCTTGTTGGGGAGAACCTTGCCAATGACTCCGGTTCCAGTGCAACCATAACAGGTAGTTCCGCAACCGGTTCCGTTACAGGGACAGGCAACAATGTCGGCGGTCTTGTCGGGCAAAATTATGGGACGAACAGTGGTATTGCCGGCATAGGTAACAGTAATGCTTCCGGTACGGTTTCAGGAGACGGTAATGTTGGCGGTCTTGTTGGGCAGAACTGGGCCTATGGCTACGATTCCATTGCGTCCATTACAGATAGTTACGCTACCGGCAATGTTTCAGGGGCAAGCGATAATGTCGGCGGCCTGGTTGGACAAAATTTTGGCAACAACTACGGTACAGCCAGTATCATCAATAGCTATGCTATCGGTAACGTGTCGGGAGCAGGTAATAATGTCGGCGGTCTGGTCGGACAAAATTATGGCAACAACTACGGATCTGCCAGTATCAGCAATAGCTATGCTATCGGTAACGTGTCGGGAGCAGGTAATTATGTCGGCGGCCTGGTCGGACTGAATTATGGTGACAACAACGGTTCTGCCAGTATCAGCAATAGCTTTGCTACCGGCAAGGTTTCAGGTTCAAATTATGTTGGTGGCCTGGTTGGGCAAAATTATGGTAGTTACGGCGCTACAGCCAGCATATTCAATACCTTTGCCACTGGCAACGTGTCGGGAAATTATGGCGTTGGTGGTCTGGTTGGTCAAAATACGGCCAATAATGGCGGTACTGCCGGCATCGGGACAAGTTTTGCATCCGGCTCGGTAACCGGCACTGCCAATGTCGGCAGTTTAGTCGGGGCGAATTACGGTACAGTCGACAGCGTGTTTGCTACCGGACCGGTAAATGGCAATAGCGGCCCATTGATCGGCGCCGACAACGGAACGACCACAAATGTTATTGATCCGACTACACTTTCATCAAATCCCGTGGACACTTTCAGCGGTGGCGATTGGACCGACTCGGCTAATTGGAGCCTCGGCCTGCCCACGGTATTTCAGACAGTCAACCTCGGCAACACCAGCGCCACCATCCCAAACAACGTGATTGCATGGGACGTTCAAGCATCTACAGGCAGTACAATCACTTTTACTAACCCGACCGTTGGCGCGCTGACGGTTGCCAATCCGAACGGAGTGACATTGGGAGCCAACCCCAATGACGTGACGATCAACTACGGTACGAGCGGCAGGCTGAATATACCCCAGGCACCGATATTTTCTCTCAACGGCACAAACTTTACGGTAATTACCAGCCTTGGTTCATCAACCGACAATAGCGCCGGTGGCAATAACACCCTGCAGGGGTTAGCCTACTCTGCCGATAGCAGCATGTTGAGCGGCAACTATGTTCTTGGTCTGGATATCAATGCCAACGACACGGTCAATTGGAACAATGGCCAGGGTTTCTCTCCGATCGGTACCGCCGGTACGCCATTTACCGGTATCTTCGACGGCCTTGGTCATACCACCAACAATATCATAATCAATAATCCCGGAACTGATGACCAAGGGCTATTTGGTGCTACCAACGGCGCTACCGTGCGCAATGTCGGCATGGTGGGGGGCAGTGTTACCGGTGAAAATTACGTAGGGTCCTTGGTCGGATCAGCCGTCAACAGCAGTATTTCCAACACATTCTCTTCAGCTCCCGTATCAGGGGCGGATTATGTCGGCGGTCTTGTCGGGCAGAATTCAGCGATTTCCGGTGGTACTGCCGGCATCAGCAACAGCACTGCTTCCGGTCAGGTCACGGGAAACAGTTATGTCGGCGGCCTTGTTGGAGTGAACATTGCCAATGGCTCCGGTTCCAGTGCGACCATAACAGACAGTTCCGCTACTGGCGCGGTATCTGGCGGCACCAGTGTCGGCGGCCTTGTTGGGCAGAATTATGGTGCTACCGCTGGTACGGCCAGCATAACCGATAGTAATGCTTCCATTGGTCAGGTAACAGGAAACAGTGATGTCGGTGGTCTTGTCGGGCAGAATAAAGGGAATTTCGGCGGTACTTCCTACATAGGTAATAGTTCCGCTTCCGGTTCGGTATCCGGTGGCATCTCTGTTGGCGGTCTTGTCGGGCAAAATTCAGCGAATTCCTCTGGCATTGCCGGCATAACGAATAGTAATGCTTCTGGTCCGGTTGCGGGAAACAGTTATGTCGGCGGCCTTGTCGGGCAGAACATTGCCAATGACAGTGGTTCCAGCGCAACTATAACAGGTAGTTGCGCCACCGGTGCAGTAACCGGCGGCACCACTGTTGGCGGTCTTGTCGGGCAGAACATTGCCGACGGCAGCGGTTCCAGCGCGACCATAACAGGTAGTCACGCAACCGGTGCAGTAACTGGGACAAGCAACAATGTCGGCGGTCTTGTTGGGCAAAATTATGGGATTTCCGGTGGTACTGCCAGCATAACCGGTAGTAATGCTTCTGGTACGGTTACTGGAACCGGTAATGTCGGCGGCCTTGTCGGACAGAACTATGCCTATGGCTACGGTTCCAGTTCCAGTACCAGTGCGTCCATAACAGGTAGTTCCGCTACCGGTTCGGTATCCGGTATCGGAAATGTTGGAGGCCTTGTTGGGCAGAACTCTGCCAATGGCAGCGGTTCCAGCGCAACCATAACAAGTAGTTACGCAACCGGTACAGTAACCGGTGGCGACAGTATCGGTGGTCTTGTTGGTCAGAATTTGGCGACTTCCGGTGGTACTGCCGCCATAAGCAATAGCAATGCTACAGATAGTTACGCTACCGGTTCGGTATCCGGTGACGGCAATGTGGGTGGCCTTGTCGGGCAGAACATTGCCGATGGCTCCGGTTCCAGCGCGACCATAACAGGTGGTTACGCAACCGGTGCAGTAACAGGGACAGGCACCAATGTCGGCGGTCTTGTCGGGCAGAACATTGCCGACGGCAGCGGTTCCAGCGCGACCATAACAGGTAGCTACGCAGCCGGTGCAGTAACCGGTGGCAACAGTGTCGGCGGTCTTGTCGGGCAAAATTCAGCGACTTCGGGTGGTGCTGCTGGCATAATCAGTAGTAATGCCTCTGGTCCGGTTACAGGAGTCGGTAACGTTGGCGGCCTTGTCGGGCAGAACCTTGCCGATGGCAACGGTTCCAGCGCGACCATATCAGGAAGTTACGCCACCGGTTCCGTAACAGGGACAGGCAACAATGCTGGCGGTCTTGTTGGTCAGAATTTGGCGACTTCGGGTGGTACTGCCGGCATAACCAATAGCAATGCTACAGATAGTTACGCTACCGGTTCGGTATCCGGTGGCGGCAATGTGGGTGGTCTTGTCGGGCAGAACTCTGCCGACGGCAGCGGTTCCAGCGCGACCATATCAGGAAGTTACGCCACCGGTGCAGTAACTGGCGGCACCACTGCTGGCGGTCTTGTCGGGCAAAATTCAGCGACTTCGGGTGGTACTGCCGGCATAACCAATAGTAATGCTTCCATTGGTCAGGTAACAGGAAACAGTTATGTGGGTGGCCTTGTCGGGCAGAACGTTGCTGATGGCAACGGTTTCAGTGCCAGTGCGTCCATAACAGGTAGTTCAGCTACCGGCGCGGTAGCAGGTACAGGCAACTATGTTGGCGGTCTTGTTGGGCAAAATTCAGCGACCTCCGGTGGTACTGCCGGCATAACCAATAGTAATGCTTCCATTGGTCAGGTAACAGGAAACAGTTATGTCGGCGGCCTTGTCGGGCAGAACATTGCCAATGGCACTAATTCCAGTGCAGCCATAACGGGTAGTTCCGCTACTGGTTCCGTAACAGGGGCCGGCGACAATGTCGGCGGTCTTGTCGGGCAAAACAGTGCAGTTGGGCAAAACGGTCCTGTTGGGCCATACAGTGCAAAGTATGGTTCCAGTGCGTCCATAACAGATAGTTACGCTACCGGTTCGGTATTCGGTAACGGCAACAATGTTGGCGGTCTTGTCGGAAAAAACAGTGCTGTCGGGCAAAACATTCCAGTTGGGCCAAACAGTGCAAAGTATGGTTCCAGTGCGTCTATAACAAATAGTTACGCTACCGGTTCGGTATCCGGTGGCACCAATGTCGGCGGCCTTGTTGGGCTGAACTCTGCCAATGGCTCCGGTTCCAGCGCGACCATAACAGGTAGTTACGCAACCGGTGCAGTAACCGGTGGCGACAGTGTCGGCGGTCTTGTTGGTCAGAATTTGGCGACTTCCGGTGGTACTGCCGGCATAATCAGTGCTTTTGCCACTGGTCCGGTATCCGGTGGCACCAATGTCGGCGGTCTTGTCGGGCAGAACATTGCCAATGGCAGCGGTTCCAGCGCGACCATAACAGGTAGTTACGCAACCGGTGCAGTAAACGGCGGCAACACTGTCGGCGGTCTTGTTGGGCAGAATTACGGGATTTCCGGTGGTACTGCCGGCATAACTGATAGCAATGCTTCCGGTCCGGTTACAGGAAACTATGGTATTGGCGGTCTTGTCGGGCAGAACTCTGCCGATGGCAGCGGTTCCGGCGCGACCATAACAGGTAGTTACGCAACCGGTGCAGTAAACGGTGGCAACTATGTTGGCGGTCTTGTCGGTCAAAATGCTGGGGCTTTCGGTGGTGCTGCCAGTATAACCAATAGTAATGCTTCTGGTCCGGTTACAGGAAACAATTATGTTGGCGGTCTTGTCGGGATAAACCTTGCCATTTCCGGCGGTTCCAGCGCGACCATAACAGGTGGTAACGCAACCGGTGCAGTAAACGGTGGCAGCTATGTCGGCGGTCTTGTTGGGGTGAACATTGCCTATGGCTCCGGTTCCAACACGTCCATAACAGGTAGTTCAGCTACCGGTTCCGTAACAGGGACAGGCAACTACGTTGGCGGTCTTGTTGGGCAAAATTATGGGTATAACGGTGGTACTGCCAGCATAAGTAATAGTACTGCTTCCGGTCCGGTTACAGGAAATAGTTATGTCGGTGGCATTGTTGGTCAGAACTTTGCCGACGGAACCGGTTCCAGCGCGACCATAACAGGAAGTTCCGCTACCGGTTCTGTAACAGGGACAGGTACAGGCACAGGCACAGGCACAGGCACAGGCACAGGCACAGGCACAGGCACAGGCAACAATGTTGGCGGTCTTGTTGGACAAAATTATGGGAATTCCGGTGGTACTGCCAGCATAACTGATAGTTATGCTTCTGGTCCGGTTACAGGAGTCGGTAATGTTGGCGGTCTTGTCGGTAATAACAACAATGGTTCAATTGCAACTTCATTCGCAACCGGCAATGTGACAGGGGCAAATAATGTCGGCGGTCTGGTTGGTTCTGCCAATGGCGGTTCAGTTTCGGATGCCTTTGCCATTGGCAACGTAAATGGTTCGGTTGCAGTCGGTGGTTTAATAGGCATGGCGGCCGGCGATCTGACCGTAACCAACACATACGCTGCCGGTCAGGTTACCGGTACAACAAATGTTGGAGGGTTGGTAGGTCAAACCGATGGTACGGTGACAATAAACACCTCCTTCTACGACAACACGGTAAATCCGACACTTAGTGGCGTTGGAGATGGATCAATATCAGATGGAGTCGGCATTGTTGAAGGCAAATCCACTGCTGAGTTGCAAACATTGTCAACGTTTGCGGATGCAGGGTGGGATATCGTAGAGGATCCGAATCTTCCGGTTGGTTATCCGGTACTTGAATTTGCGGTAAATGACGTACCCAATAAATGGGGTATTCATTCAGGCACCGGCACTGGCACCGGCACCGGCACGGGCACGGGCACGGGCACTGGCACGGGCACTGGCACTGGCACTGGCACTGGCACTGGCACTGGCACTGGCACCGGCACGGGCACGGGCACAGGCACGGGCACGGGCACGGGCACTGGCACTGGCACTGGCACGGGCACGGGCACTGGCACTGGCACGGGCACTGGCACTGGCACGGGCACTGGCACGGGCACTGGCACGGGCACGGGCACTGGCACTGGCACTGGCACTGGCACTGGCACCGGCACCGGCACAGGCACAGGCACAGGTACAGGTATTGTACCGCCTCAGTTACCGACGCTTCCAACAACAACTATCATTACGACAAACGCACCTACATCAGACATTAGTTCCAATAATGGCGGGACACCCCCGGTTGGTGGCAATGGCGTGATGCCCGGCGGAAACCCATCGAACAACGGTGGAGGTACACCGGATATTGGCGGACCGTCTTCCGGGGGGCCGTCTTCCGGAGGATCAGTGCCCAGTTTAACAGTAACAAGGGGATCGGGAGTTTTTCTTGTTACCGTTCCGGAAGGCGTGGCAAATTCCGGCTCAACCTTCAGTTTTACGCTGCCGGAGCAGATTAAAAACATTTCAATTAACAGCTCTACTGCTGTTATGGTCTCTACGTCGGATGGGGCGCCGTTACCTGGATGGTTGCAATTTAACCAAAACACTAATACATTCGTCGCAACTGACGCACCCGCAGGAGGCCTGCCTCTTCAGGTCAAGGTGACCGTTGGCGATAAGACTTGGATGATCGATATTACAAAACAGTAAAATATCAGCCGATAACTGCTTGTAAGCTATGTTGTCTACCGGGGCGGACTTTTGACCGCCCCGGTAGTTTGATAAGGAGAAAGACATGTCTGGACGATTTGTCGGCGTTGCCGGTCTGCCGCGAGCAGGCTCCACGTTGCTTTGCCAGTTGCTGGCGGAACATCCTGAAATCCATTGCGAGGGGCACAGCTCTCCTCTCTGCAACGCGCTGTTGGCTATGCGTCGTTTTATCAGTGACGATCAGTTTTTCCTATCCCAACTGGATGTTCAGTTTGATACGACCTACGACCATCTGCGCAGCGCCATGCGCTCTTTTTTGAATGGCTGGCACAGTAACTCCGAAAAACCCGTAGTGGTCGATAAGAACCGCGCGTGGCTGCACTGCATTGAGATGCTGCTCCATCTGGAGCCGGATGCTCGCCTTCTGATTTCTGTTCGAGAATTGGGTCAGATCTACGGCTCCATAGAGTCCCAGCATCAGAAGACTATCCTGGTGGACTTTATTGATCACCTTGCTGATTTTGATCGTTTCGGCAGGGCCGACCAACTTTTTGCAAAGGACAAGTCCATAGGTGCCCCACTTTCTTCTGTGCTGGCTGTGCAGGATTTGCCGCAGTCGGTGAAGGATCGAGTATATTTTGTAAAATTCGAAGACCTGGTAACACGGCCCATGGAGACCATGTCCAATGTCTATTCCTGGATGGGTGTTTCGCCGCACATCATAGATACCGATCAGCTTTCCGTACGTCCGCACGAAAGTGACAGCCACTATCGTCACAAGTATCTGCACCGTCAACAGACTGCCATTGTTGCACCAAGGCAACATGAAATCCCACCACGCATCCAGAATCTGATCGAACAGGCTTGCGGCTGGTATTACGAGTGGTTTTATCCGAATTTCAGAGCTACGAAACCATGAATCGCTACATCGTAATCAAAGGGTGGGAAGGCTTCTGTGACCGGCTACAATGCCTTTCCGAAGCGATTGTCATGTCACAGCGCTTTAACCGGATACTGTTCGTGGACTGGGAAGATCGCATTTGGTCCCACGATCGAAGCGGTTTTTACCGTTATTTCAATCTTGTTGACCTTCCCTATGTTACCTCGGCGGAACGGATTCCAAATAACATCGATGTGTTTCCTCCTTTCTGGCGGCGTGGTTTGGGAATGCCGGCGGATGAGTGGGTGCATAAGCTGAAGGAAGAACTGGTTTTTGATGCACTGGAAGGAAGACACTTCGAACCGGTATGGGTTCATCCCGGTGTCGGTTTTCGTACCTATGATTTTGGTGAATTAGTGAAGCATCTGCGCTTGAGCTTCGAAACGCTGGAAGAGGTAAAACCCTTACTGGATAAAGCACCACTCGATCTTCCGGTTGTTCACCTCAGAGGCACGGACAGGGCGGTTTCTGAAGAGCGCTGGTCGCTGTTGCGGACTGCGGCACCGGTTGCCTGTGTCATATCGGACGACGCGGCATTGGCCCGGCGCTGGAGTAACGAGAGTCCCGACTCCGTAGTGCTCTCCGATACACTCATCGAGGGCAGCACGGGAGGTCACAAGCTTGACCCCAATGCAATCAAACAATTTGGTCTTACAAAGCACCAGATGAACATACGGCTTCTGGCGGATTTTATGGTGCTGGCTCGCGCCAGGGATGCCTATGCCCTCAATGAGGAGAGTGTATTCTTTATCATGGCCCGCCTCTTTGGCGCCTGTGGCGGTGTTGCAGCAGTGTTGCAGCCGTCGCCCGCTGCCGTGATACTGCCAACATGCCGCGATGGTTTCTCATTCGAATATCGAGGCAGATTGTGAGTTGGAAAGGTAACGAGTGAATAAAATCATGAACCGTTGAATAACATTGTAACGCGTAGCGTTCCGGGAAAGCCGTCCGCAACGCCTCCAACGCCGGAAAATCATCCCCCGGATAGTAAAGGAAATCCTGCCGTTCATCGATCAATCCCTGCCGGTACTTGTCATGGGCCTCATCGACCACTTTCCAGGTACTGTGTCCATCAAATCCACCACCCGACTTTTGCGTAATACCCCGTGTCCCGTGCGGCTAGTTCGTACTCGTCATTCCGGCTCTTTTGGCCTTTGCCATCGTCGCGGCTCCTTGATGTAGAACCTGCGACATCTACGTCGCCGCGCCTTGGCACCAACCAAAATATCTCGGAATTACTTCCCACGACTCACCACACGGGACACTCGCTGGACAATCCTTGAAATTACAATTAATGAGAACCCTGAATAGACCATCGCCAAATTATATATTTACTTCTATATATGTTTTGTTATATATTTATTCTATACAAACCCAGATTTTCCGTTAGGGCACGAGATGCCGGAATATGTCCGGCAGGGCTCGTGCAGGAGTTTTGCTCTGCCTAATGGAATATCTGGGTTAAATATACTAATAAAGGAAGAAATGATGAAATACATCATAATCGGTGGCGTTGCGGCGGGAATGACCGCTGCCGCCAGACTCAGACGGCTTGACGAAAAAGCGGAAATAATTGTTTTTGAACGTGGAGATTATGTCTCTTATGCAAATTGCGGCCTCCCCTACTACATAGGAGATGTCATAACCGAGCGCAACAAGTTGCTGCTACAGACACCCGAGTCATTCAAGCAGCGGTTTAATGTGGATGTGCGGGTCCAAAGCGAAGTCACAAGAGTTGATACTACGTCTAAGAACGTTCGAGTGAGAAACGTACTGACGGACCAGGAGAAGGACGAATCATATGACAAACTCCTGCTCGCGCCCGGCGGTTCCCCCATAAAGCCGGCCATACCCGGTTCCGATCATCCTTCGATCCACACCCTCTGGACCATCCCCGACACTGACCGAATCAAGCGGCTTGTGGATACCGGCAACGTGAAGACCGCTTTGGTGGTGGGCGCCGGATTTATCGGTCTGGAAATGGTTGAGAATCTCCATGCCCGTGGCATCGGAGTCATGGTGGTGGAATTGACCGACCAGGTATTGACTGTCATCGACTACGAGATGGCGGCCATGGTGCACCGGGAACTTACCCTGAAGGGGATTGAAGTCAGCCTGAAGGATGGGGTGTCTTGTTTCAGGGAGGCATCCAGTGGAGGAATAACCGCCACCCTTACGAGCGGCAGAACCATCGATGCCGATCTGGTGCTCCTTTCCATAGGTGTCAAGCCGAACACGTCGTTCCTTGCGGAGTCGGGAATCCTTCTTGGACCGCGAGGGCACATCGTCGTGGATGAATACCTCCAGACCAGCTGCGAGGGGGTTTACGCTGCCGGAGACGCAATCGAGATTGTAAACCCGCTTACCGAAAAGAAAACCGCCATCCCTCTGGCGGGTCCGGCCAACAAACAGGGACGGATTGCGGCAGACAACATGCATGGTGATACACTGCGTACCTACCGTGGCACCATGGGGACCGCCATAGCCAAAGTCTTCGATCTGGATGTCGGTGTTACCGGTCTCACGGAAAAACTGTGCCGCGCAGAGAACATTCCGTGTGATTCTGTCATTATCCACCCCAATAATCACGCCGGTTACTATCCCGGCGCCTCGACGTTTACCCTGAAACTCGTCTTCTCTCCCACCTCCCGTCGAGTGTTGGGGGCGCAGGGGGCAGGCTACGGTGGCATAGACAAGCGTATCGATGTGATTGCCACTGCCATCCAAGGCGGGATGACCGTGGACGATTTGACCGAAATTGAACATGCGTATGCACCGCCGTACTCGTCAGCCAAGGATCCCGTCAACATGGCCGGATTTGCCGCTCAGAACATCCTGAACGGACTAGTGCGGATCATCACTTGGGATCAACTGTGCCGTGCCGATAGGTCGCGGATGCTGTTGCTGGATGTGCGCACACCCGAGGAATTTGCCACCGGCAGCATTGCCGGAGCCCTCAATATCCCCCTTGACGATCTACGGGAGCGGATCAATGAAGTGCCGCGGGGCCAAACGATCATTGTCTTCTGCAAGGTCGGCCTAAGAGGGTACCTGGCGATTCGAATCCTTAAAGCCCATGGTCTTGATGACTGCCTCAACCTGTCAGGGGGATATGAGACCTGGCGCATGGCTGCCACTGTGGAGGAACTTCAGGTTGACGTCATTAAACGGAGTGGAGATATGGGAGAAAATAGAGATCTGCGACCAGCGGCTCTTGTTGCCGATAAAGTTTTCGAGGTTGATGCCTGTGGGCTGCAGTGCCCTGGACCGATCATGCGTCTCAAACAGGAAATGGATGTCATAGCACCTGGAGAAGCAATTGCCATTAGCGCCAGCGATCCCGGATTTTTCAAGGATGCTCAAGCCTGGACGACTTCGACGGGCAATACCCTCTGCGATATCGGTATCAAAGAGGGGATCGTGAGAGCGGTGATTATGAAAGGCGGCGTCAGTCTCCCCGCAACGGGGACAGGCAATGACAAGACCATCGTTGTCTTCTCCGGTGATCTGGACAAGGCCTTGGCGGGCTTCGTAATCGCCAATGGTGCCTTGGCCATGGGACGTAACGTGACCATGTTCTTTACCTTCTGGGGATTAAATGTCCTGCGTAAACCTGAAAAGTTCTCCCTGCCGGGTAAAAACCTGATTGAAGCGGCCTTCGGAATGCTGATGCCGCGGGGGAGCGGCAAGCTCTCCCTTTCGCGGATGAGTATGGGAGGAATTGGCGATATGCTGATGCGGAGGATTATGAAGAAAAAAAATGTGCCCTCGCTGGAAGAGATGATTCATATGGCGGTGCAAGGTGGAGCAAGGCTGGTGGCTTGCCAGATGTCCATGGACCTCATGGGGCTACGGAAGGAAGAGTTGATCGACGGGATAGAGGTGGGGGGAGTGGCCGCTTATCTGGAAGCCTCGGAACGGGCGGACAACAATCTTTTTATATAGTAGCGCGCGTTATTTCTCCAGGGGAAGTCCTGCCTTCCGCCAACCGGCCATCTGTCCGGCGAGAAGCACCACATTCCGGTATCCGAATGCCATAAGCAATCCCTTGGCTATCAGGGCACGGGGTCCAAGCTCGCAGGTAACTACCAGCTCGGCATTCCTATCGGAAGGGATGTGATCCAGCCGTAGCAGTATTCTCCAGGTCGGGGCATGGATTACCCCGGGGATATGGCCTTTCCGGAATTCGAAGATAGTGCGGACATCAACAACCGTTGGTGATTTTTTTGCTTTCATGCGTTTAACAAGTTCCTGGGGCTGCATGAGATTTCCTTATAAACGTCATATTTGGAATGACGTCATGTTTTAAAGATGGTATCCATCAGGCGGGCACTTGTCCGGTTTTCAGGGGATAGGTCACTTGATTGATGTAGCAAGCTTATCCGCCATTTTATTTCGATACGCGATAATATCATTTCGCAACGATAAAAGCTTCTCCATCTTCTCATCGATCATGTTGACATGCACATCAAGAATGCTGACCAACTCCGGGATCATGCGATCCGTCTGCTTTGCACCGCCATAAATCCTGTAAAGATGCTGCAGCTCTTTGATGGTGAGTCCGAGTTCTTTAAGTCTCATGATAAACTTGATCCGTCGTACGTAATACGGAGTATAACCGCGATTTTCCCTGCCGGAGCGCTCAACCGACTCAATAAACCCGACTTCTTCCCAATATCGCAAGGTGCGGGTGGTAAGCCCCAGCATCTTGCATAACTCGCCGATAGAGACAATTTCTTCCAAGTCCTGCACAGTATCCTCCAATTTATCGATAACCGTCATTAGCCGCCGTAGTTATCTGAAACATAATCAGCGTTGTCCGGTTTGGTATTTGCGTTTAGTTCCTCCTCCCGCAAGGGGCGGAGGGGCTTTATAGCATGTTTCCGTCAATGCGATTTCCTAACCGGACATTGCTGAAACATAATAACAATAATACACTGTTACGTAATATTAACAATGCCGGAAACCAAAGCATAGGCGAACAAAAAAATTACGTCAATATTTTAATTGACATAAACGTAAACGTAATATAGGTTCATATTAAAACGCCATTCTATAATATGGTTGTCCATGCCGTTTCCCTGATAAATTTGGAGGACGGGATTTCGACGTATTATAACTACAAAATCAGAATATTACCGATAGAACAACGGGCAGTGTGACCACTGGCGGTACTCAAAACATGAGGGGGAATGTATGTCTAGTGCCGAACGGGCCGGCGACGAAGGGGTCAAGCTTCTTTACGCTCTGAGCAAGGAGGAGCTGGTCAGGATCATTGTCGATGATGCCAAGAACTGGCTTGCCCATGATGGGGTCTGGTTCCAGTCGATAGAAAAACGTTACGGCATGGATGTGGCCGTGGACATTGACACGGATGCGTGGCGCCACTTCACGATCATTGAGGCAAAGCGGATCATGGATCGACTGGGGATCAAACCGGGCGGCGGTATCCGGTCCCTGGTGGAATGCCTGAAACACCGTTTCTATGCCCGCTTGAATCTTCAGGAATGCATTGAGGTAACTACGACGCGTGCCGTGTTCAGGATGCTCAACTGCCGAGTACAGTCGGCCCGCAAGCGTAAAGGTCTGGACGATCATCCCTGTAAATCGGTAGGGATTGTTGAATACTCCGAATTTGCCAAAGCGATCGATCCGCGGATAACGACCCGCTGCATCGCCTGCCCGCCGGATGCACATCCGGAAGAGTTTTGGTGTGCCTGGGAATTTATCCTGGATGAACCCTGATAAACGCTGATAACCACATTGTAGCAAGGAGGTCGTTGATGTCAGTCGCCATTGAAGCATATTCAGCCACTCATAAAGTCCGGCTTGTGACTGCCACCAGCCTCTTTGACGGGCATGATGCCGCTACCAATATGATCCGCCGCTTGCTGCAGGCATCCGGCGCCGAAATTATCCACTTGGGGCATAACCGTTCAGTGGACGAGATCGTCACCGCTGCTATCCAGGAAGATGCCCAGGGGATTGCGGTCAGTTGCTATCAGGGTGGACACGTCGAGTTTTTCAAATACATTATCGATCTCCTGAAAGAGCGCGGCGAAGGGCATATCAAGGTTTTTGGCGGCGGGGGCGGAGTGATTGTGCCGAACGAGGTCGCCGAGATCGAGGCGTACGGCGTCGCCAAGATCTTTTCGCCGGAAGATGGCCGTCGTATGGGGCTCCAGGGTATGATCAACCTGATGCTCCAGACCTGCGATTTCACCATGAGACGCGATCCGCATGAGCAGATTTCCCGGCTGGCGAAGCGCGACATCAGGGCAGTCAACACCCTGGTCACCCTGGCGGAACAGTCGGTGCACGAACATAACGGTGACTATGTGGAACTGCGCGACACCATTCGCGGCATGGCGCAGGATGTGCCTGTGGTTGGCATTACCGGAACCGGCGGAGCCGGCAAGAGCTCTATCACCGATGAACTGGTGCGTCGTTTCCGTATCGATTTTCCCGAGAAAAGTGTCGCTATTCTGGCGGTTGACCCGTCGCGCCAACGTACCGGCGGGGCGCTTCTGGGCGACCGCATCCGCATGAACTCCATCAATTCCAACCGCATCTATATGCGTTCACTGGCAACCCGCGAATCCCGGACCGAGCTTTCGGCGGCCATTCAGGATGCCATCGAGGTGACCAAGGCGGCCGGGTTTGATCTGATATTTGTCGAAACCAGCGGCATCGGCCAGGGAAACGCCGGTGTGGTCGGGATATGCGATGTTTCTCTCTATGTGATGACCTGTGAGTTCGGCGCGCCGACCCAGCTGGAAAAGATCGACATGCTTGATTTTGCCGATGTGGTTGCTATTAACAAGTTTGAGCGCAAAGGGGCTGAAGATGCGCTCCGAAATGTTCGCAAACAGTACCGTCGCAACCGGAATCTCTTTGACGTTGCCGGTCTTCGGCACGATTGCTTCCCAGTTCAACGATCCGGGAACGAACGTGCTCTACCGGGCACTGATAGATGCAATCAACGCAAAAAAGGGCGCCGGCTGGATTTCCTGCCTTCAGGTAACGGAACGGGAGAGCCTGAAAAAATACATCATACCTCCGGATCGGGTGCATTACCTGGGCGAAATCGTCCATACCGTCCGAGGGTATCGCAAACAGGTGGCGGAGCAGTCCCATGTGGCCCGCCGTCTCTTTCAGCTGAAGGGGGCGCAAGAGGTTGTCACCACCGCTGCAACGCTCTCCGATCTGGATGAACGGATTGCCGTCTTTAACGATAAACTGCATGAGGAGCCGAGAAGGATACTGAGGGAGTGGCCGGAATTGAAGGCTTCCTACCGTCGAGATCAGTTGGTGACCAAGGTCAGGGACAAGGAAATCAGGAGCGATCTCTACACAACCACGCTTTCCGGGACACGCATTCCCAAGGTCTGCCTCCCGGATTATGCGGACTGGGGAGAAATCGTCCGCTGGAGCATGCTGGAAAATGCGCCGGGATGTTTCCCCTATACCGCCGGCGTGTTCCCCTTCAAGCGTGCCGAGGAGGACCCCAAACGTCAGTTTGCGGGCGAAGGCTCGCCCGAGCGCACCAACCGCCGCTTCCACTACCTGTGCCAGGACGACGACGCCAAACGCCTTTCCACCGCCTTTGACAGCGTAACGCTTTACGGTGAGGACCCCGATTATCCACCGGATATTTATGGCAAGGTGGGCGAAAGCGGGGTTTCCATCTGCACGGTCAATGACATGAAAAAGCTGTTTGCCGGATTCGATCTTTGCGCCCCCAACACCAGCGTTTCAATCACCATCAACGGTCCAGCGCCCATGATGCTGGCTTTTTTCTTCAACGCCGCCATCGACCAGCAGGTGGACCTTTTTCGTGAAAAGAATGGCCGTGAACCGTCAGGGGAAGAGTATGGCGATATCCGCGCCTGCACCATACAAACCGTGCGCGGCACTGTTCAAGCCGATATTCTCAAGGAGGATCAGGGACAGAATACGTGCATCTTCTCCACCGAGTTCGCTTTGAAGATGATGGGGGACATGCAGCAGTATTTTATCGAGCACAAGGTGCGCAACTACTACTCTGTTTCCATCAGCGGCTACCATATCGCCGAGGCCGGCGCCAACCCTGTCAGCCAACTCGCGTTCACGCTTTCCAACGGTTTCACCTTTGTCGAATATTACCTGTCACGCGGGATGGACATAGATGATTTCGCGCCGAATCTTTCCTACTTTTTCAGCAACGGCCTTGACCCGGAATACACCGTCATCGGACGTGTGGCACGGCGTATCTGGGCAGTGGTCATGCGCGAAAAATACAGCGCCAACGACCGCAGCCAAAAACTCAAATACCACATACAGACATCCGGCCGGTCCTTGCACGCACAGGAGATGGATTTCAACGACATCCGTACCACCTTGCAAGCGTTGATGGCTATTTATGACAATTGCAACTCGCTGCACACCAATGCCTACGATGAGGCCGTTACCACACCGACCGAGGAATCGGTGCGCCGTGCCATGGCAATTCAGATGATCATCACGAAAGAATTCGGTTTGGCAAAAAATGAGAATTCGCTGCAAGGGTCGTTTATAATAGAAGAACTCACCGATCTGGTCGAAGAAGCGGTGCTGTGTGAATTTGAACGCATCGATCAGAGGGGTGGGGTGCTGGGGGCTATGGAAACCCAGTATCAACGCTCAAAGATTCAGGATGAATCCATGCTGTATGAGCACAGAAAACATAACGGAGAACTGCCGATCGTGGGGGTCAATACCTTCCGCAACCCCCGTGCCGATGAAGAGGGATATCAGGTGCCGGGTGATCTGGCACGCGCAACAAAAGAGGAAAAGGAACAGCAGATACGTAATTTGCGTGCCTTTCAGGAACTTAACAGTGACAAGGCCCCGGCTGAGCTCATGCGGCTTCGGGAAACGGCTATTGACGGTGGCAATATTTTCGCAGAGTTGATGGAGACGGTAAAAGTGGCCTCGCTGGGACAGATCAGTCACGCCCTCTTTGAGGTCGGAGGCCGCTATCGCAGGAATATGTAGATAGGATTAATTTCCACCGGGAGAAAATGCTCATGGATATTTTTCAGGTTTTTCGCGACAGACGCAGCATCCGTAAATACAAGGACACCCCGGTCGAGCAGGTAAAAATCGAACAGATCCTCGATGCCGCCCGCCTGGCACCATCGTGGAAAAACCTGCAATGCTGGCGTTTCCTGGTGCTCACCGATGCACAGAAGCGTGCAAAATTACTGGACGCATTTCCCGACGACAATCCGGGCAAAAAAGCGATCGCCACGGCGCCGGTTGTGATTGTTGTCTGCGGAAATCCGTTTGAATCGGAGATTGAGAACAATATTGAATATTTTGTTGCCGATGTCTCAATCGCCTTTGAGCATCTGTGCCTGGCTGCCCATGCCTTGGGTCTTGGAACCTGCTGGATGGGGTGGTACGACGAGGCCCGGATCAAAAAAACATTGGGCATACCTTCCGATATCCGCATTGTAGGGATTACCCCTCTGGGGTATCCCGATCAGGATCCGAAACCGCGTCCCCGCAAGGAGTTGCGCGAGATTGCGTATTTTAACGAGTGGCCTTAAGGGTGCGCTCTTTACCCGTCGTGCCGCACAATCAATCCATCATGGAGGCAGATATGATTACCCGCGATGAAACCGCACAGAGAATCACCACCATGCAGGCGCTTCTCAAGGAAAAGCGGCTGGATGGCGCTTTGTTCATATTTCCGATCGATGTCTACTATTTCTCCGGCACCCGCCAGAACTCGACCCTCTGGCTTCCGTCCGCAGGCGAGCCGATCCTTATGGTGCGCAAAAGCCTTGCCCGTGCCAAAGCGGAGAGCCCGCTGCCCGATATTCGCCCTTTTCCCTCCAGCAAGGAGTTCTCCTCCGTTATTCCGGAAGATGCGCTTAAAATCGGCTTTACCTTTGATGTCGCACCGGTGCAGCAGTTGAATTTCTATTCCAAACTGCTGGCCGGGCGCGAGTTCATCGACATCTCTTCGCTCAACCGGGAAGTTCGATCGGTCAAGTCGCTCTTTGAACTGCGGCAGATCAAGGCGAGTGGTGATGCGCTCTCGTCGATCTTCACGCAGGTTCCGGAATTTTTGAAGGAAGGCATGCGCGAGTTGGACCTTGCGGCCGAATTTGAATATCGGCTGCGCAAGGCCGGCAACGAAGGATATGTACGCATGAGAGCCTACAATCAAGAGCTTTTCGGAGGACTGGCTGTTTCGGCAGGTGCTGCAAGTTACGGCTTCTTTGATGGCGCAGTCACCGGCAAAGGCCTTTCCAACGCCTCTCCCCAGGGTGCGTCGCGTGAGGTCATCGGCCGAAATACTCCGGTGGTGATCGATTTCACGGGTGTCTTCGACGGTTACATCACGGATATGACCAGGATATTCGTTATCGGAGCTCTTGACCCCGAACTGCAGCGCGCCTTTGATCTCGCCCTGGAGATTCAGTCATACTTGCAGCGAGAGTTGAAACCGGGCGCTATCTGCGAAGAACTGTTCTTCAAGGCGGTCGAAATGGCGGAACAAGGTGGTTTCGGCGACAAATTCATGGGAATGCCGGGTGAGCAGGCGCGTTTTGTCGGCCACGGAGTCGGTCTGGAGCTGGACGAATTTCCGGTCATTGCCCAAGGGTTCAAGGTGCCTCTGCGGACGGGGCAGACCATAGCCATCGAGCCAAAGTTCGTCATTCCGGGTAAGGGGGCAATTGGTATTGAAAATACTTTTGCCGTTTCCCTTGATGGTGGTCGAAAGTTGACGGATATCCCGGATGGAATCACCTTTCTATAATGAATGGTGATTGGCGCTCATCTTCCGCCAGACGGTTCCCCCTTTGGAAAGGTGGGGGCAGGGGGGATTTGCTTTTAAAAATCAAAGGCAAGTTCCCCTTTGTTAAAGGTAATTCGCCTGTCAGCGGAAGATGGATTCCAATCAGTTAATGAATTGTTGTTTTAAGTCCCTCGACATGCGTGGCACTTCGGCTGCGTACCTTTATTTAAACGAATAATAACGATTTGTTACGTTTATAATGCCCTTGCCGGTCCCGTTGTTGCCCTGATCAAATACCTCCCTTTGGATATTTTGCAGTAAGCACTATAAAAACAGCGTTCCATTTTTGATTGACATGCGCGTAAACGTAATATAGTGTTGTAACATAATGTTCAAGGAGGCAAGCGATGAATAAAGATGTTTATGTCGTTGACGCGAAAAGGACACCGTTTGGATCATTTGGTGGTGTTCTGTCGGAAATTCCTTCTACGACCCTCGGAGCAACCGTCATCAAAGACTTGTTGCAGAGTTTGGGAATTCCTGCCGCCGCCGTCAACGAGGTGATTATCGGCCAGGTACTAACCGGAGGTGTTGGCCAGGCTCCTGCCCGTCAGGCCATGCGTGGCGCCGGGATTCCCGACAGTACGCCGGCCCTGACCATCAACAAGGTATGCGGAAGCGGCCTGAAGTCGGTCATGCTCGGCGCGGACTCGATCAGGCTCGGTGAATCGGGCCTGGTTGTTGCCGGTGGGATGGAAAGCATGTCCCAGGCGCCATATTTTTTAAAGAAAGCTCGAACCGGCTACCGAATGGGTAATGGCGAGATTATCGACCTGATGGTCTATGACGGACTGACCGATCCCTACACGGGCAAGCATATGGGTGAGATCGGCGAGGCCAGCGCTGCACAAAGCGGCGTGACGCGAGACGAGCAGGACGCTTTTGCCATCCGCTCGTATCAACGGGCCCAGGCAGCTATTGGAGACGGTCTGTTCAAGGATGAAATCGTCCCGGTGATCAAGACCGTAAAAGGTGTCGAGACAATCATTCAGAATGATGAAGAGCCGTACAAAGTCGATTTTGAAAAATTCCTCACCCTAAAGCCGGTCTTTAAAAAAGACGGCAGCATAACCGCCGGAAACGCTTCGACGATCAACGACGGAGCCGCCATGCTCCTTTTGGCTGGCGAAGACGCTCTCAAGACCCATAATTTGACCCCTAAAGCCCGTATCGTTGCCCAGGCAACCGAAAGCCGGCACCCTGAACATTTCACGGACGCTCCGATCGGCGCCATCGAAAAAGTTTGTGCCAAGGCCGGGCTTTCCCTGAATGATATCGATTTATTCGAGATTAACGAGGCATTTGCACTGGTAGCGCTCCTGGCAATAAAAGGTCTGGAACTGCCGGAGGAAAAGGTCAACGTCAATGGCGGCGCGTGCGCCATCGGGCATCCGATCGGAGCCAGCGGCGGCCGGCTGGCGGCCACCGTCATCCGGGAACTCCACCGCAGAAAGGCCCGTTACGGTCTTGCCACGCTCTGTATCGGCGGCGGCGAGGCGGTAGCGGTCATCTTCGAAAGAATTTAAATTCACTGATAACTGCCTAAAACGGAGGGTGCTATGTTCAAAGTAGTCGGTGTCGTCGGTGCGGGCCAGATGGGGAGCGGGATAGCCCATGTCTTTGCCCAGCATGCTTATAAGGTGTTGTTGTACGACATTTCCGAAGTGCAACTGGAGAAGGCACTGACATCCATCGAACAGAACCTGGAGCGCCAGGCGAAGAAGGGGGTTATCTTTGAGACCAGCATTCAGGGGATATTGAGACGGATCGGCGTCACCAAGGATCTGAACGATTTTTCCGCCTGCGACCTTGTGGTGGAGGCAGTGAACGAGAACGAGGCGCTCAAATTCGACCTGTTCGCCAAACTGGACGAGATCGTCGGCAAAAACGCAATCCTGGCTTCCAATACATCCTCCATCTCCATCACCAGAATCGCCGCCGTGACCAAGCGGCCCGACAAAGTGATCGGCATACACTTCATGAATCCGGTGCCGATCATGCAGCTGGTCGAGGTAATTCGCGGGTTGGCGACCAGCGAAGAAACTTTCGAAGCCATCGGATCCCTGGTCGCCAAATTGGGGAAGGAGATGGCGGTCTCCCAGGATTACCCCGGCTTCATCGTCAACCGCGTCCTCATCCCCATGATCAACGAAGCGGTCTTTGCCCTCTACGAGGGCATTGCCAGCGCGGAAGACATTGACAAGGGGATGAAGCTCGGGACCAACCAGCCGATGGGACCGCTCACCCTGGCCGATTTTATCGGCCTCGATACGGTGCTTGCCATCTGCAATGTCCTCCATGACGGCTTCAAGGATCCCAAATTCCGTCCCTGCCCATTGCTGGTGAACATGGTCAATGCAGGATACCTGGGAAGAAAATCAGGGCGTGGTTTCTACACGTATTAACCTGTTCCTTCCTCTCTTCGTCAGGGGAGGCACGGGACACTAATGGGCAAAGGAGACGGGAAACTATCATGGAATTCAAGAGTCTGCTCATCGAAATGAACGGCGGCGTCGCCACTCTCACCATCAACCGGCCCCAAAGCCTGAATGCCCTCGACAGCGAGGTCCTGACCGAGCTGGGGTGTGCCCTCTATGGGCTGGAATACGATCCGGCGGTCAAGGTGGTGATTGTCACCGGTGCCGGTGAAAAGGCGTTCGTGGCCGGGGCCGACATCAAAGAGATGTCAACCATGACCTCGTTCGAGGCGCACCGGTTTGCCGCCAAGGGCCAGCATGTCATGCTGGCAATGGAAAAGATGAAGAAACCGGTCATCGCCGCGGTAAACGGCTTTGCCCTGGGCGGCGGGCTTGAGCTGGCCCTCGGCTGCGACTTCATCTATGCCTCCGCCAAGGCCAAGCTCGGCTTCCCCGAAGTGACCCTCGGCATCATGCCCGGTTTCGGCGGCACCCAGAACCTGGCCCGGCTCATCGGCCCCAACAAGGCGAACGAGATGATCTTCACCGGCCGGATCATTACGGCCGAGAAGGCGCTTGCCTGGGGGATAGTCAACGAGGTGTACGCGCCGGAGGAGCTTCTTGGCAAGGCGCGTGAGACGGCTGCGGCCATTGCCGGCGTCGGCTCCCTCGGCGTCGGTTATGCCAAGGATGCCATCGCCAACGGTCTCAACATGACCAAGGAAGACGGCTTTCGCTACGAGGCCTCCCTTTTCGGCGTTCTCTTTGCCACCGAGGACCAGCGGGAGGGGATGGGAGCGTTCGTCGAGAAACGCAAGGCGGCGTTTCAAGGAAAATGATTGTAAAAAACTCGGTACTTACCCACAGACCAGGTTCCGAGTTCCAAACAGCCTGTTGAAAAACTGAGGTTGTTCAAAAATAGTCAGATCGCCGCAGCCGCAGAATGCCCTGAGGAGGCGTAGCAGCGCTACGCCGCACGAAAGGGCATTGGAGGACGGCGACGAGATGGCTGTTTTGCAACAACCTCCTAAGGGAGGATCTCATGGATTTCGAGCTCAGTCAGGATCACAAGGTGTTGCAAGCGGCTGTCCGCGATTTTGTCGAAAAGGAGATCAAGCCGATCGCCATGAAGATTGACGAGGATCATGCCATTCCGGACGACTTGGTCGGAAAAATGGCTGAAATGGGCTTTATGGGGAGCTATTTCCCGGAGGAATACGGCGGTGCCGGACTTGATGTGCTCTCCTACGCCATTGTGGTGGAAGAGGTCTCCAAGGCGTGCGGGTCGAGCGGCGTCCTGATTTCGGCACACACCTCCCTTGCCAATAATCCGATATATGCCTTTGGCACCGAAGAGCAGAAGAAAAAATGGCTTCCGGATCTTAATACGGGTGAAAAAATCGGCTGTTTCCTGTTGACAGAACCGAACGCCGGCAGCGATGCCGGAGGAACCGCCACCATGTACAAGCGGGAAGGCGACGAGTTCGTCATCAACGGCGGCAAGATATTCATCACCAACGGCGGCTACCTGGGGACCGGCATCCTCTTTGCCTCGTATGACCGTTCCCTCAAGCACAAGGGGATCAGCGCATTTATCGTGGATCTTGCATCGCCGGGGGTCACCATCCTCAAAAACGAAAAAAAAATGGGCATTCGCGGCAGCTACACCACTGCCTTTGCCTTTGACGACCTGCGCGTGCCGGTGGAGAACCTTCTGGGCCAGGAGGGAAAAGGTTTCAATATCGCCATGGAAACTCTGAACGGCGGGCGCATCGGCATCGCATCCCAGGGGCTCGGCATTGCCGAAGGGGCGTTCGAGCGGGCACTGGCTTATTCCAAGGAGCGCAAACAGTTCGGGCAATCGATCTGCGAGTTCCAGGCGATTCAATTCAAGCTTGCAGACATGTATTCCCGCATCGAAACCAGCAAATTGATGATCTACAAAGCTGCCTGGCTGAAAGACAACAAGAAGAACTACACCATGGAGTCAGCGATGTGCAAAATGCTGGCATCGGAGGCGGCCACCTACGTCACCAAAGAGGCGATGCAGATTTTTGGCGGCTACGGTTACATCTGCGATTACGAAATCGAGCGTATGTATCGCGACGCCAAGATCACCGAAATCTACGAAGGGACCAACGAAGTGCAGCGCGTGGTCATCTCCAAAATGCTGCTGTCGTAGCAAGGTTTAACAAAAACGACACTTCTGTCACACAGGCGCAGAGAATCAGTTGAAATAACAGAGTTTTTCCCAAATATTCTCAAGCCATTAAATGCCGAAGAGAAAGTAGACCAAAATATTGTCTAACGCTTTTAAATGGTTATCTCAGTGTCTCGGTGGCACATGCTTTTTCTAATTTAAACATCAGCGGTTCCGAACAGTCGGAGAACGTATGGAAGCAACCAGAGAAATCTACTGGAACGTCGGCCATGGTGTCGTTTTCCCCATGTATCTGTTCACAGCCATGGCCGTTGCGGCCTGCGTCTACGGTTTCCATAGACGGGTGCTGGTCTATCGCCAAGGGCAACCGCTCAACCGTCTCGACAACCTTTCCGGGCGTATCGCACGGCTGGTGAAAAACCTCGTCGGCCAGTTGAAGGTCTTGCGCGTACCGGGGCCCGGGATCCCTCATGCGCTCTTTTTCTGGGGCTTTGCCCTCCTCTTCATCGGCACTCTTCTCATCATGGCCCAGACGGACTTCTTTGATCCGTTGTTTCAGGTACGGTTCCTCAAGGGGAACTTTTACAGACTCTATTCCCTGGTTCTCGATCTGGCCGGCTTCATCGCCTTGGTAATGCTCTTCGGCCTCGCGTTCCGCAGATTCTTTGTAAGGCCCAAAGAGCTCAAGACCACACGGGACGATTACCTCATGCACCTCCTGTTGGCCGCTATCCTGCTCACCGGCTTTTTTATCGAAGGGGCGCGGATCGCCGCTACCGAGCTCAAGAACAACCCCGACCTTGCCCGTTTTTCGCCCATCGGCCTGTTGGTTGCCCGGCAGTTGACCGACATGAATGACCTGTCCTTGCGGGAACTGCACAAGGCGTTGTGGTGGTGCCATTTCTTTCTCGTCATGGGTTTCATCGGCGCCATCCCCTTCAGTAAATTCCGCCACCTGTTCACCACACCGGCCAACTACCTTTTTGCCGACCTCCGCCCCAAAGGGTCCATCGACACCATCAACCTGGAGGAAGAGGGGGTGGAGCATTTCGGTGTGGACAAGATCTCCGACCTCAGTTGGAAGGATATCTTCGACGCCGATGCCTGCACGAGCTGCAAGCGGTGTCAGGACCGCTGCCCGGCCTGGGCGACCGAGAAACCCCTCTCCCCCATGAAGGTGGTGCAGCAGATCGGGGAGGTGGCCTTCAAGAACCCGCAGGCCAACCTCGTCGAGACCGTAACCGCCGATGTGCTCTGGTCATGCACCACCTGCCGGGCCTGCCAGGAGATCTGTCCTGCCGATATCGAGCATGTCAACAAGATCCTGGAGATGCGGCGGAACCTGGTCCTGATGGCCGGCGAATTTCCCGGAGAAGAGGTGATGGTCGCCGTCAATAACATCGAGGTCAACGGCAACCCCTTCGGTCTCGCCTTTGCCAGCCGCAGCGACTGGACCAAAGGTCTGGACGTCCAACTGCTGGCCGACGGCGGCGAGGTGGACATTCTCTACTTTGTCGGTTGTTACGCCTCCTTCGACAAACGCAACCAGGAAGTGGCCCGGAGCTTTATAAAAATATGCAATGCCGCCGGAGTCAGGGTCGGGATCCTCGGCAAGGAGGAAAAATGCTGCGGGGAGCCCCTGAGAAAGCTGGGCAACGAGTATCTCTACCAGATGGCGGCGGCCGATAACATCGAGATGATCAAAGGCTACGGTGTGAAAAAGATCGTAACCACCTGTCCCCACTGCTTCAACACCCTGGGACGCGATTACCGGGATCTGGGGCTGGAGCTGACGGTCGAACATTACACCACGTTTCTCGATCGCCTCATCGGGCATGGCATGTTGCCGATCGAGCCCCAGCAGTTTGACTATACCTATCACGATTCCTGCTATATCGGGAGATACCGGGACATAACCAAGGAGCCGCGTAATGTCCTGCACGCCGCCGGGGGACGCATCAACGAGATGGACAGGTCCGGGTACGAGAGCTTCTGCTGCGGCGCAGGCGGCGGCCGGATTCTTGCGGAGGAGAAGCTGGGTGGCAGAATAAACGTGGAGCGGGTGCGGATGGCCTGGGCAACCGGTGCCCCGCTTCTGGTATCCAACTGCCCCTTCTGCCTGACAATGTTTGAAGACGGCATCAAAACCAGCGGGGCGGAAGGGCAACTTAAGGTCAGAGACCTAGCGGAGATCGTGGCGGAACGGCTGACGGTATAACAACTATTAGGGACTTGGAATTTGCCCATGTTGTATTGATAGATTCCGGGTCCCTCAAAACAGGAGGCACCTATGAAACTGCTGGTCTGCATCAAACAGGTTCCCGATATGGAATCTCGCTTCAAACCCAACAGTGCCGGCACCTGGTACAGTGATAGCGATCTTGCGTGGCGCATGAACGAATATGACGAATACGCCGTTGAACAGGCGGTCCGGCTTCGTGAGCAATTGGGGGATTCTTCCGAACTGACGGTTCTCTCCATAGGTCCGGATCGCGTGGTCGAATCGATCAAGAAATCGCTGGCCATGGGCTGCGACCGCGGTGTGCATATCCAGGACCCGGCAATCCACGAAAAGGACCCCTGGCAGGTGGCCGGCATTATTGCCGCCTATGCCAAAGAGCAGGGCTTCGGACTGATCTTTACCGGCATGCAGTCCCAGGACCGCGGCTCGGCGCAGGTAGGGGTAACCGTTGCCGAGCTGTTGCAGTATGCCTGCGCCACCACCCTGGTCGGCTTTGCCTTTGACAACGGTGTCGTCACCGCCAAACGGGAGCTGGAAGGCGGCATCAAGGGCGTGGTAAAGCTCCCCATACCGGCCTTGGTGACGTGCCAACTGGGGCTCAATGTCCCACGCTACCCGACCCTTCCAAATATCATGAAGGCCAAAAAGAAGGAGATCACCCCGATTGCCGTGGCAGACCTTCTCAAGGAGGCCCCTCTGGTCCAAACAACAAGCTTTCATCCACCGACCAAAAAAGGTGCCGGTATTGTGCTGGAAGGCGACGTGAACGGACTGGTCGAAAAGGTCATTGGCATAATCAAGGAAAAGACCGCGGTCCTGCGGTAGGGGGATAACATGAAAACATTACTGGTCGGCGAATATCGTGAAGGAAAACTGCTCAATTCCACGTATGAATTGTTTGGCTTCGCTTCCCAATTCGGTGGGGAGACCGCCATGCTGCTGGTGGGAAGCGATGCGCAGTTGCCTGCCTTTGACGGAACCCTTTATCTGGCGGATGCGGCAATTTATGGGGAGTACAATCCCGATGTTCATAAAAAGCTGATTCTGCAGGTGATCGATAAAGAGCAACCGGATGCGGTGGTGTTTATCCACTCTTCCTATGGCTGGGACCTGGCGCCGCGCATTGCCGCAAACCTCAAGATCGGGCAGGTGTCGGAGGTTGTGGCGATAACCGGCATCGGCTTTGAGACTTGTTGCTGCAACGGCAAAATGCGCCGCACCGTCAAACCGGCGACAGGCCGTACGGTCCTCACCATCCAGGCCGGTGCTTTCCCGGCCGTCCAGCCCGGCGGCATCCCGAACGTGCTGAAAACCGTGGGAGATACTGCATCGGCACTCAACTTTACCGGTTATGAGCCTGCCGATAAGAAAGGGATCGATCTGGCTAAAGCGGACGTCATTGTCAGCGCTGGCCGGGGTGTCGGTAAAAAGGACAACATTCCGGTCATCGCAGCACTTGCAAAAGCGCTTGGCGGCGAACTGGGGGCCAGCCGTCCGGTGGTTGACGCCGAATGGGTTACGCATGACCATCAAGTCGGGACCACGGGGCAGACCGTGTCGCCCAAACTGTACGTGGCCTGCGGCGTTTCCGGCGCTATTCAACATCTGGCCGGCATGAAAAAGTCGGACTTTATCATAGCCGTCAACAAGGATAAGGATGCGCCGATCGGCGAGATTGCCGACGTTTTGGTGGTGGCCGATGTGATGCAGTTTGTACCGGCGCTTACGGCGGCGTTGACACGTTGAAGCTGCAAAAATCCAACGGAGAAAACAGATGACCATCCTGAACGGAATCAAGATCGTCAACCTGTCGGTCAACCTGCCCGGACCGGCTGCTGCACAGCGACTAAGCCGGATGGGCGCCGATGTGGTCAAGGTAGAACCTCCTGCCGGAGATCCGATGGAGACCTACTGCGCCGATTGGTACCGGGCAATGGCTTTTGGCCATACGGTCATAAAGCTCGATTTGAAGTTGCAGGAAGGCAAGCGCGTCCTGCTTGATCTGCTGGATGACGCCGATGTTTTGATCACCGCCACGCGCCCATCCGCCATGCATCGACTGGGGCTTGATTGGAGCACATTGCAACAGCAGTTTCCGAAACTCTGCCAGGTGGCGATTGTCGGTTATCCGGCACCACGCGACAATGAAGCCGGCCATGATCTGACCTACCAGGCATCCATGAGGCTGATCGATCCACCGCAGATGCCGCGTACCCTATTGTCGGATATGGCGGGAGCGGAGCGGACGATATCAGCCGCGCTGGGCTTGCTCTACAATCGGGAACGGAGTGGAGCCGGCGGGCATGAGATCGTGGCGCTTTCGGAGGCGGTAGCGGCCTTTGCCGAACCGTTGCAGTTCGGCTGCACCCTGCCGGGGGCCTCCCTGGGAGGTGGAATCCCCGAATATAACATCTACAAAACCATGGACGGCTGGGTGGCTGTTGCGGCCCTTGAGACGCATTTCAAAAACCGGCTGGAAGACGCGCTGCACGTCGGCACTCCCGAGGAGTACCGGGACGCCTTTGCCGGTCAAAGTTCCGCCTATTGGCAGGAGTGGGGCAAGCAGCTGGATGTGCCGATCGAAACGGTCCGTTGATTTTGGCATGCCGTGGCATTGTGGCTCAACGCACAAGCTGATTAACATCGATCTTCCGCTAACGATCACGTCCCACTTTGACAAAGAAGGGAAAAATAGGGCGGAAGATGAGTGCTTATTCCAAGTTGCAATCAAGACGACACTAAAATCGACCACCCCCAACCCCTCCTTATCAAGGAGGGGAGCTTATAGTCCCCCTCCTATTTCAGGAAGACCCTCTGGGGGCTAAAGGGTGAACAATAGGGCGGAAGATGAGTGCTTATCAGGACACTCAGCATAGGGGGAGCACATGCATCTCGATCTGACGGAAGAGCAGAAGTTGATTCAGGATACCGCCAGGGATTTTGCCGGATCGGAACTGGAGCCGGTGGCGGCTGCGCTCGACAGCGGCAATGACCGGACACCGATGCTGGCAAACCTGAAGAAACTGGCGGAGCTCGGTTTTATGGGGTTGAACGTCAAGGAACAGTACGGTGGAGCCGAGGCGGGGGTGGTTGCGTTCAGCGTCGCTATTTCCGAAATCGCCCGCGCCTGTGCCTCTACCGCCGTAACGCTGTCGGTCAACAATATGGTCTGCGAGGTGATTCAGGCGATCGGTAACGAAGAGCAGAAAACGAAGTATATTCCGAAGATCTGTTCCGGTGAGTATATCGCCGGAGGGTTCGGCCTTACCGAGACGGGGGCCGGTTCCGATCCCTCATCGATGACCACCCAGGCGATCAAGGACGGTGACTGTTATGTACTGAACGGCTCCAAAATATTTATCACCAGTGCCTCCTACGCCGGTGTGTTCGTCGTCTGGGCGGTGACCGACAAGGAGGCCCCCAAGGGGAAGGGGATCAGCTGCTTTCTGGTGGAAGCCGGCACCCCCGGCCTGATCATCGGAAAAGAAGAGAAAAAAATGGGGCAACACGCATCGGCGACCAATGAGCTGATCTTCGACAATTGCCGGATACCTGCCGGTGCCATGATGGGCAAGCCTAATGATGGTTTCCGCATCGCGGTGGCCGAACTGACCGGTGGCCGCATCGGCATCGGCTCACTGGCTTTGGGGATCGGGCTGGCAGCCATGGATTACGCTACCGGATACAGCACCGAGCGGGTTCAGTTCGGTCAAAAGATCAGCGGGTTTCAGGCACTGCAGTGGATGATGGCGGACGGGTACACCGAGCTTGAGGCGGCGCGACTATTGTTGATGAATGCCGCCTGGCGCAAGGAGAACGGCAAAAGTTTCGTCAAGGAGGCCTCAATGGCCAAGCTGTATGCCACGGAGTCGGCCAACCGGGCCTGCTACAAGGCGATGCAGATGCTGGGAGGCTATGGCTATATTCAGGATTACCCCATCGAACGTTTTACGCGGGATGCCAGGGTAACTTCGATCTATGAGGGAACAAGCGAGATCCAGCGACTCATTATTTCCAGGGAAATTTTGCGGAATTTCAGTTGAACCCAGCGCTATCCGGTTATGAATTCGCAATGGCTGAAACATGCACTAAAGTCCCCCCTCCTGGTTCAGGAGGGGCCGGGGGTGGTCGCCTCCACCAAAACCTTCAACCACCCCCTGACCCCCTCCTTATCAAGGAGGGGGAGCTCTGTGCTAATACCAAACCGGACACTGCTGGGTTAAAAAGGAGGATTGGATGAGCGACTCGAAAAGGATCTCCCTGCAGCAGGCCGCCGAAGTCATCAAGCATGGTTCAAGCCTCACTTTTTCAGGTTTCACCATTTGGCGGCGACCCTTTGCCCTGGTTTACGAACTGATCCGGCAACAGCGGCGCGGCCTTCACCTGATCGAGGTCAACGGTGGACCTCAGACCGAATTTCTGGTCGGCGCCGGCTGTGTCGATATCTGGGAGTCGTGCTGGGTCGGGCACGAACTGTACGGCAAATACGGCGCCAACGTGTCGCGCAAGGTCGGCAACAAGGAGATTATCGTCGAAGATTACAGCCACGCCGAGATGTTGTTCCGTTTCGCGGCCGCGGCTCAGGGGGCTGCCTACGCCGTCACCCAGACATCATTGGGGACCGACATCCACAACCCGGACTACGATATGCTGGGAAAAGCGGGGAAGCGCGACGGCAAGCGGATCGCGAAACACAAGTATGTTTTTGCCGAGGACCCCTTTTTCGATGCCGGTGCCCAGGTAATGGTACCGGCGGCCAAGGTGGATGTGTCGGTACTCTGCGTGCAGCAGGTCGGCGAAGAGGGAACGGTGCGGGTCAATGGCCAGTATTACTCCGATCCGGAGGTCGCCAGGGCCGCGGACATCACCATTGCCATCGCCGAGGAAATCGTGCCGGAAGAGTATCTGCGGCGCAACGCCGACCAGAACACCATCCCGAGCTTCGAGGTGGATTATATCCTGGAGTGTCCCTTTGGCGCCCACCCAACCGGCATGTTCGGCCGCTACGACGTGGACGGGTACTTTCTCAAGGACTTTTACGGCATGACCCGCACCCAGGAGGGTTTCGACGACTTTGCCAAGGAATGGATCTTCGGTCATGATCACATGTCGTATCTGGAAAAACTGGGATGGCCGAGGATGTTGAAGATGAAGGCCAACAGCGCCATGAATTATAGTCCTCGCGATAAAAAGGGAGGGAACTGACATGTCCAAGTACGCGCAACCGGAAGAATACGGATTGGCCGACCTGCTCTGCTGCGCCGCCTCCCGCGAAGTGGCCGACCACGAGATCGTCTTTGTCGGCACCGGCCTGCCCATGGTCGCCATCATGCTGGCCCAGAAGACGCACGCCCCAAGCCTGAAACTGATCTTTGAGGCAGGAACCCTGGACGGCCGTCCGCCCGAGCTTCCCACCTCGGTCGGCGACGCCCGCTGCGAAATGGGCGCCTCGCGTTCCTCGGGGTTGAGCGACGCTTTCGGCGTAGCCCAGCGCGGCCTGGTTGATTTGGGATTCCTGGGCGGGGCCGAGGTCGATCTGTTCGGCAACGTGAACACCACCTGCATTGGCGACTATCTTAACCCCGAGCTGCGCCTGACCGGCAGCGGCGGCAATCCGGACATCAACTCCTTCGCCGGACGGACGGTCTTCATCATGGTGCATGAGAAGCGGCGTTTTGTGGAAAACGTCAGTTACATCACCAGTCCCGGTTGGCGGGTTAAAAAATGGCCGGGAGGGGCGTTTGTCCATCGACGCGAGCTCTACGGATCGGCCTTTCGCGGTGGACCGTCGGCGGTCATCAGCACTGCCGGGGTCTTCCGCTTTGATGAAGAGAGTGGCCGGATGTATCTGGATACCTGTCATCCGGGCAAGAGTCCGGCGGAAATTCGTGATTTGTGCCAATTCGACCTCGACATTTCCCGGGTCGCGGGAGAAACCGCGGTCCCCACCAGGGAGGAGTTGCGCATCATACACGACGTGCTCGACCCCGATGAGATATTCATCCCCAAGGTAAAGAGCAGGTAGGTGGTCAGGGCTCTGCAACGGGTATGGCCTCTACTGATGTCGAACCATCCGTAACGGCCATGACCTGTTGGATTTTATTATCGGCTTTGGAACAATAATCACTATGACTCCTTTATGTAACACTCTCTTCATCATCCTTCGATAAACAATCAAGCCCAAACCCCGTCCCGCATTCTTACCCCTGTACATTTTTGTAGTGGTGCATAACTTGTTGATAATATGAATATTTTTACGAAGAGTTCAGTTTCTGGACAGGTTGAAAACATGTTGTTATTCAGGTAGTTATGGAGAAGTGTCCAGTTTCTGTACGTTTCATGAAGTGCCGTACTCCCGGCGAAACGCAATTCAAATTAAAACTAATCCTGAGTGGAACCCATCTCCCGTTGCTTAGGTTCACTCCCCCAGCGGGGGAGGGGTAGGGAGGGGGAAAAGGCTGCAAATTCAGCTGATCCCCCCTCCTAACCTCCCCCCGCTGGGGGGAGGGAACCTATTTCCGGCTGAACATTCTTCATCCTTCGGGAGAACAATGCTAATCAGGAAGCTAATTGAAATTGGTCTAGTAAATAAGAGATGGATTTTTTGGCACCGAATGTGAAAACAGATATACGCCGCGCATTTTTAGTGCAATTAATTTTGGAGGGTGAACGTGAAGAAATTCGGTTGTCTGCTCATTGTGGTGCTGATGCTTGCTGCATGCGTATCAAGTGCTTTCGCAATTGATAGCTATATTTTTCCGACTGACGTGTTGAAGCAGGGATATGTGGGAGCAACCGCCGGTTACGATTTTGGATACGGCGCAAGGAAAATTAATTTCCCTGAAGGTACATACGATTATTCGGAAACGGTTAATCAGCTCATTCTTGACGCCCAAGTTGGGATAGGATACGGGCTGCAAGCCGGCGTTGCCTCCTATGCCGTCCCCAGTACACGCGTTATTAATGATCATTACAGCGATTCACCCGGTAGAAAATATGTGTTTGATCATTCCGGTATCGCTAATCCGACTTTTTCCTTGAGGTTCAGCCCCGTGGAGCTTCTGGCTCTTCCGAATGATATCGGCATTGCGATAGATTACGCCTTTAAGCCCGGTAACTGGGGATCTTCTCACCTCTCCGACCATGGGTATGATACCCACACCGTTGCGACGTATGGTTCCCTTGTCACCGGGCCTTTCAGGACCTACCTCGGATGGGTAGGCAATTTCAACGATGCGGCGAATTTTCGCGAGTCGAATTCGAACGAAATAGCGGCCGGTACGGAATATAATTTCAGCAAATCATTGGCGTTCACCGTGGACTCCAAAGCCGGGTTCGTCGGATCTTCCACCACAACCGGCGAACATCGTATCGCCAATATCGATTTCGGTACTCAATATGCCGTAGTCAGAAATGTGTTTGTAAGGCCGTTTATCGACGTTGAATACGTCGAAAATTATCGTTACGGCCATCAGGCACTTGGAGATTTGTTTTATGAAGAATTTGGAGTTGTTCTGAGAGCGATCTTTTAGGATAGCTCCTTCAGGAGGAGACCTCACAATGGCTTTCAAGTTGATAAATTTATTGACTAAGTTGTCAACATGGTAACCCCATTTTGTTCAAATTAGTTGCTTTCATTTTTAATTAAATGAGGTATATTCCAAATAATTTTTTGCGTCAAATAACGACATGGGAGGTCTGTATGTTTGCGAAAGTTAGAATTACGTCAATTATGTTATTGTCTGTAGTGTTCTTAGCTGCGTGTAGTTCGTCAGGTACATTTACAGTCAAGCAAGCGTTGATCGAGCCGATTAACAGTCAGAAAACTGTATCGATAATGGTTAAGTCAGATAAAATTTCTGAAAGTGAAAAAGAAGATGCACAGAAGGCTTGTAGTTCACTTCAAGAAAAATTATATGCACGCCTTGTTTCAGAAGGTTTGTTTAAGTCTTCCGTTATTTATCCCAACAAAGGTGACTATATCTTAGAAGTAGATGTTATTGGTGTGCGGCTAGTTTCAAATGCCGCCCGGATATGGTTCGGCGTAATGGCAGGCGCAAGCGGGATAGAGGCAAATATTTTATTAAAAGACGAAACGGGCAAGGTTTTGTCTGATTTCCATGCAGACGGAAGTTCTGCTACACACCCACTGTCTTCTGAAAGTGGTTCTGATAATGCTGTTAATGAACTTGCAACCCAAATTGCACAAGTATTAAAAAATAAGTAGTTATCCATCTGAATCCGGTTCGGGCGCGCATAACCGACCGACCGGAGAAACATCGGTGGAGCAGCCATCGGGCATATCTCGGCAAAGAATGCATTTCCTGAATCGGCACCGATCCGATTCTTTCGCGGTTTTCCATGAAAGATTGAGAGGCTCGCGCAATGTTTGCCGGATTTGTATTGGAGAGGATGGCTGACGTCCGACGGTGGGAGTTTCACGGAGAGAAAAATATCGATAGCCGTTTTGGGGGAGATGATAGTTTCATTGAGGTCGTTCTTGCGAAGTCAGAATCCCTGCCGGAGCAAAAGCCTGATGTGAATGCTGTCGTTGGAGCGGTGAAGATGCTTTATGGAATCGGCGATGAACGTCTTTGGACACACGGGTAGGTGCGAACGGCTTCCGAGGCTCGAAGTCTTGCCGCCTGGGCAACACTTGAGCTCAGCGGAGGAAGACAGACGGAGTTAGCGCGGTATATGGGGCGAGATCCGCCAGCGCTCCCATGTGCTGTGAGGCGGCTTGAAAAACGACACGAACGAGACTCAAGGCTCGCCGATAAAATGGAACGGTTACGGCTAAGCTTGATAAATGTTCAAGTCTTCAAGTCCTGCCCCCGCAGCCTCCCCATCAACCGAACAAATTAAACAAAAGATGCGGGGCGGTTCTTTTGCTTTTCACCACATGTGGATCAATACGTGGACCCCATACATGAGAACGAGTAATGCGATGACCCCGAGTCCGAACTTGACGATCTCCCAGTCGAATTTTAATCCCCTTGCGTCCCCAGCAACTTCATGCCTGCTTTCCGATATGGATCTCATTGCCTCCACCTCACCTTTCTTGAGATGAGTACACAACTCCGCATGAATCCAACATGGTGCAGCGATTGCAATTACATTGCAGCTTCCCTTGCTTTTCTTATTATAAACTATACTGTACAGTTTATAATATAATTGGCAGAATGCAAGTAGGAATTTTTCAAAGGAAAGGTTGAAATGCATGAAGAAGCGAACTGAGGCGAGGCGGGAGGCGATCATAGACAAGGCCACCCATGTCTTCCAGGAATTGGGGTTCGAACGGACCTCCATGTCGGAAATATGTGCTCGGGTCGGGGGATCGAAGGCGACTATTTATAACTATTTTTCCTCAAAAGCGGAGCTGTTCACCGAAGTGCTCATGCGTTCGATTGAGGCGTCGTTCCAGGCGGCCCACAGGTCCATCACCCCATCGAACGACGACATCGACAGCGCCCTGCGTGATTTTGGCGACAGTTTGCTCTCTTTTCTCTATTCGCCGGAGGTTCAGGCTTCCCGGCACATGGCAATTGCGCAGTCGCGGCGCTCGGAGATTGGCCGTCTCCTCTACCAGCATGGCGTGCTGCGCAGCCAGAAGCTTATCTCTGGTTTTCTTGAAGCGTCGATGGCAGCCGGCGGGTTGAGAAAAGCCGATTCGGCCGTGGCTGCCCGGCACCTGGTCAGCCTGCTGGAATCTGAACTGCTTGATCGTTTTCTGTATCAACTGCCGGGTGAGGTCAGCCCAAAGGAGATCAGAGATGCCGCTAATCGAGCTATTGACGTATTCATGGCAGCCTATGGTGCTCAAGGGAGGGACAAGTAGCAGAGAGGAGGGGCAAGGGTATGACCTGACGGTACCCGCTGTTCACAAATGTTTTTTCGGCTTGGCAAAGTCCCGGCCATATGTATTCGAGAATCTGCCAAAAATCCTCTTCCTGCCCTTCGATGTAATCCTCGTAGACCTCCCAGATCATTTTTTTTGAAGGCAAAAAACTCATACTCCACAGGCTTTTGCGGCCTGTGGCCGAGGTCCTGAACTAAAGGCGTAGGTCTATATGCCGTGCAGCTCTCCCCCGAGATGGGGATGCCGTTAAACGGCAATCCCCACCAACGGGGGAAAGGCTGAGAAACAGATAGATAGACATCTGAGAGCAAAAATGTTAACTAATAAAATTTTGTTGCACAGTTGTAACATTTATTTAAAGGGGAGTATTAAATGGGTTTGAAAGATTTAATGATTCGCACCAAGTTGATTTTCCTTATTGTTGCCGTCAGTCTGGCGCTGATTGTCGTGATGGCTCTTGGGTTCTACGGAATCCGCGATACCTCCAGAGGTATTTCCATAAGCAATGAAAGTATCAGTCAAGTGGCTATCGCGGACAAGCTTGTGAAAGATTTTCTCACGATCCGTCTTGACTTGGTCTATATGCTGTCGATTTCGGATACGGGACAGTTGGAAGAAAAACGGGCTGACATGCTGAAACAGGTCAGTGCTGTCCGTGAAGGGGTCAAAAAAGCCGGGTCGGCAAATTTGAGCGATAGTGAGAAGGATCTGTTGAGGCAGTTTAATGAAGGTTTCGAGGCCTATCTGGTTCAAGGGGAAAAACTGGCGCAACTCGCACTTGAGTCCGCTGCGAATGGGGGCAAAGGACATGAAGCGGTCGTTAGTTTTGCCGTAACATCAGTAGCGCCCCTGTATGCAAAACCGGCTGAAACAATTTCAAAAATCGTCGAGAATGAGCAAAGCAATGTGATGGGCATGGCTGAGAAAAATTCAGCTCGCGCAACGAAAATCGAAGTATGTATGGTCATTATCGGTCTTTTTTGTATCGTTGCTGCCGCATTTCTCGGATTGATAATTTTCCGGTCAATCAGTAAGCCATTAGCCAAGGTCATGGATATTCTCACAACGGTTGCATCTGGAAACTTAAATGTTCGCTCCGGCCTGGACTCACGTGATGAAATGGGAACTCTGGCACGTGAAGTGGATCAGATGGCAGAAAAATTAACCAGCACTGTCAGTAAATTATCGATTGGCAGCATTCAGGTAGCCATCGTAGCCAACCGCGTTCATAAATTAGCTGATGGGCTCTCAAAAAACGCCGAGACGCTTGCCAGCCAATCGACAACCATTGCCACTGCCAGCGAGGAAATGGCGGCAACGTCATCCGACATTGCACGCAACTGTAATGACGCGGCACATGAAGGCAAGGAAGCCACTGACGTTGCCGCCACTGGAGCGCAGGTGGTTGATAAGACGGTAACAGGAATGGCGCGAATTGCCGAGCGGGTCCAAGGATCTGCAAAAATAGTCGAGGAACTGGGCCGCCGTTCAAATCAAATTGGAGAGATCATCGGGACTATCGAAGATATCGCCGACCAGACCAACTTATTGGCGTTGAACGCCGCCATCGAAGCGGCAAGAGCAGGCGAACAAGGGCGCGGTTTTGCCGTAGTCGCCGATGAAGTCAGGGCCTTGGCTGAACGGACCACACGAGCGACACGCGAGATCGGCGAGATGATAAAGTCTATTCAGCAAGAGACAATATCCGCCGTGTCAGCAATGGAAGAGGGCGTGTCAGAAGTTGAGCTCGGCAGCGTAGGCGCTGCACAATCGGGTGAGGCTTTACAACATATCCTTCAGCGCATTGATGTTGTAACCCAGCAGGTCAATCAGATCGCCACGGCCGCAGAAGAACAGACAGCCACGACAACCGAAGTATCGCAGAATATCATGCATGTTACCGAGATTGCCCACAATACTTCAAAAGAGTCACGCGAGATCACAAACGAGGCCAATCAACTTACCACTCTTTCAGCATCCCTGATGGATGCCATCGGGGCTTTCAACATCGAGGAGAGTAACACTCTCATCATCAATAAGGCCAAGAGCGCCCACATGATTTTTGTTGGCAAAATTCAGGCCCATCTGGACGGCTCATCCAAAGTGGACCCTGCAACTCTGCCTGACCACCATGGCTGCAATTTCGGCAAGTGGTATGACGGGATGGGTACGGAGCATTGCGGGCATCTGCAACTTTTTAAAGATATCGTGCAGCCGCACGCTAAAGTGCATGAATTAGGAAAGGCGGCTGTTCTGGCTTTCAATTCCGGCGATCGCATAAAGGCGGCAGCATTGCGTGATGACATGGTCGATAGTTCGGCCACCCTGCTTGGCATACTCGAAGAACTGGAAAAGAAGTGTGCGTGACGGCAAAACAGCAAATAAATCCAAACCAGCTTCATGAGGTAAGATCGTGACTGACGGCTTGGTACCTATAGAAGGATTATAAGGGGACATCAACAAATGGCCCGCCGAGGGATTGATGATCAGCCTGTTAGGTGGTTGCGGCGAGGAAAATGTCCTTAAGGGAGGATGACCTTCTTTTGAACCCCGGTGGCCGGAAAGCTGCCGGGGTTTTGCTTGTTTTGAGGCAGCCGCTCCGCGAATTTCTGAAGACATGCCTTTGCTTTGAGCTCTCGCTTTTGGCAAAGGCATTATTACCCAACAAAGGATTCATTGACGGAGAATGTCGAAAGCAGTAAAGTCACGCTGATCAGAGAACGTTACCAGACTGTTTTCTCGCGGAAATGTAGTTTGGCGCTCCTCGTTGCTAGATATAAGACAATCTGTGGAAGTTCGGATGGTCAAACATCGATGTCAGCCGCGCTGTTTGTTGGTACTGCTTATGATCTTCTTTCCAAAAACATCGAAATCAACCGTTTCAACTCCGGTATTCATTACACGGCTGACTGCAACTGTTCTGGCAATTAATTTATTTGTGTTTGCCCTGGCCACTCTGTTCATCCATCAGAGCCGACATCAATATGAAGAACGCGCTGTAGTCGCAACCCAGAATCTATCGCAAGCACTGGAAGCAAATATCTCAGGGCTTATCGACAAGGCAGATGTGGCTCTGCGCTCAGTTATCGATGAAGCGGAGAAGCAGACCGCCGAAGGTGGCATCAACAGTGATCGGCTGAATTTATTTATTGCCCGGCAGCTCGAACGGGTACCGGAGCTTAATGGCCTGCGCATGGCCAATGAAAAGGGATTCACCGTTTTAGGCACCGGTGTGAAACCGGGCGCCGCGGCGGATAATTCCGACCGGGATTATTTCCATCACGCGCGCAACGAGCCAACGTCCGATGTATTCATTTCCAAGCCGATGTTCGGCAGGGTGGCAAATATATGGGTGCTCAACATCTCCCGGCGCGTCAACAAGCCCGACGGCTCTTTTGCCGGAGTGGCCTATGCCGCCATCTCCGTCGACTCCATGCTCAAACTCTTTTCTGCCCTCGACGTCGGTAATCATGGCGTTATCACCCTGCGAGACTCGGATTTGGGCATAGTTGCCCGTTATCCGGACCAGGCTGGGATCGACAGTGTCATCGGGCAGAAAAATGTCTCGCAAGGTCTATCGGAATTAATCAAACAGGGCGAAAGTAGCGGGACATACGAGGATCTTTCCGCTGTAGACAATATCATTCGGTCGTATTCCTTCCACAAAATCTCCCATTACCCATTATATGTAACCGTCGGCCGAGCCTCTGGCGACTATCTTGCCGAATGGTATGGCGAGGTTATAAAAATCTGCGTGTTGATCGCGCTTTTCACGACGGTCACCATTATTTCCTCAATCCTGATAATTCACCGGTGGAACTGCGAGAAACTGGCGGAGGCGGAATTGCTCCGCCACCGAGATAATCTGGAAAATCTCATTCAAGACCGTACAAAGGAGTTGGAGAACAGGAACGAGCTTCTGGCGGAAGAAATTTCGGAGCGGAAGAAAACCGAAGAAGCCCTGCATGAGCGCGAAGAAGAGCTTAGACAAATGCTGCACACCCTCCGTAGTCTCTCGACGCATATGGAATCGGTTCGGGAGGTCGAACGTAAACGTATTGCACGCGAGATTCACGATGAGTTGGGACAGATGCTCACCGTGTTGAGATTCGATCTCTTTGGGCTGAAGGATAAGCTGTCGGGTGCGGGTACTGAAATCATAGAGAAAATTGACTTGATGATTACGCAGGCCTCGGATTCGATCAAGTCGGTCCAAAGGATATGCGCCGATTTGCGCCCTCAGGTGCTCGACAACCTCGGATTGGCGGAAGCCTTCGACTGGCTGGTTCAAGAATTCAGCAAACGTACTGGAATCAAGTGCAATTTAACTATCGATGAGTCCATTCTGCATTGCGTGGGGGACGAAAGGGCCATCATCCTTTTTCGCATTTTTCAGGAATTATTCACCAATATCGCTCGCCACGCAGAAGCTACCGAGGTTGCCGCCATCATTGTTCCCAGGGACAGTTGCTGTTTTCTGGAAGTATCGGATAATGGGAAGGGCATTGAAGCGGAGCAGGTATCCTCGGGCAGTTCATTCGGTATCATCGGCATCCGTGAGCGTACGGAAATATGCGGAGGTTCCGTGGATATTTTGGGCGAAGCAGGAAAGGGCACGACCATCAGGATTTCCATCCCGTGTACCTGCAAGGAGATCTCAAAAGATGAAAATCCTTATGATCGATGACCATACGGTAGTGAGAAGGGGTGTCTGCCAACTCATATCCTCAAGGGTAGAGGTTGAGTTCGATGAAGCGTCGTCCGGCCAGGAAGGGTTGCAGAAAATCGCCCACAACGCTTATGATATCGTACTGCTCGATATTTCGATGCCGGGAAGGAACGGTCTCGAAATCCTGAAACTCATGAAAGCTTCAGCCCCCAGGCTTCCCGTGCTCATACTGTCCATGCATCCCGAAGAACATTATGCCGTTCGAGCCTTGAAAAACGGCGCATCGGGTTATATAACCAAGGACTGTACGCCAGATGAACTCATTGCCGCTGTTCAGCAGGTCGCCGGCGGTAAGAAGTACATAAGCCCGAATCTCCAAAGCCTGGCTATTGACGCCTTGTCGCATGATTCAACGGAGGGGAATCTCCACGATGTGCTCTCCGACCGCGAGTTCCAAATCGCATCCTTGATCGCAACGGGCAAAACCGTTGGCCAGATTGCCGAGGAATTGTCGCTCAGCGTGCAAACCATCAGTACCTACAGAGCGCGGCTCCTCATCAAGATGAATATGAAGACCAATGCCGAACTCGCAACGTATTGCATAAGACTGGGGATCGTATGATCCTCGCATAGATAACGGTCGTTACTCAGTATTTCCCCATTTCTCCGCTCGTTTTAGGTTTGCCCCCCACACCACGCTTGAACCGTTGCGTATTCCACTCTCCTTTCCACAGTGTGTAGTTTGTACTACACGGTGTAAGTCATCCTTGTACCTCCAAATCACGGTTTAAACGGCATATTAACTTGTCATGTCTTGCTACTATGACACAAAGCCAGGGCCGCCATGATTTCCCTTTCCGATGGCGAGAGGCCGTTCGTCGGACAGGGAATCAAAGCTGTTTAGTCTGTTTCACGATTACGCACGGGATGCGAATGCCCGGATAAGCAATAATTGCCAGGAACGGAGGGATCTATGACTACTCGGAGAGAAGCGCTTGAAATGATCGGCATCGCAACAGGTTCGGTATTGCTTGGATCTATCGTAACGGGGTGTGCGACCACCAAAACGGGCAATTCCAACGGTTATGCCGTTGCGGCGGACGGCAAGACGCCGGGGTTCCCGTGGCCCTACATCAAGCTTGACCCGGTCAACTGCGCGGAACGCGCATACAAAGCCTTTCTTGAAGGCCATTGCATGTTTGGAAGCTTTTCCGGAATCGTTGGCGAGTATGCGGAAAAAATGGGGGCGCCTTATGACAGCTTTCCGTTCCCGATGATGAAGATCGGCGCGGGAGGCGGGGGGGACTGGGCTACCCTGTGCGGCTCGCTTAACGGGGCCATGCTGTCGATATCACTTTTCAGCCGCGATCCCAAGCCGCTTGTTGACGAATTGTTCGGCTGGTACCAGAAAGAGCCACTCCCCAATTATCACCCATCCGCCAAGCCGCGGGTGGAGATTACCGTCACCTCGGTAGCCAAGTCGCCGCTCTGTCACGTTTCCGTATCAAGGTGGTGCAAATCGGCAAAAGTCAAATCGTTCTCCATGGATCGCGATGAGCGCTGTGCCTGGATGACGGCTTCGGTCGCCAAGAAAGCGGTTGAACTCCTCAACGCACAGGCCGATGGCGTGTTCATGGGCAATTATCCGTTGCCGAAGCATGTTCAGGAGTGCCGGTCCTGCCACGACAAAGAAGGCATTTATGAAAATACCCGTGGAAAAATGGAGTGTGGAACATGCCACTTCAGTCTTGGAACCAAACATCCCGAGATATGATGCGGACCGGTGGTGAAGTTCAGGCTCAAGACACATAAATGAATTGCTTTGGCGTGTTTGCGGTCGAGAGGCCGCAGTCAACTAAATGAGACGGGAGGAGCACCGCCATGGGTATGAAACGAATGCTTTTCATTCATCTGCTGGCCCTTGCATCGATTGTGCTGCCGGTCAGCACAACGTTTGCCGAAGAGCCGAAACATGAGGCAACGGAGCTTTATGGACCGCGTACGCTCGATGGGTATGTTGAACAGGAGAAGGCCTTCATCAATTTTTTGATGAAGAATCACCCGATCTTCAAATACGAGAAAGATGGACGGCTGGTGGGAAAGTACAAGCTCAGCGATCGTGAAGAAGAGTTCGTCGACGAAGGCGGGGGTAAAGACTTCGCCAACCAGGTCAACAGGCAAACGGCCATGACCTACCGGTTGGGCATGGAGTCGATCCTCGACCTGCCCAACAAGTTCGTCGGCGCGAAGAAATGTGGAGAGTGCCATCCGGCGCAATATGAGAAATGGGAACGATCACGTCACGCCAAGGTGGTACGTTTTCCTGACGAAATGGTTGAGGTTCCCGGTAAGGACTTGAAAAAATCGATGTACGGCGTCAAGGATTTCACCGTTCTGCCAAAGGGAATAACCGATGACATGGTTTATGCCATAATCGGCACTCCACGCACCAAGTACGGCTTCATTGATGCTTGGCTGGTTAGGGGGACCTATCATGTGGAGGACGGGCTGCTGCGTGATCTCACCGGCAAACTGGTCGCCGGAGGCAACCAGTTCTCCCGTCATTGGGGCGAATCGTTGACGCCGGATGTCGCCAAAAAGATTGCCGAGTTCGTCCCGGGATTTCCGACAAAGCTTGAGGATTTCGGCGTCAACGGCTCGGGTATTTGGGGTGAGACCTCATACGGCGCAGCGTACCGGCAGAAGATGCTCTTTCAAGCAGCCAGTTCTTACTGCGAAGTCTGCCATTCCTTCAAATTTGATTTTAAAAACCAGGCGGAACTTTTTGCCGCACTCGGCAACCCGGCGGAATTGCGCAAGCATACGGTCAACAAGGGGATCACGTGCGAGGAATGCCATGGGGCCGGGGCGCATCTCTACGGCGCACGCGGCGCGGGCATGCCGTCCAATTGCGAGCGGTGCCATCAGCGTTTTGCCTGGAACAAGGATGAAGCCGAAAAAGACCCCAAGGCGCAGTTCAGCTCTTTTTTCAAAAGCAAATGCCCGGCCTGTGGAACCGAAGGTTCACAGGCATACTATACGGAACACTACCAAAAAGGTATGCGGTGCGGCACCTGCCATGATCCCCATGAAGTCACCCAGAACGACTGGAAAGATCCCTACACCGTTCCCGGCCTGCGGAAACAATGCCAGGATTGCCATACGACCCAGGCAAGTTTTTTCACTCAGAACCCGTTTCATGGCACCCATCGCTGCTCCAGTTGTCATATGCCGGTCATGATGAGCTGCGAGAACTTCAATTCCATTCAGTACCCCGATTACGGCGGTTTCGACAACACCAGGGCAGCCCATATCTGGAAAATAAACGTCTCTCCGGACGAAAAGACCCTCAATCCGCCGGAAGGCAAGGGGCGTGACTACAAAGACGGTGCGTGGCGTCTTGCAAAGAAGAACGGCAAACCTTACATAGATCTGATGTGGTCCTGCGGCCGCACCAGCTTCAGCGACGGCAACATCCTCAATAATGGCGGTTGCCACAGCGCCGTGCAGTCGCAGTTGCCCAAGAACCTGCATTTCACCAACCAGAAGCAGATATTCAACATTGTCGACGCCTGGCAGCAACCGGTCAAGAACGGTGTGAGCGGACTCAAAGTCTCGCTTGAAAAATTAGGACCCGAACTTGCCGCATCCAAGCTACCGGACGCACAAAAAGGCCAGGTGCAGGTAATGGTGAATCAAGCCAAGGACATTGTCGCCGCGATTGAAAAAGATGGTTCATGGGGTGTCCACGCCCCTGACTACACACTGAAAAAGGTCAAGGAAGCCGAAACGCTGGTGGATGGCGCCAAGGCCACATTGAGCGGAAAAACGAAGGTTTCGCAAAAATAACATGGTGACGGGCGGTCCCGCCGTTTATCTGCGGGGCCGCCTTTCTTCCGGGAGGAGAAACGCCTGTGGCAAATAAGAACATAGCCTCTATGAACCTGTTCATTGTTCTTTTCATTCTGCTGGCCTCATTTGCCGCGATGATAACTACCGCATATGCACGCGAGCCATACACAATAATTTCGATGGATGAGGTCGCGCAACGGCTCAACAAGCCAAAAGTACATATTTTGGACGTCAATGTCCTGGAACTGTGGGAAAAACATCATCTGCCGGGCGCCGTACACGTGGATAGCCCCGACTTGACCCGGTTTCTGCCGATCGACAAAACAGCTCTCATTATTTTCTATTGCGCCGGCCCGATGTGCAGCATGGCGCCGGCGGCCGCCCGCGAAGCGGCTATGCTGGGTTACAGAAATATTTATGTCATGGAAGACGGTATACAGGGGTGGGTAATGGCTGGAAAACCGGTGGAAGGCGCCAAAACGGGGAAACCCTGAGATTCCGGGAGAGGGCAGCCCATGTTCGGAGCAGACATTGTTCGAGCACGTAACGTGATGGTGATGGGCAACAACGTAACCGTCAAGATATTCATGCGGCATAACGGCAGATACTTCGCCGTAACCAGCTTCAGCGAGCGTGATATCATCATCACCGACGGAGTTTCCGCTGAAGAGACGCTGAAACACCATACCAGCATATTGCCACTTGCCATTAGTTGCAGAAGAGCAAGAAGCGAAAACTGCCGTGAATCCACTCAATCAATTGCATCGGCCGGAACGGTCAAATTCCCTGTCTTCATCATTGGCTTCGTTGTCGCTGCGGCCGTCAGATCAAAGCTTCCTAAATTCATCAGGTTCGGGGCCCGCTTAACAGCATGGCGAAACGGAGTTTGGTGGTTATTCTCTTCCTGATTGGTAGCGGCCTAACCGGCGAAGTGCTGGGCAGAACAGGCGTGAAGCCGCTGGCACAAGGCGTGATACTCTGGACAATTGTTTCAGCGGCCAGTGCTGTAGCCTTAATTATTGATGACGTGAACCAACAAGAAAATGAATAAACTTTCGCAGGCATGGCTGGATTCAAGCCGGATTCAATGTATTGATCCGGATGGATACGGCAAGGAAGTCGATTTTATTTACTTGATGTTGTTAACCATTTATTTTATATCATAAATGGTGTTTTCGGTAAGCCTCCTTCCTCTTTTTTCGACATTTAAAACGATAACCTGATTTTAACAATTAACGAAAATGCGGCATCTTTGTCATGCTCCTTCACATGTAGTTGTTTATATCATTATCCGTGAGGTCTCCTGATTGCCATTAATGCAGATTACAAACAATAATGTACGATGAGATCATGAAATTCAAGTTGCCCTTTGCTGATCCCGATGAGGTTCACATAATTAACCCGTTGTGGGATGCCTCCGGCGGAAGTGAGTGGAGGTCGATGAACCTCTATACTATTCTTTCACGGGTTTGCAAGGTATCTCTTTGGACAGAATTCAAACCCGACCCATCATTGACCGAACAGTTTCCGATCAGGAGAATTAAACCACGAAAGTTAAGATTCCCTAAAACGGGTGTTTTCATCTTTGTGGGGGTCTATTTTAATATTGGCGGTTGGGTCAAGTGGGCGAGGCCGCGGCGAATCATCATCGTATTCAATACGCTTGATTATGAAGCTTGGAACGAACGAAAGAGGTTTCTCGCCAAATACTGCAGAAAGCCAATCGAAACCGTCTACGCATGCAGGGAGATGAGGCAGGATCAAAATAATAACGACATAGTCGAGCATTCACCCATTGATATTGAACGATTTTCCATGGCAGTCCCGGAACGGATCTCGCCTGACGGCCAATTTATCATTGGGCGATTGAGCCGGGATAATCTCCTCAAGCACCATGAAGGAGATATAAGCTTCTATCGTAAACTGGCCGCGCAGGGAATCGTCATAAAGATCATGGGGGGAACCTGCTTATCACCTGACCTCAGAGATGTTGAAAATGTCGAGCTTCTTCCTGCATGCGCCCTGGATGCGGTTAGTTTCATGCATAGCATTAACTGCTTTTATTATCGAACAGCTCCTGAATATTATGAAGCCTACGGTCGGGTTGTGTTGGAAGCCATGGCCTGTGGCCTGCCGGTAGTCTGTGAAAACAGGGGTGGGTATAATGAATTTATAGAGCATGGTGTGAATGGATTCAAATTTGACACTGAAAAAGATGCGTACGAAATTCTCATGAACTTAAAAAACAATCCGGAATTAAGGATGAATATCGGGCGCGTCGCAAGAATAACTATAGAAAAAATCTATTCCGAGTCTTATTTATCCCGCCTGATCGAGCATTACAGACAATAAATCCTGATTTCAGATCACAGGGGCTATGGTTGGCCATTAGTGGCAAACCCGATTGTCTGATCAGGACAAGTTGTTTGTAAGTTGTTACCAGATTACATCATGAGCTGGATATCACACAAGAACATGCATATTGTACTGTGATCAATGGAAAGGGAGGTGCCGAATAGGCTACCTCCCTTTGTGCCGTTTTGTGAAAAATTTACAGAATATGTGCTAAAACGTTTGTGAGGTAATATTCTTTTAAAGTTATTTTGCCGTTAGAACTTGAAACGTATACCGGTACCACACATGGCATTACTTGAATAGGCGTTTATTGGTGTGTGCTTGTCCAACCCTTCGCCATTGTATTTCATAATAATTATGGCTGCGTATGTGTCAAAGTATTTGTTAAAGGTATAATCGGCCAAAACAGAGTAGGCATTGGCTATGTAGTCTTTACCCTTATCCGGTTCATTATAGGTGTTGATATGGTAATATCCAGCGCCAAGATCAAAATTTTTGGTGAACTTGTAATCACCGCCGATCCAGAAGGTTTCGAAATACTGGTCAGGAGATGCATTAACAGCCGTGTCAGGTAGTGTTATACCATAGTAACTCACAATATTAGTCAGGTTCGTGTTCGATGGAGCACTGATTTTCGAGTATTCGTAACCTGCTTTCACCGTGGCATCAGGGTTTATCTTATACATGCCGGTGAGCATATAACCCTGGGTATTTTCAATTTGCAAATTGGCATCCGGTGAGACAACGTTGGAATATTGTGTTGCCCACGCAACCGTGTTGAACGTTTGCGAATATGTCCCCTTGAGGCTGAACGGGCCATAGTCATACCCGAGCATTGCTACATAGGCAGAACCTGCCGACTGATCGGTGGAGCCGCTAGCGAATTTATATTGCAAACCGAAAGTTATGCCACCAAGCTCCACGCCACCATATTTTAATCCACTCAGTTTATTTTCGTATTTAATGCTGTCATCGAGACGAGTGTTTTCCGTTGCGCCCAATCCGCCGCCAATGCCACCGGAAAAACCGAGCGGCGAAAACAACAGAGCCGCTTGCACCGGATCATATTCGCCCACTTGATCCAGGGAAAAGTTAGTCGTGCGCCCAATCTCCAAAGAACCGAACAGGGGATCCGAAATACCGATATAAGCGGCGCGCGAGAACAACTGGCCATTGATCGCACTGGCGCCATTGGCCGATTGAGGTCTCGACCCTCCATGATTGATGGCATTAAAAATCGACTGTCCATTATTGCTTAGTTGTCCGGAATTAACGTCAATGGCAGACTCTAATTTGAAGAAACCCTTCCTGTCATTCCCCAGGTCAACATCCCCCCTGACGCCCCAACGCGACATGGATACGCCACCAGTATAGATACCGTTGAAGCTACCGCTTGAGCTATTCAAATTATAGGGGTTGACTGTCGACGCAAAAACCGAGCTGCCGCCATATGAATGCTCAAGATACCCGTAACCGGCATCGAGAACGGCATACACCCCTAAATTCACTCCGTATTTGTTGATTTCAAGATCAGCCAGTGCTAACTGCGGTAATGCTAATAATACTGCTGCCAGACCAACCGCCAGTGTTTTCTGCTTTCCGAGATAGTCCATTTTTCTTCCTCCTTACCTATATGAAATTTGTGGATATTCTATGAGGGCTAAAAGCGGTCCTAGAATATTCTCACGAGGCAAACTTTCTTTCAGAACGTATAAAAACAAATTCCAACCGTTATGTAATAATATATATAACGAGTGCCAAAAAAATTTATGGTTGACCCAAATAAACAGTATATTTTAAGATAATCTAATATATTTGTTTATATATAATACAAGTCGATATCATTTAAACGGATACAAATTATTTATGCTATTGTCTTATGAAATGCTTGATAGTAAGTAATAGAGGTTCAGTACTAAAAGTGAAGATGATTAATCCTGTTAAGTTGCTGTATAATAATTTTTTTCTTATTACTTGATTAAACTTTTGGTTAGACAATGGACATTAAGCTGGTTTGGGTTCTGAAACGGACGAGAGGGTGCAACGGGCGTTATCATATTTCATGATTCTTAAGTGAGCCTTAAGATATTAAGATAACGTTAAACTCCCGGTGTCTGGAAGATACCTGCTGTAGGGCTTACGAATACTGCTGAAAAATAACGTTCGATTTAACGGGGAAGGTTGTATGGCAAGGCTTTGGATAGGTTTGACGGGTAACGTGGCGAATATTTTAGGGAAAGGGCTTTAGGGGACCGGTGCCACCCACACAATTTCTTATTATACACTTCAAAAAAAATAAAAAACAGTCTGTTATTTTATAGTTCGGATGGAATATAGTGAACTTAAGGTAGTCATACCTGCAACACAAAAAATGGTTCACAAGGAGTTCATGGGTCAATGAACAGGTTTCCCAGGTTGTAGAAACAGCCAAGGAGGTAACGCATGACGGAAGACACGCCACCGGGTAATTTACATACATAGGAAGTCCATCATAGGCTTATGAATGATGCCTAAGACCCATGAAATGGGAAAAGTCAGATTAAAGTGAAGCCCGCTATAAAATGCGGGCTTTTCATATTTGTGAAGCTGCACTCAAGGAAACTCCGGACTGGACCATTCATTCTGAATTGGCCATCACCGCCACATGGTTTCCCTCTTTAAAAAGGGGGCTTGATCGTTAGCGGAAGATCGACGTTAATCAACACAAAAAGTGACAATTGTTGTATATATGCAATGATCCTAAGAGAAGCAGTTGCCAAAGACTTCATTCAACCCGTTGCAACGACAGCGATATGACTACTTTAACGAAGAGCGGGCAGCATCCCCACATCAGGCTGCTCACCCCTCAAGATGAAAAAAACATTGCCCAGCAGCCGCTGCTGAACATCGATTCGCTGGCAATCCCTTCTCCCTATATCCTTGATAAGTCCATCGACATGGACTATCAGCACAGCTATGTGTGGGAGGATCGGGTAGAAGTGCTCGGCTTCATGCAGGTGTATGCCACTCCAGACCGGAATAAATTTCATATCTACCGCCAGATAACCAGTCCGTTCGGCCGGGGCAAAGGGATCGGCACGGCGCTGGTTAACCGTTTGGCCTACTCCGTGGCGCCCAATGCCCATATCTACCTCTATGTCTGGGACAAGTTGGTCAGCTCCATCGAATTTTTCAGGAGCAAGGGGTTCGTCGTTGCCGAGCACGTGGTCTACCGCAAGATGACCTTCCAACTGATGGAGGCGACGGCCGCGGTTCTGTGCGAAACCACGGCGGCCTCTACCCGGCCGGAAGTGACCATTGTCGAGGAATTGAGCAAGGTGCGCCATGACGTGCGGAAATCGCTGCGCGTGCTTTCCGACATGGCTGCCATGATGTCGGTGGATAATTTCAGCAAGATTGCCGAGGATATCACCCGCGAAACGCGGGTTATGTTCAACATTCTCAACATGTACGAAGACACCGTACATCTGTCCCACAAAGTATCGCTCAAGGAGTTGCTGTTCGAGCGAGTCATCCCGTATATCGAGGCGGTGGACAGTAGCTGCGAGGTACGTTTCTCCTGTGCGTCGCGCATTGATTCGGTCAGCGGCACCTACGTCGGTTTCAGTCGCGCACTGATCAATATCGTGGCCAATGCCATGGATGCCATCCGCGAGAGCGGTCGGCGCGGCGTGATGGAATTCAGCTTGCAGCAGCTCGATGACAGCATAATCCTGGCCATCAGCGACAACGGCATCGGTATGGCGGCCGAGCGGCTTGTGCCCGGCCCGGATAACGTGCCGCTCTTTGTCGGTCACACCTCCAAAGGGCCGCACGAAGGGGAGGGGATTGGCACGCGCCAGGTGTACGCCTCTTTCGGAAGCGACAATATCAGGGTGGAAAGCGAGGCGGGTAAGTTCACCCGCTGGACCATCACCTTCAAACGCAGCACCACCCGCACCAGCCTCCTTCTCAATGAGCTATGGAGCCGCTATATCCGATTCATCAAATCAAGCCAGTACATTGCCTTGAATGCCGCCGGCAGCCGCACCGAAATTGCCGCGTTCATCTGGCAGTTGCGCCAGATGGAGCTATTCAGCTACGACCTGATCTATCACTTCAGCCGCTACAACAATGTGCGCGATATCTTCCAGAATGTGCTGCTCTACCGCTTCGGCGGCCATGGCTTCGATCACCTGAAAAACGAGGTGCGCAAATGCCGCATCGATCACCCCTCCATCGGTTCCTGGCTACTCGGCATAACAAGCCGCATCAACCGCAATGAAACCTGGCTGAGCAACAACGTATCGTTCAACGAGTACAAGGATGTGCTGTTCCAGAGTTATGGCCAGACTCTTGACCGTACCATGATATTTACCCTCGACCCGGACAGCGGCAGGTTTTTCACCACCGACCGCAAGCTGGCGGAGCATCTTGATTTCGTTCCCTACCTTGGGCGGCCGCGTGATGAACTGCTGCGTGGAGAGCTTGTGGGCGATGTGCGCAATCCCGACAGTCCGGTCTACCTCGGAGTCTGGTCGGTGAGGAGCCGTGCCGACCTGCTTGACAAGTTGGCCCTCATTCAGCGTGGTGCCCGGCAGTTACTGGCCATGGGGCTTGATCGGGAAAAACGGATTTCTTTCTACACGACCACCTACAACAGCGGAGACTACGAATTAAACACCTTGAAGACGGTAACCTTGGGAGAGATGGCCGGTTTGGCCGGAAACGACTTCGACCGTTTCATCCGCGAGGCGGACACCGACATGGGAGGGATAGTTCTGGCGGGATGAGGACGTACTTTTACCTCAACAGTCTCAAATTCAATCTTGACAGAAAAATTTTACTCTGTATATTTCCAACAAAACAGAATGCAGACAACCGAGACCCATTTATCGTTGATGGGTGCGGGGGACCCAAGTTTTTGGGGCGAATTGCTGATATTTCTCAACGTCGAGATGTATCAGGATAGGGGACTTTCAAACCCGAGCCCGTCAGCTAACCTCGTAGGGATTTGGAAGGGCAAAGAGCGTATGAAAGCCGCTGGTATTATGCCTGCGGCTTTTTTTTGTGCGCGGGCCATTGCCGGAGCGGTTTTTATGGGAAAAAATGTTATTCAAACTATTGTGGAGGCAACGTGGCACCAGATAAAAAAGATAATGGCTCAGGGAATTTGTATCAAAAATTTCGTTTCTTGATTTTTGGTGCTCCCAAACAACTTAAGGACGCGAATCTCTTTCATAAAATGTCCTTGATTCCGATTTTGGCTTGGGTTGGCCTGGGAGCCGACGGCCTCTCGTCATCGGCCTATGGGCCGGAAGAGGCCTTTCGCGCATTGGGGCAACATACCTATCTGGCCATTATGCTGGGGTTATTAACCGCCCTGACCGTTTTCATTATCTCTTATGCTTACTCTCGCATTATCGAGCACTTTCCCCATGGCGGCGGCGGCTACATAGTTGCCACTCACATGCTGGGAGAGAAGGCGGGCGTTGTCTCGGGTAGCGCGCTGCTGGTGGACTATGTGCTGACCATTACCGTCTCCATTGCAGCCTGCGTGGATGCCATGTTCAGCTACATCCCACAGGGGTATCATCACTACAAGGTCCCTTTCGCCTGTTTTTTGGCCGTATTCCTGATAGTACTGAACATCCGGGGGGTCAAGGAGTCCATTGCGGTGATGGCGCCCATTTTCGCCACCTTCGTCGTTACCCACATCGTAATGCTGCTGTACGGTGTTTTCATGCATACGGATAGATTTGTGCCGCTGGCGCATGAATTTAAAACCGGTTTACATCATGACCTCTCCACCATTGGCATTTTCGGCATTTTGCTGCTGTTTCTGCGGGCCTATTCTCTTGGGGGCGGTACCTATACCGGTATCGAGGCGGTTTCCAACGGACTGCAGATCATGCGCGAACCGCGGGTGCAAACCGGCAAGCGAACAATGGTCTACATGGCTACCTCCCTGGCCTTTACCGCCGGCGTCCTCTTTTTCTGTTACTCTCTCATAGGGATCACGCCGGTTGAGGGCAAAACCCTCAATGCCGTGTTGGCCGACGGCTTGTTCGCCAAATGGCCCATGGGCAACGTAATAGCCTTTATCACCATCTTCTCGGAAGGCGCCCTGCTCCTGGTGGCCGCCCAGACGGGTTTCGTGGATGGGCCAAGGGTTATGTCGAATATGGCGGTTGACTCATGGTTTCCCCACCGCTTTGCTGCATTGTCCGTGCGGCTTACCATGCGCAACGGCATCATGCTGATGGGTTCAGCCACGATTGCATTGTTGCTTTATACAAAAGGTTCAGTCGATGCGCTGATCGTAATGTATTCTATAAACGTCTTCGTCACCTTTTCCCTCTCCCAGCTGGGCATGTCCCGCTTTTTCATCCAACGCCGCAAAGAAGATCCAAAATGGTTGCAGCACTTGAGCATCCACCTCCTTGGCTTGGCCATATGTGCCACCATTCTGGTCATCACCACCGTGGAAAAGTTTGCAGAGGGGGGGTGGCTGACGCTGCTTATAACCTCAGTGGTTATTGCCCTCTGTTATATAGTCAAAGGCCATTACCTGAAAGTGCGTGCAGGGGTCAATCAACTTGACGAAATGCTCCTTGATTTCCCCTCCTCCGGTCTGCCTAATACCGATGCTACCGACCATAACGCAGCAACCGCAATCCAGTTGGTGTCCGGTTATAGCGGTTTTGGAGTACACACGCTCCTCACCCTCCTGACAACATTTCCCAAAACGTATAAAAACGTCATCTTTGTCTCGGTGGCGGTGATCGATTCGGGGTCGTTCAAGGGTGCCGAAGAAGTGGCGGCTCTTGAGCAGTCTGTGCAGGAGGGACTGGAGAAGTACGTGGGACTGGCCCGCAAGCTTGGCTTTGCCGCTGATTACCGGATGGCCGTTGGAACCGATGTGGTGGAAAGTGCCACGGAATTATGTCAGCAGTTAGCTGAAGTTTATCCGCGCTCGACGGTCTTTACAGGACAGCTCACATTCCGTTTGGAGAAGTTTTATCATCGCTTGTTGCACAACGAAACCGCATTCGCTATCCAGCGCCGTCTGCAATGGAATGGGTTGACTACGGTTATCCTGCCGATCAGGGTGAATATCTGATTTGACGATAAAAAGCCGATTACACCTGAATTTCTTCGCACTCTTTCTCCGGAAGATTGTTTCGTAGAAATTCGGCAAGTTCCGCGGCCGGCAGAGGACGGCTGTAATAATACCCTTGTATGATATCGCATTTTTGTTTTCTGAGGAACTTCAACTGCCCCTCGGTCTCGACACCTT
>JARLHN010000023.1 GCA_031292255.1 Oryzomonas sp. | reverse complement strand
TGAAGACGACCACGAGTTCCTGCTCAAGGGCGACGTGTTCACCCCCGACGTCATCGAGAAATGGATCGAGTACAAGACCGAAGCCGAGGTCAACCCGGTCCGCATGCGTCCGGTGCCGATCGAGTTCACTCTGTACTACGACATCTAAGCCGTTTCGACGGAATAGCAGCACCAAAGAGGCGGGGTTCATCCCCGCCTCTTTCCGTTCCGGCATCATCTGGATATTTCATTAGGGGGAGCAAAACTTCTGCAAGAGCCTTGCCGGACATATTACGACAACAAGCTGCTCGGTATATGGCTCGGCAGCATCTCGGACCCTAATAGAAAATCTGGGTAGTGGGTCAGTTTGAATTTCCGCCTCATTGAAATGCTTGACCGCCTATGCTATGCTTTTCCCATGAAAAAGATAAAAGGAAAACATCTCAATTTCTGCCAGATCGCTCACGCTGTCGTTGATGCTACAACCGATGATAGCGAACCCATTGAAGTGCCAGATACAAGAAATCCCTATGCCGTAGCAATGGGGACTGTTGGGGGCAGAAGGGAGGTAGAGCTAGAGCAGAGAAACTGATGCCGAGCAACGGAAGGAAATAGCGCAAAAGACCGCCCAAGCGCGTTGGAAGACCCAAGAATAATCCTTGGAATAATTTTTGGAATAATTTACTTGTAAAAAGACAATATCTTGGTAGGATATGCTCATCTCGTTTTAAGGGAGGCTATCGTGCCAAAAGAAATCGCTGAACCCATCCTCCAGCCCCATATTCCGCTTATTAGAAGCTGTATTATTGATGCATGGCATGAGGGTCTAGATGATCCTAAGTGGCACAAGTACAATCTTCGCACAAAACGGAACGTTGTACGAGACTTCATAGTCTTCAATATACAGGAGCACTTTAGTGGGATCAAAGAAACAAAATTAATTAATAGCAACGGTTATTTTTTTCTGAAGATTGAGCGGTATTTGATTCGTTTCAAAAAACTAGACATTAATAGACTCACAAGTAACTTTCCCACGCAACAAGCCCATGCCCTTGAAAAGCAACAACTTGAAATACCTGGATTTAAAGGACATACAATCCTAAATGCTGGGTATACCGCAGATCGATTTGAAACAAAAATACTTGCTGCTGCTATTACAAAGCGTAATGGTAAATTTAATGAATGGGAAATCTTGCTTGGTGGCACAGAGCATGGCTTTACTGAACTCCCTGTTCAGCAAAACTTTGATGAAATCTTGCCGATACGTCCTAGAAAAGATCTTTTGCCGGAGGAAACTAAGGATGAGTCAAAAGATAAATCCTAAAATGATAACATTGGCCAGAGAGTCAAGAGGATTGACTCAGGGTGAATTAGCTAAACGCATTGGAGAAGTTCAAAATAGAACCGTCACGCAAGGCACAGTCTCTAAAATAGAGCAGGGTCTTATAGGCGTTTCTGAAGATTTTTTAGATGGTGTGGTTAAAGTTACTAAATACCGCGAATCCTTCTTTTATCAGACTGACGAGGTGTATTCTGCCGGAATGAGTCAGCATAGGAAAAGGGTTTCTCTGCCAGCTAAAGCCCTTTGCAAAATAGATGCAATCACAAATATTTACAGGCTTCATATAAAATCCTTTCTTAAATCAGTAGAAGGTATCGAAATAAAAGTGCCTTATTATGACATAGATGAACACTATGATCCGTGTAAAATCGCAAGAATGGTGCGACAAGCATGGTTGCTGCCAAGAGGCCCCGTCGATAACTTGACTCGTTATTTGGAAAAATCAGGAATCATTGTAGTTCATTGTGATTTCGATACAAATATGATCGACGGAGTAACTATTAATGTTAATGATAGGACTCCTCCTATTATATTTGTGAATAAAAATATACCTGGAGACAGATTACGTTTTACCCTATGCCATGAGTTGGGTCATATAGTCATGCATAAATATCCATCTGAAGATATGGAAAAAGAAGCTGATATGTTTGCTTCAGAGTTATTAATGCCAGAAGCTGATATTAAACCCAGTCTCGCTTATTTAAGTTTGCATAAATTGTCTTCGCTTAAACTTTATTGGAAAGTTGCAATGTCAGCTCTCATTTATCGAGCAGCAAAATTAGGACAAATTACAGAAAGGCAAACTAAATACCTGTATATGCAATTGTCAAAGGCTGGTTATAGAACAAGGGAACCCGCTGAATTGGATATCCCGAAAGAAACACCTATGTTGTTAAAACGCCTTATTAATATTCATATGGAAGATTTGAGCTATACTGTCAAAGATCTTGCAACAATAGTCCATTATGTAGATGAAGATGAGTGTTGTGGGCTTTACCTTGAAAAATCTGCGCGACGGCCTGCCCTCTCGGTAGTAAAATAATCTCAACTGACTTATATGCATGAAAACGTAAGCAAATAGGTTATAAAGTAACCATAGGCTGAATAATGCTTATGGGGGATACCATGAACAAGCTGAGTATAGAGAAAAGGGCGCAAGTGGTCGGATGCTTAGTAGAAGGGATAAGTATTCGTTCTGCCGTCAAGATCACCGGGGCCGCTAAAAATATTGTGACAAAGCTTGTTGTGGAACTCGGGCAGGCCTGTGCTGATTATCAGGATAGGATCTTGCGTGACCTTCCCTGCAAAAGGGTAGGCTGTGACTAAGATATGGTCTTTCTGCTATGAATGTGCCTGAAGATTTGAAAGGCCAATTGGGTTATGGCGATGTTTACACCTGGACGGCCCTTTGTGCTGATACAAAACTTATTGCCTCTTTCATGGTTGGCAAGCGTGATGCTTAATATGGTTTTATTTTCATTTTAGACCTTGCCAGCCCCGCACACAGCTTACTACAGACGGCCACAAGGTATATCTGAAAGCGGTTGAAAATGTCTTTGGCTCTGAAATTGATTATGCAATACTTTGTGCAGTGTACGGAAGATCAAACCAGGATGATGAACGTCGTTGCAGCCCTGTTGAATGTACCGGCGCTGAGATGGTGCCGATTACCGGCGACCCAGAACCAACGCATATTTCTACAAGTTACGTGGAACGGCAAAACCTGACTATGCGTATGATCATGAGGCTCTTTACCCGCCTAACCAATAGATTTAGAAAAAAGGTTAAAAACCATTTTTTCGCTACGGCTCTTTATTTTATGTATTACAATTTCGGCGGGATTCACAAGACGTTACAGGTGACACCTGCAATGGAGGCGGGGATTACCGATCACGTTTGGAGCTTGGGGGAGATAGCAAAGCTGACAGATTAAATTTAATTTGATAAATATTTTTATTCCATGATATGTTTAGGGCATGGACTTCAAACGACAAAAACTTATCAACGCTGTAATATATTTTTGTAGCCATACAAAAATGTGCGGTAAAACCAAACTCGTAAAGCTGCTTTATTATTTAGATTTCATGCATTTTCGGCAAACTGCGAAATCCGTGACCGATCTCCAATATTACGCTTGGCAGTTCGGGCCATACCCGGTTGCGTTTGGTAATGAGATTGATAACCCACCAGCAGACCTATCAAAAGCACTATCGATCTGTAAACTTCCTGAAAAAAAATCGGTTACGATTAAATGTAAATCAAAATTTAATAAAGATGTGTTCAGCCAACGAGAAATAAAATTACTGGAACAGATTGCATTTATATTCCAAGAAGCTCGCGCAGAGGACATGGTGGAGGCTTCCCATCTGCCTAACCACCCATGGGATAAGACTTTGAAATCTAAGGGTGAAAAAGCCGCAATTGATTATATTCTTGCCTTAGATAATCAAAAAGGCAGCATTTCTCTTGAAGAAGCTCAGGAAATCATACACGACAGGATGATATTGCGTGAACTCGCCGCCACCACACAGAGGTAAGGTATTTCTATATAAGAAATTTCCTTTTGGAGACGGTGGTGAGTCTGATAAAAGACTTATTGTCGTTAATGAACCTGATGGGGATTCTGATTGGTTATTTATCAAAACAACGTCAAAGCGAAAAATTCACGACAACCAAGGATGTTATTCTAGTGACAACCTATACGTATTGAATGCTAAAGAGGACAATGTTTTTGAATTAAAAACTTGGGTACAATTTCAAGAACTATATCCCATCCCAGCCCTTGCTATGTCCGTTGCAAATAAATTTGGAGAAATGAAGAGGATTGGAACACTGAAACCGCAAATCATCCAAGCCATTTTGAATTGCCTCCGTAAATCGCCCGATCTCTCACCAAACGAATTATCCCGCCTGAAATAACTCTCTTTCAAACTGACCTAATACCAAAATTTGGATAACGTAAAATATTTTTCGCTTTTTTAAAAAGAGTCACGGCAGTGCCTCAAAACGGTTAGAATTGAGTCGCCAAACGCAAATTCAACCCGAAAGGAGAACACTGCCGTGGAGGATCATTCTACTAAAAAGGCGCAAATAATCCAACTGAATGAGAGCGCAGTACGCGATCACCTCGGAGAAATGGTAAGGAACACGGTTGAGGATACCCTCAACAACATGCTGAATGCCGAGGCGGATCGGCTTTGTAACGCGGAGAAATATCAGCGAAACGATGCCAGAACCGACACGCGGGCAGGTCACTACCAGCGCAAGCTTCACACAAAGGCCGGGGAAGTAACGCTCAACATGCCGAAACTGCGGCAACAGACCTTTGAAACGGCAATTATCGAGCGCTACCGCCGCCGGGAAGCGTCAATCGAGGAATCGCTGATCGAGATGTATCTGGCGGGTGTCTCTGTTCGTCGTATCGAGGATATAACCGAAACCCTGTGGGGGACTAAGGTAAGTCCCGGCACCATCAGCAACCTCAACAAAAAGGTCTATGCCAAGATTGAGGAATGGCGCAATCGCCCCATTAAGGGCGATCACCCCTATGTCTACCTGGACGACATAGTCCTGAAGCGTTCCTGGGGCGGCGAAGTCAGCAACGTTTCCGTATTGGTCGCCATTGGCGTAAACGAGCATGGCTATCGCAAGATTCTCGGCGTCTGCGAAGGGGCCAAGGAAGACAAGGCCGGCTGGTCGAACTTCCTGCATCACCTCAAGGAACGAGGGCTGACCGGCGTTCGCCTCTTTGTTACCGACGCCTGCATCGGTCTAGTTGAATCCTTGGCCGAGTTCTACCCGGAAAGCAAATGGCAACGTTGCACTGTCCACTTCTACCGCAATGTCTTCAGTGTCGTGCCGGCAAAGCGGATGCCTGAAGTAGCGGCCATGCTCAAGGCGATCCACGCCTCGGAGGACAAGAAAGCGGCTATTGAAAAGGCAGAAGCGGTCTTTGCCAAACTGGAAGCGATGAAGCTCAAGGAAGCGGCCAAAAAGGTTCAGGAATCAATCATCGAAACCTTGACCTATTTCGACTTCCCGCGGGAACACCGAGTCCGAATCAGGACCAACAACGCCCTGGAACGAATCATGAAAGAAATCCAGAGGCGTACCAGGGTCGTCGGTGCTTTCCCTGACGGACATTCAGCACTGATGCTATGTGCTGCGCGGCTGCGCCACATTGCCGGGACTCAGTGGGGATCGAAACGCTATCTCAACATCGATCTTCTCAAAGAACAAGAAATGGAACTGAAATTCGATATTGAAGAGGCGGCCTAACTGCAAAAGAGGAACTGCTAAGAAAAAAGCGAAAAATTCTTTACACTACCAAAATTTGGGTTCAATTGACTTTACCCCGCCAGTCTGTTAGAAAGACAAACGGTTTATAAAGTCCCGAAGGATGTCCATGGATAATTTTCTCTTTAAGCTCTCAGTCATGCTCGTACCGGGTATGCTGGCCATTGTCTGCCATGAGGTTTCCCATGGTTTTGTCGCCTGGCGCTTCGGCGATCCCACGGCGCGCATGCTCGGCAGGCTGACCCTTAACCCGATCAAGCACATCGATATTATCGGCACTTTGATGATCTTCTTCATCGGTATCGGTTGGGCCAAACCGGTTCCGGTGACCTTTCAAAATCTGCGCAATCCCAAACGGGACATGATCTGGGTCGCTGCCGCCGGACCGGTGACCAATATCCTTCTGGCGACTGTTTCCGCCTTTTTGCTGCGGGGCCTGATTGTGATCGACAACTCGACGGTCACGCCGGGCTCGCCCATGTCCATGCTGGTTGATCCCGTTGCCCTGATGCTGGCCTTTTCGGTCTACATAAACCTTTTGCTGGCGATCTTCAACATGATTCCGGTGCCGCCGCTCGACGGAGGCAGGGTGCTGGTCGGACTTTTACCGCATCGCCAGGCCGCGGCCTGGGCCCGCATCGAACCGTATGGCATGGTGATCATCATCGTGCTGGTGTTCTTTACGAATATCTTTTCCTATGCCATCATGCCGATTCTCAACGTGGGAGTCCATGTGCTGGCAGGCCCACAGAGCGACCTGGTGCTCGGGGTGACACGACTCATGATGCGCTAGTATCCGTTCCATTAACTACATCTTTTTTGGAGCACTGAAATGAAACAACGCGTAGTCAGCGGCATGCGGCCGACCGGAAAACTGCACATCGGCCATTATCACGGCGTACTGGAAAACTGGATCAAGATCCAGGACTCTTTTGACTGTTTTTTCTTTGTGGCTGACTGGCATTCATTGACGACGGAATACGCCGATACTTCGGGCATCCGTGACAGTATCAACGAGATGGTGCTGGACTGGGTCGGTTTTGGCCTCGACCCGGCCAAAAGCATCGTCTTCCGCCAAAGCCATGTGCCGCACCATTCGGAACTGAACCTGATCCTTTCCATGATTACGCCGGTCTCGTGGCTGGAACGTTGCCCCACCTACAAGGAGATGCAGGAGAACCTGGAGGCCAAGGACCTTTCCACCTTCGGCTTTCTGGGGTATCCGGTGCTGATGGCGGCCGACATCATCCTCTACAAGGCTACCCGCGTGCCGGTGGGGCACGACCAGCTGCCGCACCTTGAGATCACCCGCGAGATCGCCCGGCGCTTCAATTTTCTGTACGGCAATGTGTTTCCCGAGCCTGAGGCGCTTCTGACCGAGACCCCCAAGCTGCTCGGCCTGGACGGCCGCAAGATGAGCAAATCCTACGGCAACTCCATTTATCTTTCCGACACGGCCGAGGAGACCACCAAGAAGGTTTTATCCATGATGACCGATCCGGCCAGGGTTCGGAAGAGCGACCCCGGCGAACCCGATGTCTGCGTGGCATTCAACCTTCATCGCATCTACGTGCCCCAGGAAAAGCTGGACGAGATCATCCCGGCCTGCCGCAGTGCCGCCATCGGGTGCGTGGAGTGCAAACGCATCCTGGCCGAGTGCATGAATGAACGCCTGACGCCCTGCCGGGCAAAACGGGCGGAATTGGCTACTCATCCGCAATTTGTGAACGATTTGCTGCAGGACGGCAGCCGTCGTGCTTCGGAGATATCCGATGCCGTCATGGCCGAAGTCCGCGACGCCCTGAAGATCTGACCGTGGTTCCGGACCGGGCATGGCGCCGATGAGTCAAGTTCGGGAGGAAAATCCCACACTTCTTGGGGACATCCGCGATGTCTACAGCGTTCATCTCGACAAATTCGACGGGCCGCTGGACCTGCTGCTGCATCTGATCCGCAAGAACGAGGTCGATATCTGCGATATTTCCATCGCCGATATCACCCGCCAGTACCTGGATTACATCAAGTTGCTGAAGGTGCTCAATCTGGATGTGGCCGGCGACTTCCTGCTGATGGCATCCACGCTGTTGCACATCAAATCCCGCATGCTGCTGCCGCCGGATGGCCAGGAAGAAGGGGAGGAAGAAGAGGGTGATCCCCGCGCCGAATTGATCCGGCGGCTGTTGGAGTACCAGCAGTACAAGGAGGCCGGCATGGTCATTGGCGCCAGGGCGCTTCTGGGGCGCGAGGTCTTTGCGCGGACCTGTCCCGATCCGTCGCTGGCCGAGGCCCGCAGCGACGAGGGGCCGCTGGAGATGTCGCTCTTTGAGCTTGTCGATGCCTTCCGGGTTCTCCTGGCGCGTATCCCGGCGGAAAGTTTCCACGATGTCGCCCCCGGCGACTCCCTCAGTATCGCCGATTGTATCAATGAAATACTTTCCCTGCTTCAGGAACGTGATACACTTCAGTTCGATGAACTTGTCCGGGACGAGCAGACCCGTGAACGGATCATTGTCACCTTTCTGGCCCTCCTGGAACTGTGCCGCCTCAAACTCATCCGCATCTTCCAGAACGAAGAATGTGGCGCCATCTGGTTCATTCCTGCCGTTGCACCGGGACAGTCGGATGTTGACAACGAAGCTGCTCAACCTGTCGTATAAAGGCCGCTGGGGAATTGACCATGTCTTTGCCTGCCATTATCGAAAGCATCATATTTGCCGCCGATTCAGCCCTTTCCCTGGACCGGCTCTGCGAGATGCTGCCTGAATACGAACGTAGCGCCATCAAAACCACATTGACCAATCTGGTCGAATTTCACGAAGGGCGGGGAGGGGGCTTCTGCCTCGCGGAGGTGGCCGGCGGTTGGCAGTTCAGAACCAGCCCGGCACTGCATGAATACGTCGTCCGTCACGTAAAGACCAAGACCGCCAAATTCTCCCAGTCGGCCCTGGAAACCTTGGCCATCATCGCCTATCGCCAACCGATAACCCGTGCCGAGGTCGAGCACCTGCGCGGCGTTGATTGCGGCGGCGTGCTCAAGTCTCTGCTGGAAAAAAAATTAGTCAAGATCCTTGGCAAAAAGGATATTCCCGGCCGACCGCTGATCTACGGAACCTCTAAAGAGTTCCTTGAAGTATTCGGTCTTAAGGACTTGAAAAGTCTGCCGACGTTACGCGAAATGCAGTCTCTTGACGAGACGCCCCGGTTTGAACGCCAGGAGGAATTGCCGCTGGAACCGGACACGGCTGATTTGGATGACAGTTCGCTACCCTTTGATGAACCACTGAATCCGTAGATGTTTGATTACTACAGGAGGTACGCCATGCAACGTCATGCAGCAGTTGCTGGACAGTTTTATCCTGGTACGCGGGAGCAGCTTCAAAGCGTCCTTTCCGGACTGGTCCCGGCCGTGCCGGAAAAGCGGCGTGTCCTGGGAGTCGTCGCGCCTCATGCGGGTTACATCTATTCCGGTGCCATCGCCGGTAAGGTCTATGGCCGGATAGCCATACCTCCCGCCGTTCTGATCATCGGTCCCAACCACCATGGGGCGGGTGCCGCAGCCGCCCTCTATCCGGAGGGAGAATGGCTGACCCCCCTCGGCCGTACCGCGATCAACCCGCGCCTCAATACGCTGCTGCAACACCATGTCCCCTTTATTGAATCGGACAGCAGCGCCCACCGTTTCGAACATTCCCTTGAGGTACAGGTTCCCTTTATTCAATATCTGCGCCCCGATGCGACCATGGCCGCACTCTGTCTCGGCCACGGTGATTTTGCGGCCGTTCGGGAGATCGGCAAAGGCATTGCCGCAGCGATACGGGCATATGGCGAGGATGTGCTGATGGTGGCAAGTTCGGACATGACACATTACGAATCGGCCGACTCGGCCCGGCGCAAGGACGAACTGGCGTTGGCGCGGGTGCTGGCCTTTGATCCCGAAGGATTGATGAAGATCTGTCATGACGAACACATCACCATGTGCGGGGTGATTCCGACTGCGGTCATGCTGGTGGCGAGCCGCGAGTTGGGGGCCACTCAGGCTGAGCTGGCGGCCTATGGAACCAGTGGCGATGTTACCGGCGATAATAGTCAGGTGGTAGGGTACGCATCTGTCGATGTATGGTAGTCAGGTGTTTTCAAGCTGTAACCGATTGACAGCCGCCGATTTGAAGTGTATACAGTATGCATTTTAACGAGTGAAACCTGCTTGCTACGGCATAACCGACCGCAGTATATATCTAAAGGAGGATGTCAGATGATCGAAGCCTATCTAGCCCATGAAAAAGAACGGGCAGCCCAGGGAATTCCCGCGCTGCCGCTCACGCCCGAGCAGACCAGTGATCTGTGCAAATTATTGGTCAAACCTCCCAAGGGAAAGGAAGACTTCCTACTGGACCTGATCACCAACCGCGTTTCCCCGGGCGTTGATCCGGCCGCCAAGGTCAAGGCCGAATTTCTGGCCGAGATTGTCACCGGCCAGAAAAAGTCCCCCCTGATCGATCCGCTCGCCGCCATCAAGCTGCTGGGCACCATGATCGGCGGCTACAACGTGGCCCCGCTGGTTGCGGCCCTGAAAGACAAAAAGCTGGCCGATGATGCCGCTACCGCGCTCTCCCACATCACCCTCGTGTATGACGCCTTCGACGAGGTTGCCGCCTTGGCCAAGGCCAAGAATGCCGCAGCCGCCAAGGTGCTCAAGTCCTGGGCCGAGGCCGAGTGGTTCACCAACCGCAAGGGCGTTCCCGAGACCATCAAGGTCAAGGTCTACAAGGTTGACGGCGAGATCAACACCGACGACTTCTCGCCGGCCGGCGACGCCTGGAGCCGTCCCGACATCCCTCTGCACTCACTGGCCATGGGCAAGACCCGCTTCAAGGACGGCCTTGAAACCATCGCCAAATTCCGCAAGGAAGGGTATCAGGTAGCCTTTGTGGGCGACGTGGTCGGCACCGGCTCCTCCCGGAAATCGGCCTGCAACAGCGTGCTGTGGGCCATCGGCGATGAGATCCCCTGCGTGCCCAACAAGAAGACCGCCGGCGTGATCATCGGCGGCGTCATAGCCCCGATCTTCTTCAACACCGCCCAGGACTCCGGCGCCCTTCCGCTCAAGGCCGACGTGACCGGCATGAAGACCGGCGACGTGATCGTGATCGACACCAAGAAGGGGGTCATCACCGACGAGAAGGGGAAGAAGGTCCTCTCCAATTTGACCATCGCTCCCAACACCGTGCCCGATGAATTCCGTGCCGGCGGCCGCATCCCGCTGATCATCGGCCGCGCAGTGACCGACAAGGCCAGAAAAGCCCTCGGGCTCCAGCCGACTACGGTCTTTACCCTACCGGTCAATCCCAAACCCAAGGCCAAGCAGGCCTTCTCCCTGGCCCAGAAGATGGTCGGAACCGCCTGCGGCGTGACCGGCATCCTGCCCGGCACGGCTTGCGAGCCCAAGATGACCACGGTCGGTTCCCAGGACACCACCGGACCTATGACCGCCGACGAGTTGAAGGAATTGGCCTGTCTCAAGTTCCAGGCACCCATGTTCATGCAGTCCTTCTGCCACACCGCCGCCTATCCCAAGCCGGCCGACGTCAAGATGCACAAGAACCTGCCCGGCTTCATCGCCGAGCGCGGCGGCGTGGCCCTGCGTCCCGGCGACGGCGTGATCCATTCCTGGCTGAACCGCCTGCTCACGCCCGACACCGTCGGCACGGGCGGCGACTCCCACACCCGCTTCCCCATCGGCATCTCCTTCCCGGCCGGTTCCGGCCTGGTGGCTTTTGCCGGCGCCATGGGCTTCATGCCGCTTGACATGCCCGAATCGGTCCTAGTGCGTTTCAAGGGCAAGTTCAACCCCGGCATCACCCTGCGTGACGCGGTGAACGCCATCCCCTACTGGGCCATCAAACAGGGCCTTTTGACCGTGCCCAAAAAGAACAAGGTCAACATCTTCAACGGCCGTATCCTGGAGATGGAAGGCCTGCCCGAACTGACCGTGGAACAGGGCTTCGAACTGACCGACGCCGCTGCCGAGCGTTCGGCTGCCGCCGGCTGCATCCAACTCTCCGAGAAGTCGGTTGCCACCTACCTCAAATCCAACGTGGCCCTGATGAAGAAGATGATCGCCGACGGTTACTCGGACAAAAAAACCCTGCAGAACCGCATCAAGGCAGTCGAGGCATGGCTCAAGAAGCCGACCCTGTTGACGGCCGACAAGGGGGCCGACTACGCGGCCGTGATCGAGATCGACCTGGCCGACATCAAGGAACCGATCTTGGCCTGCCCGAACGACCCGGACGACGTCAAATTGCTCTCCGATGTCAAGGGGACCAAGATCCAGGACGTGTTCCTCGGTTCCTGCATGACCAACATCGGCCACTTCCGCGCCGCCGCCGAGATCTGGCGCGGCAGCAAGTTCAACCCGGACGTCCGCACCTGGATCTGCCCGCCGACCCGCATGGATCAGGCCCAGCTCAAGGACGAAGCCTACTTCTCCGTCTACAGCGCCTTTGGCGCCCGTATCGAGATCGCCGGTTGTTCGCTCTGCATGGGCAACCAAGCGCGTGTACCCGACGGCGTCAACATGTTCTCCACCTCGACCCGCAACTTCGATGACCGTATCGGCAACGGCGCCAAGGTCTTTCTCGGTTCCGCCGAACTTGGCGCGGTAACGGCGCTCTTGGGCCAACTGCCCACGCCGGCCGAGTACATGAAGGTTTACAAGGAAAAGATCGAGCCGAACAAGGAGAAGATCTACAAGTATCTGCAGTTCGACGAGATGCCGGAATATAAGTAATACATTATGATGAAAAGCTTGAGGCTGAGAGGCTGATGGCGTACTATATACCCCCGTTCGGGCTTGCCTGGGCGGGGGTATTGTTATATGAAGGATTCAGATATTAAGCCCGTTTACCCCCTCGTCATGGGGTGTGATCGGTGAGTCCCATCGTATTCAAAAAAGAAGGATTCCGTTTCTACTTTTTTTCACGTGAAGAACGGCGGCTTCATATCCATGTCCATTGCGATGGCGGAGAGGCCAAGCTCTGGGTCGAAACCCCAAATTGAGCTTGCTTGAAATTATGGTTTATCGGAAAATGATCTGAGCAAGGTACGGAAACTGATCGAGGAACACGAAAAGCCCTAAACGGCAGGTTTGAACGTCACTCTTCGCGGCGCCGCAACTTCATCACAAACAAGTAGATAATCAACAAAAAAGGCAGGGTTGAAAAGGAAGCCGTCAGGTTACCGGCAAAGAGCTGCCAGGTAGCAAAGGCAACCAGTCCGAGAACAAAGACAAGAAGAAGGGTAACGCTCAATCTATTCATGGGGTCCATTGGTGCGGCGGCAGGCTTCGCATGCAATCGCCAATTATTTAAATACCGGTTTACCTAGTGATAGCACACCGTTGGCAGAAGCACAAAGCCATACTTATCGCCCCACTGCCAATGTCTGCGTTCTCCGGCCATTCGCACAAATAAAACCCGCAATATGAGGCTTCGATAATCACAAGGAGAGGGATGACAGACGCCCTTTCCAGTTTTGCAGGCATCCACGTACATCATTGCCTTATAAGCCCCGGGAGGTGCGGTCCCGACGGCATCGATCTATTTCATCCTTCTCACCTTTGAGCAGAGGGACGTGGTATGATGAAGTCCTGAACGCTGGGCTATTTCGGGTAGTTTGAGGAGTTTGTAATTGCAGATCGTATTCGGTATCGATTTCGGAACCACCAATTCGGCGTTGTCGGTTTACAGAAATGATGTGGTTGAGGTTGTTGCTGTGGAGGACAACGACCGTAGCGGGAATTTGATGCGCTCGGTGCTCTATTTTAACGAGGAAAATGAGATCTATGCCGGCCAGGAGGCCATTCGCCAGTATGTGGACGATGGAGCCGGCGGACGATTCATGCAGTCGATCAAGACCTTTCTGCCGAACACCAGTTTCGACAGCACCGAGGTGTTCGGCAGACGTTACGCCATCGATGACCTGGTGGCGATCATCCTGAGGAAGATCAAGGCTCGGGGGGAGGCGCATGTGGGGTGCCCCGTGGAAAGCGTGGTCTTGGGGCGACCGGTGGTGTTTTCCGAGGATGCCGCCAAGGATGCCGTTGCCGAACAGCGTCTCGAACGGGCCGCCCGCAAGGCAGGCTTCAAGAACATCTGGTTCCAGTATGAGCCGGTCGCGGCGGCGCTCGCCTTTGAGGAGACGCTGCAGGCCGGGCAGGAACGGATCGTGTTCATCGGCGATTTCGGCGGCGGCACATCGGACTTCTCGGTGATCCGCGTCAAGGGGGGCGCCTTTGCCCGCTCCGACCGGCGTAGCGACGTGCTTTCCCTGGGGGGCGTCTATGTGGCCGGGGACAAGTTCGATTCCCAGATCATGTGGGACAAGGTGGCGCACCATTTCGGACGTTATGCCCGTTACAAGACCATGGGCAAGGATGAGTGGGTCAATGTTCCCAAGAGTATCATTTATACCCTCTGTCAGTGGCACCGTATCCCGCTGTTGCGGTCACGCAAGACCAGGGAGCATATCCGGGTGATCAAGGGAACCACCGATGACCGTCAAGCCATCGAACACCTGGAGAACATCATCAGTGACAATTACGGGTTTTTCCTGTTCCAGGCCATTGAAAAGGCCAAATGTGAACTTTCCGAACAAGAGCAGGCCCTGATAAGCTTCAGGGAGCGCGATCTGTGCATCAGCGAGGAGATCGGCAAGGGAGAGTTTGAGACGATCAACGGGCAAAATCTCCGGCAGATTGAGGAGTGCATCGATGAGGTCGTGGCACGTTCCGGTCTCACTCCGGCGCAGATGGATACGGTCTTTCTAACCGGAGGCACCTCGCGGATTCCCCGCATTCAGGCTCTCTTTACCGAGCGTTTTGGCCGGGACAAGCTGGACAATCGGGACGCATTCACCAGCGTCGTCCATGGCCTCGGTTCCAGCGTCCCGCTCTTTGTCCGATGAAGCGGAGTGCCGTTCGATCGGCAAATTTCGACCATCGGGGCGCCCCATTTTATGAATAACTTCGCCCTTTTCACGGATGTGAGCCTGAATCCCCAGCGCAAGCTGGGTGTTGGAGGTTTTTTTCTGATTCCCGTGTCGTTTTTGGAGGCTGAACCGCACGACATCATGCTCGACGACGTGTCGGCGCGGCTTGAAATCAAAAGTTTTACGGAGACGTCATCCACAACACTCGAAGTCCAGACCGTGCTGTGGGCGCTTGAGCATTCGCGGGAAAAACTCACCGGCCCAGTTGGCGGAAATCTGCGGATCTATACCGATTCCCAGTGCGTTGCCGGGCTGTTGGGCAGAAGGTCCGGCCTGGAACGAAATAATTTTATTGCGAAACGATCAGGACGATCGTTAAGCAATGCGCCTCTCTATCGTGCGTTTTACGCAGCACATGACCAGTTGGGCTTTCAGGTGATCAAAGTATCCGGGCACTCCCGTACCTGCACCCACGATACTGTCCAGCGGGTCTTTTCACGTGTCGATCAAGAGGTGCGGAGAGCGCTGGCCATTTGGCTGGATTCCCTTGGTCTTCATCACACGCTCCCCGATCCACTCATCGCCCCACAAAGCGAATCAAAGGAGACACACCATGGCAATGAACGTCGAAATCAGGAATAACAAACTCTGTATCGAGATCGACCTGGAGAAACCGACCCCTTCGGCATCCGGCAAGACCCTCGTGGTGGCCAGCACCAGGGGCAACGCCGTCACTACCGCCGAAGTGGACGGCAAGCCGGTAACCATCGGACTGAACGCATACATAAAACCATAGACCACATGGCATGGCAGGTCTACATCATCCTTTGTTCCGACAACTCACTCTACACCGGGATCACCACCGATATGGAACGGCGATTCCGCCAACATGCGGCGGGGAGCGGCGCCAAGTATTTCCGGGGGCGGCAGCCGATGCAGGTGGTCTATCTCGAACATAACCACAGCCACTCGTCCGCCGCCGGCAGGGAGGCCCGGATCAAGGCCATGGACAGGACAGAGAAGTTGAATCTGATATCAACGATCCCGATGTGACGAAATGCCTGAGTCCACCCGTCCGGCCTTGAGATATCCATTTATTGTGCTATCGTCATGTAGTATTCGCAGCACCTGAACGTCAGGCACACAACAAGGAGGCATAACCTATGAAGAAGAGTCTCGCAGCAGCCACATTGTTCGCGGTCGGAGCCTTTGCACTCAGCGCATTGGCGGACACGGGAGGGAAGCCGGATGCCAAGGCGGAGTTTGAAAAACATTGCGCCGTATGCCATCCGGGCGGCGGAAACATCGTCAATAAGGCAAAGCCGTTGACGAAGGGAGCTCTCATGACTAACGGCATCAAGAGCTGGAAGGATATCGTGGCGAAGATGCGCAACCCCGGGCCGGGGATGACCAAGTTTGACAAGAATGCAATATCCGACAAGGAAGCAAAGGCCATTGCCGAGTATGTCCTTAAATCCTTCAAGTAACGGAATAGTATCAATAGGATGTGAAATAGGGGGAACGGTCATCTTTTGGCCGTTCCCCTGGTTGTTTGACGTCATGTAGAATGGCAACAGGGACGTAGTTTAAAATAAAACATCGAGAAACAGTTTATCCAAGGAGGATGCCATGTTGAGACAGATTCTAGTTGCAGCGGCCCTTGTCTGCTGTGCTGCCTCTGCCGAGGCTGCCGTCAGGACCAAGGTCATCGAATACAAGCAAGGGGACACCGTGCTGGAAGGATATTTGGCCTGGGACGACGCCAAAACGGGCAAGCGCCCAGGGGTGCTGGTGGTGCATGAATGGACCGGGCTTGGCCCCTATGTGAAAAAACGGGCCGAGATGCTGGCAAAATTGGGGTATGTGGCCTTTGCGGCTGATATCTATGGCAAGGGTGTCCGGCCATCAACCCCTGCCGAAGCCGGCAAGGTAGCCGCCATCTATAAGGACGACCGGCCGTTGATGCGCGCCCGTGCCAGGGCCGGACTGGATGTCTTGAAAGGCCAGAAACTGGTAGATCGGAATCGTCTTGCCGCCATCGGGTATTGTTTTGGAGGCACCACCGTGCTGGAACTGGCCCGTGACGGAGCTGACCTGAGGGGTGTCGCCAGTTTCCACGGCGGTCTCGCCACGCCCAAGCCTGAGGATGCCATAAACATCAAGGCCAGGATTCTGGCGATGCAGGGCGCCGACGATCCCTATGTAAAGGCGGATGAGATCGCCGCATTCCAACAGGAGATGCGCGCCGCCAAGGTGGATTGGCAGTTCATCACCTATGGCAATGCGGTACATAGCTTCACCAACCCCGATGCCGGAAACGACAACAGCAAGGGAGCTGCCTACAACGAAAAAGCCGACAAGCGTTCATGGGAGGCAATGAAGCAGTTCTTCGCGGAGATTTTCAAATAGTCGTAGGTATACATGCCGCCACTTCATAGTACCATTAGGTTACAAAAAGCCGTTCCCGGTGCCGGGGGCGGCTTTGATTTTGATTATCTCGGGCGCGGCGGTCATAGTGGCTGCCACCCATTCCAAACACGGTCATATTCATTTTTAACGAGTACATGCATGTATATAAAATAGTTTTAATAGACTGGAATTGATATTGAATATTGTTTGATTTCCGTGTAAACATTAAAAAAAATCTTTAACATAAGAAAGAAATTCTATTATGAACGTACTTCAGGATCTTTATCTCCGGCTCACTATCAAGACGCGGATTGCGCTACTTTGTTTCTGTTACAGCATCTGCATGGTCGTGCTGACCGTTCTGGCCAACTCCGATTCCGTGTTAGTACGATGGGGGTCGTTGGTGCTCTTTATTGCCCTGGGCATTTTCTTTGGCGTGCTGAATATTCTTGGGATCAGCAGTTCGATCCAACGGGTTATCGCATACCTTCAGACCATGGCCGGCGGCGACCTGTCCCAGAATATCGTCGCCAAGCGTAACAATGAGATTAGCCTGATTATCAGAACGTTAGCCGAGCTGCAGCTAAACATGCGCTCGATGATCTCCGCGATTCAATCGACATCGGAGGGGTTGACCAAGGCGGCCGGTGATCTGCGACGGACCTCTGAAGGTATGTCCGGGGGCGCCGAGCAGGCGGTGGGGCAGTCGGCATCGGTGGTGAATGCGGTCGAGGACCTTACGACGGTCAGTTCGGATATTGCCCGGAACTGCCTCTTGATGTCCGGCAAGGCGACGGAGACAAAGGAATCCACGATGGATGGCGAGCGAACCATTGAGGCCATGTCCCGAATGATGGCGGAGATTGGGGCGCTGGTAAGCGACACGACCCTTGCGGTCGAATCGCTGGGTAATAATTCCCAGCAGATCGGCGAGATCGTGGGAACTATCGAGGATATTGCCGACCAGACCAACCTGCTGGCTTTGAACGCGGCAATCGAAGCGGCCCGCGCCGGCGAACAGGGACGCGGGTTCGCCGTGGTGGCGGATGAAGTCAGAAGCCTGGCGGTGCGTACGACAACGGCGACGCAGCAGATCCACAAGATCATCGCAGTGCTGCAAAGCGACGTAAAAAACGTCGTGGAATCCATGGGCCAGAGTTCACGGAGTGTCAAAAACGGTGAACAGGGGGTTCAGCTTTCCAGTAGGGCGATAACGGATATCAAATCCCACATCGAGGTCCTGACCGACGGCGTTGCCCACATAGCAACCGCAATCGAGGAACAGTCAGCCACCACTGCCAGCGTCAGAAACAACATCCTGGCGATCAACGAGGTCATCGACAACGTTTCCCATGGCACCAGGGAAACTGATCAGGCTGCCTCCGGCCTGACGGATTCGGCTATCGAGCTGAGGGTCATGGCGAGCAAATTCCGGATTTAACACATACCCCTTCAACAACCCGATGTTAATCCTTAAATCGGCTTTCAGTCATAACGTCGCAAAGACACAGAGGAAACACATGGTTTTATCAATTATCCTCAAATCCGGAACGGCGAAACGAATTAGACCGAAATACTGTCTAATTTTTTAAAATGTTCATCCCGGTGTCTGCGTGGCAAATCCTTATTCCGGGATAAATTCAAGTCTCATCCCACTCCCCCCAAAAAAACATCGCCGTTCGGCAGTACTCCTCATCGCTTCTGTAAAATAATTTGGCAGCCACAACCAGGGGAGAGAAGTTTGCCCTTATCAATCAAAATTTTAGATGATAATTGTAATAAAATAATGTTATATAAAATAGCTAAAAAACACAAGGAGGTGTCACGTATGCAGGTTTTTCTGATTAGTCTGGCGGGTATTTTGGTTATTGTGTTGGGATTTCAGATTTATCGGTATTACGCTTCGCATCACTAAGGAAGAAGGATTAAATAACAATGTTATATGGCATCATGTTTCAACAGGTACGAGAAAAGCCCGCCGTTATCTTTCTGGCGGGCTTTTCTCGTAACAGGCGGCACATTCGCCGATAGGTCAGGCGATCTCTTTTAACTCCTCGATCAAACCCTTCAGAAAATCATACCCCTTTTGCCAAAAATCCTCGGCGGCAATGTCGATTCCCGCCAGGCGGGCCGTGTCTGCAGGCGACAGCGCACCACCCGATTCCAGCAGGCGGCGGTAGCCCGGCTTGAAGTCTTCACCCTCTTCACGGTATTTCTGGAACAGCGCCAAGACCAGCAGTTCGGCAAAGGTGTAGGAATAACAGTAAAATCGGCTGTGGATAAAATGGCTGATGTAGCTCCACCCCCAACGGTAGGCAGGGATCGCCTCCACGGCATCGCCGAACAGTCTGCCGTTCTCCTCCAGCCAGATCTCTGCAATGCGGTCATTGGACAGCAGGCCCGATTGCCGCTCATTGTGCAGGCGCAGCTCAAAACGGGTCAGCACGGTTTGGCGGAAGGTGGTGGCGATGATGTCCTCGATCTTGGCGCACAACAACGATTTCCGCACCGTTGGATCGGTTTCGCGTTCAAGCAGCATGCGAGTCAAGAGCATCTCGCCGAAAACCGAGGCGGTTTCGGCCAGGGGTAGCGGGGCGTGGTAGTTGAGCATGCTCTGTTTCTGGGACAGGACAAAGTGCAGGCCATGACCCGCCTCGTGGGCGATGGTGGCCAGGTCGCGCAGGGTGCCGGTATAGTTGAGCAGCAGAAAGGGCGGGATCTGTGGCGAAATGCCCATGGCAAAGGCGCCGCCCGATTTTCCGGTGCGCGGTGGCACGTCCACGCGGCGCTCGTCAAAGAAAGCCCCGACTATACGGCCGAAATCCGGATCATACTGGCTGTAGGAGGAAACCACCATGTCTCGGGCCTCGTCAAAGGCAAACTGCTTCTCCGTTTCGGCCACCGGGGCGTACATGTCGCAGTTGCGGATCTTGTCCATGCCGAGCATCCCGGCCTTGAGGCGAAAATAATCCTGGGCAAGACCATAGTTGGCCTCGGTCACGTTCATCAGATGCTCAACCGCCTCATCCGGGATCTCGTTGCCGATGTTGGTGGGTTGGATCGGCGTGGCATAGCCTCGCAGCTCCATCTCCTGCCCATGGTCCAGGGCCATGTTGTTAAACACCGAATTAAAGACAATGCCGTGCTCGCCGTGGTGTTCCAGGAAGGTGGTTTGTGCCCGGAAGCGCACGTCTGCCGACGGATGGTGAAGCAACGAGAGCAATTCCTCGCCGGTGAAATCACGCTCCTCGCCATCCAGTTCCATCCGGTAGCTGAACGATGCCGACAGTTCGTCGAACAGCTTGGTGAAGGCACTCACGCCGGTCAGGTCCTTGCGGGTCAGGAGCCGCTCCTCGTTTTCCTTGAGGCTGTAGGGGCGAAACTTGCGTATGCCGTTCATAAAATGGACGTAGGGCGCCGCCGCGGGCAGGTTGCAGATCGATTCAAAGCTCTGGTCATCCAGGTGCATCAACTCCAGGTCGAAGAACAGCAACTGCTGCGACAGGCTGCTGCCCAGCTCCGAACAGCGCTGCGCCAGGGCACGGTTGGCTTCGTTGCCCGAATCCGCGGCAAACAGCAGGTGCGCGTAACTGAACGGTTTGGACATGACCACTTGCAAGGCCTCGTATTCCTGCACGGCTGCCAGTATGGCGGCACTATCCAGATCGGCAATCTTTTCGAAGTAGCGTTCGCGGAATGCAGCGGCCAACCCGTTAAAGGAGGCCAGGTCTGATTCAAGCTCGGGTGAATCCGGGGCAGGGTAGAGCAGGGCGGTGTTCCAGGTCAGATCGGTTTGTGACATGTGTGGCTCTCCATTGGTTGTTTTTCGGTAGCCAAAGGCTTTGATATGAAAGATACCCTGTTGGGAAGGCAACGTCAAGGCGAGGCGCTATTCCAATTCCAAAACAAGCGGCATCTGCGTGGGCTCGTCTTCGGCTCCTCGACGTACTACCGGTACGCCTTCGTCGCCTCGAACCTCGCCGCCTCGATGTCATCTTTGATTTGAAACCGGAATTACCTGGCCGTGGAAAGAGTGATGTCGCCATACCAGGCAGTTGCCTCGCTGCTGGTATTGTCGGTATCGGTCATGATGGCAATGGCGCCGATCTCGCGCGGCTCGTCCCCGAACAGGCGGCGGTAGTCGGCCAGGATGTCCCGTTCCTCGGCCAGCCATTGCCCGGCCCGTCCGGGGCCGGATTCCACGGCCAGCATCATGGCGTGGGAGGTAAAGGCATTGGGAATGGCCTCGCCCCTGGCCAGGCGGTTGGCCCAGATGTAGTTGATGGCCTTGGTCTGCCAGAAAAAACGGCCGGGAAAGACGACGTATACCCGGGCCGCATAATCGTCGCCGGCCTTGGTCGTTTCATCGCCGTTTTTCACGGTGCCGGCTATCTTCCACGACCAACGCAGGTAGCGGAAGTTTTTGGGGTCGAGTTTTACCTTCTTGAACAGCCCCGACGCCGTCCCCTTGCTGACGGCCTTGACGACGGTCCGGTCATCGTCACGCATCAGCGAATATACGGTGGTGCCTTTGAAGCTTTTGGCCTCCCAACCGCCCAACCCTTCGGAGGAAAAGGCGCTGACACGGTATTCGCTTGCCTGGGCGGTCACGCTGAATGCAGCCAGTGTTATCATCAGCAGGATTTTTCCCGTCATTCCATCTCCCTCCCCTGTGTAACATGTATCTATATAAAACAACAGGTTATCTGCTCCAAATTTGCTATGTTAATAAAACCCGGTATGTTATTCTACAGCAACTTTCCAGGTTATCCGCATAACAATATAAAATCACCAATCAGTTAATGTCATAAACATATGTGAAATTATATAGTAACCCAAAAGAGGGGAATTTATGAGATCAATTGCCGGCATTTCATTACTCATTGCAGTTTTGGCCCTATCTGGATCGAATGTTTTCGGCCTGGATAAGCAGGATACGAAAATAGCGTCTCTCCAGAGCAGTACTGCTGATATATTAAAGCCTGAATTTACCATTAATCCCGAAAAGACAGCCCTGCCGATGTTTGTGCCGATCAGGATCCCGAAGTGAATCGCGTACTCTTGGAAAAAGTTTTCCCGTGGCAGGCAACAGTGGTGACAAGCAATGAATTTCTGAGGGCCGTCGGGGCAAAAGCAATTAAATAGTTTCTCATCCGGAGTTTCGGATGAAAACCGAATAATCCGAGTATGCGCTGCTTTGGAAAGTACCCATACCCTCTTCAAATTTCAAGCGAGGACAGAATGTACCCTGAATCTGATGACTTAAACGATTATTTGGTTTCCGACACGGTTGTCGACTGGCAGACACCGGCTGTCCGGCAGAAGGCTTTGGAACTCACCCGGTCGTTACCGGATGAAGTTGCCAAAGCCCGCTGTTTGTACGAATGGGTGAGAGACCGTATCCCCCATACCAATGATGCCGGTCTCGACATCGTGACCTGCACGGCGAGTGAAGTGCTTCACCACGGCACCGGAATCTGTTTTGCCAAAAGCCACCTCCTTGCCGCCTTGCTTCGGGCGGTCAACATCCCTGCCGGTTTCTGCTACCAGGTTTTGCGGTTTGATCCGCCAGTCGATAATGAACCGGTTTTGCACGGCTTCAATGCCGTCTACCTCGCGTCACTTGATACGTGGATTCGGATCGATGCGCGGGGCAACACCAACGGGATCAATGCCCAGTTCAGCATCGGGAAAGAAGTGCTCGCCTTTGCCATGGACCCAGAGGCCGATGAATTCATTTACGAGGCTATTTTTGCGGCTCCGGTCAGCAGCGTGGTCTACAGGCTGAAAATGTACAGGACCATGCACGAATTGTGGCCCGATTTACCACAATCCCTCTGATGTCCTCCCCCAAAAAATAAAGAAGAAATCATCAAATCGGTGATCGACAAGTTGAGCAAGGACAGAAAGGTGGAATACTTGATGAAGAAATGGACTCTCAATAAATTACCGGTATGTCATCGGTACGATCCACGTTGTCGTCACTCGCTGGATGGTGAATAATTTTTCAACGAAATCGACAGATGAGACGGAAGCACTTGCCTGGTTGATTGAATTTTCACCGTGAACGTATCCAAAGGGAAAACCATGAAGCGGGTTTTTGAAATATGACCGGGAGGCCATTGCCTGAATATGATTTCAATCGGCAAGACGATGGTAGGAAGGAACCGCATGCCTAAAATAGTTTTACGGCACCTTGTCGGAATTCTTTTCTTTTCGGCATTCGTGACGTTGCTGCCCCAGCAGGTTGGTGCTACCGAAGAGTATGCCAAGCAGACCGGCCAGGCATGCGCTGCCTGTCACCTTGATCCTGGAGGTGGCGGCGAACTGACAATGGCCGGCAAGGCATTTGCCAAATCTCTCCAAACCAAGACGGTAGAGCCTGAAAGGGGCGCGATTGTAAAAGGGTTCCGATTGGCAATCGGCTATATCCACTTCCTGACCGCCATTTTCTGGTTTGGTACGATCCTTTACGTGCACCTGATCCTAAAGCCGGCTTATGCAGCCAGCGGACTCCCACGAGGCGAACTGAGAGTCGGGATCGTCTCGATGATTGTCATGGGCGTAACCGGGGCGATCCTGTCCTACTACAGGGTTTCCTCTTTCGATGCGCTCTTTCACACCCGTTTTGGCATCCTCCTATTCATCAAGGTTTGTCTCTATCTGGTAATGGTGATCTCTGCCCTGTTCGTCATCACCGTCATCGGGCCGCGTCTCAAGGCAAAGCGGAAGGAGTCGTCAATCACGGACATGACCAGTGAACTGACCCTTGAAGATTTGGTGGTTTTTGACGGGCAAGAGGGGAGGCCCGCTTATTTTGCCTTCGAGGGAAAGGTCTACGACGCTACCCAAAGTAAACTCTGGAAACAGGGGGTTCACATGGGGCGGCACAAAGCCGGTAACGATTTGACGGAGGCGTTGTCACTCGCTCCGCACGGCAGGGAGGTGGTGACTGCCTTGACGTCAGCAGGGGAACTCATTGTTTCCGGTCCCCGAAAAGTTCCACTGCACGAACGGGTATTTTTCTTCATGGCGCACATGAACCTCGTGATTGTCTTTATCATTACTTTGATACTTTCTCTCTGGCGTTGGGGGTGACAACCAATCCTCACAACAAACACCCACTGTAAGGTGCAGCCGTTAAAAGCACATCTCAAGAGGTGATCAGATGAAAACAGTGATTATTGGCGGGATTGCCGGTGGACTGTCTGCCGCCAGCCAGATCAAGCGCGAAGATCGCGGCGCGCAGGTGATCGTCCTGGAAAAATCAGGTGATGTATCCTACGCAGCCTGCGGCATGCCATACAACCTGTTCTACAAGGACAAGCCCGTCGAAGATCTCTATGCGCTTAATCTTGATATGATACGCAAGGAGCGCGGTATTGATTACCGGCAGCACCAAGAAGCCATCAGTATCGATCCGGTTCGGAAGGAAGTGACGGTTGTTGACCTCATGAATGCCCGGGAATATCGTGAAAGTTACGATTTCCTCGTGTACGTCACCGGCAATAAACCGATCAGGCTGTCTCTTCCCGGATTTGATGATAACGGCGTATTCTATTTCAAGACTCTGGACGATACGCGGCTGGTAAAGAATATAATCTACGAAAAAGCCCCTGCCAATGCACTTCTCGTGGGTTCCGGTTATACCAATTTAGAGTTGACGGATGTCCTGTACAATATGAAGATCACTCCGGTCATCCTTGAGAAGTCTGCCACGATCCTCCCCTCCTATGCTGAGGAGATCAGGGCCAAGGTCCTGGAAAAGATCGCAGAAAAAGGAATCAGGCTCCATACCAATGTGGACATTATTGAAAAGAAAGGCACCGTGGTCAGGACCACGGCCGGAGACTTCGACGCGAACATGGTGGTCGTTTCCATTGGTGTGAAGCCGAATACGGAACTCTTTTCGGTTGCCGGAGGCGAGTTGGGCGTTGCCGGAGCGGTAAAGGTCGATCGTTTTTTGCGGACGAACATTCCTGATATTTTCGCTGCCGGTGATTGCGCCGAGCATTACGTCCGCCAACTCGGCATAAACGGCTACATGCCGCTCGGACCGGTTGCCAACAAGCAGGGACGACTCGTCGGTAGCAACATCGTCAACAGCAACGCCATGAAGATGTTTTACGGCATCGATCAGACCGCGGTATTCAAGTTCTTCGACCTTACGGTTGCCACAACCGGACTCAGCGAACGCCAACTCCGCGAAAATGGTGCAAACTACTTAAAAATCCACGTGGATACTCCTACCAGGGGGGCATTCCCCGGAGGTGGGACCATGCGGGTGCTGCTCCTGTTTGAAAAAGGGACCGGCTTGCTGTTGGGTGGACAGATGATCGGGCAGGATGTGGTGGCAAAGCGGCTCGATGTTATCGCAACGGCGATTTACAAACAGATGACGGTGTTTGAACTCGCTGAACTTGATTTGAGTTATTCGCCGCTCTACTCTCCAGTATGGGACCCGCTCCTTATTGCAGCGAACAAAGCGGTCAAGGAAGTGTGACAAAGAGAAAAAACCGGTTTCAAATGTTCCACTTTCGTTTTTTGGGGTAGATATCATGATCCGAGTCAAGCGAATATATGACCCCCATGAACCAGAAGACGGCCCACGTTACCTTGTGGACCGGTTGTGGCCCCGAGGTGTGAAGAAGGAAAATCTCCTGTTGGACGGATGGTTGAAAGATCTGGCCCCCAGCGATGATTTGAGGCGATGGTTTGGGCATGACCCAGCCAAGTGGGAAGAATTCCGCCTACGCTATGAAGCTGAATTAGCGGGCAATAGCCAAAACTGGCATTTTCTCTTGGATATATCTCGGAAGCAGGATATTACTTTGCTATTCAGTGCCCATGACATTGAACATAACAATGCAGTGGCCCTTCGGTCGTATCTTGAGAAAAAACGGGACGTCGTTTCATCGACTGTTGCTATAAACCGGCAGCTTATTGATCGGTAAAGAGTATTTTATCCACTGAAAGAAATACACTTCCGTAAATTTGCCCTGGAGTCGGACCAAATTGATCAAATTTGACTTCAGTCAAACAATCAGGACCAATATTGGTTTAGGTTCTCGATCATCAGAAACGGCGAAAGACAATCTGCGTGTTTGTAGAAACCAAAAATAAAGGAGAATTACCCATGGGAATGTTCTGTAATCAATGCGAGCAGGCGGCACACGGCACCGGCTGCGACATCTCCGGCGTCTGCGGCAAGAACCCCGAGGTAGCGACACTGCAGGATCACCTGCTCTACGGCTTGAAGAGCCTGGCGCTCCATGC
>JARLHN010000022.1 GCA_031292255.1 Oryzomonas sp. | reverse complement strand
TGGCGCTTGGATTACAACGAAAACCGTCCGCACAGTTCACTTGAAAACTGGGCTCCAAATGCCTTTCTGGCAGCCTGGAACCAAAATCAGAAAGCCGAAAAACTAACATATTTTTTGGATCAAAAAACGGGGTAAGGCCAACAGACCGAAAATACTGACTTAAAACTGGCCCAGTCAATGGGGTAAGGTCACATTATCTCGCTAAGTAATATTCTATAAAATCAATCACTGCCCAGAAAAGCCCAAATTATTTTGACACCTTCCTAGAATCAGTATTTTACTTCTTGGTATTGGTAGCCATCAAAACGATAGTGTTCCTTGCTGGGCGGATAAGAATACCCACCGGGCAGTGACAAGATGAGATCCCGCTTGCCGTTTGTTATTTTTTGGGCAGGCTTGAGATCGTCTCCAAGGACCGGTCCAAGCAGTTTGACGAATGGCCCGGATTCGCTTCTTTCGTATACCCATTGGGCACAGCGGCGCGCTCCCCGGCAGCAAGCGTCTCCGCCTCCTTCGATCAGATACGCTTCGCCTTCGGGAACGGAAATGTTTATCCGTTTGATGGATACCATCTTGAGTGGGTCTCCATTTTCCTGCTGGACGCAATCGGATGAAATCTCGTTGTCCTTAATCATTTGCCGGGTAATCCTTGTTGCTGCGTCAGTTGGGGATAATTTCACTCGGGTTGCAGCCAGGGCGGCGGTTGAAAAACAGAAACCGGTCAGCAGAACAATCAGGGTCCAAATGTACTTTTGCATGGTGCGCCTCATTTGTTTGAGTTAGGTTTATTGGAAAACATTGGATGTCCGGCTTGTTGTTAATGTTACAACAGAACTTTCTATTGCTATTTCAAAAAAGTAAACCACCATTACATGAAGGCGAGGGTGGTTTTACTTAAATAATGTTCCACAGTTATGGCAGGCTTTGTACTCTATAGCGACAGATTGTCCGCATTTGGTACAAAACTTATGTTGGGTATTATTATCTATATCTTTGTTAGAAACAACCATTTTAGAGCTTATGCCATTGGATAATTCAATACTACCTAGTAATGACATAAGAAATCCAAGGACTGTTCCATATATACCTATTTGCGGCTTAAAACCAAAATCTGCTAAAGTTAGCTTTCCAAATCCTGTATCAACACCACTATTAACCTTCAAAAGTTTATACATCAAAAAACCAATTCCTACTAAAGATGCTAAAGTTATTATTGGTTGTGCAGTCTTTAGCATATTTAGATTTTTAAAATATAAATATGCACCAAGAGCAACCAATGCGGCAATAAAAACAATCCAGAATTCACCACCAATGTCAGCACCAGAAATAGTTTTAGTCTGACCAACACAAGAAACTTCCATCCAGGGGAGGAAAAAACAAAGCAGAGCAAGTCCGGCACCTGAAGGGCTGATCATATTTACTATTGGACTTTGTGTCCTCTTTAATAATTTTATTAATGCATATCCGATAAGCAGAAACAAAGCCAATGGGCCAATGATATCCTGCTCAGTTTTAATCAAAGTGGGCGGCACATTTTCAGCCATAGCATTTTGAGCAACAATTAAAATACCAGTTAAAGAAAGCCAAAAATAATATTTAATCATATTACCCCCCTTAAAACTATTCAATCATTGGATTTGTCCTGCCGTTTTGGGCAGGTCCTAAGCCTCGTCGAAACATTTTCACTGTGCAAGCCTCCAACCATCATCATACAATATGAAAGTAGCAGACCTTTTATTATCATTATAATTAATATTTACTTGATTCATAAACAATGGATAAAGAGCATTAGTTACGTATTTAACTGTATATTCGACGTAGCGTTCATTGTTTGTTTTTTTAACTATACCAGTAATCTCATTCACTACAACAGTACAAACTTTCAATACATCATAATTTGTGCCTTTATTAACAATATATGGAATCAATTTAGCGGTAGGTGACACCTCAAACCATAAGTCTAACATTATCTGATTCATCATTCGTTTCTCTTGAGTGCGTCCAGAAAATGTTATAAAACCAGCATCCTGTAAAGGTTTTAAAAAATTCTCTGTTTGTCTGACCAATTCAGAGTCTCCATCACTTAATTTACCATTATTAAGATAAAATGATGCTACGCTTGGTGTGTATTTATGATTAATATTAGTTGATATAACTTGGGGGTAATATTTACTTAATATTTTTTTTGCTTCACTTCTTGATAAATCTTTACAAAATGCTGATGTACTACATAACATAGAAATAGATACAATCAACAGTAAACTCGACAGCATCCCGCAAAGCAATCTTCTCATGACATTCTCCCCTTTCTCTCTTTTGATTTGAGGCGCCGGTCTGGGCGACTTATTTTATTCCAGTACTTATTGCCTTGTGAGAGATCGATATGAGAATGTACCGACTCACTCCATTCTCAATCAGTGAACACGTTAAAAACGACACCAATACCATGATAGGATATTTTTAATTTCAATTCCTCCAGAATTATATTAAATTGAAGCATTTTTCGACATGGAAACAACACAGAAAATAAAACCATATACGCCTAGTATAAATAAACCGACACCAGCGAAAATCACAACTGAATATGTTACTGTTGAAGTAACCGCATCATACTTTCTTACCAGTTTTAGGATGTGTTGGATATCAAGAATAATTAGAAGAATACTAAACGCTAGGATTGCCGCATCTTTCTTTTTAATGTAGTAAATTAGCCAGCCAACAAAAGATATAAAAGGCAAAATTATGAAAAATAATTCTGGAGCACCAATAGCAAACATATTTATCCTCCTTTTTTAAATTGGCCTTTCCTTGACGACGCCCGACAGATAGTAGAAAAGTACATTAAGCACTACAACACGGTCAGGCTGAACAGCGCTATTGGCTACGCGACACCAGCCGACAAGCTGAACGGCAGAGACCAGGAAATATTCAAAGAGCGAGGCAGAAAGCTTGAAGCCGCCAGAGAACTGAGAAAACAAAAACGACAGCAAACCTTTTCCGAAATCAGGCATTCTGGGGAAGCTGATATAACCTTAAATCAAGCTGCCTGGAAGTCCAATTCCGACTGAGGCGTGACACGTTTTGTAATACGGAGGTGTGTCATTTTTTCCTCATCCTTTTGTCATTTATCGCATAGGTGATTGAATCACCTTGTTGCAAAAAACGAAATGTCTGAACTTAAGTTGGCGCAAGCATCCAAATATTCAGTGGGACTGCTTTGTGTTCAGGTTTAGGACGATAGAAACGTATTTGTGGGTACAAAAAAACCGACCTGCGCAAAGAATATATATTCTTCGGCAGCTCGGCCATCTCATCAGGATAACGAGGTTTAAGATCCGCAGCTTTCCGTCCCTACATCACTGTAGGTTTGGCTTTATCGATGTCTGAATGAATACAGTATACAAATTACAGTAAATTATAGCCCTGTCAATTATTTATTTCGAGATTATTACCACAATCAAGATTGCAAATTTCCTCGCACTTTCAATAGCAAAATAGTCTTCATTTGTTTAAAGACAAAAGAAGCAATTTTCTCTAGTTTGCCGTGGTTCAATCTGGTGAATATCCCTTTAGCACGTTTGACAGGATTTTGGAATATGACATATAATTAGACAAAACAATCTTTTGTCCACAAAAAACTATGCCACATTAATTGATTCCGCGCAATGACGCACTCACCAAAGCTTTCAGCATTGTTCCCTACCTATTCCTTTGAACAAAACTCTCAAGGAGGTGATAGGAAATCTGAAACAGATTGGAATCAAGGAGGGAAACCTAGTAAAACTTTCTCCGTATGTATTCGTAAACCCCAGGACTAAAAAGCCTTACGACTACAGAGACAAGTTCATCAAGAACCTCTGCACCAAGGCAGGCGTCAAGCCGTTCATGTATCACAACCTGAGACACTTTGGAGCGAGCATTCTTTCAAGCGGAGGGGCAGGGACTTCTGGCATCCAAGGAATTTTGGCGCATTCCCAAGCTTCAACAAGTGACACGTATATTCAGTCATTGAAACCAGGGATGATTGAGGCGATAAAAAAAATGGAGAGCATCAAGTGATTCACACATGAAACTCACACCTATTTGTTGTAAATGGTGGGCGCTACTGGGATTGAACCAGTGACCCCTGCCGTGTGAAGGCAGTGCTCTCCCGCTGAGCTAAGCGCCCTAAAGTGTTACAACTCAATAACAGAGCGTGATGCTCCTGTCAAGCCCCCAGAGACAAAATTTGCTCTCCGTGAATTGTTGCGATAGAATGAAACGTAGTTGGCGTCTGCGAAACCGGGAATGGCGACGGTGTTCCGGATGGTAATTTTACTTGTCATTCATGTGGCGGTTGTGCTATAAACTTTCGATTTCAATTCACACGCCCTGCATAATGACCGGCGGTGTCCCTTGCGGCTTGCAGGGATTCAGCGGGGCGGAGGAAAAACCAAAGGAGAAGACGAGTATGTCAAGTATCAGCATGAAGGAACTGCTGGAGGCCGGCGTCCATTTCGGCCACCAGACCAAGCGTTGGAACCCCAAGATGAAGCCCTACATCTTTGGTGCGCGTAACGGGATTTACATCATCGACCTGCAGAAGACCGTCCGCTATTTCAAATCCGCTTACAACTTCGTAAAAGAATCGGTCGAAGGCGGCAACACCATTTTGTTCGTCGGCACCAAGAAGCAGGCCCAGGACTCGGTGGCCGAAGAGGCGAGCCGTTGCGGCATGTATTACGTCAACCAGCGCTGGCTGGGCGGCATGCTGACAAACTTCGCCACCGTCAAGCAGAGCATCGACCGCCTCAAACGCCTCGACGCCATGTTCGAGGACGGCACCGTAGACGCCTACACCAAGAAGGAGTCCCTCCAGTTCAACAAGGAGCGCGAAAAACTCCAGAAGATACTGGGCGGCATCAAAGGGATGCACAAACTTCCCGGCCTGATGTTCGTCATCGACCCCAAGAATGAAGAAATCGCCGTCCAGGAGGCCAACAAGCTGGGCATCCCCGTTGTGGCCATCGTTGACACCAACTGCGATCCCGATCCCATCGATTACGTCATCCCCGGCAACGACGATGCCATCCGTGCCATTCGTCTGTTGAGTTCCAAGGTCGCCGATGCCGCCATCGAGGGCTCACAGGCCCGTAATGCCGCCCTTCAGTCCGATAAGGAAGGAACCGAGGAGTTTGTCGCCGCAGACGCGGCGGAAGGCGTTGCAGTAGAGACTGCCGAATAAACGCTGATTACATAGTTCCCCTGTCAGGGGTAAGGAGGATATGATGGCTGTTACCGCTGCACAGATCAATGAACTGAGAAAATCGACCGGGGCCGGCATGCTCGATTGCAAGAAGGCCCTTGAAGAAAGCGCCGGTGATTTCGAGAAAGCCGTGGATTACCTGCGCAAGAAGGGGCTGGCCGCTGCCGCCAAGAAGGCGGGCAGGGTCGCCACTGAAGGGGCTGTCGGTTGCTATATCCACGCCGGCGGCAAGATCGGCGTCATGGTCGAGGTTAACTGCGAAACCGACTTCGTTGCCAAGAACGAGAACTTTCAGGTATTCGTGAAGGACATTGCCATGCATATCGCTGCAGCCTCACCCGCCTGTGTGCGCCGCGAGGAAGTGGCTGCCGACGTCCTGGAGCGCGAGAAGGAGATCTACCGCGCCAAGGCCCGCGAAACCGGCAAGCCGGAAAACATCATCGAGAAGATCATCGAAGGCCAGATCAACAAATTCTTTGCCGATGTCTGCCTTCTGGAGCAGTCCTACGTCAAGGACCCGGATAAGACCATTCAGCAGTACCTCAATGAAACCATCGCCAAGATTGGTGAAAATATGACGATCCGCCGCTTTACCAAGTATGTTCTCGGTGAGGGGCTGGAAAAGAAAGAGTCGGACTTTGCTGCCGAGGTGGCAGCAGCGGCCGGCCTGTAAACAGACGTCGAAGCCGGCCGCAATGGCCGGCTTTTTTTATACTCGCCATCCCGGCATCATCTCAAACCTGACGACTTCACCTATCATCACATTCAAGACCGGAGCCAGACCATGAACAGGCCGTCATTTACCAGAGTGCTCTTGAAGCTGTCCGGCGAATCGCTTGCCGGCGACCAAGGATACGGCATCGATCCGCGGACCATCAATACCATTGCCGGGGAGATCAAAGAGGTGGTGGATATGGGGGTTCAACTGGCGCTTGTGATCGGCGGCGGCAACATATTCCGCGGTCTGGCCGCCTCATCCAAGGGGATGGATCGGGCCAGCGCCGACTACATGGGGATGCTGGCCACCGTGATCAACTCCCTGGCCATGCAGGATGCCCTGGAAAAACAGGGCGTTTCCACCCGCGTCCAGTCGGCCATCGCCATGCAGGAGGTGGCCGAGCCGTATATCCGCCGGAGGGCCGTACGTCATCTTGAAAAGGGGCGGGTGGTGATCTTCGGTGCCGGCACCGGCAACCCGTACTTTACCACGGATACCGCTGCCAGCCTGCGGGCCATGGAGATCAACGCCCAGGTGATCCTCAAGGGAACAAAGGTGGACGGCGTGTACTCGGCCGACCCGAAGAAGGATACCACGGCGGTCAAACTGCCGAAATTGACCTATCTCGAAGTACTCAAGTTGGGGCTGCGGGTTATGGATGCCACGGCGACCTCCCTCTGCATGGACAACAACCTGCCGATTGTCATTTTCGATCTGACTACCGAGGGCAACATCAAGAAAGTCATCTGCGGCGAAGAAATCGGAACCATCGTACAAGGAGAATAACATCATGCCAAAGTCCGTGATCGACGACATGAAGTCACACATGGAAAAGTCCGTCAACGTTCTCAAGGGAGAATTCCAGAAGATCAGGACCGGCCGGGCCAGCACCGGCATTTTGGACGCGGTCAAGGTGGACTATTACGGCAACCCGTCCTCCATCAGCCAAGTGGCCACACTGGCGGTGCCCGAGCCGCGCACCATCACCATAGCCCCATGGGAGGCCAAGCTGATCGGTCCCATCGAAAAGGCCATCCTCAATGCCAATATCGGACTGACCCCCTCCAATGACGGCAAGATCATTCGCCTCAACCTGCCGCCGCTGACCGAGGAGCGCCGCAAGGAAATCGTCAAGGATCTCAAGAAAAAGGCTGAAGAAGACAAGATCGCCCTGCGCAATATCCGCCGCGACGCGATGGATAAGCTGAAGAAGCTGGAGAAGGACAAGGCGATGACCGAAGACGAACTGAAGAAATACGAAAGGGATGTGCAGGATATCACCAAGGGCTTCGAAACCAAGATAGACGAGGCCGTGGCCCACAAAGAGAAAGAAGTCCTGGAAGTTTGATGGAACCGCTCGATCCGGACAGACTGCCCACGCATCTTGCCATTATCATGGACGGCAACGGGCGCTGGGCGCAACAGCGCATGCTCAAACGCATCGTGGGGCATCAGCGCGGAGCTGAGACCATCAAGATGGTGGTGGAGCAATCCTCCCTCCTTGGCATCAAGTACCTGACCCTGTTCGCTTTTTCCTCTGAAAACTGGTCGCGTCCCGCAGTGGAGGTCAAGGCGCTGATGGCGCTGCTCAAGAAGTATATTCGCCACGAAACCGCGCGCATGATGCGCAAAAACATCCGCTACAATGTAATCGGCAACCGTAGCGAGCTGCCCGACGATGTCAATGTAACACTGGACGATGCCATTCGCGAGACCTCCGGCAACACCGGCATGGTGCTGACCTTGGCGCTTTCCTACGGCGGCCGGCAGGAAATCAGCATTGCCGCAAGCCGTCTGGCCCGCGACGTGGCGGCAGGCAAGCTTGAGCCGGACGAGATCACCATGGATGTTTTCTGCGGTTATCTTGATACTGGCGGCCTGCCTGATCCCGACTTCCTGATCCGTACCAGCGGTGAAATGCGTATCAGCAACTTTTTGTTGTGGCAGCTGGCCTATACCGAGCTGTATTTTACCGAAACCTACTGGCCCGACTTCACCATCAACGAGTTTCACAAGGCGCTGGCCGATTTCCAGTCCCGTGAACGGCGGTTCGGCAAAACCAGCGGACAACTACTGAATAGGGGCTCCTTATTAAACGCCTGATCTCAGCGCTTATCCTTCTGCCGGTCCTGATTCTGACCATTATCAAGGGGGGCCCGCTGTTGTTCGCCTGCCTGCTGGCCGTCTTCGTCTTCATCGGCATTCACGAATTCTACCGTATGGCCCTCCCGGACAGGAGCGTCGAGGCCTGGTCGGCGGCAACCTGCGGAACGGCCCTTATCTTCACCCCCTTTCTCGGCGATCACCACCATGCCCTGGCAGGCGTTGCCATCCTGTTCCTGGCTTTTGCCCTCCTTTTCCTTTTCCGTATCCGGAATGTGGCCGATGCCGCCCGGGAGATCGCCTATGCCATGTTGGCATTTCTTTACATCCCTTTCCTGCTGATGCATCTGGTCATGCTGCGCCAGACCGCCTACGGCATTCAATGGCTCCTGGTACTCATGCTGATCGTCATGACCAATGATTCGGCAGCCTATTACACCGGCAGCGCCTTCGGCAAACGCCGCCTCTACCCACTGGTCAGCCCAAAAAAGAGTATCGAGGGGTCTCTGGGCGGGGTGGCCGGCAGCATCGGCGGCACGCTGATTGCCAAATTCGTTTTTTTTCACCAATTGAGCTTCCGGGATGCCCTGCTGACCGCGGTGTTCATCGGTATTCTCGGACAAGCCGGCGATCTGTTCGAATCACTGCTCAAGCGGAGTTTCGGAGTCAAGGATTCCGGGACCGTCATCCCCGGCCACGGCGGAGTGCTGGATCGCCTGGACAGCATCATCTTTGCAGCGCCGGCCATGTATTATTACGTCATCTACTTTTTCAAGGGATAGCCTTATGAAACATCTTACCATTCTCGGTTCCACCGGTTCCATCGGCGTCAGCACCCTGGAGGTTGTTGCCGCCTACCCCGACCGTTTCAAGGTGGTCGCCATGACCGCCGGCCGCAATCTTGAACTTTTCGCCCGCCAGATCAGGGCGTTCTCACCGCGCATCGCGGTGGTCGCCGCCCAGGAGGATGTTCCCCGTCTCAGGGAGATGTGTTCCGGGCTGGCAGTGGAAATCCTCGGGGGCGTCGAAGGCCTGATCGCCGCAGCCACCGCCGACGAGACACAGATGGTGGTGGCCGCCATCGTCGGAGCAGCCGGTCTGGTTCCCACCGCAGCCGCCATCCGGGCCGGCAAGGATATCGCCCTGGCCAACAAGGAGACCCTTGTGACCGCAGGGCACCTTTTCATGGAGCTGATCGCCGAGTACGGCGTCAAACTCTACCCGGTGGACAGCGAGCATAGCGCCGTGTTCCAGTCCATGGAAGGACATCGCAACGAGGATATCACCAGGATCATCCTGACCGCTTCGGGAGGCCCGTTTCTGAATACTCCGGCCGAGCAACTGGCCGGCGTCACCGTGCGGGATGCCCTCAACCACCCCAACTGGAGCATGGGGCGCAAGATTACCATCGATTCGGCCACCATGATGAACAAGGGGCTTGAGGTGCTGGAGGCTCGCTGGCTGTTCGACGCGCCGGTGGAGAAGATCGACGTCAACATCCACCCCCAGAGCATCATCCACTCCATGGTCGAATACGTAGACGGCTGTGTCATCGCCCAGTTGGGCACGCCCGACATGAAGGCCCCCATCGCCTATGCCCTGTCCTATCCCGAGCGCGTGGCAACAGGCGTCAAGCCACTTGACCTGACCACCCTGTCAGGGTTGACCTTTTATAAGCCCGACCGGGAAAAATTCCGCTGCCTCGGCCTGGCCTACCGCGCCATCGGTGATGGGGAGAGCATGCCGGCCGTGATGAATGCCGCCAATGAGATTGCCGTAGAGGCGTTCCTGGAGGGGCGGATCGGTTTCATGCAGATCGCCGGGGTCATCGAACGGACCATGGATGCCCATCAGGTCCACAAACTGAATTCCATCGAAGAAGTTCTGCTGGCTGACCGTTGGGGACGTGACCGGGCGCGTGACATCTGCCGGGGAGAGGTGAACTGAGATGATGGTCATCTATGCCGTAATTGTCCTGGGTGTATTGATCTTTGTTCATGAATTCGGGCATTTCCTGGTGGCCAAGCTGTTCAACGTCAAGATAGAAAAATTTTCCCTCGGCTTCGGACCGAAGCTGGTGGGCAAGAAGATCGGCGAGACGGAATACCTGGTCTCGGCCTTCCCGTTAGGCGGCTACGTCAAGATGTTCGGCGAAGGGGGCTTCATCGAGGGGGGAGGGGCCCATCACCCCGCTTCGGACGAGGGGGAGGAAAGCGCTGTCAAAGATGCCGGAGAGGCCGTTGCCATGCAGCGGGAACTCACGGAGGAGGAGAAGACCCGTTCTTTCGCCCATAAGCCGCCTCTGGCTCGAATCGCCATTGTCATGGCCGGCCCGGTCTTCAACCTGATCTTCGCCTGGCTGGCCTTTATCGTGCTCTGCATGGTGGGCGTGCCCTCCGTTACCACCAAGATCGGCGAGGTCTTGAAGGACAAGCCGGCGGCAAAGGCCGGGATGCTGAAAAACGACGTCATAACCGCCATCAACGGCAAAGCCATAGCGCATTGGGAAGAGGTTGCCGAAGCGATCGCCGCGACCAAGGGCAAGCCGGTTGTGTTGTCGGTAAAGCGCAACACGGCTGACATGCAGTTCACCATTACGCCCGAACCGCGCGTAAGCAAGAACCTGTTCGGCGAGAAGGTCAACGGTTTCGCCATCGGCGTGGCTTCGGCCGGCGAGATCGTGACCGAGCATTTCGGCCCCATCCAGGCGGTCGGCAAGGGGACGGTCCAGACCGGCAAGGTGATCGAGATCACGGTCATGTCGCTGGTAAAACTGGCCCAGCGTGTCGTGCCGCTGGATACGCTCGGCGGACCGATCATGATCGCCAAGATGGCCGGTGAAACGGCCAATGCCGGCGGTTCCAGCTTCCTGGCATTCATGGCGTTGCTCAGCGTCAACCTGGGAGTGCTCAACCTCCTGCCGGTGCCGGTTCTCGACGGCGGACACCTCTTCTTCTTTTTCTGGGAACTCGTCTTTCGTCGCCCGGTCAGCCAGAAGGCGCGTGAATATGCCCAACAGGTCGGCCTGATGCTGCTTTTGGGGCTGATGCTGCTGGCATTCTACAACGACATTATCAGGTATTTCGTCGGACAGGGGTAATGACGGAAGTGACAGGAACCGTCGATGTAGGGGAAAAGTGACGCAAGGCAATCTTTCGCAGATCGGCCATGGCCGGCATTTCACCTTCCATGGCCGGGTGACTGGCCACTACCGTTCTTCACGGGACCCTCAGCCCAAGCTTGCCGATTGTTTTGCGGACCTTTTCCGGCTCCACCGGTTTGATCAGGTAGGCTGACGATTGAGCCGACAACATGGACTGCATGACGTTATGAGGCGTGTTGAGGGCGGTCAGCATGATGATCTTGACCTGCTCGTCCGCTGTCAGCGCCAGCTCCCTTTCAAGTTTCCTGATTTCTTTGCCGGCGGCGATGCCGTCCATATCCGGCATGACGATGTCCAGCAGAATGAGCTCATAGGGATCTCCCGCCTCCATGGCTGTCCGGAATTTTTCGACCGCATCCTGGCCGTCCACGGCGGTGTCGACAACGGGAACACTCTGCAAGTACTGAGAGATGAGTTCACGCCCCAGTAAGTCATCATCCACGATAAGACATTTTCTGAGTTCCATTCTGCCCTCCTATTGGGAAATCCTGTCTGCGGGACCGTGCAGGTCCGCTCATGCGTCCTTCTCTATCAGGCTTACGAACGCTTCATATTCGCCGCTCAGGCCGGGGAACAAGACCAGCGTTTCATCGAGTTTTTTTTCCCGACCTGCCTCCTCGATGCGGCGAGCGAGCTCCTGGATTCGCGGCGCTCCGATGTTGCCGGCCGCACCCTTGATCGTGTGGGCGCTGATCCGTATCCCCTCGTTATCGCGGTTTTCCACGGCGTCATGTAGTTTGACCAGATTCCCATCCATGCCCTGGCGGAAAAGCGCAACGAATTTGCCGATCAACTCGGCCTTACCGCCCAGGCGGGAAAGCAGTCCTGCGCGGTCGAATACCTGTATGTCCGCTTCTACATCCCTTGCGGGGGCGGATGGTTTCGGATCAGGCTCGTGGGGGGAGGGCGCCAGGCCGCACTGTTCGTGTAAGGCACGTTCAAGTTCAGCTGCCTTGAAGGGCTTGGAAAGGTATCCATCCATACCCGCAGCCAGGCATTTATCCCGGTCCTGCTGGCCGGCGTAGGCCGTCAGGGCGAGGATGGAGCATTTCCGGCCGGTACCCTTCTCCAACTCCCGAATCCGTCGCGTGGCTTGCAATCCATCCATGACCGGCATCTGGACATCCATCAGGATGAGGTCGAAATGTCCGGCGGTATAGGCATCGACAGCCTCCTGGCCGTTGGTCGCCAGGGTGATCAGGTGCCCATGTTTGCCGAGGATGGTCAAGGCCAGCATCCGGTTGACCTCCACATCGTCGGCCACCAGGATGTTGAGACGGGCCTGCTCCTCCGACACGGTATGGCGGGTGACCGGCGCCTGCCGCCCTTCGACCTGGCCGCTCAGGACCGCCAGGATGACACCCCTGAGTTCGTCGTGTACCCACGGTTTCGTGAGATACCCGGCGATCCCCGACTGGCGGCATTGTTCGGCATCACCGCGAATCCCGGCACTGGTCATGGCGATCATTTTCATGGGGACATCACCGGCTTCCCGAAGCCGCTCCATCAGGCCCCAGCAGTCCGGGCCCAGTGTCTGCAAATCCACCAGTGCCAGCAGAGGCCGCTTGGGATCGTCAGCCATACGGGGCATGAGTTCCATTGCCTCTTCTGCGTTTGCCGCCACAAAAGGGTGCATTCCCCACGAGGTCAGGCATCCGGCCAACGTGCGGCGGTTCAGTTCCATCTGCTCCACGATCATAATGCGTTGCCCGATCAACTCGGCCGGTTCGGGACGGGGGGATACGTGTTGCTGGATCTGAACGCTGATGGTGAAATGGAAGGTGCTCCCCTGTCCCGGCGCGCTCTCGACCCAGATCCTGCCCCCCATCAGTTCAACGATCCCGCGGGAGATGGTCAGCCCGAGGCCGGTGCCCCCAAAACGTTTGGTCGTGGACAAGTCGGCCTGCTCGAACATGTTGAAGATCCGGCCGCAGGCTTCCGGGGAGATCCCGATCCCCTGGTCGCTGACCGAGAACTCGAGCAGCGCCTGATCGCCATCGTCTTTCTGGACATGGGCATGCACGGCGATTACGCCCTGTTCGGAGAATTTTATGGCATTGCCGACGAGATTGACCAGCACCTGCCGGAGTTTCCCGGCGTCGCCGAGCAACGCATCGGGCACGTCCGTTTCCGGGGCGCAGAGCAGTTCCAGCTTTTTTTCGGCAGCCTTGGGCGCCAGGGAGCGCAGCACCTGCCCTATAAGTGTGCGCAGCAGGAAAGGTGCGTGGTCGAGTTCGATCCGGCCCGCCTCGATCTTGGAAAAATCGAGAATATCGTTGATGATGACCATCAGGCTGTCGGCCGAGTCCATGATGGTGCGGTGGAACTGCTGTTCCTGGGCGGGGGTGAGTCCTCCTGTGATCAGGAGATCGGTTATCCCCATGATCCCGTTCATGGGGGTCCTGATCTCGTGGCTCATGTTGGCAATAAAGGCGCTTTTGGCGCGGCTGGCCTCTTCGGCTTGTTCGCGGGCGAGCGCCAGGTCGTGGGTCCGCTCCTGGACTTTCTCCTCAAGGGTCGCCATGTTTTCGAGCAATTTGGCATTGAGTATCATGCTCTCCAGGGCATGGGCGCAGGTGTACAGCACGATGGAGATGGCATTGAGGGCCGCCGCATCCACCGCGGTCGAATCTCCGGGCAGGATGGCCGCAAACATTCCCTTAATGCTGAAGCGGGTGGCGATGCAGTGCAGGAGCAGGGTACGGTTGCCGGCAAGGGGGACCAGGATGGCCTGGTTTCGGTTCAAGGCCCAGGCGAAGGTCCCGTCCATGATCTTTGCCTCGATCTCGGATTGAATCTCTTTCCGGGCATCCCTGGGTTCCCAGGACACCAGTTCGAAGCTGCCATCTTCCATCGCTTCAAGGCATCCCATTTTGCGGCACGCCAGTATCCGGCAGACCTGGACCTGGGTAGCGCGGAAAATGGCTGAAAAGTCCTTGGCGCGGTTGAGGTCGCCGTGGAAATCCAGGCTCGACGCAAGCATGTCGAGGATCGACATGTAACGCCGGTTGGCCTCTTCCAGATACTGGACCCGCTCCTCAAGAAATTCTTGGGAAAGAGGAGGTCGTTTCGCTTTCATTGTCCCTCCATCAGAATGGAGAAAGTTTCCTCGATCTGCGGTTCCGACTGGTTCAGGATCGTTGCCAGGATGTTTACCGGCAGGCCGAGGCGTTCCCAGGCCGCCGGTTCAAGGGGAGAGACGCACCACTCGCCGCTGGTGCCGAACTCAAGGGCTTGACAGATGATTTCCGCCAGATGGACGATGGCGGCTTCCAACGGAAATTGCGCCGCGGCCCGGGGGGCGTGGTGACAGGCCACCGGTTCGAAGATGTTGGGCGGAAGTTTCCAGGCCTTCAAAAGCGCCCCTCCCAGGTCTGCGTGGTCAAATCCCAGCATGTTCCGTTCGGTATGGTGATAATGCTCCTCTCGCGACCGGCTCAATGCCAGCAACTCGCCGACCACCTCCGGTATGGCGGCGCACATGATCAATTGCCCCACATCGTGGAGCATGCCGGCCACGAAGAAGCGCTCCACGTTGCTTTCGCGCAGGCAGGTCGCCAGATTGCGGGCGATAATGCCGCAGGAGATGCTGTGACGCCAGAAAAAGGCCATATTCATCAGTTCTTCGGGGATATCTTTGAAGACCCCTATGGCCGAGGCGGCAAAAGCCAGATCGCGCAGTTGCTGCGTGCCGATAATGGTCACCGCCTTGGTAATGGAGTCAACCCGTGCGTAATAACCGAACATGGGGCTGTTGGCCAGTTTGAGGATGCGCGCGGTCAGGCCCTGGTCTTCGATGATGATCTTGGCTATATCGGCGATGGAGCTGCGCGGGTGGTTGATGGCCTCATTGAAACGTTCATAGAAATAAGGGAGGGAGTAGATCGTCCGCGTCTGATCGACAAGCCGCTCCAGGGTGATGTGGGCGCGTTCAAGAGGGCTCATGGGAGGCCTTTCTTGCCGCTGCGAGGTGGAGCAGTTCGCGCATGACGGGATGCTCCAGGTTGCTGTTTCGAAAAAGTGGCGCGAGTGCCGTCATGGCGGTTTCCAGCTGTTCGTGCGTGACCTCCGCGGGAAGATGGATGTTCTGATCGCTATCCTCAGCCCCCACGATGTCCACCTCCATCACACCCCATGTCCGGAATATGGTGAGATGCTTCTGGGTCAACTCAACTCCGGCTCCCAGCAGCAACCTGCCTGCGCGGTCGTGAATATCGTTTGCCAGGGTCATACCTACTTCAATGTTGTCGATTTGGGTTAATCCCACAATTCCGAGTCTCCTGGAAAAACCGGCGAAACCCCATGATGCTGCCGCTTACGGAGTCATTTTGGCAATTATCCCACATTCGGCGGTTTCGCCACAGAGACTCAGAGAAAAAATCCAAATCTGCCACGGAGACACAGAGACACGGAGAAAACCGGGAGTAAGGCAAGCAAAAAACAACGATTTTTGATGATGGCATGACCGAAAAATAGTTCTTTGCTTTTCTCTGTGGACCTCAGTGTCTCTGTGGCAGATGTCAGCTTCTCAGTGGTTCTGTGACTGATGTTTTTTCTGGGATTATGCGCTTGGGGTCGAATCCGGAATTATTACGTCGGTTTTATATAACACTTCACCCCGTTGAACTCAAGTTAATGGCACTTTTCGGTCAACAAATTTATGTTTGGTTTTGATGTTATCCGCGTTTATCCCATTCCGTGTCAGTTACATAAAGCTCTTGCGGAAGTTTTATGTGTCAGACGATCTTGCACGGGATGCACTCATCCTCATCAAACGAATAGACGGCGCACAGTCGGTGATAACCGTCCGCGATGATTACCTTGCCGTTGCGCTCATCCCTCACCAGCAGAATCGGCGACAACAGCTTGCTGTCCTCGATTTTCCTGCGGTCTTTCACGACGTGGGAATTGCTGACCCCCAGCAACGATAGCCCCGACGCCCTGAATATGTCCTTGGCCTTGAACAGGCTTACCGGGGTCTCCTTCAGCTTGCCGATGATTGTATTCACGTTCTTCGTGTCATACAGCAGGCTGAGGTACGATGCTGCCGCGGGATAATCCTTTTCCTCCGGCTCCGGCAGCCATTTGATTCCGATCTGTTTTTCCATAACGTTGCTCCTTTATCCCAGGATGGTGGTTTCGGGCCCCTTGTGTACGGCACGGGTCGTCCCGGTACTTGGAACAGTAAGTCCTTCGGAAAGCTGCCTTGGGTCCCGGAGGGTCCGCTGGGGGAGGACCCTCCGGGACCCAAGGGGATGATCTGCGTTTCTGCAAGTGCTCCAAGATTCTAGTGGTGCCGCATGATTTCGAATATATAGAGGATGATCTCGATCACGATCAGGATGATGATGATCCATTCCAGGCGAGCGGCGCGGCGGGCGTGGGATAGGTTGGAGAAGACATCGGTCATGTCGAGCAATGTCTCCGACTTGTGCTTGATCTCCTGGTAGCGCTGGCTCAATTCGAACAGGCGCGCCATGGTAAGGTAGAGACGGTCGGCCTCCGGGTCGTTCCAGGTGATGTCCGGCTTATCCAGCACCATGATATGCGCAATCGACGTAAATTTGAAGCCCAGGATGGAAGCCGCCAGCCGCGCCATATCGCGGTCCGGCAGTTCCAGGGTGCCTTTCCCCAGGTTGGCTATCAGCACCTCCACCTCGTCAAAGACAGCATCAACCCGCTCTTCAATACGTTCCAGAGCAACCGACTTGGCGATTACAAAGCAGATGATATCGATAAACGCTTGATTATAGTTCTGCATGACGGCGTAATCATTGGTGATGGCCGCTTCGCGGCTGGCATCGATCTCCAACAGGTATTCTTCCCGAAAAGTCAGTTGGGGGGGGATTTTCACGACGTCCACGTTCTGCTTGATGCCGTCCAGGAAGCGGGCGACGATAGCACCCGAACAGTTGAGAAATACCGCGCATCCGAAATAGAAGAGGTGGACCGACTCGGCATCGTTTTCCATGGCAGGCGCGAAGGTCACCGGGTTGAGTTTCATCGACTCTTCCCAACGGTATCTGCGGGATATGCCGAGTACGGTTGCCAGACGATTAAGGTCGAGCTCGCCACCGAAGGCATAGGCATTGAATGAGTAGTTTTCCATTTCTTCTCGATTAAAGGAATTTTTTTGATTTTAGCACCAATTTCCCGGTGTTTCATCAATATAATGGCGCTCGTGTCCCGTGCGGTCAATGCATAATCGTAAGTCCGGCTCTCTTGGCTGCCGTCGTTGCGGCGCCTGCAAATTTACTGTTGACAAGATCGTGAGAGGTCCAGTATATTGAATTTCAAGTTCAACAAGGGGGCGGGATGATCCTCGAAAAGAAAAAGGCATTCAACGAGTTTGCTGCTGCCAAGGGTCTCCGTTCAACCCGTCAGCGGGACATTATCCTCGATTTCTTTCTTTCCACACACCAGCACGTCAGTGTCGAAGAACTGTACCTGAAGATCAAGGCCAGTCATCCCGGCATCGGACACGCCACGGTCTACCGTACCCTCAAACTGTTCACCGAGGCGGGTTTGGCCCGCGAGATCCTGCTGCATGACGGCCAGACCCGCTATGAACACGCGTTGGCCGGTGAGCACCATGACCATTTGGTTTGTACGGGGTGCAACGCGATCATCGAGTTCGAGGACGAGACCATCGAAAAGCTGCAGAAGGAGATTGCGACTCGCCACGGTTTCATGATCAGGAGCCATAAGCTGGAAATTTATGGTTTGTGCGCGGAGTGTAGAGCGGCACAGTAATTTTTTTCGGACACAATTGAAATTGAAAATCAAAAGCATATAAGGGTGGAGTAATGGCAACAGGCTGCGGCAAACAGGCGGAAGCGCCCGGGAAGAGCCCAAACATCAAGCGGGTGGCCCTGGTCGGCAATCCCAATGTGGGGAAGAGTGTGCTGTTCAACGCCCTGACCGGGTCGTACGTGACCGTCTCCAACTATCCGGGCACCTCGGTCGAGGTGTCCCGCGGCCATGCCGTGATCAATGATCAGTCGTGGGAGGTTATCGACACCCCCGGGATGTACTCTATCCACACCATCACCGAGGAGGAGCGGGTCGCGCGGGAGATCCTGCTGCACGAGACGCCGGACGTGGTTCTGCATGTGCTCGATGCCCGCAACCTCGAACGCATGCTGGCCATGACGCTCCAATTGATCGAGGCCGGCTTGCCGGTGATCCTGGTGGTCAATATCATGGATGAAGCCGAGCGGATGGGGCTCACGTTCGATCTGGAGCTTTTGCGGCAGAGGCTCGGTATCCCGGTGATCGGGGCGGCCACGACCCGCAAGCGGGGGCTTGACGAGATCCGTTCCGCCATCGTCGCCTATCGTCACGATCCGGAAAATCCTCCGCACTTCGCCTACAGTCGTCTGCTGGAGCACGACATCAACGAGGTGGCCGGGCTCATGGTGGGAGAGTACATCCTGTCCCGCCGTGCCTTGGCCCTGCTGCTTCTCCAGCAGGACGAAGAGATCACCGCGCTGGTGCGCCGACGGGAGGGCGAAGGTTTTGCGGTGATTGCCGAAAAGGTCAGGGAGATCGCCTTCAACCGCCGCGGGTCATTCCACCTGGACCTCTCCCTGGAGCGCAAGGACATCGTCAAGAAGCTGATCCTGGGCGTGTTCACAAGCCCGGAGAAACGGGTCGTTACCTGGGCCGAGCGGCTTTCGTGCATGTCGGTGCGGCCACTGACCGGTATCCCCTTGCTGCTGATCGTGCTCTATTTCGGGCTGTACAAGTTCGTCGGCGACTTCGGTGCCGGCACATTGGTTGACATACTGGAACAAAAGCTCTTTGTGGGGATATTCAACCCCTGGATTACCGGTGTCGTCAAGATGATCATCCCCTGGGAGGTCATTCAGGAACTGTTCGTGGGGGAGTACGGCATTATCACCCTGGGTATCCGCTATGCGGTGGGGATCATCCTGCCGATCGTGGCGACTTTCTTCATCTTCTTTTCCTTCCTTGAGGATACCGGCTACTTTCCGCGTCTGGCGCTTCTGGTTGACCGCATCTTCAAAAGGTTCGGGCTCACCGGGCGGGCGGTTATCCCCATGGTGCTGGGGTTTGGTTGCGATACCATGGCGACCATGGTGACCCGGACCCTGGAAACGACCCGTGAACGGGTAATCGCCACCGTGCTGCTGTCCCTGACCATACCCTGCTCGGCCCAGTTGGGCGTCATCCTGGCGCTGTTGTCCAAGTTTCCCGGCGCCCTGGCGGTGTGGGGCACCTGTCTGCTTTTGCTGTTCGTGGTGGTGGGATTGCTGGCGGCGCGGATCATGCCGGGCGAGGCCCCCATGTTCTACATGGAATTGCCACCCATGCGGCTGCCGCAGATTTCCAACGTGCTGACCAAGACCTATACCCGCATGCAGTGGTATTTCCTGGAGATCCTGCCGCTGTTCGTGTTGGCCTCGATACTGCTCTGGCTCGGAAAGATCACCGGGTTTTTCGGGAAGCTGATAACGGCCATGACGCCGGTGATGGCATCCATCGGCCTGCCAAGGGAGACGGCCGTGGCCTTCATCTTCGGTTTCTTCCGCCGGGATTACGGTGCTGCCGGCCTGTACGAACTCCAGACAAAGGGGCTGATGGATGCCCGCCAGCTTACGGTCGCCGCGGTGACGCTGACCCTGTTCATCCCCTGCGTGGCCCAGTTTCTGATCATGAAAAAGGAGCGCGGCTGGAAGGTTGCCGGCGGTATCGGGGTATTCGTCAGCCTCCTGGCCTTCGGCAGCGGCTACGTGCTCAACCAGTTCTTGCTTATGACGAGGCTTCTTTCCTAGGTTTCATCCGGAGTTTCCGGATGAAAACCACCTGGAACCGGTTTGGCGGATTGAGTACCTGGAGATATGAAGATGATATGCGGATTTTGCGGACAGGAATTCGATGAGAACCAGGCAAAACGTGGCTGCGGCGGCTGTCCCGGCGGGTGCCGCAACGTTCACTGCCCCCGCTGCAATTATAAGAACCCCGTTGAACCGGCCTTCATCGGCAAGCTGAAAACCATGTTGAAACGCAAAACAACGTCCGGTTCAGGGGCTGCGGAAAAATCAGAGGACAAAAAATCAAAGGTATCATAAAATGGATGAGCTATAACCAAAACAAAGGTACCGCATGTCTTTCCCTTTTAAAAAGGGGGGAATCGACACCAACTTTTCTTCGGGGTATGGGTCCCTGAAATAGTCTCTCCCGATGGAGGGACTCCAATCCGCCGGCTGTTCCTCTGCATTGGCTGTAACCTGAGTAGCGAAGAAGGAGAGAGTATGAAACTGTCCGAAAAGGCGGAAGAAATCCTGGAGGCCCTGTGGATCGCGGTTGAAGAGGAAGGAGCCCGGTTTCTCGACCCGGAGAGGATGGGGTTTCCGGCCGATGACCCGGCCTACAAGGAATTAACCGGCCACACGCTGGTGGAAATCCGCCAGGGGATGGTCTATTTCCGGCCCGAGGGACGTGAAGAGGGGAAGATGACCATCCGCCGCCATCGCCTGGCGGAACGTCTGATGATGGATGTGCTCAACCTGCGCGGCGATGCGGGAGACGACAAGGCGTGCCAGTTCGAGCACCTGCTGAATGAAGGGGTTGACATCAAGATATGCACCATGCTCAACCATCCCGCCACCTGCCCCCACGGCAAGCCGATACCGCCGGGTGAATGCTGCGCGGATGCCCGCGCCCAGGGCGATCTTGGCGTGGTGGCCCTGACGGAATTCAAATCGGGCCAGGAGGGCGAGATCGCCTACATCCAGACCAAGGACGACAAGAAGATGCAGAAGCTGATGGCCATGGGCGTTTTGCCGGGCAATCGCATCGTGCTGGTTCAGTCGTACCCCTCGTATATCTTCCGGGTCGGGTTTTCCGAGTTCGCCATCGACAGCAACCTGGCAAAAGAGATTTTTGTGCGGAAATAGCGGCCAGGAAGGTTGACAAGGTGATGTTCCGGAAACTAATATAACGAAGATTCTTCAACATCCGGTTTTCATCCTCATCCTGAAAGGCATATATGAAGGTCATCATCCTCCTCGGCGACGGCATGTCGGACGTGGTCTACAGCGAACTTGACAACAAATCGCCGCTCCGGGCGGCCAGGACTCCGAACATGGATTACATGGCCCGGCACGGCCAGGTCGGTTTGGCCGGTACCGTCCCGGAAGGGCTGCCGCCGGGCAGCGACGTGGCCAACCTGTCGGTCTTCGGTTACGATCCGCGCACCTGCTACACCGGCCGTTCGCCGTTGGAGGCGGTCAGCATGGGGGTTGCCCTTGGCCCGGACGACGTGGCCTTCCGCATGAACCTGGTGACCCTGAGGCCGCACGGCAGCGCACTGTACATGGAGGATTTCTCGGCCGGCCACATCTCCACCGAGGAGGGACACGAATTGGTGGAAACCCTTCAGAAGGAGATCGGCAGCGCCGAGTTCGAATTCCATCCCGGCGTCGGCTACCGCCACCTCATGGTCTGGCGCGGCGGCAAGGACGGCATGACGGCGACACCGCCCCACGACATCACCGGCAAGTCGGTCCTGGCATACCTTCCCAGCGGCGATGGCGCCGCCACGCTGAACAACATCATGAACCACGCCCAAATGGTGTTTCACGACCATCCCCTCAACAAAAAACGCAAGGAGGAGGGGAAGCTGCCGGCCAACTCCATCTGGCTCTGGGGGCACGGCAAAACGCCCAAAATTGCCCCTTACCGTGAAAAATTCGGCCTTTCGGGGGCGGTGATCTCGGCCGTTGACCTGATCAAGGGGATCGGCGTGTGCGCCGGCCTGGACGTGATCGACGTGGAGGGCGCCACGGGTTACATCGACACCAACTACCTGGGCAAGGCCAGGGCCGCCCTTGCGGCGCTGGAAGACCATGATTTCGTCTACGTGCATGTGGAGGCGCCCGACGAGGCCTCCCATTCCGGCAGAATGGACCACAAGATCCAGGCCATCGAGGATTTTGATCGCCAGGTGGTGGGCACGGTGCTGGAGGGGATCGAAAAATTCGGCGACGTGGCCATACTGTGCACTCCCGACCATCCCACGCCGGTGCGCCTGATGACACACACGGCAGAGCAGGTGCCGTTCATCATCTATCGCGGTGGGGAAGGACCGGGCAACGGCGCGTCGTTCTACGACGAGGAACAGGCCAAGGCTACCGGGCTGGTGGTGGAGGGGCACAGGCTGATGGAGATGCTGTTGAGGTAGACCTTGTCATGGAATAACTTCTCTGCCCGTTTCGACGTTTTTTTGCGTAAACGGAAATGGCTCTCCCGACGGAGAGCCATTTCCGTTTGTGACAGGGCAAAAAGGGAAGTCGCCATTCGCCCCTTCCGGATAATTGTAATTTATATGATGATATTCCGACAGCGGCATCCAAACAGGAGATTGAGGAAACAGGTGGCGGCATGAGTGGTTTTGCAGCGGCGAAGGTCTATCAGTGGCTGAGGGCGGAAAGCCGTCCTTCGTAAAGAAATCGAGGCGGTTGCGGGCATTGCCTCGTGTCAGGGGGGGGAACAGCCGCTACTTTCGCCCCTTTCTGAAGTCGGCACGTATGTCAACCGGGATATTGGCAGCATACGTTCCGGTGTACGTCGGCCAACAGACCGAAAGGGCAAGAGTCCTGCCTTGACGGCGCAGGTCTGGTCTCTGAAAGTCGGCCTTGAAAACAAACTTGGTAACTTGGATGCCTCGGCTGCTCTAGACAAATTGGAATACTCCACTCATCAAGGTTCTTTGGAAAATGCTCTTGCTTCTAGTTTCTCCGATTCGGCATTTAAAAAGACAATATCGACACGTCTGTTTTTGGCGCGGCCTTCCAGCGTATCATTGGAATCCATCGGGCGATATTCGCCGTATCCGACTGTGGAAACATTTTCTGGCGATAATCCATAGGACTCGGTGAGTAAATGCATTATATTGTTTGCTCGGGTAGATGACAATTCCCAATTTGATCGGAACTGTTCTGAATGTATTGGAACATTGTCGGTATGCCCTTCAACCCGATACCCATTAGCATAGTTACTCAATGATTCGGCAATTGCCGCAAGGATAGCAAGAGACTGCTTTTTCACAGTCGCGCTACCAGAATCAAAAAAACCAGCCTCCTTCAAACTCACGACTAAACCTCGTCGTGTTATTTCAACAGTTACCTTATCCCTCACGCCTTCTTTTATTAAAAAAGCCTCAATGGACGATTTCATTTGTCTGAAGTCGCCTTCAGCTGCCACGATCTTAGGCCGTCTTATACCTGAATTCGTTTTATTTATCGGTGGCATTACCATTGAGGGCTTTATGTCCGGCACAGGGGCAATTTGATTGGAAGGTATAACGTTGATTTTCGGAGCCGGTGCTCCGGCCTGAGCCATGCCAAATGCGCTTTGCATTGATTGCATGACTTCCTCAACCTTTTTTTTATCTGATTGTGACATGGCATACAAAACAACGAAAACGGCAAACAGAAGTGTTAGCAGGTCTCCATATGACACCAGCCACCGTTCGTGATTCGCATGTTTTTCCGGTTCGCGTCTTAGAGTCATATATGACCGGTCGTCTTAAAAATTGCGCAAAAAAATATTACGCTTTGAAGAGCTCGCCAAAAAAATGGGTTACACATTGTCTTATCGGCGTTAAATCTTTTGTGATTTTCATGCGAATAATGCTTCCCAGCCAAGCGTCCCAGAACAAGATGGCCATATCCTTTGCATCAATATCAATTCTTGCAAATCCATCTTGTTGTGCTTTTTGTATGTGGACAGCAAGGTTTGAACGCATTTTATCGATAATGTTACTCATGGTGTTACGGCATGTTTCGCTTGTCTCGCATATTTCGGCGGCGATAAGAGCCACTACGAAGAACGTTTTTGCTGAACAGTCCACGTGAGTTTCAAGCAGAGTCAAAAAACAGTTTTCCAATGCATGGAGAGAATCAGAAGCTTTATTATCGAAGGACTGATGCCATTTTTGCCAAAAATCTTCGAAGTGGTATCGTATTATCTCAATCCCAAAATCTTCTTTGCTCTTAAAGTAATTGTAAAATGATCCCTTAGGAATTTCAGCTAAGTCAACTATTTCCTTAATGCCGGTTCCATGATAACCGCATCGAGAAAATAGTGTAATTCCTATCTCAAGAAGTCGCTGCCGAGTCGTATCGTTTTTTTCCGCTCTGCTCATGTGTAATTTATATGACCGGTCGTCTCAAAAATCAACTGAATAATTCATCTGCTCAATACCATTTCAGCAATATGGACGGTTTATTGCTTTCTCAGGAGCATAAGCGGGGGCAGGATTGAAATATGAAATTTTTTATAGGCAAAGTTTAATGTAGGACCTGACGCTAAAGTCGCACCCCTCGAAGCCGGGGTAGCGACCACAGAGAAGATAAAAGTTTCATCTCCATTGACCTTGTTTATCTGAGTCCACCCCTACTTGAAAGTTTTTATTACATAATCCGCTATCTTTTTGGCATCATTTTCAGGCAGGGTCTTTTCGTCAAATGCCGTCATTTCGCCGCTCGGTTTCCTCATTAATTTTACGATGTCGTTGGCAGTCTTTATGCCGTTCTTTTCGAGTGTATTTTTCACGATGTTCTTTGTCGGTTTGAGGACATTTCCTCCATTGGGATGGCAGGCGGCACAGTATTGTTTGAAGCCCTCTTCGCCATTCTTGATTCCGGCAGCTTGCACTTTGTTTTCAGAGGCAGAAAATACAGAGAGGCTAAACGTACCAACCAATAAACACATTTTCAGTTTGTTTTCGCTATTCATATTTCTCTCCTTTGGTCGATGTTATCGAAAACGGCATTCTCCGTTACAGAGAATTATCGCCAGTTTTCTCTCTATTGTCATTACAATTCGGCACACTTTAAAAGTGGGCTACGCTGTCTGTTTCATTAACCCATTATGCGCATCCCTGGTATGTTCCCACCCAACGCAAGCCGGCCCAATATGCTTTGGTATCGGTATTTCCCCCCTTGCGGCAGTAAACCAACATACGCCGACTGATACCAAGTGCCTCTGACGCGGTATCAAGGGTCAAGCCGTTTCGGTCCGCAGATGTTTCTGGGGAATTTCCGGGGCCTTTCTGCTGCTTGTTTGTTGAAGTTTTCCATGCTATATCAAGACAGTTCTAAAACAACAACATCACGAGGCTTCTATGAAGAGCATCTTAATGCTGGCAGTGTTTTTTTGCCTGGTTGTTCCGCCTGCAGTTATGGCGGATAGCCCTGTTAAATCGAATACATCCACAAAAAAATCACCTAGAAACGTTAAGCTTTCTTTCCAGGGCTTTGTGCTCGGCACGCCCATGGCCGACATAGCTGATAAAATTCTCGATAGAAATCCGTTTGCCACCTTCAATGGCGACTACAGTATCGTGATCCCGGAATACTCACTTGGCAGGATCTCGATGGATGTGTTGATTTGCTTCCTCAGCCATGAGAATAACCATCAATTTGCCATATATCACTATAATAAATCATTCGAAAATGATGTGGCGGGTCTGGAAAAGCACGCATCAGTGCTGGATGGCATTTTATCCAAGAAATTCGGACCCCCTGATTATCATAAGAAAAAGTTTGATCTGAATTTGGTGACTGACGACTGGATGAAAAATTCCAACTGTATTTTAAGCCGATGGGATTCTGGCGACCGCTTTATTTATATTGTAATCACGAAGAAAAACGGCAAATACCTACTCACAGGCCTGGTATCCACCAAAGAATTGATGAATCTTGTAATAGATGAATATAATCGGACGGTTGATAATCTCAATAAGGCTGAACATCAGAAAAAAAACATGGGGCAATGACTACCGCGTCATCCTTCGCGGCAACGCAGGTCATCCGACGATACCGACCGTTGCCGCTGTAACCTGCTCATACCGTACGTGACCGTTAAGTCCGGTTGCCGCGTGCATGCCACGCCTGCTGTCAGGACTGCCTCAAATGGAGCAGGATGCGGGCGATTTGAAGTTGTCGATGATCCAGCGGGCGATGCTGCGCTTCGGTGGGAGCGAGGGAAGGGCGTTCAGGGGGAACCAGCGGGCATCCTCCAGTTCATTGGTGTCAACGGTGATCTCGCCGTCGGCAAAGTCGGCCACGAAGCCGGCCATGAGTTGAGACGGAAAGGGCCAGTTCTGGCTCCCCACGTAGCGGACGTTCTCGATCCCGATCCCGGTCTCCTCCCTGACCTCGCGGATGGCGCATTCTTCCAGGGATTCGCCGAAATCGACGAAACCGGCCACCAGGCTGTACCTGCCCACCGGCCATTCCGCCTTGCGGGTGAGAAGCAGTTCGTCACCCTTCCTGACCAGCACGATGGCGCAGGGGTGGATATGGGGGAAATGCTCCGCTGCGCAGCCGGTGCATCGTTTGCCCCAGGAGCCGGCCATGGGCTCGGTCGGCGCGCCGCAGCGGGAGCAGTGGCGGCCCTGGCGTTCCCAGTGCAGGATCTGTTTGGCAAGACCGCTCACGGTAAGGGTCGGCATGTCCAGGCGCTGTTCGGCGGCATTGAACGCCTCGGCCTCGAACGGGGCCTGCAAGGGGAGGTCGCTGCCGACGCCAAAGGCGCGCAGCGGTTTGCCGCGCCACTGCCCGATGAAGAGTGGGGGGGCTTTCGGTCGAAGCCAGTCCGGCAGACCACCCCGGGGCAGGGCCAGACCATTTTCGTCCCGTGTCAAGAGGACGCCGTTACCCTGCATGATGGCCCAATAGCCGTCTTCCGCAGGCTCCTGTTGCGAGTGGCAGCTCAGTTGGAAGCTCTCCTTGATGATGGAAAAATTGAAAGGGAGGTGAACCTGTTCGGGGAACGTCATAAGATCCTTTCGCTCGGTATCTTGTCGTTGCTCAGCGATACCAGGTTAAACTTGTGCTTCTTTTCCTCGTTGGCCAGCATCAACGTATCGATTTTGTAACAACATTCGCATCCGATGTCAAGGCGCGCCCACAGGCTTGACTGATAGCCGGAAAAACCTCATAATGAGCCCAATGCTTCCGTTTACCCCCACACCCAAAACCGTTGCTGTTTCAAGTGCCCGTGTCAGTCTCCTGCTGCTGTTGGGGTGGTATCTGGCATGCACCTTCCTGGCCCCGGGAAGGGGCTCTATTGTCCGCGATGTTTCGTTTCCGGCCGGCAGCGGCATCAAGAAACTGGCAACGGAACTCAAGCAGGACGGCGTTATCCGCAGCGCGTGGCACTTCATACTCCTCGCCCGCCTGCGAGGGCAGGCCCACCGCCTCAAGGCGGGGGATTATCGTTTCACGGACGCCATGACGCCGGGCGATATCTTGCGCAAACTGGTGGCGGGCGACGTGGATTACCGACGTTTTACCCTGCCGGAGGGGTATTCCGTCTACCAGGCTGCCGAGATGCTGGAACAGAAGGGCTATTTCAAGCGGGACGAGTTTCTGTCCGCGTGCCGCGACACTGCCACGCTGGAGCGCCTGGGCATTCACGCCGCCAGTGTAGAGGGGTATCTCTTCCCGGCTACCTACAACCTGGCGCGCAACGGCACGGAAGAACAATTGGTCGCCCAGATGGTCGGCCGGTTCCGGCAGGTTTACGCCGATGTGACCGTGGGAGGGCAGGAGCAGGGAGGACTGTCGTCCAACGAGATAGTGACCCTTGCTTCGATCATTGAAAAGGAGGCGGTCTGTGCCGAGGAAAAGCCGCTGATCTCCTCGGTCTTTTACAACCGTTTGCGGCTGGGGATGCCTCTGCAGAGCGATCCGACGGCGGTTTACGGTGTGCGGGCCTTTTCGGGCAAGGTCACCAAGGCCGATATCTGCCGCCGTTCGCCATATAATACCTACCTGGTCAGAGGACTACCACTCGGCCCCATCGGCAATCCGGGGGCGGATGCACTTCGCGCGGCCCTGCATCCGGTCCGTAGCAATTACCTTTATTTCGTTGCCCGCCAGGACGGCACCCATTATTTTTCTCGCACACTGGAGGAACATAACCGGGCAGTTGCGCACTATCTCAGGAATTAACCTGAAAACGGCACTCCTGCCACAAGACACAGAGACGTGGTGGAAATCACAGAGCTTTTTCAATTATTTTCAACGCCTTAAATGGTGAAGAGAACTTAGACCAAAATACTGTCCAACTCTTTAAAATGGTTATCTCAGTGGCTCAGTGGCAAATGTTTTTTCTAGGATTGATGCTGCCTGCCGTCGTGAAATCCCGCACAAAACATAAAAAAAGCCGGGTGGCCTCTTTCGGGTCCCCGGCTTTCGCATTTAGTTTGGTTGCAGGTTTCAGACGTGAGGCGTGACCTTCTGCACCGAGACCAGGAACTGAATGACGCCAATCAGGTTGATAAGTCTTCGGACCAATATGACCCTTTCATGTTCATCCTTGGTTTGCAGGCATCGTTCGAGAAGGTTTTGAAACTGTTCTGCAACGATTTCAATGGAATTCCGTATTTTTTTACCCATACATACCTCCTGGCAACTGTGCCGGGCCCCCCGCTCATGTGATCAGTGAGAGAAAGTATAACATGGCAATGTGAAAAAAATGTTACGGGAAAGGTAAATTTCTTAAAAATCGTGTCCCTTCCGTCCACCGCCATGGACGACATCGGGGGAGCCCCGGTGCCGATCCCTCTTGGTTTCCGGACTGAAACTAGGCTGCCTGGGCCGTTGCATCCTCGACGATGATTTCCAACTCGGCGAGGGTGATCTCCTTGACCCCCAAAAATTGCGCCTCGGATGCGCCGACAAGTGCGACCGTGGGATCGGGTCTGAGGTCCTTGCCCACCTTGCGGCAGGTCAGGTTGGCAAGCCTGACGATGACGAGCAGGATGTCGTTGCCGTCATACTCGGGTTTATGATGGTTGATGGCTATGGAGCAGTAGGTCTCGGGCAGGCTCCAGGAGAGCATCAGGCGGTGTCCCACGTCCTCGTGCATGGTTTCCAGTATCTCATTTATGAGAATCTCCGAGACATTGGCTTTCGTCCCGCCGGCTTGCAGTATCTCGTCCAGGGCTTTGATGATCGCCAGTTTGCCGATATCGTGCAGTAGTCCCCCCATGAATGCCTCGGTCGCGAGCGGGGAATAGCCGGCCTTGGAGGCGAGCCACTTGGCCCCCGTGGCGCAAGAGAGCGTGTGGTCCCACAACCTCTGCATGGCATTGTCCAGGACCGGGTTGCCGGACCGGTACAGCTCGACCTGGGACGCCATCATGACCAGGTTGGCTATCTCCTGGGCGCCCAGCCGAATGACGGCGTCTTTGATGGTGGCCACCTTGGAGAGCCCGGTGTAATAGGACGAATTGCCCACTTTCAGGACTTGGCTGGCCAGGGACTGATCCTCGCTGATCAACCGGATGACCTCCTCGATGCGAAAATCCCGGCTGGCGAGCATCTGCTGGAGCTTGACCGCTACCGAGTGAAAGACCGGCAGGCCGCGCAGGTCCCCGGCAAGCCGATCTTTGATGAGTTCTACGAGAGGTTTTCCCATTGTCATTGCGTAACTCCCAGTAACCTTCGAAGTTCACCAAGCGGGCGTGGTTTGCCGAGGCGTGGCAGGTCGGTGATGACCTCCTTCATGGAGACCAAGCCCTGCGCCGCTTTCACAATGCCATCCTCGACGAGCGTCACCATGCCCGATGTTTCGACGCTGATCCTGCGGATTTCATAAGAACTCTTGTTGTTCAGGATGGCGTTTTTGACCATTTCGTTCATGACCAGCAATTCGAAGATCCCGGCCCTGCCGCGATAGCCGGTGAAACGGCAGGATTTGCACCCCCGGCCGATCTTGAATTCCGCCCCGGCCAGATCGTTGGGGGTTACGCCAAGCCGAGACAGGTCGAGGGGAGTGGGGATATAGGTTTCGGCGCAGTCGGGACAGACCCGGCGCAGCAGGCGTTGCGCCACCACGCAGACCACGGTGGACGAGATCAGGAATGCCTCGATCTCCATGTTCATAAGGCGGATCAGGCCGCCGATGCTGTCTTCGGTGTGAAAGGTCGTAAGTACCTTGTGGCCGGTCAGAGCCGCCTGGATGGCGGTTTCGGCGGAAAAATGGTCACGGATCTCACCCAGGACGATGACGTCCGGGTCCTGGCGGACGATGTGGCGCAGGGTCTCCTCAAAGGTCACGCCGATCTTGGGGTTGATGGAGCATTGGGTGATGCCGTCGATGATGTATTCCACCGGGTCTTCGGCGGTAATGATGCTGGTGTTGATATTGTTCAGGTAGTTGACGCAACTGTACATGGTGCTGGTCTTGCCCGATCCGGTGGGACCGGTGATGATCATGACGCCGGTGGGGACCTCCAACGCCTCATAGATGAAGTGATCGAGCATCCGCGGGGCCATCCCTATTTCCTTGATATCCAGCAGGGTCCCCTTGTTGTTCAAGAGCCGCAACACGATCTTTTCGCCGTAGATGGTAACGTAGATGGAGACGCGCATATCCAGGTTGATGCCGTGCTTGACGCTGGCGAACATGATGCGGCCGTCCTGGTGGCGGCGCCGTTCGGCGATGTCGGCCTCGGCCATGATCTTGATCCTGCTGGTGAGTTGGGGGGCGATGTCCTTGGGGAAGTCCTTGTGCGGAAGCATGATGCCGTCGCAACGGAGACGAACGCGCAGGCGATCCTTCATCGGCTCTATGTGGATGTCGCTGGCGCACTCTTCGATGGCTTCCTCGATGAGCGTGTTGATCATGCCGATGATGGTGGACTCGTCGGAGATGGAGGGTCGGCTTGATGTACGCTCCAGGGCGGCGAGATTCTCCAGGATCGACTCTCGGGGGGCGATGGCGAACTTCAGGTTCTGCCCAAGGAAGCCCCTGGCCACATCCTGAGCCTTCTGGTCCAGCGGGTCGGAGAGCGCCATGACGATGGTGTTGCCCTCGCGCCTGACCGGCACGAATTTATGCTCCCGGCACACGTTGATCGGTATGGTGGAAAGCAGAGACCGGTCGAGGGTGACGAAGTTCAGCTCGATGAGGGGGTATCCGAGCTGGTAGGCGAGGGTCTCAAGCAGCCGGCGTTCCTCGATGAAGCCCCTTTCGACCAGGATCTCCCCCAGCCGCTTTTTGCCCTGCAACTCTTTCTGAATCCCCAGGGCCTGCTGGAGGTCTGTTTCCCTCAGGTAGCCCAGCTCCAGCAAAAGGTCGCCGAGGCGGATGTTCATCTGGTTGCTGCGCAAGGTATTCTGGAGTTGTTCCTGGGTTATGTAGCCCAGGTCCAGAAGGGTGTCCATCATGGTCCGGGGGGTGGTGAGCTTCGAGCGGACCCTGGTGGCGTAGGAGAGTTGATGCTCATCGATGACACCGTCTTTCAGCAAGAGCGCCGAGATGATGCCCGTGCTTTCGATGGGGGGGGGTGACGGGGTAATGCTGTTTGCTTGGGTCATGGGGCCCTCACGGCTGTCTGGTGCGTTTCGCGTTCAAGCTTACACTTTTAAAGTTGTAGAAATCAATGCATTTTCCTTACGCAGGGCTGATTTGTTCCTGCGTTATGGCGATTTTGGTCAATCTAAGCAGCCAGTACGAGGGTGGCGGTATGGTTTGGGTGGAATGTGCCGAGCAGCCTGGCGAAGGAATAGGCGTGCATACCGCCGTAGAGGCTTAAGAAGGTGAGCAGGAAGAGGGGCACGGGACGTGTTCCTTGACGCCGCGGAAGCTCAGGCGGTGGACCGGCGAAGGGCCGTGTTGCCGGATGGCCTCAAGATGCGCGGCAGAGCCGTAACCCTTGTGGCCTGCAAAGCCATAGCCAGGGTGGATGGCATCCAATTCCCGCATCAGGCGGTCGCGGGTTACCTTGGCGATGATGGATGCCGCTGCGATGGAGAGGCTGAGTGAATCGCCTTTTTTTACGGTTTTCTGGGGGATGGTGGAGTTGATCGAAGAGATCCCATCTATCAGGATGAAATCGGGCTGGGGAGACAGGGCAGAAACCGCTTCCAGCATGGCGTGGAGGGTTGCTTGCAGGATGTTGATGCGGTCGATCATCTCCGGGCTGCCCATGCCGATGCCGACGGCCAGGGCCTGGGCGTTGATGACGTCGAAAAGCCGCTCGCGCGTTTCCGGCGAAAGTTTCTTCGAGTCATCGACTCCGGGGATACGGAGTCCCTCCGGAAGTATGACCGCTGCCGCGACCACGGGACCGGCCAGGGGGCCGCGCCCGGCCTCGTCAACCCCGGCAATCAGGGAAAAACCCCGGCTGCGGGCACGCTGCTCAAAGGCCAGCGTATCCATGGGGGCGGAGGCAAAGAGCTCGGTCTGGCGCATGGTTGGTCCCTGAAGCGAAAAAAGCCCCGCTGATCGGGGCTTTTTCGCTTCTTCTCAGGCTGCGGCGATGTATTTCTTCTCGCGGATTCTGGCTGCCTTGCCACGAAGCTTGCGCAGGTAATAGAGCTTGGCGCGACGGACGTGGCCGCGGGTAATGACCTCAATGGCCTCGATGATGGGGGTGTGCAGCGGGAAGACCCTCTCGACGCCGATGCCGTTGGAAATCTTGCGCACCGTGAAGGACTCGCGGATGCCGCCGTTCTGGCGGGCGATAACCACGCCCTGGTAGGCCTGGAGACGGCGTTTGTCACCTTCAATGATCGCAACCTGCACCTTGACCGTATCCCCTACCTTGAAAACGGGGATGTTCTTTTTCATTTGTTCGAATTCCAGAGTATCGATGATGTTCATGAGTGCTTCCTCCTCTATGTGTCTGCTTCCTGTTAAAGTGCCTCTTGTCGAATGCCTCTCAGGCGGTCGAGCATGATGGCCGCCGCCGATCGGACCGGGAGGTGATTGTATGATCCTGCGCCCGCAATGGGTTCAAGCACGTGATCCGCCGCGGCAAAACATTCATCCGTCAGGCCCCAGCCGGTCCCCAGCAAAAGCAGGTGCGGCTGGTCGGCCTCGGACAGCATCTGCCTGAAGACCGGAAAGGTGATGCTCTCCGGGCGCAGCGCCGCCCCGGTGATAATCGTCTTAATCGGTTTGGCAAAGGACGCCTGAAGGTCGTTGACCGCTGCTTCCAGGTCCGTGCAGATCCGGACGATGCTGAGCGCCTCGTGGCGGTCCGGGTTGTATTCGGCACCCCATCCTTCCTGCCAGTGACCGGTGATGCGTTCCGCCAGATTGCGCTGTTCCGCCGATGGGGTCACGATATAGAAGCGTTCCAGCCCAAAGGTGCGCGATGTACGGGCGATATCGTGCAGGTCCAGGTTGGTCAGGGCGGTGGTGACCACCTCGCGCCGCTTGTTGTAGACCGGGTGGTGCAGCAGTGCTATCGCCAGGTTGACTCCGTCAGCAGCCACAGGCGTTATCTTCCTGCTCTATCCCGGCCAGGAGCGTGCGGTCTTCCTTGGTCAGAGCGATTTCTTTCAGCAGGTCGGGCCGGAGCGAGCACGTTTTGCGCAATGATTCGCGCCGCCGCCATTTCCGGATCAGTTCGTGGTTGCCGGACAGCAGTACGTCCGGCACCCTGATGCCCCTGAACTCCGGCGGACGCGTGTACTGGGGATACTCCAGGAGGCCGTCGCAGAACGAGTCGGTTTCAGCCGATTCGTCACTGCCGAGCACACCGGGCAAAAGCCGCGTCACGGCGTCCACAATGGCCATGGCGGCGATTTCGCCGCCGGAAAGGACATAGTCGCCGAGCGAAATGTCGTCCTCCACGTAAAGTTGCCGGATGCGCTCGTCGATCCCTTCATAGCGCCCGCAGATGATGATGAGGCCGTCGCGCCCCGCCAGTTCCGCGGCCACCTGGTGGGTGAAGCGTCTGCCCTGGGGAGAGGTCAACACCACCGTCGAGGTGGGCCGGCCGGCCTTGACCTCTTCGATACATGCGGCCAACGGCTCTGCCTTCATGACCATGCCGGCGCCGCCGCCATAGGGCGCGTCGTCGGCGGTCTGATGCCGGTCGGTCGCCCAGTCGCGGATGTTGTGCAATGCAATGTCAATGAGCTGTTTATCTTTACCCCGTTTGATGATGCTCTCGTCGAAAGGACTGGCGAACATCCCGGGAAAGAGGGTCAAAATATCAAAAATCATAGATCCAGAAGACCGTCCAGCGGAGTGATGACCATGGTGCCGCTTGCCAGATCGACGCTGCTGATCACGGTGGCGATGGCCGGGATGAGGTATTCCTGCCGATCCTTGCGCACCACGTAGATATCATTGCTTCCGGTCTCGAAGATGTCGACCAGCATCCCGACTTCAACTCCGTCGGCAGTCACCACCCGAAGGCCGATCAGATCGCACCAATAATACTCGTCATCTTCCGGTTCCGGCAACTGGCTGCGTTTGAGGCACAACTCGCATCCCACCAGGGTACGTGCCTGGTCGATGTCGTCAAAATCCTTCAGGCTGAGTATGAAGCCGTTGCTGTGTGGTTTTACGCCTTTGATACCGAATTCACGAAACGTCGCGCCGTCAGGACTTCTCAGCATGACCATCCGCGCAGCGCTCAGGCTCTCAAGGTTACCCGAATAGGAGTGAACCTTGAGCTGCCCCTTGATCCCATGGGTCCCGCTGATCTTGCCCACGGTAATCAATTCGTCAGGATTGCTCATTTATTCCACGATTTTGAGGATAGCCTTCTTGTTGTCCTTGGTGGACACGGCATTGAGGATTGTGCGGATCGCTTTGGCGGTGCGGCCTTCCTTGCCAATGATGCGGCCCATGTCCTCTTTGGCGACGGTCAGTTTTATGACCAGGGTATCCTCTTCAGTCTCTTCGGCAGCCTTAACCTGAGTCGGATCGTCAACCAATGCCTTTGCGATGGTTTCAACAAGTGCTTTCATGTCGGTATCCTCTGCTCATGTAGAATCACCGGCGGACCGGGGTGGATACACTCGCTATGCCACAGGTAGCGCCGCCTTGTCCAGGATGCCGGCATTCTTGAGAAGCTGGCGGACGGTGTCGGTCGGCTGGGCGCCTTTTTCGAGCCAGGCCTGAGCCTTTTCAGTATTCAGCTTGACCACGGCCGGATTCTTGGTGGGGTCATAGGTACCCACGTTCTCAATGAAACGTCCATCCCTGCGGCAGCGCTCGTCGGCAACAACCACCTGGTAAAAAGGTCTTTTCTTGGCGCCTGCACGTGCAAGCCTGATCTTGATTGCCATCTTGATTCCTCCTGATTCTTTCCTTCTGCGAAGTTTACGTAAATCGTTACTGCGGTATGTTGTTTATCCAAACGGAAGCATGCCTTTGCCAAGCCCCCCCATGCCCTTGAGGAGCCCTTTGGGGCCGAGCTTCTGAAGCTGTTTGACCACCTTCTGCGCCTCGGTGAAGCGCTTGAGCAACTGGTTGACCTCCTGCACGGTGGTGCCGCTTCCCTTGGCAATCCGCAGACGCCGGCTACCGTTGATAATGCCGTGATTGGCCCGCTCGCCCGGCGTCATGGAGCGGATGATGGCCTCGATCCGCTTCATTTCCTTTTCGCTGGGCTGGGTCCCCTGCATCTGCTTCATCATCTTGCCCATACCGGGGATCATCCCCATCAGCGATTCCAGCGATCCCATCTTCTTGATCTGCTGGAGCTGGGCCAGAAAATCTTCCAGGTCAAACTGGTTCTTCTTAAGTTTCTGCTGGAGCCGGGCGGCTTCTTTTTCGTCAAAGACCGATTGGGCCTTTTCCACCAGCGTGAGTACGTCACCCATGCCCAGAATGCGCGAAACAAGGCGATCTGCGTGGAAGATCTCCAGGGCGTCGAGTTTCTCGCCCAGGCCGACGAACTTGACCGGTTTGCCGGTGACCGCCCTGATCGAAAGAGCGGCGCCGCCTTTGGCGTCGCCGTCCAGCTTGGTCAGGACCACGCCGGTGATTTCCAGTTGATCGTTGAATCCGCCGGCAACGTTGACCGCTTCCTGGCCGGTCATGGCGTCGGCCACGAAAAGGATTTCCAGAGGTAGAACGGAGGCCTTGATCTCGGCCAGCTCGTTCATCAGGAATTCATCGATCTGGTGCCGACCGGCGGTATCGAGGATAACGGTGTCGTAGCCGTTCAGCTCGGCGAAACGCATGGCGGCCGAACAGATATCGACCGGCTTCTGGTCGGTCGAGGAGTCGAACACCTCAAGGCCGAGCTGTCTGCCGACGGTTTTGAGCTGCTCAATGGCTGCCGGTCGGTAAACGTCGGCTGGAACCAGCAACGGACGACGTTTCAGGCTTTTTAGGTGCCTGCCCAGCTTGCCGCAGGTCGTGGTCTTGCCGGCGCCCTGCAGGCCGACCATCATGATCGCCACCGGCGGTTTGGCCGCCAGGTTGAGACTATTGTCCTCGTTGCCCCCCATGACGGCCACCAACTCGTCATGGACGATTTTGACGACCTGCTGGCCGGGTGTCAGGCTCTGAACGACTTCGGTGCCGACCGCCTTGGTGCGGACGTTCTCGACGAAGTCCTTGACGACCTTGAAGTTGACGTCCGCCTCAAGAAGCGCCAGGCGGACTTCACGAAGCGCATCTTTAATGTTCTCCTCGGTCATTACCCCCTGGCTGCGGAGTTTTTTAAAGACCGATTCAAGTTTTTCCGAAAGGCTGTCAAACATCGTCGTTGCATCGTCTCGAACACGGAATATTCCAAAAGGGGGTTACTATAAAGTACCCTTGGGAGTGCTGTCAAGAACTATTTGTTTTTAAAAGGTTGTTCAAAAACAGCCATCTCGCCGCCATCCTCGAAAGCCCTTTCGTGCGGCGTAGCGCTGCTACGCCTCCTTAGGGTATTCTGCGGGTGCGACGATCTGACTATTTTTGAACAACCTCAGATTTTCATCAGTCTGTTAAAGCCGTATTACCTGCCCTGACGAAAGCAGGCTTTCCGCGATCATGAGCATGTTGGTGGTGCCGCCTGCCTTCAGTTTGTCCTTGAGCTTGAAGAAGTCCAGACAGAGGCCGCAGGAGAGGATTTCCACTCCCATGCCGCCCAGTTTTTCCAATGCTTCCAGCACATCCGACCCTTCAGTGGTGAGCAACACGCCGGAATTGAGGAACAACATGCGTGCCGGCAGGTCGCTCGTCTCCAGCAGGGTATGGATAAAGTTTCTCATCAGCAGGCGTCCCAACTCTTCCGGGCCGTCCCCCAGGCGATCGGATGCTATCAGGACGACCCGCTCGCCGCTGACGGCGCCTGCCGCCGGCTGCGGTGCCTGTGTGCCGGCGGAGATGGTCAAGACCCAACCGCCGCCGTCACGCTCTTCGCAGACCTGGTAGCCGCGATTCCTGGCAAAGCGGGCAACGTTTTCCCGTGGTGCGCCATCATCCAGCAAAACCCGCACTTCGGCCTGTTCCCCCAGCGCCTTCTTCACCGTAATCACCGGGGCCGGACAAGCCAGATTCCTGCAATCGATGGTTGTCATCCTTGTACACCTGCTTTCTTATGTTATATGGGCGTCGCCCGTCTCGTTAACCCATGTCGTAACGTACAGCCCTCCCCGGTATGCGCTTACAAAGGCCGGCAGCAATTCTTCCCGTTCCAGCGCCTGCATGATCCGCTCACGGTCATCATCGCTGAAGCGCAGGGCCAACCCGCAGTCGGTCTGGAGCTGACGGGGCGCGGGGATAAGCAGCACCGGCAGACCGAGGGCCTTGAGAATGCCTTCGGCCTTCATCACCCGGTGGCCGGAGTTGAATACCGCCAGCAGATGTCCTTCCTGTACCATAAGGCGTTTCTCCATCTTCCTATCCTATTAGGGGCTGCCAGGAGATAACAGTTACATCTTGCATCTCATCTTCGGGCCATCTTTGACCGGTCTTCAATCGTCAAATCCTCAGCGTAGCCCTGCTACGCCTGCGGTTTGCCTCAATCTGTCCGGCCAAATTCGACCCAAATCCGAACGCATTATTGTAACACTTATTTCCTGACAGACCCTTAAACCATAAGCGGATTGACAAACCGTAGACAAATTCCTACTATGCGCGAAAGGAGTTGTTCATGCAAGTGTCTTTGAGTGTTACCGGCCTGGTCTATCTGGCGTTTATCATCAATATTCCGTGCGGTTATATACGTGAAAATTATAAGAAATTTTCTCCCATGTGGTGGATCCTGATCCATATTTGCATTCCCATAATCATAGCACTACGTATCTTTGCCGGTATCAGCTGGCATGCTATCCCCCTCACCCTTGGTGGATCGGTGGCCGGCCAGATTGTGGGCGGCATCATCAACCGGCGGAGGAAGCAAAATGGCTAAGCGGGCAAGGATGCGCTTTCCGCAGCTCTTGCCGGACCTGCTCCAAAAACAGTTGGCAGGGCTCGGATTGGCGGAGCGTCTGCGGGAGGTTGAAATCTGGCGCCTGTGGCCCGAGGTGGTCGGCCCGGCGGTGGCCTTGCGGGCACAGCCGCTACGGATCATCAACGGCACTCTGACCATTGCCGTGTCGAGCGCAGCCTGGATGCAGGAGTTGCGCTTCCTTACCACCATGATGAAGGAAAAACTCAATGATCGACTCGGGGCGGTGCTGATCCGAGAGATCGTACTCAGGCCGGGAATGGTTGAAAAGGCTGCCCCCTCTGCCGTTGAGGATGAACCGGCGCCCTTGAAAGCTCTGAGTGAGCGGCAAAAGGCATTTATCGCCGAACAGTCGGCCGGCATCGGCGACCCGGAAATCCGCGCGGCTTTTGTGGACCTGATGAAGACCAGTTTCGAAAGAGGACGTTAGTGTCTCAGCGGACAGATAGCCCCGCAAACGGTCTTAATCTATATTTTATACCAAAGATGACGGCGCCAGGGAAGGCATGAAAAAGCAAACAGCCCCGACTTTCGTGAACGGTTCACGGAGGGCCGGGGCTGTCTACTTCGGGGAGTGGAGCCGGTTGCCAGGCGTCAGGCCCTGGTCAGCTGGCGGTACTTGATGCGGTGCGGTTGCTCGGCCGCCGCGCCCAGCCTCTTTTTTCTGTCCTCCTCATACTCCGAATAGTTCCCGTCAAAGAACACCACGCTGGAATCACCCTCAAAGGCCAGGATGTGGGTGGCGATGCGGTCCAGGAACCAGCGGTCGTGGCTGATGACCACGGCGCAGCCGGCGAAGTTCTCCAGCGCCTCCTCCAGGGCGCGCATGGTGTTCACGTCCAGATCGTTGGTCGGTTCGTCCAGCAGGATCACGTTGGCCCCGCTTTTAAGCATCTTGGCCAGGTGTACCCGGTTGCGCTCACCGCCGGATAACATCCCAACCTTTTTCTGCTGGTCCGCGCCGGAAAAATTGAAGCGCGATACATAGGCCCGGGAGTTGACCGCCAACTTGCCGAGTTGGACAACGTCCTGCCCCGCGGAGATCTCCTCCCAGATGTTCTTGTCCGGGTTCAGGGCGTCGCGGCTCTGGTCCACATAGGCCAACTGCACGGTATCACCGATGCGGAACGAGCCGGAGTCGGGCGTTTCCTGCCCGGTGATCATGCGGAACAGGGTTGTCTTGCCGGCGCCGTTGGGGCCGATGATCCCCACGATGCCGCCGCGGGGCAACCGGAAGTTCAACCCCTCGAACAGCAGCCGGTCGCCGAAACCCTTGGCCACGTTGTCCGCCTCGATGACGATGTCTCCAAGACGCTGTCCGGGCGGTATGAATATCTCAAGGTCCTTGGCATGCTTCTCGCTCTCCTGGGCCACCAACTGCTCGTAGGCGCTGATGCGGGCCTGTGACTTGGTGTGCCGTCCCTTGGGGGACATCCTGATCCATTCCAGCTCGCGCTGCAGGGTCTTCTGGCGTTCGCTCTCCTGCTTTTCCTCCTGGGCCAGGCGGTTTTGCTTCTGTTCCAGCCAGGAGGAGTAGTTGCCTTTCCAGGGGATGCCTTCGCCCCTGTCCAGCTCCAGAATCCAGCCGGCAACGTTGTCCAGGAAATAGCGGTCATGGGTCACGGCGATGACGGTGCCCGCATAGCTGTGCAGGTGGTGTTCCAGCCAGGCCACGGTTTCGGCGTCCAGATGGTTGGTCGGTTCGTCCAACAGCAGGATGTCCGGTTTTTTCAGGAGCAATCGGCAAAGTGCCACGCGGCGTTTTTCGCCGCCGGAGAGCACGTTGACCGGCGAGTCTCCCGGTGGGCAGCGCAGAGCGTCCATGGCCATCTCAAGGCGGCTGTCCAGGTCCCAGGCGTCCAGGTGGTCAAGTTTTTCCTGCAGTGTGGCCTGACGCTCGCACAGCTTTTCGAAATCGGCATCCGGCTCGGAAAACTTGTCGGTGATGGCGTTAAACTCGGCCAGCAGGTCAACCGTCTCCTGCACCCCTTCCTCCACCACCTGGCGCACGGTCTTGGTCTCGTCCAGACGCGGTTCCTGCTCCAGGAAGCCAACGGTATAGCCCGGCGAGAGCACGGCCTGTCCGTTGAAATCCTTGTCAACGCCGGCCATGATCCTGAGCAGAGAACTCTTGCCCGAACCGTTCAGGCCCAGCACGCCGATCTTGGCGCCATAAAAATATGAGAGGGATATGTCCTTGATGACCGGTTTCTTATCGTAAAATTTGCTGACCCGCATCATGGAATAAATGATCTTATTGATTTCCTGTGCCACGCGAGAGCCTCCTTTGGGAACTACAATGTCATTCCTGTTTCAAATCAAAGATGACATCAAGGCGGCGAGGATCGAGGCGACGAATGCGTACAGGTAGTACGTTGAGGAGCCGAAGACGAGCCAACGAAGATGCCGCTTTGATTTGGAATTGGAATCATACCCTTTTACACGCCGCCCGTTGCGGCTGTCAATTGCTTTGGATTTTTCGCCGGTAATCGCTTGACAAATAAGACATAAAAGGTATTGTTACTGCGCCCATGGCAATTGACTACAGAATCCGAATCAACAGGGAAAGGAGATCAGTCACTATGAGTATCAACGTTCAGGAGGCCATCAAACGCTCGATCCAGACGGAAAAGAATGCCATGAATTTTTACCAGGTAGGGGCCGGACAGATGAAGGATACGAATGCCCGCCGGACATTCGAAATTCTGGCGAAGGAAGAACGGGAGCATGCCGGGCAATTTTACCGGATATACCAGGGAAACGATATCCCGTCGCTGGATGCGTTCCTCGATGCCCCTCCCGACAATGAATCAAGTTGGATGGCTTCGATCACCAAGGTCATAGGCCAGGATTTTACCGAGCAAAAGGCATTGGAACTTGCAATGGAGCGCGAACAAAACCTGGAACAGACCCTGTTTGAAACAGCGGCAAAGTTTGACGATGCCGGGGTGCGGGCGGTGTATGAGTTGAACGCCAGGGAAACGCACAATCACTATCTCATGATCGAGTCCGAGTATGCCCGCGTCATGGGTATGGTGCATGAAACGGATATGGATACGTATGTGAGAGAGTAGCACCGCCTTTTTTCGACAAGTTGCGACATGTTGTTACAAAGCCCATGCATCCGCCGGATGCATGGGCTTTGTCTGCTTATGACGCTGTACATCACCCCGGTGGTGTATTATTATTGTTCCGGTGATTGAAACATTCAAACCCTGGTGTAGCGACGCTGTTTGCCGCGCCCCGATTGGGCGGCGCTTGCGCCGCCCAATCCGTTCACATGTTTAACCACCGGTGCAACAGGGACCGCATGCAGGCAAGGACCATGTTGTGCATAATGCTAAAGTCGGCAGTCACCATTGCCGATCAGGTAATGTAACGGTAATTGCAGGAGGAGCACCATGGCGAGCGCGGCGGTCGGGAGTAAACAGCCTCAGGATATAGAGATAACCGTTATCGGCAATGCCTTTTGCCTGTTGATAGCGTCGGCAGGATTGTTGGCAGGTTCAATGGCAGCCAACCTCAGTCTGGAGTACTGGCGTGAAGATATTGTGGCGCTGGCGATCACGGCAATCATGGGGATCCGGCTGCTGCGCAGCCTGATGGATGCCATGACGCTGTATCAGGAGACGCCGCTGGTGCATCCCCAACACCGGCCCGAGGCCCAGGAGCGCGTGAATGTCCAGCCCGAGAGTGTAGTGCAGGGTCAGATTGCCGCCGTATCAAGTTTCTCGCCTGACCAGGTGGTGGAAGAGGTGGTCAAGCGCATCGAGACGCAGAAGGCCGATGCGGCCAAGAAAAATAAATTCACGAGTTGAAGGGGACCATGCCAGGACCGAACAGGTTGACCCTTGAAAATTGTGCCCTGCTGCTGCAGCGCCGGGGACTGATCTCCCAGGAACAACTGAAGGATATCCTTTTGCGTGGCGATGCCCAGGAAAGCAAGCTGTTTGCCAGCCACCAGGCCGGCGCATCGCGCAGGGTGCAGCACGGCGCCGAGATCATCTCGCCGGTGGAGGTGATTACCTCATTCAATCTCGAACTGTCCGGGTCTCCCGGAAAATTTCTTACCGAAGATGCCATTACCGAGGTCATGGCATCTGCCGTCTGCATGCCCTACCTCAAGATAGACCCCCTCAAGCTTGATCTGGATGTGGTGACCGCCCACATCCCGCGCCCTTTTGCCCTCAAAAACCTGATTGTCGCGGTGGCCGAGGATAAAGGCGTGATAACGGTGGCCGTGGCGGACCCGTTCAACGATGCCATGATCAAGGATCTGGCCGCCGCGCATCGCCTTGAGATCAGGCGCGTTCTCAGCTCAAAAAGTGATATTCTCAAGATACTGCGCGAGTTCTACGGCTTCCGCGCTTCGGTCATGGCGGCCGAGGCCGAGGCTTCGCCCGCCGTTGACCTGGGAAACCTGGAGCAGTACTTCAAGCTCAAGGGGCACCACGACATTGAAGGCAACGACAAACATGTGGTGACTGCGGTCGATTTTCTGCTGCAATATGCCTTTGACCAGAACGCTAGCGACATCCACATCGAGCCCAAACGGGAAAAATCACTGATCCGTTTCAGGATCGACGGCGTCATGCACAATATCCACATGATTCCCAAACCGCTCCATGCACCGATCGTTTCGCGCATAAAGCTGCTTTCACGCATGGACCTGGCGGAAAAACGCCGCCCGCAGGACGGCCGGATCAAGACCAATTCCAACAACAAGGACGTGGAACTGCGTGTATCGACCGTTCCGGTCGCTTTCGGCGAAAAGGTGGTCATCAGGGTCTTCGATCCCGACATCCTGTTGCAGGACCTGGACAGGATGGGGTTCTACCCTCGCGAGTTGTCGCTCTACAACGCCTTCATCCGGCGGCCGAACGGCATTATCCTGGTGACCGGCCCGACCGGCAGCGGCAAGACCACCACCCTGTATTCATCCCTGCGCTCCCTGTCGTCCCCCGAGGTGAACATCATCACCGTCGAAGACCCTATCGAGATGGTCATGGAGGAGTTCAACCAGATCGGCGTACAGCAGGCCATCGGTGTCGGCTTCGATTCCATCCTGCGCAACATCCTGCGCCAGGACCCGGACATCATCATGATCGGCGAGATCCGCGACCGGGAAACCGCGGAGAATGCCGTACAGGCGGCCCTGACCGGCCACCTGGTGCTCTCCACCCTGCATACCAACGATTCCGCTTCGGCCATCATCCGCCTGCTCGATCTGGGGGTGCCGCCGTTCCTCATCTCCGCCACAATGATCGGCATTGTGGCGCAGCGGCTGCTACGCAGGATATGCCCCCACTGCAAACGTGAACGCGAACTGACCAACGACGAACGTAACTACCTGCAACTGGGCAATAAACCGGATATGACATGGGAAGGCGCCGGCTGCAAGGAATGCCGTTCGACCGGCTACAAGGGGCGTACCGGTATCTTCGAGGTCTTGGACATGTCGGAACGGGTCAAGTCGCTGATTACCGGCTCGGTGGAGCTTGGAGACCTGCTGGCCGCCGCCCGCGAGGACGGGTTGGTCTCTCTGCGGCAGATCGCCATCCGGAAGATGCTGGAAGGGACGACGACTTATGAAGAGGTCGTTGCCATGACAGGTTAGGGGCTCGATGTTTGATATGAGCAAAGAGAAAGCCGACCGGACATACCCCGGTCGGCTTTCTTGGTTCTTTGCCCTCAACGGGAACAACGCTAGTTTGCGGCGGGTTTTGCCTTTTGCTGCCGGACGAGGTAATTGGCCGTGTAGATGTAATCGTCGACTCCGTCATATATTCCGTCGCCGTTCACGTCATGCTGCGCCGGGGTCTTGTCGGCATCCTTGAGGAAAGCGGCAAATTCCGCCTCCGTTGATGCCGCATTCGGGATGGCCGGGGCGATGGTCAGCGGATATTCGGTGACATGGTCCTCGCTCAGGACCATGAGGCTCGCGCTCAGTGCCCCCTTCACGGGAAGAGCTTCAATGAACCACGTAGGCGATGCGTCGTTTCTCTTCAACGACACCAGCTTGGCGCCGTTCAGGGCAAAATTTGGCGAAATTCCCGCATCTGCCGGAAGATCGGCGGCTATGGTCACGGTGGTCGTGCCGTCGCTCAGGGCGACAAAGGGTTCCTGGCGGAAGAATGGGGAAATCGGTTGTTTGAAGAGTGCGATCATGATGGTGGGAGTTTTCACACCCTGATAGGCCCGGAATCGCTCCAGGACCGCAGTGTTGGAAGCGGTGCCGATGGCTCCGGCCTTTTTCGGGGCGGCCACGGGTTTAGCCGGGGCAGGTGTTTCCCCTGGGGCAGGCGCATCGGTTGGGGCAGGCACTTCGGCCGGCTTGGCGGCTGCCTCCGGCGCGGGTGCCGGTTTCGCCTCATTCTGAGGTTGATTGTCCGACGGCATGGTGACCGTGCCGAGATAGGTGGGGCCTGAACTGCCGGTAGTGCCGCCGGCAGTAGTGCTACCCACAGCAGTGCTGCCACCACTGCTGCTACTGCTGCCGCTGACGCCGCTGCCACTTCCACCGCCGCCATTGCTGCCACCGCCACCACTGCTGCCGGCATCACCCGTGGTGGTGCCGCTTTTTACAAGCGTTCCGCTACTGTTGATCGGGTTGAAACTGGCTACGGTGACACCACTGCCCGTTCCCGTATGGGTTCCAAAGGTAATGGTGGCGACCGGCCCGCTGCCTGAAAAGGGTTTGGTGCTGACGGCGGCAATCTTGATGCTGTTCTTGGAATACGTGGGATTGGCGGCGAACATCGCTCCCGAAATAAGCGAGCCGGGACTTACCGACGGCGACGCCAAGACGGTGTTATCGTAATTCAGGAGCAGGTCGAAACCGGCGACTTCGTCCATGTCGCTGCCCTGGACCGTGTAGATGCCGTTACCCGAGTCTGAGGAGTCAATGGACACCGATGCGCCCAAGGCAAGCGAGACACTTGCCAGGAGCAGGATCGCAGCCGTGACGGAATGTCTGGTATGTCGTGTCATGGTTTGTCTCTTTCCACAGACTGGAATATATTGCTATAAAGATAGCTTACTGCGGAATTGATGGCAACCGGGAAAGTTGAACCCAGATATTCCACCAGGCGGAGCAAAGCTCCTGCACGAGCCCTGCCGGACGACAAGCTACTCGGAATATGCCTTGGCAGCATCTCGTGCCCTAATGGAAATTCCGGGTTTAATGGGATGTTCCTGTTTGAAACCAATGCCGCACGTGCGACGGGTATTGCTGCTTAGCAGGAATTTGTAAACCAGTTCCGTTGCCGGGGTTGACAATTGCGCGGCATCATGATATTTGCAGGGTTGTGGAGGGAACGAATGAAGGATTACATTCAAAAATTGGCCGACTCCGTTATGGCCGGCCGTGAGATTGCGGATGATGACGCCCTGCGACTGGGGAAAGTCGAAGGGGCGGGGCTCTATCACCTGTTTGCCGAGGCGGGCCGCATCCGCGAACATTTTGTCGGCAAGGCGGTGACGCTTTGTTCTATCATCAACGCCAAATCAGGCGCTTGTTCCGAGGATTGCGCGTTTTGCGCCCAGTCCGCTCACCACTCGACCCAAACGCCGTCTTACCCGCTTGTGGACGAGGAGCAGATGGTGAGCTGTGCAAAGAGCGCCGAGCAAAACGGCGCCTCCTGCTACGGCATCATCACCAGCGGAACGGGGATTGGGAACAGGGATGAGCTTGACCGCATATGCCGTACCCTGAGACGCATTCGTGAGGAGGCGGGCATAGCGCCATCCTGCTCCCTGGGGATCATTGACGATGAGACGGCCTGCCTTCTCAGGGATGCCGGCATGATGACCTATCATCACAATCTGGAGACCTCCCGCAGTTTTTTCCCGAGCATCTGCAGCACCCATGATTACGAACAGGATGTTGCAACGGTCCGGGCTGCCAAGCGGGCCGGCCTGAAGGTTTGCTGCGGCGGTATCTTCGGCCTGGGCGAGAGTTTTGCCCAGCGGGTCGAGATGGCTTTGACGCTGCGCGAGCTTGGGGTGGATTCGATCCCGGTCAATTTCCTCGATCCGGTGGCGGGGTCCCCCCTCGAACACGCAGATTTCCTGACGCCGCTGGAATGCCTCAGAACCATCGCCGTGTACCGATTCCTCCTGCCGGACCGGCAGATAACGGTTTGCGGCGGCCGGGAAAAAAATCTGCGTGAGTTGCAGTCATGGATCTTCATGGCCGGCGCCAGCGGGATGATGACCGGCAATTACCTTACCAAGGCCGGGCGCGATCCCGCCCTTGACCGCCAGATGGTGGCCGATCTCGGCCTGACCATTGCCCCCTGTGGGTGCTCCTGATTCAGCAGGTTGTTGAAAAACAGCCATCTCGCCGCCATCCTCGAAAGCCCCTTTGTGCGGCGTAGCGCTGCTACGCCTCCGCGGGGCTTCCTGCGGAGGCGACGATCTGACTATTTTTGAACAACCTGGGTTTATCAACAATCTTTTAGAGGATTATGATGGGTAAAGGCATATTTATAACCGGTACCGATACCGACGTGGGCAAGACCATTGTAACCGCTGTCCTGGCGAGACTCCTGCGTATGAGGGGAGTCAGTGTCGGCGTCATGAAGCCGGTGACCAGCGGTTGCCGCGAGGTGGACGGCGAACTGGTGTCCGACGACGCGCTCCTGTTGTGTCAGGCTGCCGCGATCCCCTGCGAGAGCGACGTTGTGCCCTATCTGCTCAGGGAGCCTTTGGCGCCTGCCGAGGCGGCGAAGATCGATGGCGTCAGGATCGAGTTTGCACGGATACGGGAATCGTTCGACCGGCTGGCAACGACATACGATTTCGTGCTCGTGGAAGGGGCCGGCGGACTGATGGTGCCGCTGGCCGGCGGGTTTCTCATGGCGGATCTGGCGCGGGAGCTCGATCTCCCGCTGCTGGTGGTGGCCCGACCCAACCTGGGAACCATCAACCATACCGTGCTGACCTGCTTTAGCGCCCAACAGATGGGGATTCCCGTGTCCGGGGTCATCATCAATGATTTTCCCATGGAGCCGGGTCCGGCGGAACGGAGCGCGCCCCATTACATCGGTTCACTGTGCGGAGCGCCGGTGCTCGGCGTCTGGCCGCACGAGGCCGCTTCCGACCAGATGACGGTAGTGGAGCAATTGGCGGGTTGGTTGAATCTACAGCCGGAATCGGCTGTTGTACTGAGGGAATTGGGGCTGTAGTGTCCCGTGCGGTTAGCTAGTACTCGTAATTCCGGCTCTTTTGGCCGCTGCCGTCGTTACGGCTCCTTGATGTAGACCCTGCTACACCTGCGTCGCCGCGTCTCGGCACCAGCCAAAATATCTCGGAATTACTTCCCACGACTAACAGCACGGGACTCTAGCCGGTGAGGGAAAGGAACAAGGCGACATGAATACCTATACGAGCGAACAGCTGAAGGCATGGGACAAACGCCATGTCTGGCATCCATTTACCCAGATGCAGGATTGGGAGCAAGAGGAGCCGATTGTCATCACACGCGGTGAAGGGTGCTGGCTGATCGACAGCGACGGCAAGCGTTATCTGGACGGTGTGGCCGCCATGTGGACCAATGTGCACGGTCATTGCCGCAAGGAGTTGAACGATGCGCTGAAGGCCCAGGTAGACCGCCTGGAACACTCGACGCTCCTGGGGCTGGCCGGCGAGCAGAGTGCCGTGTTGGCCCACAAACTGGCGGAGATTACGCCGCCGGGCCTTGAACGGGTGTTTTACTCCGACAACGGTTCCACTGCCATGGAAGTGGCGGTCAAGATGGCATACCAGTTCCAGGTGCACCAGGGCCGGCCGGAGCGAAGCCGTTTCATCACCTTCAAAAACGCCTATCATGGCGACACCCTTGGGGCTGTCAGCGTGGGGGGCATCGACATCTATCACACCACCTTCCGTCCGCTGATGTTCGAGACAATGCAGGCGCCGTCCCCGTACTGCTACCGCTGCGAGTTGGGCTGTACCGGGCCCGAGGCCTGCGGCATGAAATGCCTTGACGCCCTGGAGGCCTTGATGGCGGGGCATGCCGCCGGCTGCGCCGGCTTGGTGATAGAGCCGCTCATCCAGGGGGCGGGTGGCATGATCGCGCAGCCGCCCGGATTTTTGAAACGGGTCAGGGAACTGTGCGACCGATACGACCTGTTGATGATTACCGATGAGGTGGCCACCGGCTTTGGACGCACCGGCCGGATGTTCGCCTGCGAGCACGAAGGCGTGATCCCGGACATCATGGCTGTTTCCAAGGGGATTGCCGGCGGTTATCTCCCGATAGCCGCAACCTTGACCAATGAGCGGGTCTATGGGGCCTTTCTCGGAAAATACGCGGAACTCAAGACCTTTTTTCACGGCCATACGTTCACCGGCAACCCCCTGGCGTGTGCCGTGGCCCTGAGGAGCCTGGAGCTCTTTGAGAGCGACCGTTTGCTGGAAGGCCTGCAACCGAAAATCGCCCGGCTGGCGGAACGTCTGGAGGGCATGGCAACGCTCCCCCATGTGGGCAACGTGCGCCACTGCGGCATGGCGGCGGGGATCGAACTGGTGGAGGACAAGGACACCCGCCTGCCCTATCCGTGGGAGCAGAAAACCGGCGTCAAGGTCTGCCTGGATGCCCGCAGGCACGGCATCTTCTCCCGTCCGCTGGGGAATACGGTGGTTGTCTTCCCGCCCCTTGTCATCAGCCTGGATGAGCTTGATTTCCTCATGGACGGGCTGGAGCGCTCCATATGTGCGGTTACCGGGGACTGACAGTCCCCTTACGCCTTCTCAGCCGGTTTTTCGCTCCTCACCTTCTCTATCCTCACAAACTACGTTGTCTATCGCGTCTGTCGTCCTCCTGCATAACCCGGCAATTGCTTGTTCCAACAGAGTGTTCAAAAAATGGACTGTTGTAACTAGTTGATATTATACAAGGTGTTCATAATGTTAACACTTGGCAACTGCTTGTAATCATTTGTTGTTTTCCAATGTGTCCAAAAACGTAACATCTTGCCGCCTGCTATTATGGACCTAAAATCGTCCTTCAAAAACAGCCTAATCCATGACATGCCTATTTTATTGATTTAAATTAAATTGGCACATAAGCTGCTTTAAAACTACTGAATTATACTGACTTGCGCGGGATATCATAATCACCTGCGCGCCAGACCGGAAATATTCAAAATTATGCTTTTTAATTCTTTTGGAGGAAGGTCGATGAAAAGACTATTCAGCCTGATTGTGCTCGTCAGCGCCTTTTGTTCGTATGCCGGATGCGGGAGCAGCAATGCCCCTGCGCCTGCCGTCAAGGTGCTGTCGGGCGATGTCTCGCGCACGGTCGTCAGCGGGACCTCGATTGCTATAGATGTGGCAATTCAGCCCAATTTCACGCCCGCTGGAACATTGTATATAACGGCGGTCGATAAAACCGGTATCTTCAAGCCAGTCGTTTCGGTTACTGCAAACAGCGACGCCAGCTATACGCTGACTCTGGCCACCTCGGCTACGGCGGCCACCGGCCACTACACTGGTACTGTTACCCTGAACCAATGGAGCGACGCGGCCTGTACGATTCCCCAGCAAGTACCATCAGTAACCGTCCCCTTTGATATCAATGCAATGTCCTCCACCAGCGCCTGGCCGGGCAACAATCTGTCCGCGCTCAGCGTTTGGCCAGGGGTGCCCGATTGGACAATGTATCAGGGTAATGCAGCACATACCGGTTATGTTCCGGTCACGGTAGACCCCAACCAGTTCACAACACGGTGGACAATTCCGGCAGTGACAGGTGCGGTCTCGAGCGGATACGGTCTGCCGGCTGCGCCCACGACAGCCGGAGGCCAACTCTTCGTTGCCGGCAACAATTTCCTGTATGCACGCAAGGAGTTCGATGGCAGCCTTGCGTGGCAATACGATTTCAGTGGGTTGCAATACCCGTCGGTAAACCCGCCTGCCGTCGCGGACGGTGCCGTGTTCATGGCAGCAGGACAACAATCAACGACCTTTTTGTTCGCGTTCAATGCCGCCGACGGGTCCTTGATTTTCAAGTCTCCGATGAATTCGCAGTGGGAACACTACTTGGCGCCCACCATTGGCGCACAGGGGATCTACACGAATGCCGGCACATCCGGCGGCCTGTTTGCGTTTGATCAGTCTGGCCTACAGTTGTTTTTTGACGGAATGGCGCAGACATCAATGTGGACGCCAGCAGTCGACGCGACAGGCGTGTACACCTACACCGGCGGCGTGTTGAAAGTGGTGGATCCGAAAAGTGGTGCCGTTCTCAACTCGATTAGCGATCCAACGTTCCAGAATTACGTCTACGAAATTGGCGGATCGCCAGTGTTGGGCGCGCCGGGTTCCGTGTTTGTGGCTAATTATGAAAACTCACTGCTAAATGGCGGTGCTATCGGCAATACGTTGATCAACTTCAGTATAAGCAACAATGCCATTGCGTGGCAAATTCCCGGGGTGTACCCGAGTACGCCGGCTTACTCCGCCGGTACCCTCTACGTCGCGAATGAAAAACCGCTCCGTCTCGAAGCACGCGCTGAAGCCGACGGTAGACTGCTATGGTCGTGGGTGCCGCCGCAAGCGGGCGATGTGAATTTCATAAGCGAAGTGCTATTGACGAAAAACCTGGTCTTTGTAAGTACGAACCTGGCAACCTACGCCATTGATGTTACCAGCCATCGGAATGTCTGGAGCTATCCGCTGTCGGGACGACTTGCCTTGTCACAGAATGGAATTTTCTACATTGAGGGCCAAAGTATGCTAATTGCAATCAATCTAAAATAGGAACAGGTCCGGTCACCACAGTTTGATAATGCAAAAATTCCGACACAAAGCCCGTCCTGCATCAAAACTGGAGCTTTGCAAAAAACCCCGCCGTGACGCACGGCGGGGTTTTTTGTGGTGCGTGAATCGGGCCGTGCTGCGGATTACTTGGGCATGGTGCAGTACATGTTGCCGTAAGGGCGCTTGCTGCGGGGGAGCACCTTGACGAAGTGCTCCTTGAGCACTTCAGCCGCGTCCAGCTTGAAATCAGCGCAGTATTCCCTGATATATCCTTCCAGTTCCACGCGGTCGCTGTCGTCCAGCTCGAAAACACCGACTTCCTTTGCCAGGCGGGATTCATCCACGCCGCCGCGCACGTAGATCACGCCTCCGTGCATGCCGGTGCCGAACAGGTAGCCGTGCTTGTCCTTGGCAGGATCGTCGGTGAACATGCCCAGAAGGATCAGCACGCCGCCGGCCATGTATTCGCCAAAGAAGTCGCCTGCTTTGCCGCCGGCGATCAGGACAGGCTTGTACTCCTGATAGGACTTCATGTGGATGCCGACCCGGTAGCCCACATCCTTCCCGATGAAGATCCTGCCGCCGCGCATGCCGTAGCCCAGGACGTCGCCGGCGTGGCCGTGGACGATGATCTTGCCGGCATTCATGGTGTTGCCGATATTGTCCTGGGCGTTTTCGTTCACGATGATGGTTGCGCCGTTCATGAACGCGCCCAGATCATTGCCGGGGACGCCGTTGATGGTGATGGTCACCGGTTTATTGATCCCGTCGCCGATGAAATACTGGCCGTTGACGTTGTCCAGCTCGATCTCGTCCGTACCGGCCTGCACCGCCTCGCGTATGGTGTTGTTGAGATCGCGGTAGTAGATTCCCTGTGCGTCTATCTTCATATCAAGCTCCACGAATATCGGGTGTAATGGTTGACTGACAGGTTGTTGAAAGCTCAGGTTGTTCAAAAATAGTCAGATCGTCGCACCCGCAGAGTGCCCTGATGAGGCGTAGCAGCGCTACGCCGCACGAAAGGGCATTCGAGGACGGCGGCGAGATGGCTGTTTTTCAACAACCTGCTAAACGTTGCCTTCCACCATGGCGATGACCGGCTCTCCCCCGCGCGGCGCCCAGATGCGGGACGGAGCGGGGCAAATCTCGCGAATGGCCGACTCTTCGGAGGCCATGTAGACGAAGTCGTCCTTTTCGGCGCAGACCAGCGGCCGCAGCTTGACCCGGTCGTTGAGTCCGATCAGGCCCTTGTTGCTGGCGAACAGGATGGCGAACGGCCCGTTCAGGAGGGCGCTGCCGTAGACCTGGCGGATAGCGGTGTAGAGTTCCCGCTCGTTCGAGGGGAGTTGGTCGATCAACGACCAGAAAGGGGGCGCCAGGGCGGTGCAGGCCAGTTCGGGCGACAGCCCGTGCTTGCGGATCAGCAGGTCGAGCATGTAGGCCACGACTTCGGTATCGGTCAGCATGGTGCACAGGTAGCCGTACATCTCCAGATAACGCTTGTTGATGCCGTAGGACGAGATCTCCCCATTGTGGACGATGGACCAGTCCAAAAGGGTGAAGGGGTGTGCGCCTCCCCACCAGCCGGGGGTGTTGGTCGGAAAACGGTTGTGCGCGGTCCAGATGTGGCCGCTGTACTCCTCAAGGCGGAAGAATTCGGCGATGTCCTCGGGGAAGCCGACCCCCTTGAAGGCACCCATGTTCTTGCCGGAGGAAACCACGAAGGCCCCGTCGATTTCGTGATTGACGGCCATGACATGGCGGACGATGATGTCCGAATCGGTCATGCCCTGGTATTCCACCGCTTCCCGGTACTCGTCGGTTTCCAGAGGCGTAACGAAATAGCGCTTGAATACCGGCGGATTGGCGATGGCCCTGATGCGGCGGGTCGGGATATCTTCCTGCTGCTCGATGTGGAAGTTCGCCTCCAGGTATTCCTCGGTCAGTTGCAGGGCCATGGCATTTTCGTACATGAGGTGGAAGGCATAGAACTCCTTGAACTCCGGGTAGATGCCGTAGGCACCGAAGCCGCCTCCCAACCCGTTGCCGCGGTCGTGCATGAGCGAGATGGATTTGATGATCACCGCGCCTTCGACCCGTTGCCCCTTTTTGGAGACAAAGCCGGTCAGGCCGCAGTTGGAGATGTCTTTCTGGAAGATGTGGGTCGGTTGTGGTTTCATAGATCGTCCTCGATAACAGGTCGTTGAAAAACAGCCATCTCGCCGCCGTCCTCGAAAGCCACCTTGTGCGGCGTAGCGCTGCTACGCCTCCGCGGGTCTTTCTGCGGGTGCGACGACCTGACTATTTTTGAACAACCTGAGTTTTTCAGCAACCTGTTAATGTCCTGCTGCTTGTTCGGTGCGGCCGTTGTCGGCCACTTTTCCCTGTGGTGCAAAAAGACTGTTCCTGATCTCCCTGGAGAGATGGAGGAACCCGAAATCAGGCGTGAGCAGGCTCTCCCTGAAGGGGGTCATATCGACCTTTTCCCGGATCAAGCCGGAGAAGATGCCGGCCCGGTCAACATTTCCCACCAGCACCGCGCCGACCAGGCGGTCATTTTGCATTACGATCTTGCGGTACTGGTAGTTCTGGATGTCCTGATAGGTATGGATTTCGTATTCGGCCGGATCCCTGGGGTTGGTGACCCCCATGGAGATGGTGGAAACCTTGAAAAACTCGATGGAATTCATGGCCAGGCCGCCCACGTATTCCTTTTTTTCGCCGGCCATTGCGGCACCGGCGATGTCTCCCTGAATGTAGGCATCGGGCCAGATCGGCATGGGATTTTTCTGCCCGCTGAAAAAGTCGTCCGCTTCGGCCACGTCACCGGCGGCATAGACGTCCCTGTTGGAGGTTTGCATCGTCGCATCCACGACGATTCCGCGGTTGACCTCGATGTCGCTCCCCTTGAGAAAAGTTGCGGCCGGACGTACGCCGATGGCCACGACAACGGTGTCGCAAGAGATGAAGTCACCCGACTTGAGGGTCACGCCGCTGATCTCCGCTCCGTCTCCTTCGATACGGACGACCGTGTCTTCGGTGATGACGTCGATGCCGTTGGCCCTCATCTTGCGGGCCACGATCTTGCCGGCCGGTCGGTCAAAGGCCGAGGAAAGCACGCGGTCGGCCAGTTCGATGACGGTCACCGGCTTGTCCAGCAGGTTCAGGCCCTCGGCCGCCTTGAGGCCGATCAGCCCGCCGCCGATCACCACGGCCCGGTTGATGTCCGGTGCGATCCCCTTCAACTTGGCGGCATCTTCCCAGGTGGTGAAGGTGAAGATGCGGTCCTTGTCGGGCATGCCTTCGATGGGGGGGATGAACGGGTCGCCGCCGGTGGCCAGCAGGAGCTTGTCGTAGAGGATGGCGTCGCCGCCTGCGAGTTTGACCTTCTTGGCCGTGGTGTCCACCGCGACCACTTCGGACTCCAGCAGCAGGTTGATGCGGTTTTGGGAGTAGAAGTCGTTCGGCAGATAGGCCATGCGCTTCTCGTTGATCAGGCCGCCCAGCAGATAGGAGATCAGGGGCCGACCATAGATGTTATGCTTTTCCCGCGATATGACGGTGATATTGCCCTGTTGGTCCCGCTCGCGGATGGCACGGATGGCGCCCACGGCGGCTACGGAATTGCCGACGATCACATAATTCATTTCTGGCTCCCCTCCCTGTACACGAGTGCCCGGTTGGGGCAGGCGTCAACGCAGGCCGGCGACTGCCTGTCCGGGCAAAGGTCGCACTTGTTGGCCTTTTTCTTTTTGAGGTTGCGTTGGATGGCGCCGTAGGGACAGGCCATCACACATGACCAGCAGCCCACGCATTGTTCGGCGTCGATGCGCACGATCCCGTCGGCATTCTTCTGTATGGCTCCGGAAATGCAGGCCCGCAGACAATCCGGCTCATCACAGTGCCGGCAGGTGGTGGAAAGGGAGATGATCCCGCCGTGCAACTCCTCCACCGTACAGCGGGAAATGGGGCGCTCCGGCTCATGCAGAAAGGCCTTGACCGGGTCTTTCGAGAGCGAATGTTCGGTGATGCAGCCCACCTCGCACAGGTGGCAGCCGATACAGGCGTCTTCCAGGGTGTAGATACGCTTCATGGTCTATTCTCCAGCCGGCATGACGCCGAGCACGTTCATATCTTTCTCAGACAGTCCGACGGCCCGCAGTTTGTAGCGGTTGCCGCGTAGCGATTCCAGGGCGTTCAGCCCCATGCCGCCCAGGATCTCCTTCATCTCGTGGCCCCAGGCGTGGATCAGGTTGACCAGCTTCTCGGCGCCGATCTCCGGGTTGAGGCGCTTGGCCAGATAGGGGTTGTTGGTGGTGATGCCCCATGGGCACTTGCCGGTATAGCACCGCTGGCAAAGGGTGCATCCCAGGGCCAGCAGGGTCGAGGTGCCCAGGTTTATGGCATCGGCGCCCAGGGCGATGGCCTTGATGGCGTCGCCCGAGTTGCGTACGCCGCCGCCGACCACGATGGAAACCTGGTTGCGGATTCCTTCGTCGCGCAGCCGGGAGTCGACCGCAGCCAGTGCCAGTTCCATGGGGATGCCCACATTGTCGCGGATCACCTGCGGGGCTGCACCCGTGCCGCCGCGGAATCCGTCGATGGTGATGATGTCGGCCCCGGCCCGGGCCACGCCCGAGGCGATGGCGGCTATGTGGTGTACCGCGGCGATCTTGACCGACACCGGTTTGGTGTAGTTGGTGGCCTCTTTAAGGGCATATATCAACTGGCGCAGGTCCTCGATGGAATAAATATCGTGGTGCGGCGCCGGCGAGATGGCGTCGGAACCCATGGGAATCATACGGGTCTCGGATATCTCCTCATCGACCTTTTCTCCCGGCAGGTGGCCGCCAATGCCCGGTTTGGCGCCCTGGCCGATCTTGATCTCGATACCGACCCCGGCATTCAGATACTGTTCGCTGACGCCGAAACGGCCCGAGGCAACCTGGACGATGACATTTTTGCCGTATTTGTAGAGGTCTTTGTGCAGCCCCCCCTCACCGGTATTGTAGATCGTGCCCAGTTCACGGGCTGCGGCGGCCATGGCGCGATGGGCGTTCAGGTTCAGGGCTCCGTAGCTCATGGCAGAGAAGATGAAAGGATACTCAAGGAGCAGCTGGGGCGTCAAAGTGGTCTTCAACTCCGGTTTCCCGGTCTTTTCGTTGTTGACGACTTCGATGTGGTCCGGTTTCTTGCCCAGATAGGTACGCAGTTCCATCGGCTCGCGCAGCGGATCGATAGAGGGGTTGGTCACCTGGGATGCGTCCAGGAGCAGGTGGTCCCAGTAAATGGGATATTTGGCCGGGTTGCCCATGGCTGCCAACAGGATGCCGCCGGTATCGGCCTGGGCATAAAGATTGCGGATATGGGCCGTGGACCAGGACTCGTTCTTCTTGAAGGTCTCCTGGTTGAGTCTGATGGAGATGGCGCCGGTGGGGCAGAGCGCCGAACAGCGGCGACAGCCGATACAGAGCGTATTGTCTTCTGCCAGGCGGTCATCGGCTTCAACGTAGGTGTGAACCTCGTAAGCGCACTGGCGGACGCACACCTTGCAACGGATGCATTTGGGGTCGCTGCGCTCAATGATGAACTCATTGAATGATTCGTTGACGGATTTATAAAGCACGTTCAACCTCCTCCGGTACAGACCGGGTTCCCGCACGGAACAAAGCGCGCGGCCGCTGTCATTGGTTTGCGGAAAACTTGTTGGGGTGATAGCGGACCATTTAACGTAAGCAACCATTATGCCCGAAAAAACTATTGCGGCTGAGATGCGGCCATGGGCATTATTACCCATTGAAATAGCGAGTGATTTATTGGTTGTCACCCCGTGGTGACGGTGCGGCGATTTCGCGTTGTTCTTCAAGACGTGTATTTTATTTTTAATATTGAGTTGTTTTATTACATAAGTGTGTATGTCGATTTCCGGCATACGACCGGGTTTCCATGAATATTTCCCGTAAAACAATCCTCTCCCGAATCCATGACACCTTCATGGAATGAGACTACGCTGCAACCCGACAATCCCGCCAAGCCCGGCTCTTTTGCATCTTGACGCGCAAGCCCGGCTGTGCTATTAAAAACAATCCTTTAATATCAATATGTTAAATTGCATAAGGATTTTGCGCGGGCAAATTTTAGTTTGATGTGGAGGTGGTGATGTCACAGCAAATCTCTCTGACGGTGGGTGGGCTCCTGGACGACATGGCGCGGCGTTTCCCTGGGAACGATGCCCTGGTCCATCCCGAACGGGGCCTGCGTTACAGCTACCGGGCATTTAACGAGGTCTGCCGGCGGGTCGCCAAGGGGCTGATCGCACTGGGGGTAAAAAAGGGAGACAATGTCGCCATCTGGGCCTACAACGTGCCTGAGTGGGTCATACTCCAGTTCGCCACGGCCAAGATCGGCGCCGTGCTGGTGACGGTCAATACGTCCTACAAATCGGCCGAACTCGAATATATCCTCAATCAGTCCGACTCCACCACGCTTTTCATGGTCAGGTCCTTCAAGGATACCGATTACGTGCAGACCCTCTCCGAGGTGGCTCCGGAAATCCGGGCCGCAGAGCCGGGCAAGTTGGCGTGCCCGAAGCTGCCGTTTCTCAAGAATGTCGTCTTTATCGGCGACGAGACCCCGCCGGGCATGTTCGGATTCGAGTCGATGACCCTGGCCGGGAAGGGGGTGACCGACGAGGAGTTGAACGCCATCGAGGCAGCGCTTGACTGTCATGACGTGATCAACATGCAGTATACTTCCGGCACGACAGGATTCCCCAAGGGGGTCATGCTGACCCACTTCAATCTCGTCAACAACGGCTTCAACATCGGAGAATGCATGAAGTTTACCGAAAGGGACCGCCTCTGCATCACGGTGCCGTTCTTCCACTGCTTCGGCTGCGTGCTCGGGGTCATGGCCTGTGTTACCCATGGTTCGACCATGGTGCCGGTGGAGATCTTCGACCCGCTCAAGGTGCTGCAGACCGTCGAACAGGAGAAGTGCACGGCGCTCCATGGTGTGCCGACCATGTTCATATCGGAACTGGAGCATCCTGAATTTTCGAAGTTCGATTTAAGCAGCCTGCGTACCGGCATCATGGCCGGTTCGGTCTGTCCGATCGAGGTGATGAAACGGGCGGTGAAGGATATGAACCTGACCGAGATCACCAGCGTCTACGGCCAGACCGAGTCATCCCCCGGCATTACCCAGACCCGAACCGACGATCCGGTCGAACTGAGGGTCGCCACTGTCGGTCGAGCCCTGCCGGGCGCCGAGGTCAAGATCATTGATATCGAAACCGGCGCCACCCTGCCGCCCGGCAAGCAGGGGGAGCTATGCGGGCATGGGTACATGGTCATGAAGGGCTACTACAAGATGCCGGAAGAAACCGCCAAGGTGATCGATGCCGACGGCTGGCTGCATACCGGCGACCTGGCCATTATGGATGAGAACGGCTACTGCAAGATCACCGGCCGGATCAAGCAGATGATCATCAGGGGGGGGGAGAACATCTATCCCCGCGAGATCGAGGAGTTCCTCTATACCCATTCCAGGATATCCGATGTCCAGGTCTACGGCGTGCCGGACCGCAAATACGGCGAGCAGGTCATGGCGGCCATTATCCTCAAAAAGGGGATGGAGATGACCGAGGCGGAGGTGCGTGAATTCTGTAAGGGCAAGATCGCCAATTACAAGATTCCCAAGTATGTCAAATTTGTAGACGGTTATCCCATGACCGCCTCGGGCAAGATTCAAAAATTCAAGCTGCGGGAGATGGCCATCAAGGAACTGCAATTGGAGGATGCCGGCGAGGCGGCGTAGTGTCCCATGCGGTTGTCTCGTACTCGTAATGCCGGCTCTTTTGGCCGCTGCCGTCGTTGCGGCTCCTTGATGTAGACCCTGCTACACCTGCGTCGCCGCGCCTTGGCACCGGCAAAAAGAGCTTGGTATTACTTTCCACGACCAACCGCACGGTGAAGGAAGGACAGGATGATCGGCCCGTCCTTTTTGGGGTATGCGATCAAAACAAAGTTGCTTACGGACAAGTTCTAAGTCGCATCGAGGTAATTGAACATGATACTACAAAAACTCATTGCCGTCGTTTTTTTGCTTTTCGTGATCTGCTTTATTGCCATTGTTATCGAAGAGCTGTTCCTGGGAGGAAAGCGCCGGCGAAAACTGGAACGCCAGCGTCGTGCCGGGGCTGGAGCGCTGAAACCGGAGAATGGACAGGGCAAAAGTGGATTAGGAGTTGAAACCTGATTTGTTGTTTGTGTGGCCTGAATGAAATGAAAAGAGGCGGGGGACATAATTCCCCCGCCTCTTTTCGTGGTAAGTAATTCAATTGCGTTTAGAAGCGGTAGCCGATACCGATGCCGAAGAGGTTCGGGTTGAGGTCGAGGTCGTATTTGGTGCCGGCTATCTTGACCTTGGTGTCGGCGTTGATGTACTTGTAGTCGATATTGAAGTAGATGTTGTCCTTGATCTTGATGTCGGCGCCGGCCTGGGCGGCCCAGCCGACACTGTTGTCAATGCTGAAGCTATTGTCGCCGTTCAACCTGGAGTTGAAGGGGAAGGTGACGTTCAGGCCAAAACCTATGTAAGGGCTGATCAGGTCGCCGGCCAACGGGTGATATTTTACGGTTAGCGTCGGTGGGAGTAGCCAGGTGGACCCCTGGAATTGACCATTGAGCTTGATATCGTTCCTGGTGACCCCGGCAATCAACTCCGTTGACACGCTCTTCAGGAAAAAATACTCCAAGTCGAGTTCCGGCATGATGTCGTCACTAACTTTGGCGTTTGCTGCACTCAGTTTGTTGTCGAACGACTCGTCCGGCATAACGTAGATCGCCCTGAATCGTACGCCGAACTTCTGGTAGTCATCTGCCGCCCCGGCCATGGATGCCATGGTCATCATCGCCGCCGCAATCCCAACCACTCCAAGCAACACTCTTCTCATCAGCCTGCCCTCCAATATGTGGTATTTGAGGTTTGCACCCCAATTCCGATATCAGAAACCAATAAAAAAGATTAATAAGATGCGCTTTATCTTTTTGTGGCACTATTGTAAAAAAATTGACACAAGTCAAGAAAATTAATTTTGTGTCATAAAAATAAATTTACAGATACGAAAATATCCGGCTGTGAGTTACCTGGGACTGTCGTGAGCAGATCCGGCGAATGCGGTCTTCGAGGGCATAGGTTGTCTGCCGGCTTGCATATTACGCGTTCATGTGTAAAATTCGACCTTCATGAAGGCGCGGACCGTTGTCAAAACAGCCGGGCAAGCGGAAGATTGTTATGGGAAGCCGGGGCCTGCGGGCTATCGGCAACATGCTGACCCGGCATGAGACCGCCGGCGCCATTCGTTATGCAGCTCTACAATTCCAAGGGTGAAAAGCATTTAAATATTTTATGGACAGGCAACTACTAATGAATCGTTTCATGGAGGTTCCATGCGTTTGACCCCAGCCGTTGAATTGGAATACCGCTGCAGCATGCTGCAAAACCATATGGCGGCCGAGGGGCTGGATGCCGTCATCATCGTTCAGAATGCCGATCTTTTTTATTTTACCGGTACTGTCCAGAGTGGCTGCCTGTATATTCCTGCCCAAGGGCAGCCGCTGTACATGGTGCGCCGCGATGCCGCCCGGGCGCGGATGGAGTCGGGCCTGAAGGAGGTGATGCCCTTTGTTTCGCCCAGGGACATCCCGCCGTTGGTGGCCGGCTACGGCTACCCCGAGCCGAAAAGGATCGGCATGGAGTTCGACGTGTTGCCGGTTGCCCTCTTCGAGCGCTACCGCAAGATATTCCCGAGTGCGCAATTCAGTGACGCCACGCCGCTGGTCCGTCTGGTGCGCATGATCAAGAGCCACTACGAGATCCACCTCATGAAAGATGCAGCCGATCAGGTTGACAAGGTGACCCGGCTGGCTGGGGAAGTGATCCGCGAAGGAATGAGTGATCTGGAGTTGGCGGCCGAGCTTGAGCATTCGGCCCGCCTGAACGGCCACCTGGGGATGATCAGGATGCGTGTTTTTAACGGTGAAATGTTCTTTGGCCATACGTTTTCCGGCACGGACAGCGCTGTACCGGCCTATATCGATACCCCTTTCGGCGGTGTGGGGCAAAGCCCCAGTTTCGGGCAAGGGGCGAGCTACAAGCCGATTGGCCGCAACGAACCGATCATCGTCGATTTTGCCGGCAGCATTGACGGCTACGTGGTGGACCAGACCCGCATCTTTGCCCTTGGCGGCCTGTCCGACCGGTTGCGCAAGGGGTACGACGACATGGTGCGGGTACAGGGGTTGATGAAGCAGATCGCCGTTGTGGACACTCCCTGGGGCGAGGTGTACGACCGTTGCCTGGCCCTGGCGGTAGAGATGGGATATGGCGACAGCTTCATGGGGGCACAAGGCTCCCAGGTTTCCTTCATCGGCCATGGTCTTGGGGTCGAGATCGATGAATATCCCTTCATTGCCCGTGGGTTCAAGGATATGACCCTTCAGGTGGGGATGGCTTTTGCTTTTGAGCCCAAGGTGGTCTTTCCGGGGGAGGGCGCGGTCGGTATCGAGAATACCTTCTATATCAGCAATGACGGGCTTAAACAGTTGACCTATTCCAGCGAGGAGTTGGTGATTCTGTCCCGCTAAAATTTTTGTTGCATTTTGTCAAGGCTTTGGTATAACTACGGCACTTCCTTGTTGTATACAGTATCCTAAAAAAGATTTTTCTATTGGGTAGACGGACGATTTTTTGTTGGTTTCAATGGTGTTGTAAAGCCTGGTCCCTTATTGTCTCAGCTTAAACCTCACAACGAAAGGAGAGTACCAACATGGCATTGAAAGACACGCTCAAACAGAAGATTGAGGAACACCGCCCCCGCACCACCAAGCTGACCAAGGAATTCGGCAAGGTGATCATCGATCAGGTGACCATCGACCAATGCATCGGCGGAGCCCGCGATATCCGCAGCCTTGTCACCGATATCTCCTATCTCGATCCCCAGGAAGGCATCCGCTTCCGCGGCAAGACCATCCCGGAAACTTTTGCTGCGCTGCCCAAGGCTCCCGGTTCTGCTTATCCGACCGTCGAGTCTTTCTGGTACTTCCTGTTGACCGGCGATGTGCCGACAGCCGCCCAGGTCGCCGAAGTGGTGGCCGAGTTCAAAACCCGCCAGGAAGTCCCCCAGTACGTGTTCGACGCCATCCGCGCCCTGCCCAGGGACAGCCACCCGATGGTCATGCTCTCGGTCGGCATCCTGGCCCTGCAGAAAGACTCCAAGTTCGCCGCATTCTACAACTCCGGCAAATTCAACAAGATGGTCGCCTGGGAATCCGTCTATGAAGATGCCACCGACATCGTGGCGCGTATCCCCATCATCGCCGCCTTCATTTACAACCTGAAGTACAGGGGCGACAAGCAGATCGCCATCGACCCGACCCTCGACATGGGCGCCAACTTCGCCCACATGATCGGTCAGAGCGAGCAGTACAAGGATGTGGCGCGCATGTACTTCATCCTGCACTCCGACCATGAATCCGGCAACGTATCGGCCCACACCACTCACCTGGTGCATTCGGCCCTGTCCGACCCCTACTACGCCTATTCCGCCGGCCTGAACGGTCTGGCCGGCCCGCTGCACGGCCTGGCCAACCAGGAGGTTCTGGGCTGGATCATGGAGTTCCAGAAAAAACTCGCCGGCGCCGAGCCGACCAAGGAAAACGTCACCAAAGCCCTCTGGGATACCCTCAATGCCGGCCAGGTCGTTCCGGGCTACGGCCACGCCGTTCTGCGCAAGACCGACCCGCGCTACATGGCTCAGCGTGAATTCTGCCTTGCCACCCCCGGCCTCAAGGACGATCCTCTGTTCAAACTGGTCGCCATGATCTTCGAAACTGCTCCGGGCGTTCTCACCGAGCACGGCAAGACCAAGAACCCCTGGCCGAACGTCGATGCCCAGTCCGGCGTCATCCAGTGGTACTACGGCGTCAAGGAATGGGACTACTACACCGTCCTGTTCGGCGTCGGCCGCGCCCTTGGCTGCATGGCCAACATCACCTGGGACCGCGGTCTGGGTTACGCCATCGAGCGTCCCAAGTCCGTTACCACCGCCATGCTGGAGAAGTGGGCCGCCGATGGTGGTCGCCAGCTGTCCTGATCTTTTTTTTCATGAGGTATAGCGGGGGGATGCGGCAACGCATCCCCCTTTTTTCATTTTCTGGCTTGCAAAAATGTAAAAATACGGTATAAAAGATTAAAATTGTCTTGTTTGACGCCTGGAAACAGGCCAATCCAACGATAAAGAGGAGGAATACCAACATGCCGAAGCTTCTTGAAGTCTACAAGTGTGAACATTGCGGCAACATCGTCGAAATCGTCCACGGCGGCGGCGCACCACTGGTCTGTTGCGGCGAGGAAATGAAACAGTTGACGGAAAATACGGTCGATGCCGCCAAGGAAAAGCATGTGCCGGTTATCGAAATCAGCGACGGTGTTGTCAAGGTCACGGTAGGCAGCGTGCTTCATCCCATGGAAGAGAAACACTACATCGAGTGGATTGAACTGGTTGCCGATGGCAAGGTTTACCGCCAGGCCCTTAAACCGGGCGATGTTCCCACCGCCACGTTCAACATCACCGCCTCCAGCCTGACCGCCCGGGAGTTGTGCAATTTACACGGTCTCTGGACTGCCAAAGCCTGATAAGTGCTGAAAGAAGTACGAACGACCAAAGCCCGCCGGAGACCCCGACGGGCTTTTTTTCCATCACGGACGCAATCATGAAGAGCCACACTCCCATGGCATGCCGCGTCGGATGCGCAGCCTGCTGCATCGCCCCTTCGATCTCTTCGCCCATTACCGGCATGGATTCCGGTAAACCGGCTGGAGAGCGTTGCGTGCAACTGACACCCGACAACCGATGCCGTCTCTTCGAACGTCCTGAACGTCCCCGCGTTTGCTCCAGCCTGCGGCCGAGCCCCGATATGTGCGGCCATGACGATACGGAAGCGATGGGGCTACTGTCGCAGATGGAACTGCTTACCCAGCCTGATCCTCGTCGATAAAGTTTTTGTTGACACTGGTGGCCTGAATGGTGTTCAACAAGGTCTTCCCGGCTGCGTCGTCCCGACCGTGGGAGCATTCGCCAGGAAGCTGACCGATATACCGCCAGGAGTTGATAATGGAACAACGGCATGAGCTCAGCCACAGCGAGCTATTCTGGGGATTCAACCGGATCGCCCTGTCCGGGTTCGGCGGGGTCATGTCATGGGCTCGGCGTGCCATGGTGGAAGAACGCGGCTGGCTCTCCTCAGAGGAATTCACCTCCCTGTTCGGTCTATGCCAGTTTATGCCCGGCCCGAACATCATCAACATGTCGGTCTGCGTGGGGGCTCGTTTTCAGGGAGCCAGCGGCGCTGTTGTCTCGTTGCTCGGCCTGTTGGTTGCTCCGGTCATTATCATCATCGCGCTCGGAGCCCTTTACGGGCGTTTCGGCGAGTTGCCCGCGATCCAGGCCATGCTGCGCGGCATTGCCGCGGTTGCGGCCGGCCTGATCCTGGCCATGGGACTGCGGATGGCCACCGACCTTTTAAAACGGCCGCTTCTGCTGTTCTTCAGCGCTTTGATCCTGATTGCGGTCGTTTTTCTGCGCTGGCCACTGCTGGCGGTCATGTTCGGTCTGGCGCCCGCAAGCATGTGGGTTGCGGCGCGCCGGTACTGCAAGGCGCCATGAACGTAGTTGCCGAGATCATACTCCAGTTCGGGATGTTGTCCCTGATGGCCTTTGGCGGGGCCGGCGCGGTGTTGCCCGAGATGCACCGGCTGACGGTTGATACCCACCATTGGATGAACGACGCCACCTTTGCCCAACTGGTGGCCATCTCCCAGGCCACGCCGGGACCAAACGCGATCATCGTTACCCTGATCGGCTGGCATGTGGCGGGGCTGACCGGGGCTCTGGCCGCCACAACGGCCATGTGCGGCCCTTCGAGCCTGCTTATCTTTATTTTCATGCGCTATTGGGAGAAAATCCGCGGTACGCGCTGGCGTCTCATCATACAGACCGGCATTTCCCCCTTGGCAATCGGCCTGGTGCTGGCGAGCGGTTGCATCATAACCCGGGGGGCCGATGTTGGTTGGGGCGCCTACGGCCTTACGGCTGCAACCGTGATGATCGTCCTGAAAAGCAGGTTGAACCCGCTCTGGCTTATAGGGCTCGGCGCCCTGCTGGGGCTGGCCGGCATCGTCTGACAGGGTTTTCTTCCCGCCTCCCTTTACACCTGTCCGCAGCTCATGTATCATCATCAAGATGAAGCGCATCCTCACTCTCTACATAATTCGCGAAATTGCCTCGCTGTTCATGCTCGGCATCGTGGTCTTCACCCTGATTCTGCTGATGGGGCGGCTGATCAAGCTGACCGACCTGGTCATCTCCCGGGGCGTGCCCATGGCTGATATCAGCCGGATGATCCTGTATCTCATGCCATCGTTCCTGGTCTTCACGATCCCCATGGCCTTTCTGCTGGCGGTGCTGCTGGCCTTCGGGCGCCTCTCGGCCGATAACGAGATCACGGTGATGAAATCAGGCGGGCTCAGCCTGGTGCAGATCATGCCGCCGGTGGTGCTGTGCGCCATGGTTGCAGTGCTGTTGACCCTTGCGGCCAGTACCATCGGGGTCCCCTGGGGCAACACCGCCTTCAAGCGCATCAGTTTTGAGATGCTGAAGCAGAACGTTGCCGCGACGATCCGCGAGAAGGTCTTCTGGGATGAGATCCCAAACATCATCCTCTATACCGACCATTACGACGAACAGAAACAAACCCTCAAGGGGGTCATTATCCAAGATAGCCGCAATCCGGAACGGCCCATGACCATCTTTGCCGCTGCCGGAAATGTCGGCTGTACGCCCAACCAGCAGGATATCTGCCTGGTGCTTAATAACGGCAGTATCCATACGGCGGGGAAGGGGGGCGAATACCGCCTGGTCAATTTTGGTGAATACGTCTTGACCGTGGCCGGCCCCGGCAAAGAGGGGGGCATCGGGCGCAATGAGCTGGATATGGGGATCGGCGAACTGCGGCAGCAGATCAACGCCCCTGCAACGCCCAAGGCGACCCGCCTCAAGATGAGGGCCGAGCTCCAGAGCCGTTTTGCCTTTCCGTTCGCCTCGCTGGTATTTGCCGTCGTGGCCGTACCTCTGGGGATCCAGAACCGCCGTTCGGGCAAATCTGCCGGGTTTTCCGTCAGCATCGGCATTTTGCTGACCTATTATGTGTTGCTGTCACTTCTGCGGACCTTGGCGGAACGGGGAACACTTCCGGCAGGGCTTGCGCTCTGGCTTCCCAATATGATTTTTCTGGCGGCCGGATGGTATTTTCTGAGGATGGCGTCCCTGGAACGCAGCATCCAAGGGACCGTGCAGGATGCGCTGCTGACCCTGATCGGGAAGAAGGCCTGATACGGTGAGCATCCTCAGCCGCTACATAGCATCTGCCTGGCTGCGTATGCTGGGGCTCTGCCTGGGTAGTTTCGTGGCCGTGTACCTGGTGCTGGACATGATGGACAAGATACCGCGTTTCATCCACGCCGGCGGCTCCGGAGGGGACATCGTGCGGTTTTTTGCATGGAAACTGCCGGAGATGGTCGGCCAGACCGCCTCGTTTTCGATCCTGATGGCGACCCTGCTGACCCTGGGCCTGTTCTCCCGCAACAGCGAGATCATCGCCATGCGCAGTTGCGGGATCAGCCTGCTGCGCATCTCGTTCCCCATGCTGTTCCTGGGGCTGGTGGCCAGTTTCCTGCTGCTTCTGAACGCCGAACTGGTGGTGCCCGACAGCTATGAGCACATGGAGAGGATTGAACGGGTCAATATCAGGAAGCAGGGCATCAACGCGGTCTTCAGGCGCAACAATATCTGGTTCCGTTCCGACAGCCTGATCCTGCAGGCCCATCTGTTCGACCCCCAGACAAAGACGCTGCGGGGGGTCATTCTCTGGAAACTGGATCAATTCATGAACCCGACCAGCCGTATCGATGCCGAGTCGGCGGAATTCCATGACGGCCGCTGGACACTGAAGGGGCTTGCGATGATGGATTTCAGCCAGGGGCAAAGGTATGCCGTCAGGCGGGCTCAAACCATGGAAGTGCCCCTGAACCTGAAACTGGACGACCTGCGCGTGCTGGACAACAACGCCGATAACCTGAGTTTCAGGAAGCTGAAGGAGTATGCCGAAAACCTGCAGAGCGGCGGTTATCAGGCCTTTCGCTACCTGACCATGATGCACACCAAACTTTCCTCGCCATTTGCGGCCTTTGTAATGGTCATCCTGGGCATCCCGTTCGCTTTCAGGAACAGCCGCTCAGGCGGCACCGCCCTCGGGATCGGGGCCAGCATCGGCATAGGGTTCGCATATTTCGTGGTCAATGCCATGCTGCTTTCCTACGGTCGCAGCGGGGTTTTGCCGCCGTTGGTTGCGGCTTGGGGGGCCAATATCATCTTCTGTCTGGGCGGGGTATGGCTGGCCATGACGGTGAGGGATTGATTCCGATCACACCATCGATCCGGCAGGGTGGGGCATGCCGGGTTGCACCCTGTAATCGAAAGCCACAAGGAGGCCGAACATGAAAAACGTCGCCGCTATCCTGTTCATCATGACGTTCTGCCTGGCGGGGAGCGCACCCCTCTTTGCAGCGGAACGGCCGCAGCGCGTCATGAATCCTGCGGCATCGACTCAGGACACCGCTCCCGCCATTCTCAGCATCATCCCGGCCCAAGCGGAGCCGGGAGACAAGGTTACCATCTTTGGCTCCAATTTCGGCGAACAGATCTCGGCCTTTCTCGGCAGCGTGGAGATACCGGCCAGGGTCATCGACGCCAAGCAGATCGAGTTCACCCTTCCGCAGCTCGATGCAGGATTGTACGCCCTTTACCTCAAGCGGGGCGACGGCGTTGTGGGCAGGGCCTATAATTTTTCCGTGCAGCCGCAGCGGCCGGTACTGAGTGCCCTTTCACCCGACAGGATCGGTTCCTGCGCCCAGGGTGAGGAGCGGGACGTGATCGCAGCGGGCCGAAATTTTGTCGAGACATCGCTTCTCTTCTTTGACAACGCCTCCATCAAGAGCCGCGTGGCCTCGTCCACAGCCATCGCATTCAGGGTGCCGCAGGTGGCGGGAGGGCTGCACCAGATCATGGTGAAAAATTCCCCTGAGAACGCCTCGGTGCCCCTGGCGCTGGAGATCGAGACAAAGCCTGAAGTCAGCCAGGTAACGATGGGGGCTGCGTCTGTGAATTATTATGAGTTGATCATAGACGGGAAAAATTTTCAACAGAACTCGGCCATTTACGTGGACGGCCAGCGCGTCGGCGGAATCGGCGGCCAGGATGCGGCCGCACGGGAGAAGGTAATCTATATCGACTGCGGCCGGCTCATTTACCAGCGTTTTCCCTATTCACCGGTCGTCAAGGATTTCCGTCTGCAGGTGGTGAACCCCGGAAACGAAGGAAGCCAGGTGGTCAACGTCAGTGCGCCGTGATGGGGTAGTCACACTAAATACATGGAGGATGTCATCGATATGAACCTTGGAACACCGCTTAAACCTGGCGCGACCAGACTGCTACTGTTGGGGGCCGGAGAGTTGGGCAAGGAGGTCGCCATCGAGGCGCAGCGCCTCGGCGTGGAGGTGATCGCCGTGGACCGTTATCCCCATGCCCCGGCCATGCAGGTGGCCCACAGAAGTCACGTCATCAGCATGCTGGACCGGGAAGCGTTGCAACGGGTGATTGAGAAGGAACGGCCCGACCTGATCGTGCCGGAAATCGAGGCCATTGACACGGCCTTTCTGCTGGAACTGGAACGGGGAGGGCAGCGGGTGATCCCCACGGCACGGGCAACGAACCTGACCATGAACCGCGAAGGTATCCGGCGCTTGGCGGCCGAAGAACTGGGGTTGCCCACGGCTGCCTACGCCTTTGCCGCAAGTCTGGAAGAGCTGCGCTCCAGCGCCGCGGCCATCGGGTTCCCCTGTGTGGTGAAGCCGATCATGAGCTCGTCGGGCAAGGGGCAGAGCGTGGTGCGCACAGCCCCTGATGTGGATGCCGCCTGGCGCTACGCCATGGAGGGGGCCCGAGGGGCTTCGGACACCGTTATCATCGAGGAGTTTATCGACTTTGACTACGAGATTACCCTGCTGACCGTCCGCCACGCCGGAGGCACCGCATTCTGCCCGCCCATCGGTCATGTCCAGATCAAAGGGGACTATCACGAATCATGGCAACCCATGGCCATGTCGCCGGTGGCGCTCGGGGAGGCCCGGCGACAGGCGGCTGCGGTCACCGGCGCCCTGGGAGGATACGGCATCTTCGGGGTGGAGCTGTTCGTCAGCGGCGACATGGTCCGGTTCAGCGAGGTCTCCCCCCGCCCCCACGACACCGGCATGGTGACCATGGTCTCCCAGAACCTGAGCCAGTTCGAACTCCATGTGCGCGCCATACTCGGGTTGCCGGTGCCAGAGATCCTCAATCTGGCCCCTTCGGCCAGCCACGTGATCCTGGCGGAGGAGAGCCTGGACAACGTGCGTTTCGAAGGGCTTACGGAGGCCCTCAGCGTCCCGGGCGCCAAGCTGCGCCTGTTCGGCAAGCCGGATACCCGTCCCGGCCGGCGCATGGGGGTGGCGCTGGTCCAGGGCGCATCCACCGATGAGGCCAGAAGCCGGGCCGAAGCCGGCGCCCATAGCGTTCGCCTCGTCCCCCAGGGATAACGGCGGCTTGACCGGAGCCGAGCGCCCGCTGTTGTGAATTGCCGGACGATTCTACCAGGAAGCGTTTGGGGCCTGGCCCCGACACGAGCCGATTCAAACCAACGGAAAGCGCCGTGAAGCCCTTTGATTCAGAGCTTCTCGGCGCTTTTGCATTTTTAAATGGTATAATGTTTCATTGCTTCTGAAACCTAATCCTGTTGAAACTTAAGGGTGTCGCCGGAGAGTTCCGGAGCAGCCACTATTTTATTTTTACATGGCTTGACGTGTAACCTTTCCCCTGCGTCGTACAACGTACAATAAGCACCTGTCCGGTGGTCATAGTTGGGCGGGTAGGGCGCGCCACGTCATGATAGCCCCTAAAAACCGTTATTGCGGCCACGACAAAAGATAACCAATTGATGCGGGTGTTACGACTGGTTATCATGTTTATGTCTGTTGGCACCCCGCCCCTGGTCCTTGCTCAGGATTTTTCCGTACTGGGCGGAGTAGTGCATTGTAATGGCCAGGCGGACCAATCGTATGCATGGCAACTGGAATACATGCTGAACCTGAATAAATATTTCGACGCCAGCCTCTCCTCTGTGAACGAAGGCCATGTGCCGGACCATCAAGGGAGTGCGGCTATCCCTCTCTCTTCCCCCACAGGGTCAACAACGCCGGGAGGAAGGCCAGGAAGACCGCCACGCTGGCCACCATGCCCAGGGACATGACCGCGCCGATGCTGAAGACCCCCTGGTGGTGGGCCACCATCAGGGCACCGAAGCTGAACAGGATCGTCAGGGCGTTGAGGAATACGCCGATGCCGGCGCTGCGCGTGGCGACCTGGGCCGGGGTCTCGTTCCCCTGACGGTATCGGTTGATGATGTAGATGGCCGAGTCGATCCCTACCCCCAGAATCAGCGGCAGTACGATGACATTGGCCGAGTTGAAGCTGATGCCCGCCAGCCGCATGCCCCCCACCATCAGGAGCAGCCCCGCCGCCAGCGGCAGGGCACCGATCACGGCAAACCTCACGCTCTTGAAGTTGACCAGCAGGATGACGGCGATGCCGAAGAAGGCGTAGGCAAAGGCCTTGAGGTAGGCGTCCCGCAGGATGGTCAGGGATTCGTAGACCATGACCGGCTCACCGGTGGCATGGGGAACGATGCTCCTGACCTGGGTGACGAATTCCCGGAGCGGTGCGCGTTCGAAGACCTCCTTCTTCGGTGCCACCTGGAGCAGCAACACGCCGCTCTTACCCACGAAGCGCTGCCTCAGTTCCGCCGGCACGTCCGCCTCAACCACGGGTGACGCATCCAGGCTCTCCTTCATCATGGCCAGTTTGGCCGGCAGCTCGGCAAACATACCCCCCTGGAATTCCCTCAGCATCCCCAGGGCGTTCTTATCCTTTTCCTTCTCCAGTGTGGCGAAGAAACCGTCCAGGGTCGCCAGAAAGGCGCCGACCGGCTTGGCTTCCGGGGCTTTGCGGGCCTCCAGCGCTGTTTTCAGCTTGCCCACCCGGTCGCGGAATGTCTCGAAAACCCTGGGGAGTTCCATGACCCGCAGGTTCTCTTCGTAGGGCACCGGCTTGACCTCCGCCATCACCTGCCTGATCGCCGCCAGTTCGGCCAGTTTGGCCTGTTGATGGTCCGGCACCAGGGCCGGCAGACTGACCACGTGGTCTACGCTGGGCAGTTTCTCCAGCCGCTCGGTCAACTGTTTGGCCTCATCCGTGTTCCGGGCAATCACCACGGCAAAATAGCCGGAATTTTCCTTGCTTCGCATCAGCTTGTAGGCGTACTCCACCGATTGCAGTCCCTTGGCCTGCAGGTTCAGCAGGTTGTAGTCGAAGCGCATGGTCAGGGTAGGGTAGAGGCATGCGAGCGACAGGAGCAGGGTGGCGGCCACGACCGTCCGCGGGTTGGCGAACAGGGCGCGGAAAAAGGGCTTTTCCGCCAGGTCTGCCGGCGCTTGTCCGGGGGAGATGCCGCCGGATTGCGGTTTCCTGAACCGCTCCAAAAGGATCATCATGGCCGGCAGCACGGTGAAGGTGGCAATCACGCAGATTACGACCCCGCCGGCGGCGATTACGCCCAGTTCGGCGATGCCCTTGAAATCGGTGAAGGCAAAGGTTGCAAATGCCAGGGCCACGGTGGCGGCAGCCATGACAATGGAACGCATGTTGGCCGTCAGGCTCGTTTCTATGGCGGCAAGGCCCGACGAACCTCCCCGCACCTCCTCCTGGTAGCGCAGAACCACCTGAATGCCGTACTCGATACCCAGGCCGATCAGCATGATGGCAAAAACCATGGAGAGGATGTTGAGGTGCCCTACGGTAGCGGTGGCAAAGCCGAAGGAGAGGCAGATGCCCACGATCAGCGATACCATGGCGCTGATCACGTTCAATAGGCCGCGGAAGGCGAACAACAGCAAGATCACGGTCAGGGAGAGGGAGAGTATGGTCGCGATTCCGATGTCCCGCTGGCTGGTGGCCATCTCCTCGTACTCAAGCACCGGCACGCCGGTGAGACCGGCCGTGACCCCTTTGAACTCGGGCCGCTTCAATATCTCGGCAAGGGCTGCCCGTGCCGCCTTGATCGGCTTTTCCGAGGCCAGAAAGCTCCCCTCGTTTTTGACCGGCCGCATGGTGATGACCTGCTGCTTGCCGGCATTCTCAAGGGCCGATGGTGTGCCGTCCCCCCCTCCCTTGAGAAACGAATCCATGGTCATGGCGCTGCCCGTGCCGTTAAAGGCCTTGAAACCCTTGTCCAGGGTGGTCAGCATGAAGGTCAGGCTCTCAAGCGAAGCCGGGTTGCCGGATGCAAGGTACTCATCGATCTGGCCGGTCAGGCTGGTGAAGAGCGTCTGCACCGAGGGTGAGGCGGCCAGGTTCTTCAGCACCGGTGCGGCCATGGTCAGGGTATGGCGCAACCGTTGCAGATCTTCCACCGGCATGAACAGGAGGCCATTCCTGCGGAAAAAGGGGAGGCCGCCGGGATAGAATACATCGCGGAACAGGCCGGTTTCCCGATTCAGGCGCTGGTACAGCGCATCGGCGGCGCGGGTTGACTTTTCGGCGTCATCCGACTCGATGACCGCCACGATCTCCTCCTGATCGCCGAATTCCCGGCGATAGGCTTGGTAATCCATCTGGAAGGGAGCGTTCTTCGGCATCAGGTCGTCGCGGCCGGTCAGAAACTCCATATTCTTTTTGGTATAGATGACGGAAAGGGCGGAAAAGAGCAGGGCCAGCGCCAGGATAAGGCGCGGGCGTCCGGCAATGAAGGCGAACAGACGATTTGGTTTTGGTGTATCAGGCACACTTGACTCCTTGGGCAAGATTGTAACAGTCCTGAATATACCGCTGGGGAGAAAATGTCAATCAAAGGGGGGATTAAACCGGGGAAGGGGACTCAAAAGCCCGGCATGTGCCGGGCTTTTGGGGGCAGGCCCCTCATCCTTTGCGGCCCTTGCGGCCGACTTGAATCTTGCCGTGGGGGGTGATGATGTGGACATTGTGGTTGGCTGCGCGGCGGATCATCAGCTCATGTTTGCCCGGCATGGCCATCTTCATCGTTTGCCGCGGCTTCGCCAACGAATTTTTCATGTCTCTCATGGCCGCCACCTCCTTTTCATTCTTCTCCAAGTACAGTATAACACGATTTTTGAGCCGTATGTTGCAACCTTTCAAACATCACACAAGGAGACCTTCATGCTGAGCACAGCCGAGATGCGTGTTTCAAGCGGCAAAAGAACCCAGTTTATCTCAATTACGCGCCAGATTGTGGAGCTCGTGACCCGGAACGGGTGGCAGGACGGTATTCTGACCGTGTATGTGCCCCATACCACCGCAGCCGTGACGATCAATGAAAACGCCGACCCGGACGTGGCGCGGGACATGGAGTGGTTCAGCGACGAGTTGATTCCCCGCAGCCGCCATTTTCGCCATGGCGAAGGGAACTCCGATGCGCACATCAAGGCCAGCTTCTTCGGCTCTTCGCTTCAAGTCATCGTACGTGAGGGGAAACTCTGGCTCGGGACCTGGCAGGGAATCTATTTCTGCGAGTTCGACGGCCCCCGGGAGCGTAAGGTGTATGTCGCCTTTACGGGCTAGCTGTCCCGGCGCTCCAGAAACATCTTGATCAGGTCGATGGGGACCGGAAAGATGGTGGTGGAGTTCTTTTCAGCGGCGATTTCCGTCAGGGTCTGGAGATAGCGCAGCTGCAGGGCTGTCGGCTCGGCGGCCAGGATCGTCGCGGCCTGGGCCAGTTTTTCCGATGCCTGCAGTTCGCCCTCTGCGTGGATGATCTTGGCGCGACGCTCGCGCTCGGCCTCGGCCTGCTTGGCAATGGCCCGCTGCATCTCCTGGGGCAGGTCGATGTTCTTCACCTCCACGTTGGCGACCTTGACCCCCCACGGCCCGGTATGGCGATCGAGGATCTCCTGCAACTCCTTGTTGATCTTCTCGCGGTTGGCCAGGAGTTCGTCCAGGTCCACCTGTCCCAGGACGCTCCGCAGTGTGGTCTGGGACAACTGGCTGGTGGCGTAGAGGTAGTTTTCAACATCCACAATCGCCTTCTGGGGTTCCATGACCCGGAAGTAGATTACCGCCGACACCTTGACCGTTACGTTGTCGTGGGTGATCACGTCCTGGGCGGGGACATCCATAACCACGGTGCGCAGCGTCACCCGAACCAGGCGATCGATGCCGGGGATGATGAAAAAGAGGCCCGGACCCCGTATACCGGCCAGTCGGCCCAGGCGAAACAGTACGCCGCGTTCGTACTCGGGAAGGATGCGCACCGCGCTGGCAACGAACATGATAAACAGGACTGCGACGAAAAGGACCGGGATGTAGTTGACCAGATCGAACATGACAAACCTCCGTGTTCATGTGGGCGCACCATGCGGCGCCTGAAAAATGGCGAGGCGCACCTCGTCCCTATATTACCTTCCTTACCTTGAGCCGCATGCCTGCCACCCGCTCCACCATGACCCTGGACCCGGCGGCAATCGGCTGGTCGCTCCAGGCATCCCAATACTCACCGTTGACAAAGACCTTTCCCTCGGGAGCGATCTCGCTCTCGGCGTGTCCTTCCTGCTCCAGCAAACCTTCCGGGCCGGTGGCGGGTTTCAGGCGATGGACGCGTAGCGCTTTGGCGATCGCCACCGAGAAGAACCCGGCCGTGGCGAGTACCGTCACTAGGATCACGCTCCAGGAAACCCGCAGGTACGACGCCGGGGATTCGAACAATAACAGTGACCCGAACACCATGGCGATCACCCCGCCGACTGTCAGCATGCCGTGGGAAACGACCTTGATCTCAGCGATAAAGAACACCAGCGCCAACAGTATCAGCAGGACGCCGGCGTAGTTGACCGGCAGCGCCTGGAAGGCGAAGAAGGCCAGGATCAGGGAGATTCCGCCGATCACCCCGGGCAGGATCACCCCCGGATTGGACAGTTCGAAGAACAGCCCGAGCATGCCGAGCATCATCAGGACATAGGCCACGTTGGGGTTGCTGATGGCGTTCAGTATCCGCTCTCCCGGCCGCATCTCGGCAGGAATAGCCTCGGCCCCGGCCAATCGCAGCACCATTTCCCGGCCGTTGTGCGTGATACGGCGGCCTTCCAGTTGTTGCAGGAGCTCGGCCCGGTCCTGGGCGATCAGGTCGATAATCTTGCCGGACAGAGCCTTGTCCGCGCTCAGGGAGATGCTGTCCCGCACCATCCGCCGTGCCAGTGTCTCGTTGCGGCCACGTTTGCGGGCGATCCCTTCCGCATAGGCTTCGGCGTCGTTGACCAGCTTCTCCTCCATGATCTTGTCGGCCTTCTCGCCCGGCGTGACCGGATGGGCCGCGCCGATGTTGGTGCCGGGAGACATGGCGCATACATCCGCTGCCAGGCAGATGTATGCGCCGGCCGATGCGGCACGGGCGCCGGACGGCGCCACATAGACCGCCAGCGGCGTCGTGCTGGCAAAGATGTTCTTGACGATCTGCCGCATGGCCGTATCCATCCCCCCGGGAGTGTCCAGTTCGACCAGCACCAGACTGTCCCCGTTACGGGCCGCATCGTCCAGGGTGCGGTGGAGAAACTGGGCCGTCACCGGGGTGATCGGATCATGGATCGTCACGACCCGTACCCTGGCCCGATCGGCTGCAAATACGGTTGTGCATACCAGCAGGCATAGGACAACACCGAGGCTGAGACGCATACGCCCTCCTGTTTCAATACAGTAAGTATATCCCATTATGGCAGTGTTGTAAGGTCAGTGATGGAAGAATCCGTGCAGGCAGGCGGAGACCAAAGGCTTGGGAGACGGGCTGTCAAGCGGGGGGACGTCACCCCTGAAAACGGTTTTTGGGTCCGGGAAAGGCACGGAAGATCAATCGGGCAGATCACCAGCGGCAGCACCAGTGGCAACAGTTTCGGCGCAGCCGGAGTTTGCTGAGAAATTCCGTCATTATGCCTCAAAAATAGGTACATATCGGTTTTCATGATATACTTGAAAGTAGCAGTAAACCAAACGGCGATGCTTGAGATGCCATGTAGCCTGTTCGTACCGTGCTTGTAAAATAATCCGACAAAAGTTGTTGATAATTTTACAGGTTTACAGAAATAAAGACGGTCCCGCCGGGGGGGCGGACAAGGACTTGCTCCGCCCATTACCGGCTTGCCGCGGTTTGAAAATCTGATAGAAATTCGTTTTTTAATAGTCTCGTCGCCGATTTTATCGAGGGAAAACGAAGACTTCGAATTCACGGCTGCGATGTGCCACCTATTCAAGACTTTTTGCTGAATACCCTTTACGGACCGTCTGGGCTTTCTGCTCTCATTAAGGACTCATTCTTGCATATTTACTCGTGTTTCATTTATTCCTCCTCCTGCTGCCGGCAGGTAGGATGCTGTGGATCAACGGGCACACCGCCATGACGCGGTGTTTCTTGGGGCAAGGTTTGTGTTGCCCCAAGACTGGTCCTGTTTCCGTTTTCCGGCGTTTGACCGATTGAGTCCGCAATAAGGCGAAATCGGACTCGACACGGATACTGTTTTGGAGATGCGAGAGTCGGATATCGCGGCCGTTTTCGCGGGGTTAAGAAACATTATGAATGAGAGTCTTTTTCAGACGGTTTTCGAGCAGGCATCGGAAGGGATTGTCCTGATCGATGGCGCCAGCAGGTACCTGCTGGAGGCCAACAAGGCCTTTGTGGAACTGCTCGGATATCCCGAAGAGTTGATGTTTTCCATGACCCTCAATGATTTCGTCGATCTTTCTGCGGTGGGGATCGAGAGGCTCTACGATCAGGTTCTTATCAGGAATGAACCGTACATAGGAGAGGTGAAATGCAGGCGGTCCGATAGTACCCTGATCGACGCGGAACTGAGACTGAATCTTCTTCATTTTGGAGGAAAAGAGCTTTTCTGCGCCTTTATCCGTGACGTCACCATGTACCGGCACGTTGAAAAAGGTCTCCTGGAAACAGGCGGCAGGTTCCGGCAGGCGGTCTTTTCCGCACCGCTTCCCATCATGATCCATTCCGAGGATGGCGCCGTGGTAATGATCAACGGTGAATGGACGAGGCGAACCGGCTATTCCTTCAGAGACATCCCCACGATCGATGACTGGGTGGAGAAGGCCTTTGGCGCCGAGCGCGCTTCGGTGTTGGAAAAACTCGGTTTCCTGCATAAGACCGGGACCTCTTGCACGTATGACGATCTGCCGGTGACCACCAGAAGCGGCGAAAAGCTCGCATGGAACTTATGTTCGGCCCCCGCAGGCTCGCTTCCCGATGAGCGTCGCCTGTTCATCACCATGGCCACGGACGTTACCGCGAGCAAGCGTGTCGAAAACGATCTCAAGTCGTCGATTCATGAAAAGGAGACGATGCTGCGGGAGGTCCACCACCGGGCAAAGAATAATATGCAGGTCATAATGAGCCTGCTCAACCTGCAGTCGAGATATTTGAACAATCCCGAAGCCCAGGAATTTTTCAAGGAGAGCCAGGAAAGGGTCAGGGCCATGGTACTTATCCATGAAATGCTGTGCAATTCCAGCAACGAGGCCCGGATCGATTTCAACGAATATGGCCGGAGCCTGGTGGGTGGCCTCATAAGCGCCTACAGCCCCAACCAGAGCAATCTTCAGGTGGAAATGCGCATCAGCAGGGTGATGGTCAGCCTTGAAACGGCCGTCCCGTGCGGCCTTATTATCCACGAACTGGTTTCCAACAGCTTGAAACACGGATTCCCGGACGTCCGGAGCGGGACGATCACCATCGATTTCGACCGTGACGAGGCGGGCTTGTACACACTTGTGGTAGGGGACAACGGTATCGGCCTTTCCAACGGACTCGACAGGAATATGCCGGGTACGCTCGGTCTAAGCCTGGTCAACACGTTGGCGAAACAACTTCAGGGGGTCGTTGAATTCACCTGCACCTCCGGAACGGTTTGTAAAATTACTTTCAGAGAATAGGTTCCGGGGGTTGCGAGAATGTCCGGTAAGGTGAAAATTCTGATCGTTGAGGATGAGGCCATTGTCGCTGAAGACCTCAAGCAGACATTGATCGGGATGGGATATGACATTCCTGCCGTAGTCGGTTCCGGGGAGCTTGTCCTCGATGCGGTTTTGGAGAATCAGCCGAATCTCATCCTGATGGATATTTCACTCGGAAGAGGCGACGATGGTATCAAGGTCGCCGAAAGGCTCCGTGCCCGTTTTGACATCCCGGTGATCTATCTCTCCGTTCATACCGATGACGTTACGTTCCAACGCTCGCTCCTGACCGGTCCTTTTGCTTTTCTTTTGAAACCGTTTGACTCCCTGCGCCTTCGCCAGACCATTGAAGTGGCACTTGCCAAGCACACGATCGAAAAACGGTTGAAAGAGAGCGGCGAACACTACCACACTATTTTCGATGTAAGCGGCAGCGCAATGATGATCGTTGACGAAGACGGCACCATTGCCATGGTCAACGAAGAATTCGAGCACCTGTCCGGCTACGCGAAGGGGGAGGTCGAACGCCGGAAAGAGTGGTCCGATTTCTTTGTGATGGAGCAATTCGCGGCAAAAGAGATACAGCAATGCTTGAAAGGAACAACAGCCGGCGAAGCGGCTTCGCTGGATAAGATCTCCTTGTTTATCGGCAGCAACCAAAGCACGCGGTATGTCTGCACCAAAATAAAAAAAATACCCGGCACCGAGCGGTGCATTGTGTCGATGATCGACATAACCGAGATCAAACGGGCCGAAGAAGAAATTCGCACCCTCAATGCCGAATTGATCAAGGTGAACACGCTTCTTAAACAGGAGGTTGTTGAACGCAGAAATTCGGAAAAGAAACTCAAGCATCAGGCGAATCATGATCCCCTGACCGGCCTCCCCAACAGGGAGTTGCTCTTTGATCGCCTGAAGCAGGCCCTGGCCTTCGAAGACCGGCACAACAACCTGCTGGCCCTGATGATCCTCGACCTGGACAACTTCAAGACGATCAACGACACGCTCGGCCACGTTGTCGGGGATGTTCTTCTGAAGGATGTTGCCAAACGCCTTCAGCAGTGTGTGCGGCAGTACGATACGGTCGCCAGATTCGGCGGCGACGAATTCGTCATTGTTGTCAACGAGATGCCGGACATCCACGACATCGTCAAATTTGCCGAAAAGGTGTTGGAGTTATTTCATCGGCCTTTTTATATCCTTGACCAGCCAACCGCCGTAACGACCAGCATAGGAATTTCCATCTATCCGCTCCAGAGCACCACGGTCGATGGATTGTTGAAGACGGCCGATACGGCCATGTACCAGGCCAAGAGGGAAGGGAAGAATTCGTTCCAGTTCTTCACCGAATCGATGAACCTCAAGAGCGACGAGCGGGCCGTCATGAAAAACCGGCTGCGCTCTGCACTGGAACGGGAAGAATTTCTGCCCCACTACCAGCCGCGCATCGACTCCACAACCGGGAGGATTACCGGGATGGAGGCACTGATGCGCTGGCAGCCACGGGGAGCTCCCCTGGCCTTTCCCGCTGAATTTTTCCCCATGCTCGAGGAGAGCGGCCTGATCATACCGGCCGGCGAGTGGCTGCTCGATAAGGTGTGCCGCCAGAATAAGGAGTGGCAGGAGAGGGGAAAGGAGCCGCTTCGCGTGGCGGTCAACACGTCGGCGCGGCAGTTTCACCAGGACGACTTCACGGAAAAGGTCTCCCAGGCCCTTGCCAGTACCCGGCTTGCTCCGCATTACCTCGAAATCGAGCTTCCGGAAAAGGTCATCATGGACAATATTACCGAAAGCTCGCGCAAACTGGGGGAATTGAGGGAGATCGGCGTAAAGATATCCATCGACAACTTCGGCACCGGTTATTCATCCCTCAGTTACCTGAACCGGCTCCCCATTGATGAGTTGCAGATCGATAAATCCCTGGTCAACAGCATCACCTGCGATCAGGGCGAAGCAACGGTTGTTACCGCAATAATATCCTTGGGGCACAGCCTGGGCAAGAAGCTTGTTGCCGAAGGGGTTGAGTCGAAGGATCAATTCCTGTTTCTCGCACAGCATCAGTGTGAGGAGATGCAGGGGCACTATTTCAGCAGGCCGCTTCCACCGGACGACTTCGAAAAGCTGGTGCGGATGTTTCCCGTTCCGCCGTGATATTGATATTGGCTATCTCTCACAAGGCTCAGCTTATTCAGGGTTAGTTGGTCACAAAGACGATCTCGCCGCCGAAGGCCTTTTCAAACAGATCCTTTTTGGCATTGCCGCCGAATATCTCGACCGAGATGTCCTCTGTTCCCAAAAGCTTCATCCTGAAGACATCCCCGCTATGGACGAGTTCCACCACCTCCACAAGGCAGCTCCTGCGCCGGTCAAGACCGTCCGCGAGACGCAGGATCCCCCCCAGCCGGTAGACGGTCTGCTGATCCTTTTCCGACATGCGCAGGAATTCCGCGTGCTTTTTTTTGGGGAGCGACTTGCGGTGATAGCGGGCGATCTGGGCGATCATCTCCCGTTCCTGGGGGGTAAATCCGAACAGGTCCGCGTGGCGGATCAGATGGTAGGAATGCTTGTGATGGCTGTTGTAACTGATGAAGTAGCCGATGTCGTGCAGATAGGCCGCTGCTTCGAGCATCCTGCGTTCCGGCTTTTTCAAGTGGAATTCCTTGGCCAGGGCGTCGAAGATGGCCAGCGTCATGCCGGCCACGTGCTGGGAGTGGGGTTCGTCGAAGCGGCAGGAACGGGCAAACTCAAGGACCGACTGGCGCCAGTTGCGTTGCCCGTGTTCCTCCGGTATGAGCCCGAGTCGCTTCATGCATTTGATGATCAGCCCCTCACGGATGCCGCGCTCGTTGACCAGCAGCGTATTCGCTCCGAAAAAACGCATCAGTTCGTCAACTACCCCCAGGCCGGCCACGATGATGTCGGCCCGGTCGGGATTCAGCCCCGGTATCGCCCGCCTTCCCTTGATGTCCCGCCGCATCAGCATCGCCAGCAGGTGCACCAGCTCGGAGCGAAGGGTTTCGTAGCCGTGGACCGATGAGTATTCCTGACGCCGCATGTTCATGACCATGTAGCCCAGGGAGGTAATGGTGCCGCCGGAGCCGATGAAGGACTGGACGGCGATCTTCTGCCCGGAAAAGGCCTTCTTGAGTTCTGCCCGCACATGGCGCTGAAATTTTTGGAAATCGCCCGTTCTGATCGGGTCGGTGGGGAAAAAACGTTCGGTCAGCACCACTGCGCCCAGGTCAAGTGAGTAGTATTCCTCCACATGGTTTCCCAGGGCCGTCACGATCTCGACGCTGCCGCCGCCGATGTCGATCATGGCATAGCGTTTGCCGTTCATCTCGAAGTTGTACAGGGCGGATATGGCGGCCAGCTCGGCCTCCTCTTCGCCGGAAATGACCCGGATCTCCCGTCCGAGCTCACGTGTCAGGATCTGCACCAGTTCCGGCCCGTTGGTTGCGCTTCTGACGGCACTGGTGGCCACGGCCTCGACCTCGGTCACCTTCAGGCCGTCGATCAGTTTGCGGATACGGCTGATGGCCTCCACGGCCCGCGTGAAGGCCGCCGGGGAGATGGCTCCGGTTTTGCTGAGCTGTTCGCCGAGGCGGACCGTGGCCTTCTCGTCGTCCAGCACCATGAAGCGTCCCTGCTGGTCTGCTTCGACCACGATACAGCGAATGGAGTTGGTTCCTATGTCGATGGCGGCAAGTCGTGTCTTTTCCATTGAGTCCTCTTACATCAAAAATTCCAAGTATTTCAAGGTCACTCTCTGCGACCGAAAAATATACTATTGTATGCACTGGGCCGATTAATGCAAGCGTTAGCCTCAGCCGTCACATTTTTGTAACAAAACCATCTCGCAGGATACGATTCAGACGTGCGATCTCATGGGCCGTCAGCTTCCGGTCCCGGTACAGTGCTCCGGCATAGATGGCCGTGAATTCACGTACTGCATCGTTTCCGGTCAGCCCGGCGGTCTCAAAGAGACCCAGCCTGCCCGTTTCTGCCCGTATTCCGCAATCCCGCTCGATCAAGCGGTAGAACCGCCGCAGCAATCGCTCGTTCCGCGATGCGAACAGTCTTGGTCGGCGCAAGATAACGGCCAGGGCCAAAGCCAGCGCCGCCGTCAGCAGTAGATAGGGGAGGAAGGCCCTGGCCGTTTTTCCCGTTTCGAGTTTTTGCAGGCGTTTGCCGGCGTTGCGGGCGATTTCGGCCTGTTGCTCGAAGTCGTAGGTGACGATGGCGCGGTTCCAGGTGTGGTCGAGCGAGTCAAGGAACAGGTGGATCTTCATCGTTGGGCTTTGCCGTTTCTCGCCTCCCCATACCTCACCGGCATTGCGGGCAAAGCTGCTGGGGTCTACCCGAACCCAGCCGCGCCCGTCGATGTATGCCTCGACCCAGACGTGGGCCAAATCGTCGCTGACCAGGTAATAACCCCCCAGTTCGTTGTAATCACCCCCCAGATATCCGCCCACCAGTCGTGCCGGAACGCCGGCGGCCCGCAGAAGCAGGGCGAATGCAGAGGCGAAAAACTCGCAGTGCCCTCGTTTCTTTTCAAACAGGAATTGTTCCAGGGCGTCTTCTCCGGTGGGCAGGTCGCGCATGCTGTAACGGTAATTGCCGTTGCGAAAAAACTGTTCCAGCAGCTCCAGCCTGCGGGCATCGCCGGTTCCGCGCCGCTTGACATCGTCCGCCAGTCGTTGTATCCGTTCCGGAATGCGAGGGGGGAGTCTCAGGTAAAAAGACCGGTTGATCCCTGTAACCGTCGCCAGGATACCCGAGGTAACGGATTCCGCACCATAGGCCAGGCGCCGGGTGATGGGCCCCGGATATGCAAAAACGCCGTCCGGGGCACCCTGTGCCCTGGGCAGAGCGATGGATGCAGGCGCATCCAGGCTGAAGAGGGCCCGGAAAGGCCCCGGCTCCGGGTAAACGGTCTGTGCAATGCGTGCCCCTTTGTACAGCAACTGTTCCGGAGGCACAGCCGGATTGCGTACCCAGCGATGCCCGTCCATGCTGTTGAAGACCGTGCCGCGCCAATAGAGTTGCTGTTTCGGCTGCCGGGGCATTTCGGCCCGGAAAGCTATGGTCCGCGATTCCCCGACAGTGGCGCTGGTACCGGGTTCGACCTTGTCGCTAAAGCCGGAGGGGCGGGCTGCCGGGACTGCCAGGATGTTCCACAGGGGGATCTGGGTGCGGGGCAGGATCGGAAAAAAGATGACCAGGAGCGGCAACGAGGCCAACGGCATCAGCATCCCGACGGCCAGCACCTTGCGCAGATGGGCACGGGGAAGGACCAGGCTGCTGTCCAGGGAATGAAAGGTCAAAAGGACCAGGGACACCGCCACCAGCAACAACATCAGGGCGAGGTAGAAGAGGAAGATGGGACTGAGGTCGAACAGGGAAGAGGAAGCCAGGCAAAACAGGGACAAGGCAGCAATCTGCAGATAGTGGCGCACGCTTTTTCCGCCGCACAACCTGACCGCCAACATGATGGCCAAGGCATTTACCACCGGCTGGGCCGGGTTGGCGCGGCTGAACTGGAGTGCATAATAGAGGAAAACCGGCACAACGGCCAGGTTGAATTGCCAGTTTTTCACGGGCCAGGCACCCCGGCGGTCCTGCCAGATGCCGGCCAGCATGCCTGCCGCAAGGGCAAACCGCGGCGCCGTGGTCAACCAGGGGAAGAGAGGCACGATCCCGCACAGGGCAATGGCGTAGGAGAGGACGGCTGTCAGCGAGCTAATCGCGACCATATAATGCAAGCTCCGTCAGTAGTTTCATGCCGTGACGCCGGCCAATTTCGGCCGGGATGACCCTTTTGCCGCACCTGAGACCGACCGGCCGTAGCGGCACCCAGCGCCTGACAAGCCAGGCCGCGCGGGAGATGCGCTGTTCAAGGACCTGTCCCGGCAGGGAATCAAGATCGATGACCAGCGGCGGTGTCGCCTGGCGGCCGAACTCCTTGACCAGCAGATCCTCGCCCCGGGCGGAGAGTTTCCAGTGGATCATCCGTAACGGTTCGCTGCCGGAATAGGCGGTAATCCGCTCCAGTTCGCCGTCCAGGCCGCGATCCTGGCGGGTGCTGCTTCCCTGGCGCCCGGTTTCGCCATTGTCGCCGACCGTCATGCCGGCCAGCAGGCGCGGAAACACGACAAAACGGCTGTCTGATGCGAATGTCCAGTACCGGGTGAAGAAATTCACCGGAAAGGGGGAGCTGATGGTGATCCGGTCGATGGCGGCGTGGCCCCGGTCGGGGAATGTGAGAGCAATGTCCCCTTCGGCCGATGCCTTGCGCCCGACCAGGGGAAACGTGACCCCCTGGCCGCCGGGGCATTCCAGGCGGACCAGGAAGGAGGTGACATGCCGCTTGTGGTTGTGGATGCGCAGGCGAAAAGGGGCGGCGGTTCCGGCGAATATCTCGGCAGGGGGGATTACTTCGGGGGTGAGTCCCTTGATGTTGCGCATGCCGACATACCCGGTAACCGACATGAAGGCCAGAAGGCCCGACACCACCAGAAACAGCAGGTTGTTGCCGGTATTGACCGCCGAGAAGCCCAACAGGATGGTGATGGCGATGTAGAGAGCGCCCGCTTTGCTGATCCTCAGGCCAAAGGAAGCGCTATGTCGGCGATGAGTGCCCGTAATACCCCCCCCCTGTCGGCGGTTTCCTGGTCGGGACGCATAACCAGGCGGTGGGCGCAGACCGCGACCGCAATCCCCCTGACGTCATCCGGCGCCACATAATCGCGCCCTTCCAGAAAGGCGGCCGCCCGTGCAGCCTGGGCAAGGTTGATGGCGGCCCGGGTGGAGAGGCCTGTCTGGATCATGGCGTGGCTGCGGGTGGCCGCCACCAGGGCGTAGATATAGCCGACCACTTTGTCCGAGAGGTAAATGCCGGTTTCAACGCTCTTGCGCGCGGCCAGTATGTCGGCGGTCGAGGCTACCGGGGTCATGCCTTCGAGTCGTTCGCGGATGCCGCCGCCGGCAATGATCCCTCTTTCCAGGTGTTCAGGCGGATAGCCGATGCCGGTGCAGATGAGGAACCGGTCGAGCTGTGACTCAGGCAGGGGAAACGTGCCGCTCTGGTCGGAAGGGTTCTGGGTGGCGAACACCATAAAGGGATCGGGCAGATGGTGCGTCATCCCCTCAACCGTCACCCGCCGCTCTTCCATGGCCTCCAACATGGCGCTCTGGGTGCGCGGCATGGCCCGGTTGACCTCGTCGAGGAGGACGATATTGTTGAAGATCGGTCCCGGCAGGAAGGTAAATTGCCCCTCCTCGCGATTGAACACCGACAGGCCGGTGATGTCCGAAGGGAGCAGGTCGCTGGTGCACTGCACCCTGCCAAAGGAAAGGCTGCTCATGCCGGCCAGGGCCAGGGCGATGGTCGTCTTGCCCAATCCCGGAAGGTCCTCGATCAGGATATGTCCGCCGGTCAGGAGTGCGATCATCGAAAGGCGCAACACCTCTTCCTTCCCGTGGAGGTAATCGCTGCTCAAGGTATTGAGCATCGCAATCATGGTGCGGTTATCATGGGGTAATGTCACGTTTGGTCCTCTATGGGCGATACCTGCGCAATAACCCAAAGTATAGCCGATGGCCGAGACCTTCGTCAAATGGTGTTACTACGTATACATACGGGATGGTCACGCGGCGCCGGCAAGTTCATCAGAATTTGATGTTTACGCCGATTCCCAATGATTGAGGTGGTGTGCTGTTGGAAGGGTCGTTGGTGAGGTGCAGATATTTGTAGTCAACCACCAATGCTGAATTGCTGCCCAGATTGAAGCTGACGCCGGCCTGACCCGCCAGACCTGTCTTCAGTTTTGTCGAAGCGTCGGTGACGCCGGCTTCCTGGGGAAGGATGTATGCCACCCCGGTTCCGATGTAGGGTGTGAAGTCCTTCAACAGGCTGAAACCGTATTTCGCAGTCACCACGCCGGGATTCTTACCGGTCGTATCGGTCGTAACGGGCTGCAACGTGCCGGAACCGAGCATAAAGCCGTCCTTGACATCGCCGGCATAACAGACCGTCACCCTCAGCATGGCAATACAGGCAATCGTCACCATTGCAAGGGCACTGACCCCGGCGCTCCCTTGAGGCCGTACGACTCTTGTATAGTTCTTTCTCTCAATGCTCATGCTCAATCCTCTGACTGAATCTTTTGAACGATCCCTTTTGGGTGCCCAGGCCCTTTTCTCTTCTCTTTCTAGTATACACTTGTTTCTCCATTATCAGGCCGAATAATAGCAACACGGGAACAGGCCTGATGTATAATAATGATGTTATAACAAATGGTTAATAACTTTTTAAATGACTTTGACCGCCATGGAGTTCCCCGCAATGGTTTTTCAACGGCCCATTGGTCCGAAGCAGCTCCCTGTCGGTGCAATAACCATGTGACATTTGTGATAAAAAAATTGTTATAATGACTAGTAGCAAGAAGGGGAAAATACTTCACACCAGGAGAAGGAAGGTGTTAACCATGAGAGCTATAAAAGAAACCTCGAGTCTTCAAAAGGCCGGAGCTAAGACAAAGAGCCGGAAAGGTTCTCTGGCAGCAACTCAATCCGCCGCAAAGGTGCAATCAAGATCTGCAAGCCCATCGGCAGGAAGCGCTGGCCGGAAATCTCCAAGCAGTGCGGGCAGCAGTCATAAATAGGTCTGTTGCTGCTGGGCAAACCCCCCGTTGCCCGGAGGCTGATAATCCGGGCAACGGCGTTATCGGATGCAAGAAGGAGGTCAATCATGAAACTCAGCACCAAGTACCAGGCAAGAGGGATCTTCCACAGAGTTCGCGGCACGTTCAGGGAGATTGCGGGGAGGGTCTGTTCGAATAGTACGCTGGGAGCCAAAGGGAAACTTGAAAGGGTAGCCGGTAAGGTTCAATGGAGGATCGGCAAGGTTCAAGGGTTCTGCGGGTTGTAAGGGTGCCGTTCCGGCAGGGTGTCCGTTATTTTCAAAAGCGGGATCCGCATCGAAATGTATGGGAAAGGTTACGGGTAAGAGAGCGAGGGGTTCATCGGCGCCTGCTTCCAAGAGAGTGGGGGCCGGTGGGTCCCTCATAATTTTTTCTATCGTGTCCAACCTGCAAATCCGACACGGAGTTGGGTGCCTGTAACAGAGGTTTCGCCCGTGACGATTGCCAGGGGTTATGCCGATTTTGGATGCGATGCCCGTTTTTTTATCAACTACGGTCATTCTCTCGGCAGTAAAGCCCTCATTTCACGCAACGTTGTTACAGCCGCATACCCCACAGGTGCAGATTCTCCATCCGCATTGCCGGCAACCGGGGTTCTGCGGGTCCCGCCCATCGATGGTTTCACCACAAACCTTGCATTCATAACGGTAAAAGGGAAAACCGCAATTGCGGCAGACCAACATATGATCATCCCCGTTTTGGGGAATGACATGGATAGAACCGCAGATCAAGCAGATCGATGCCATTTCCGGCTTGTTTCTGATGCCGTCGCGGTTCTTGCGATAATGTTTGAACAGTTTGCCGGCCGTATCCTTGTCAAGGGGCTCCATGGCATTTCCTCCCGGTGATGAATATGCTTTCATGCAACTTTGTTGCCGGGATGGCGAAAAAGGTATGTGGAATGCCGTGCCTTTCGTGTCCGCCCACAAATAAAAAAGGCTGCGCAGCATTGCACTGCACAGCCCTTACACTTTTCTTCGCGTGCCTCGATGGTCAGCCGGGGCCAAAGTCTATTACGGATTGGACAACATTTTACTCATCAGGTCATTCGCCTCATTCAGCTTTTCGTTAAGCCGCCTCAAATCCTCCGGAGAGTACACCTTGTTGCCCCTCGCAATTTCCCTGTTCAGCTTGGCGATACTCTGTTGCAGGGAATCCACGGCGTCCCGGCAATTCTTTGCCGCTAGAACACATTCATCCTTGGCATTTTCAGCATTACTCGCGGGTTCTTCCGCAAAAACGGGGAAAGACGCCGACACCATCAATGCGGTCACTGCTGCCATTGCGTACCGTTTCATTGTTGCACCTCCTGAAATAGGTTGAACTGCGTTGTGTCGAGCGGTCCTTTGCGCTGCCCTCGGAGGGTTGACCTGTGCCCGTAAAAAAGGCCGGACTCCGTGAAGATATGGGTATCCTCCGGCAGTCCGGCCATCTTCGTCTTGAAGATCCGCGGCTTTCCGCCCCCTTCTTGCGAAGGGTTTGGCTTTATCGGGGCAGTGCGTATGAACCTAAAGACAATTTATCGATAATTATATCATCACCCTGCACCGGCACAATCGCGCGCAAGATTATTTTTTATTCAGGCCGTTTCCGTTTGGAAACTATTTTAGCGAGCGAACATCAGCCAGGGTTCTTATGAGTTTCGGAATCCTGTGGCGCCATTTCTGGACGTTATAGGTATCCGGCAGCGGCTCGGGAAGCAGACTGTCGCAGACCCCAGTGATTTCGCTAGTATCATCTGCAAACTTGACGGAATATCTGATCTGCTGCTGTCTGCGGTCAGTGGTGAGAACCAGCTGGACCTCGGCATTTTGGATGTTGTATATTTTTGTGATTTTTACGGAATGTCCCTCCGGGACAGCGTTGGCTCCGTCTGGATAGGCAGTCCTGAACGCATCTGCAATGACATGGATCATGCCGTATGCCAGCATGTAGAGACTGTTATCGCCATTGTAAAGCTCGTGAGATAATGGTTCTATGGAGAGTTTCTGGAAAAACCGGTTATTGCCCCTACTCTCAATCCTCGCTTCGAGCAATCGATCACCATTTCGAAATGTGCTGTACTTGCAATGGTCGGCTTCCGTATTTGCTTCAATGGTCCCGAAACAGCCCCAATCTCCCGTCATCGCACACATCGACTCTCCATGAGCGGCAATGGCGGTAACACGGGAGATTGCGAGTATCAACAATAACACTATTCGGATTTTCATCGCTATCTCTCCATTGCCCCATGTGTCATCAGATAGCGCCGTTTATTGAATGATTCTCTATTAAGAAGTTTATCACAATATGGCTGCTTTGGAACATATTCAACTTTTTGCTGAGATTTTAGAGAATTATATGGTATTTCGTGTGATCGCCACCACAAAAAAACAAACATTTTGGCGGTGCTGTCCGGTTTAGTCGTGGCAATAGAGTTAAAACCCCTACTTATTCTCTCACCCTGAACGGGCGGATGAGGGAATTTTGACATTTTGCAAAAAACTAGCCGGATTTTTAAAGGCTAGCAACACCACGGGATTTTGTCAAGTCAGCAGGGTGGGGGAGGGGCCAGCGGCCTGGGTGTGGTTGTGGAGGGCACGTGGACCGTGTGGAGCAGGATGGGGGCTGGTGGGCATAGCAAAAAGGTATCGTCTAAGGTGTTGCTTAAAGCCGCTTTTTGATAGATTATGCCAAGTTGGTAATCCCTAATATAGGGTCGGGCTGCTTAGATCCCTCCGCGGCTCATTCGTTGCCTGTTCCGTTGTCGGCCTTGAGGAGTATGGCCACACTCCAGATGCCAGGGGAAGTAACATGTCTGATAAGCACGGCAAGGATGAATCAAATATGAGGAACAGGCATAATGACCAAATCTGGCATTGTACAATTAATCCGAACTTGATATTGACTTATCCAAAAACGACTCAATTATAATTTCACGGCCAGAGGTAGAATCAATCTATGGGCAACATTACAACAAATATGGCGATTCCGGAATTCACTAAAAACATTATAACTTCTCAACCGATTGTCATACCTGTTTTTCATGAGGTGGCAATAAAATTGTTACAAATGATGAAAGACAACTCATACAGAATTGAAGATGTAATAATATTAGTGCATGCTGACCCTGCTTTAGCTTCAAAGATGCTTAAATATGCTAACAGTACATATTATTCTGGAAAGACACCAATTGCCACAATCAAGAATGCCATCATAAGGCTTGGTTCACAACAGATTGTTAATCTGGCTTTTTCTGCAAGTATGGAAAATACCAAATCCGATAATCCAGTGATAAACTCACTTATGAAAGATCTTTGGCATCATTGTCATAAGGTCGCAAAAATAGGGGCATATTTGGCATTAAAGATTAGTCGTGATAAGAATATGCCAGAACTAAACCATGATGAAGTATACTTGGCTGGATTATTACATGAAATCGGCAAATTATATCTGTTAAAAGTTATTGATAAACTAACAACGAGTGATGTAATCCATCCTGATAATAACTTAATTGTGAATATAATCGTAGAATTAAATATTGAGCAAGGTATTAAAATAATGAAGCACAATAATATGCCTGAAATATATACAAACATATTATCCAGTCTTTCCGATGATAATTGGAAATGCGGTTTAAACGATTATTTTGTTGCCACTGTAAGATTAGCAGATAAACTGCATTACTGTATAGAGCAAGATATTGATATTGCAGATAGCATTGATACATGTAATATTAGTGACGAACTGACGTTTTTGGATTTAACCGATGTTTCGGAGCTTTATGATATCGTAAAAACCATTATTGATTAAATTTTCACGAGTTTTGAAGGTGCTCGGAATGCTGACTTCATTCAAACAATTCACGCCACCCGTTAACCCGCCTCTTGCCGGAACGGCAAAAACACCATAAAAGTCGCTCCCTCGCCGACGCGGCTCTCAAACCGGATATCCCCCCCATGGTCCCTGACAATGCCGTACGACACCGCCAGCCCCAGTCCCGTGCCATGATCCTTGGTGCTGAAGAAGGGTGAGAAGAGCCGTTCCTTGTCCTTATCCTGGATGCCGCAGCCATTGTCCCGCACCGTCACCACCACTTGTTGCCCAGCCTGGTCCGGTTCGGTGCTTACCCGTAACTCCCCCCCATCGGGCATGGCCTGGAGGCCGTTGATAATCAGGTTGGTGAAGACCTGCCGCAGTTGGTCCGTATCCCCTCCGATCTCCACGTCCCTTTCCCGGTACTCCCTGATTACGCGGTAGTGGTCCAGGGGGATCTGGTGGCCGATCTGATTGAGGATGGCGTCGAGCATCTTTCCCAAGGAAAAGGTGACAATCCGCTTCATGCCGTTTCGTGAAAAGACCCGCAGGTTGTTGACGATGCGTTCGATGCGGATGGCTTCTTCCACGATGGCGTCGGCATCTTCGCGGATTTCGCTGCCTTCCGGGATGGCGCTTTGCAAAAGCTCGGCGTTGCCGCGGATCACCGCCAGCGGGTTATTGATCTCGTGGGCCACACCGGCTGCCAGCATGCCCAGGCCGGCCAGACGCTCGGCCCTGCACAACTCCATCTGGGTAGCCAGCAGTTGCGCATTTTTCTCCGCCAGGTCACGGGTGCGCTCCTCCACCTTTTGTTCCAGGGTCTGGTTCAGCAAAGTGACTCCGCGGGTCATGGTGTTGAACTCGATGGCTAACTGCCCAATCTCGTCGTTGCTTGTCACCACGATCGGCTCGATGAGTTGCCCGGTGGCCACGCGCCTGGCAGCCTCGGCCAGGGCGCGCACCGGCCGGGCCATTCGGCCGCTGATCCAGGTGGCAAGGGTGATACCGGTCAGGGATACGAACAGCAGCACACCGGCAAAGATCAGATTAAGTCTCCTTCTCATATCCAACAGGGGCTTTTCCGGCATGCCGACGTACAATGCCCCCACCACACTGCCGGAGGGGTCGCGGAGCGGCTCGTAGGCCGAAATATACCAGTCGCTGTACACAAAGGCGCGGTCGCTCCAGTCCTTGCCCTGATTCAGCACCACTGCCGCCACCTCCTGGGACATGATGCTGCCGATGGCCCGGTCTCCGGACGTATCCCTGATGTTGGTGGCGATCCGCACGTCCCCCAAAAAGATGGTGGCCGCGCCCTTCCCATCCTGGTCGAAGACCGTGTGGGTAATGGTATCCACCAGGCTGTTATCGTTGTTGAGCATGAAGCCGGCCTCCAGCGCTCCGATCACCCGGCCGTCACTGGCCAGCAAGGGAGCCGCGGATACCAGCATCAGACCGCGCTGTTCGGTGTTATGAACGACCGTGCGGGCCCGGGGGGTCGGCATAAGCGTTATCACGGCAGCATTTGCCAGGGACTGATTCTCCAGGTTCAGTCGTTCCTGCGAAAAGACCTCCACTCCGCCGGTCAACTCTCCCGCCAGAGCACGGGCCACCAGGGGGTCGTCGTCCAACCTGTCCCCCTGTTGCTGCGGCTTGGCAGTCCGGTAGCGCACCACCCCTTTTACATCGACCACGTTCAGAAAGCTTAAGTTCTCAGTTTGCAGGATCTGTCGCAACATCGTTTGCTGGCGTTCGTGGCGGGCGTCGTCAAGCTGCAGGGCAAGCTCCGGCGCCAGCGCGGCCCCCTTGACCACGCTGTCAAGGTGACTTATCTCGTCCAGGCAAACCTTGTGGGCCAGGTTGAGGTCCCTGATCACATTTTGTTGGGCCTGGCGGAAGATGCGGTCGGTGATCAGCAGCGAACCGATCAGCCAGCAGAGCAGTATGGTGACGCAGAGCGGCGTCAGGGTGGCGAAGATCAGCTTGCGGCGGATGGAGGCGCGGGGATAGTTCAACACCCTTCCCACTCCATCAGGCCGAATTCGGCAATGCGGCGGTCCAGGGTCCGGCGCGAGATGCCCAGTATTTCGGCCGTGCGGCTCTTGTTGTAATGATTCCCTTTCAGTACGGCCAGAATGTGATGGCGCTCCATCTCCTCCAGGGCAACCATCTGCGATTGGCGGGCCGGGACCGGGGCCTGCACGGGCGCCTTCTGCCCGCTGTGCAGGGGGATGACGTCGGCGCTGATGTGGCTGCCGGAGGTCAAGATGACGGCCCGTTCCATGACATTCTCCAGCTCGCGCACGTTGCCGGGCCAGTCGTAGGCCTGTAGGGCCTCCAGGGCCTTGGGGTCCAGGGCATGGATATTTTTGCTCATCCGTTCCGAAAAACGGCGCAGGAAGTGCTGCGCCAAAGGCTCGATGTCCTCGGGGCGCTCCCTGAGCGGCGGCAGGGTGATGGTGATCACGTTAAGCCGGTAGTAGAGGTCTTCGCGGAAATGTCCCTCGGATACCTCGAGTTGCAACTCTTTGTTGGTGGCGGCCACGAAACGCACGTTCACCTGTTTGGGGTGGGTGGAGCCGATGGGTATGAAGTCGCGCTCCTGGATTACCCGGAGCAGCTTGCCCTGGACCGCAGGGCTGACGTCGCCTATCTCGTCCAGGAACAGCGTGCCGCCATCGGCCTCTTCCAACATCCCTTTCTGATTGGTGAACGCGCCGGTGAAGGCGCCCCGCAGGTGCCCGAACAGCTGGCTTTCCAGCAGGGTATCCGACAGTGAGGCGCAGTTGAGCGAGACAAAGGGGTGGGAACGGCGGAGACTGTTGTGGTGCAGGGCGCTGGCGATCAACTCCTTGCCGGTGCCCGATTCACCCAGTATCAGGATATTGGCGTCGCTGGAAGCTACCTTGAGGGTCAGGTCGTATACCTGGCGGAAGCGCGGACTGGCGAATACGATGGGATCGTGCCCCCCGCCATGTATCTTTTCCCGCAGACGGCGGTTCTCTGCCGTCAGGCGGCTCAGATGCAGCACGTTTTCCACCATGCTGAGCAGTTTCTCGTTGGGGCACGGCTTGGTCACATAGTCGTAGGCCCCCAGCTTGATGGCCCTGACCGCGTCGTCCACCGTGGCAAAGGCGGTTATGATGATTACCGGCAGGTCGGGTCGCAACTCCTTGACGCGCTGCAGGATCTCTATGCCGTCAAGATCCGGCATCCGCAGGTCCTGAAGCAGCACTTCCACCCGGTCGCCCGCCTCCGACTCCAAGTACGCGAGCAGCTCTTTGCCCCGGCTGAAGGTGGCCGACTGGTACCTTTTAAGCACTTTTTTAAAATACTTGAGGATCCCTTCTTCGTCGTCGCAAATGCAGATCTGTGCCATGTGCCCACACCTTTCAAGTCGTTTTTGCGCAAATCAAGTCAGTTTTGCACACTTTGCACGAGAAAGATCACACCTTCATCACTGTCCGTTTTTTTCCAACCCCTTGAAAGCCTTTATGGTACCGGCATCGCGATAGTTTGATGCCGGGTGATAAACCAGATTGGTGCATGAATTGCTGTATACACTATAGCATGATTTTCAAGACAGTTTTGCACAATTTCAGGAGTGACACCACACAAATTCATGCGTGCAATCAAGGAAAGGGGGAATTATGAGCAAGTCAGATGCGTTTAACTCGGTCAGCCGGATGCTTGGCGGGGTTTCCCGAAGGGATTTCTTGAAATTCTGCTCTGTCATGGCCGTTGGAATGGGCCTTCCGATCAGCGCGGGAGCGAGGATCGCCGAAGCCATCGTCAATCCCAAGCGCCCTCCGGTGATTTGGCTGTCCTTTCAGGAATGCACAGGGTGCGTTGAATCCCTGCTGCGCTCAAACCATCCTACCCTTGAGCACCTTATCCTTGATCTCATTTCGCTGGATTATTCCGAAACCCTGAGCGCCGCGGCGGGTCATCAGGCAGAGGAGGCGAAGGCAAGATCGATACAGGAGAACAAGGGCAAATTCGTCCTGGTGGTGGACGGAGCGATCCCAACCAAGGACCAGGGCATTTACTGCAAGATTGCCGGAAGGACCGCCCTGGATATCCTGAACGAAACAGCCCCCCATGCCGCTGCCATACTGGCCATGGGATCGTGCGCCTCGTGGGGCGGGGTCGCCGCATCGGGGCCGAATCCCACCGGAGCCAAAGGAGTGTCGGAAATTCTCTCCAACAGAACGGTCGTTACGATCCCCGGATGTCCGCCGAATCCCTATAACCTGCTTTCGACCATCCTGTATTACGTAACGTTCAACAAGCTTCCGGAACTCGACCCGCAAGGGAGGCCCAAATTCGCATTCAGCCGCCTCATTCATGAAAATTGCGAAAGAAGGCCCCATTTCGATGCAGGGAGGTTTGCGGAGCAATTCGGCGACGGGTTGCACCGGAAAGGTGGCTGCCTTTACAAACTCGGATGCAAGGGCCCCGAGACATACGCAAACTGCCCGACGGTACTTTTCGGCGAGACGGGCGCCGGCACGTGGCCTGTGGGTGTGGGGCATCCCTGCTTCGGCTGCGCGGAAAAAGGGGTAGGCTTCACCACGCCGCTGCACCAATTGGCAGTCCTGAAGGAGATGACCCCGCCCGTATTCTTCGGCGAGGCGTTCCCGAACAAATCGGGTATTTCGCCCGGCATAAAGACCTTTGCGGCCGGGTCAGCCGGTCTTGTGGTCGGCGCCGCCGGCGCGGCGGTGTTGACCGGACTCGGCACCAAGAAAGGTGCCAACCTGGACCAGCCCCACGGGCAGGATGAGAAGAACGCCCGGGATAAGGAGGAGTAGCCATGGCGATCAGCAGACGGGGATTTCTCAAAGGCGTCGCCGGCGGAGGCGGACTGATCCTGGTTTCCGGTGTTCCCTTCGCGAACGCGCGCATGTCAACGGAGCTCCCTCCCCAGGCGGTGGGGCTACTTTATGACGCAACGCTTTGTATCGGCTGCAAATCCTGCATGGTCAACTGCAAGGCGCAGAACAGCGTGCCGGGTGGAGCGCTCTACAAGAAGGGGATGAAGGCCCCCCCCTACGAGAGCAAGGGCCCCAAGGGCGATGAGGGGATATGGGATGCGCCGCAAGAACTGTCGGGGAAGACGCTCAATATCATCAAGGTCTATAAGAACGGCACGGCAGAGACGAAGGACACGGCCGTGAACGGCTACTCGTTCTTCAAGCAGCAGTGCCTCCACTGCATCACCCCGGCGTGCGTCTCGGTCTGCCCGGCCGGTGCGTTCAGAAAGGACCCGGAGAACGGTTCCGTCTACTACCTTGCCGAGAGGTGCATCGGCTGCCGCTATTGCCAACTGGCCTGCCCGTTCGGGGTTCCCCGCTATGAATGGGACTCGGCTTGGCCGGAGGTCAGAAAATGCCAGTTGTGCCGGCACCGCTACGCTGAGGGCAAATACTCGGCCTGCGCCGAGTTCTGCCCTACCGGGGCGACCATCTTCGGCAAGGTCGTGGACCTGCGCAACGAGGCCCGGTACCGGCTCACCCTGAAACCGGGGACAGAGTACGACTTCCCGCTGAAGACGGTCTACTCGGCGGAAAAGTCGCACCGGCCGGTTGCCCGGTATGCTGACGGTACCTATGGCCTGACCGAGGCGGGGGGGACTCAGAACATCATGCTCTCGGGCGTGTCGTTCGAACTGCTCGGGTTCAGGAAGAATATCCCCCATTCCGACCTTCCTCAACTCACCTGGCACTATATACGCAAGATTCTGTGGGTTTTCGCGGGGGTTTTCACGGGAGGGACCGCCATCTACCAATTTACTCACCGAAATGAAAAGGAGGCCAGCCATGATTGATACGACCAAGTATGTCGGCCCCAAATGGGGCGGCGTCATCAACAGGTTCATGGCTGATGAATACACCCTCTCCGACATCGATGCGACCAGGTATGTCGGTTCAAAGCTGGGGGGCGTCATCAACAAGTTTCTGGATGATACCCCCAGCAAGGATCTCGGAATCAAGATGGTCACGCCGTTCACCCTGGTGCTGGTCGCCCTGATAGGTTTAGCGGCCGTCGTTGCCGTGTACCGGCTGATCTTCGGCATCGGGGCCGCATCCAACCTGAACGACTTCTGGCCGTGGGGGCTGTGGATCGGTTTCGACGTCCTGGGCGGTGTGGCCATGGCTGCCGGGGCGTTCCTGATCGCCGGGTCGGTCTATATCCTGAACTGGAAAAAGTACAAGTGCATTGCCCGTGCCTCGATCCTGAACGCCTTTTTCGGCTATCTGCTGGCTGCCATCTCCATCACCCTCGACGTCGGACGCTCCTGGGTCATCTGGCATCCCCTGGTGATGTGGCAGGTCAACTCGGTCATGTTCATCGTCGCCCTGCACCTCGTGCTCTACCTCTGCACCCTGGGCACGGAATCCAGCCCCATGGTATTTGAAAAACTCGGCTGGCCGCGCGCCTTGAAAGGCGTCGGCCGCATCATGGTGGGGGCCGTCATGTTCGGCGTGGCGTTGTCGCTGCTCCACCAGTCGTCCCTAGGGGCGAACTACCTGATTGTGCCGGCCAAGCTGTCCCCGATCTATTACAGCCCCCTGCTTCCCTATCATTTCCTCGTATCGGCGATTATGCTGGGGCTGGCCATAGTCAGCTTCGAAACCCTGCTCACCGGCAAGGTGTTCAACCACAAGCCTCCACGGGATGTGGTCGAAGGGTTGGCCCGGGGGGTAATGATCGTCGGTTCCGTGTACCTCGTTATGAAAATCTGGCACCTGGTGACCGGCCCGGGCGTGGGGGCGGTGCTGGACGGGAGCTTCTTGGGGAATCTTTACCTGATCGAGATGACGGTGGGGGTGATACTGCCGCTAACCCTGCTCTCCTTCCGCTCCGTCAGGACCAGCCTGGAACGCATCTTTGTGGTGGATATCCTGGTGATACTCGGGGTCCTGATGAACCGCATGGATGTGGGGGTCTTCGGTGTTTCCGAGTATGCGACCCGTTCGGGAGGGGACTATTTCCCCTCGATCATGGAGCTTACCTTGACGGCGGGCATGATCGCCTTTGCGATCCTGGGCTTCAAGTTCTGTGCCAAGTATCTGCCCCTGTTCCCCGAGTCGCATCATTAAATACGAGAAGGCACCTATCAGAATGAACCATACATTCATTGGGTTCGAACGGAGGAAGATATGGCAAAGCGAATCAGCATTGATCCGGTCACCAGGATAGAAGGCCACCTGAGGATAGACTGTGAGTTGAACAACGGCCGAGTGAGCAAGGCATGGTCATCGGGCCAGATGTGGCGCGGCATAGAACTGATATTGAAAGACAGGGACCCGCGCGAGGCCTGGTTGTATACCCAGAGGATATGCGGGGTCTGTACCACCGTCCACGCCATAGCATCGGTCAGGTCGGTGGAGAATGCGCTGAAGATGGAAATCCCCCTGAACGCGCAATACATCAGGAACATCCTGATGGCCGCGCACGCCATTCAGGACCACATCGTGCATTTCTACCATCTTTCGGCCCTGGACTGGGTGGATGTCACATCCGCCCTGAAAGCGGACCCGAAGAAGACGGCCATTCTGGCCCAGAACACATCCAGTTGGCACATGAACAGCGCGCAGGTCTTCACCGAGACGCAGAACAAGTTGAAGGGTTTCGTGGGGAGCGGCCAGTTGGGGATATTCACCAACGGGTATTGGGGGCACCCGGCCATGAAGCTTTCGCCGGAATTGAATCTCCTCGCCACGACCCATTACCTGCAGGCGCTTGAGGTCCAGCGCAAGGCGAACATGATCGTATCCATACTGGGGGGGAAAACGCCCCACATCCAGAACCTTGCCGTGGGTGGCGTGGCAAATCCCATCAATACGGACAGCCCCTCCACCCTTACCATGGAACGGCTTTTTTACGTCAAGACCCTTATCGACGAACTCGGCGACTTCGTGAACAACGTCTATTTCCAGGATGTGTGCACCATCGGCGCATGTTACAGGGAGTGGACCGCGTACGGGGCCGGGGTCACCAATTATCTGTCGGTGCCGGAATTCCCGATGGATACGAAGGGAACCGTTTTTGAGCACCCCGGCGGGTTTATCCCCGATGGCGACATAAGCAGATTCCACCCCATAACCGGCTTCGAGGACGACTTCCTCAAAAAAGGGGTGCAGGAGAGCATCAAGCATTCCTGGTACGAAGGCAGTTGGACCCGCCATCCCTGGGAAGAGGACACGGAGCCCCACTATACGGAGTTCCAGGACGACGGCAAATATTCCTGGGTCAAGGCCCCCACGTTTAACGGCAAGCCCGCCCAGGTCGGCCCACTCGCCAATGTCCTCTGCATGTACGCCGCGGGGGACGCACACACCAGGAGGTATACGGACAAGGCCCTTGCCACCATAGGCGGCATGGCGGGTGAGAAGGTGACCATTGCAGCGCTTCATTCGACCATCGGCCGGCATGCGGCCAGGGCCGTTCGCGCAGCGGTTCTGTACGAAACCCTGCAGAAACAGTGGCAGGCCCTGATGGACAATATCGGGAAGGGGGATACCTGGACCTTCAACAAACCGGAATTCCCGAATGGCGAGATAAAGGGGGTCGGGCTGCACGAGGCCCCGAGGGGCGTGCTTTCCCACTGGATAGTGATAAAAGGCGGCAAGATCAAAAATTACCAGGCCGTGGTCCCTTCCACCTGGAACTCGGGACCACGAAACGCACAGGATGCACCCGGCCCGTACGAGGCCTCCTTGGTGGGCACGCCGGTTGTTGATGCGGAAAAACCGCTTGAGGTGCTGAGGACGGTGCACTCCTTCGACCCGTGCCTGGCCTGCGCCATACATATGGTGGACACGGAAAACAGGGAGATTGTGAAGGTCAGGGCGCTTTAACAGGTTAGGGAATGGAGGATTCGCCGTGAATATTCTCGTGCTTGGCATCGGAAACCTGCTCCTTCAGGACGAGGGAGCAGGTGTGAGGGCCGTGGAAGAATTCGAAAGGATGTACGAGATTCCCAGGGGGGTCGAACTCCTCGACGGCGGCACAAGCGGCATCGAGCTCCTGCAGTACATCCAGGGGAAGGATTGCCTCATACTCCTCGACGTGGTGAAGAGCGGAAATCCGCCCGGAACTTTTATCAGGTTGGAGGGGGAGAACGTTCCGGCCCTGTTTCAAAAGAAGATCTCGCCACATCAACTCGGACTCTCGGACCTTCTCGCCACCGCTCAACTGATCGACAGGATGCCCGAGCGGGTGGTGCTTATCGGCATTGAACCAAAAACGATAGAAACCGGGCTTGATATGTCCGAGGAAGTTGGCGGAGCTATTGGGTTGTTGGCAGATATGGTCGCCCTTGAATTGACCTCCCTCGGGCTGGACGTAACGCCGAAATCGGCAGTTGAGCCACAGAGCCATAGAACTATTGTGAGCGAGTGTGGGAACCGTTCAGTCTGTGTCTCTGTGGCAAATGCTTTTCCGGGATAGTTCCGTAGAGGATCTAAGCCATGCAGATACTCCTGTTCGCACGAGATGGGGGCGGTGATCACATCCGGGATGCCGTAATTCGGACCGTTCCTGAAGCCGAAGTATGCAGTGCCATGGGCAGCTTGGTCAGCAGGATCATGAACCCGTTCAGGGGGCCTGTGGTCGCCGTGCTGATAGCCGGTTCCAGAAGCGAGTTTGCGGAAATACAACTGATGAAAGGGCTGCTGCACGATATCTGCACCGTCCTGATCCTGCCTGATCGGGATGCGGATACCATTGCAGCGGGCTACGACCTCCACCCGCGTTTTATGGGGTGTCTGGATGATGATGCGGATGAGATCGCCGCTGTGCTATGCAGAATGCTTACTCGTGAGAGGGTGGGGCGGCAAAGCGCCATGACTTAGTTCAATCTTCAAAGTTCAAAGCTCGAAGTTACCTTCAACGCAGGCGTCGTTCCGTTTCGGCGCCTGTCCTTTTTTCTTGCCACCCCTTTTTGACAGCCGGAAACAGCCTGCTATTATAAATAGTATCCATCCGGAAACTCCGGATGAAAACCTGGTGACCCGTGCGGTTAGTTCGTACTCGTCATTCCGGCTCTTTTGACCGCCGCCGTCGTTGCGGTTCCTTGATGTAGACCTGGCTACACCTGCGTCGCCGCGTCGTGGCACCAACCAAAATAGCAAAGGAATTACTTTCCACGACTAACCCACGGCGCACCGGCAATGAACTGGCGACATTCCGAGCGCCATTTATTTCTGCTGCCCCCTGGTGATCCGTATGAAAAAGACGTGGCTTGTCGGCGTCCTTGTGGTCATTATGATAGGCGTTGTTGCCGCCGGTCTGGCACTTGTGTACTTCCTGCCGCTGGACCTGAGGGAACGTTCTCCGCTCCAGCCGATCGACTTCAGCCATAAGCTGCACGCCGGCACAAACGCCATCCCATGCCTGTTCTGCCACCGCTCCGCCACACGTTCACCGGTGGCCGGTATCCCGGCGGTTGCGGACTGCCGGGCATGCCACCAGTTCATTTCTCCCGACGCCCCGGAGATCAGGAAACTGATGGGGTACTGGGATCGGCGCGAGCCGATCCCCTGGGTCAGGGGCCACGCCCTGCCGGACTTTGTCTATTTTCCGCACATGATGCATATCCGCGCCAAGCTAGCATGCAGCACCTGCCACGGCGAGGTGGCCGCCATGGAACGGGTCACCCGCACAGCCAGTCTCAAGATGGGGTGGTGCCTGGGGTGTCACCGTCAGCACAAGGCCAGCATCGATTGCTGGACCTGCCATATTTAAGGAATAGCATATGAAGCGGAGAACCTTTTTACAACTGAGCGGCATGACCGCTGCCGGCGCGCTTCTGGCCGGCTGCCAGTCAAAAAATGAGAAGCTGATCCCTTTTCTGGTCCCCCCCAATGAGGGGGTGACCCCGGGCCTGGCAACCTGGTACGCCAGTGCCTGTCGCTTCTGTCCTGCCGGATGCGGCATTCTGGTGCGAGTTTCCGAGGGGCGTGCCAAAAAGGTCGAAGGGAACCCCCTGCACCCGGTCAACAAGGGAAAATTGTGCGCCCGCGGCCAGGCCATCCTCCAGGAACTATACCACCCCGACCGGGTGGCGCAGCCGCTCAAACGCACCGGAGCCCGCGGTTCGGGCGACTTCCAGCGCATCTCCTGGTCAGAGGGGCTGGCGCTTTTGACCGGACAGCTTACGGCGCTTCAGCGGGATAAGGCCGCCGACCGCCTGGCCCTCCTGACTCCCCAATTGCGCGGTACCCTGTCGGAGCTGACCACCGCCTTCATGGGCGCCTTCGGCTCGCCTTACCATCTTTCCTTCGACCTCTTGGCCCCCGACTGGCTGCGCAGGGCAAACCGCCTGAACTTCAGCCAGGCCAGCCTTCCTTTCTACGACTTGGCCGAGACCCGCTACCTGCTCAGCTTTGGCGCTGATTTCGTGGAATATCACCTGTCCCCGGTCCAGTACAGCAATGCCTTTGGCCGCATGCGCCAGGAGCGGGACACGGTCCGAGGCCATTTTACCTACTGCGGCGGCCGCATGTCCCTGACCGCCGCCTCGGCGGACCGATGGCTGCCGGCCCGGCCGGGGAGCGAGGGGGCGCTGGCCCTGGCAATGGCCCGACTGATCCTGGCCGAGGGGCTGTACGACAGGGATGCCCTGCCGGCCGGCGGGCTGGGCGCGGAAGCACTGTTGAAGGGACTGGCTGCCTACGACCTGCACCGGGTGGCCGAGCTGTCGGGTCTGGGAGAAGGACAGATAGCCGAAGTGGCCCGGGAGTTTGCCGCCACCCGGCCTGCCCTGGCCATGGCCGGGGAGGCGGTCGCCTTCCAGACGAACGGCCCTGAAGCGGTGCGGGCCGTGCAGATGCTGAACCTGCTGGCGGGCAACCTGAACCGTCCCGGCGGGGTCTACCCGGACGCCGGCTCGCCCGACGGCCCGGAGAACTCCTTTCATGAACTGATCTCTCTGGTCGAAAGGATGCAGGCCGGCCGCATCGGCGTAGCCCTGGTTCAGGGAGACCCGCTCCACTCCATCCCCCCGGCCACCGGTTTCCCGCAGGCCTTGGCCAAGGTGCCGTTCGTGGTCAGTTTCTCGTCACTCTTGGACGACACCGCCTTGCAGGCCGATCTGATCCTGCCGGATCACGCCGCCCTGGAGAGTTGGGGGGACATGATCCCGCTGGCCGGCACCCGTGAAGGGGTGATCGGGCTGATGCAGCCGGTGGTGACGCCTCTTTTCGATACCCGCCAGTTCCCCGATGTGCTGTTGGCAGTGGCTCACGGACTGGGGGGGGCACTGGCCGCGGCCTTGCCTCGGCACTCCTATCAGGACATGGTGAAGGGTGCGCTGCAAAAGCGGGTCGGCCGTGAAAGAGGCGAGGGTTTCGAGGCAACGTGGGTCGAACTGCTGCGGCAGGGTGGGCTGTTCGGGACAAGCGACAACCGGGACAGGGGCCGGATGAAGGGGTATCGCCGGGTTCCGGGCGTGTCCTTGCCCGAGCCGGCCCAGCCCCATTTCGCCGGGGATAAACAGGACTTTCCCCTGCATTTGCAGGTCTATCCATCGATTGCGCTGTATGACGGCCGGGGTGCCCCGTTTCCCTGGCTGCAACAACTCCCCGACCCCATGACCACCGTGGTCTGGGATAGCTGGGTCGAGATCAACCCCCAAACCGCCGCTTCGTTGGGGATCAGCCAGGGCGACCTGGTGGAGGTGACCTCTCCTCAGGGAGCGTTGCGGCTGCCCGCAGTGATCTATCCCGCCATCCGACCCGACATGGTGGCCATTCCCCTGGGGCAGGGGCACCACGGCATGGGGCGCTACGCCACGGGCAGGGGAGCCAATCCCTTGGCGCTCTTGGCAACGAACATCGAGGGAAAGGACCCCCAACCGGCCTGGAACGCCACCCGGGTCCGGCTGACCCGTATCTCCGCCAAGGGAGAACTGGTGACGGCCGGTAATACCCAGGGGAGTTTCCGCAGCGAACTGATCGAAATGTAATACCGGTTCCAAATCAAGGTACTATGGGCGTTGGCTCGTTTTCGGTCCGGTCTTGCCGGCTTAGGATGAAACGATCATGGAAAAAATAACGAGTCCGTACAAGTGGGGCATGGTGATCGACCTGGACCGCTGCACCGGTTGCGGCGCCTGCGTGGTGGCCTGCCAGGCGGAGAACAACGTGGCCATCTGCGCCAAGAAGGAGATCAACGAGGGGCGCAACATGCACTGGCTGCGCATCGAACGCTTCTGGGTGGGGGAGTACCCCGACGTGCGGGGGCGCTTCCTGCCGGTGCTCTGCCAGCACTGCCACGACGCTCCCTGCGAACCGGTCTGTCCGGTCTACGCCAGCTATCATAACCCGGACGGCCTGAACGGCCAGGTCTACAACCGCTGCGTCGGCACCCGCTACTGCGGCAACAACTGCCCCTACGCCGTGCGGGTCTTCAACTTTTACGACCACGAACACGCCTGGCCGAAGCCGCTGGACAACCAACTCTCGCCCGACATAACCGTCCGTTCCCGGGGAGTGATGGAGAAGTGCACCTTCTGCATCCAGCGCATCCGCCGGGCTAAGGAGGAGGCCAAGGGGGAGGGGCGGTTGATCCGAGACGGCGAGGTGCAGCCCGCCTGCGCCCAGACCTGCCCCAGCGAGGCCCTGGTGTTCGGCAACATGGCCGATCCGGCCAGCCGGGCGGCGCGCCTGGCACGCAGTCCGCGGCGTTTCCGGCTGCTGGAGCATCTCGGCACCCACCCCTCGGTCTATTACCTCAAGGGAGGAGGACGCGAACATGTCTGAACATACCATCCATCCCAAGAGCGCCAGCCGGATGAACGACGAGATGCTCTCCTCCCTGAAACCCCCGACGCTGCGCTGGTACGGCCTGGCCTTCCTGCTGGGAGCGGTGGTGGCCTGGGGGATATACGCCTTCAGCTACATGGTGACGACCGACATGAGCTGCACCGGCCTGGACCGGCCGGTCATGTGGGGGGTCTTCATCGTCAACTTCGTCTTCTGGATCGGCCTCTCCCATTCCGGCACCATGGTCTCGGCCATCCTGCGCCTCTCCCAGGCCAACTGGCGCCGGCCGATCCTGCGCGCCGCCGAGGCCATGACCGTCTTCACCGTTGCCGTGGGGGGTCTCTTTCCCTTGATCCACCTGGGTCGCAACTGGGTCTTCTTCTACCTGATCCCCTATCCCAACCAACGGGGGCTCTGGCCCAACTTCCGCTCGCCGCTCCTGTGGGACGCCATGGCGATCACGACCTACATTATAGGCAGTAGCCTCTTTCTCTATCTGGGGATGCTTCCCGATCTCGCCGTGGCCAGGGACCGCGCCCACGGTTGGCGCCTCAAACTGTATACGGTGCTGGCCATGGGATGGCGCGGTACGGCCCGCGAGTGGGTGGTCTATCAGCAGGCATCCACCCTGATGGCGGCCCTGATCATCCCGGTGGCCGTGTCGGTCCACTCCATCGTGGCCTGGGACTTTGCCGTGACCGTGGTTCCCGGTTGGCACAGCACCATCTTCCCTCCTTACTTCGTCATCGGAGCCATCCACTCCGGGGTGGCCGCCGTCATCACACTGATGATCGTCATCCGGAAGGCCTTCCATCTGGAGGAGTACCTGACCCCGCTCCACTTCGACAACATGGGCAAGCTCCAACTGGTCATAACGCTGCTTTGGTCCTACGCCTATTTCGTCGAGGTGCAGACCACCTGGTATGCCCATGAGCCTATCGAATGGGAGGTCTACAGTTTCATGGCGCACAAGTACACGTTCATCCTTCTCCTGATGCTCTTCGGTAACTCGATCCTGCCGATCATCGTCCTCTGCTTCAAGCGGTTGCGACGCTCCATCCCGGTCATGCTGGCAATCACGTTGCTGATCAACGTAGGCATGTTCATCGAGCGCTTCCTGATCATCGTGCCGTCTCTCTCTCACAAGAACATGCCCTTTGTCTGGGGCACCTATTTTCCCTCCTGGGTGGAACTCTCCATCACCGCCGGCGCCTTTGCCGGCTTTGCCCTGATGTATACCCTCTTTGCCAAAACCTTTCCGATGGTGGCGATGACCGACGTGCATGAATACGAGTCCCAGAAGGCCCTCATGCTCCTCGGACGGACCCGTGTGCCGTCGCTTGTGGGAAAGGAGTAGAAAAATGGAACTCTTGGGGATTTTCAAGGATGTGGGGAGCGCGGCAAGCGCGGTGGAATGCCTTCTCAGGGAAGGTTTCGTCGAGGCACAGATTACTTCGCTCACCTTGGTTCCCTATCCTGACGGCGTGCTCGTGAAAACGAACCAGCGCACCCTGTTCCGCTGGTTCACCTTGGCGTGCGGCATCATCGGCGCCGGCGTCGGATTTATCCTCGCTGCCGGCACCGCCTGGGTCTACCCGGTGCAGACCGGTGACAAGCCGATCATCGCTTTTTACCCGACCGGCATCGTCACCTACGAGCTCACCATGCTCTTTTTCATGGTCGGCACCGTCGTGGGGATGTTCCTGGAAATGAAGCTCCCCAACCGTGCACATCGCCCCTACGATGCCGCAATCACCGAGGGGTGTATCGGCATCAGCCTTTCCATCCACCCCGGCGGGGAGCCCGTGGCGTGCGAGCCGGGGGCGCTGCCGACTGAGTGCATCGGCGGGATAGCCCTCCTCCCGGCTGCCGAGCAGAAGGAGCGGGCGGAGGAGATCATGAACGATGCCGGCGCACTGAGGATCACAACCGAGGTGCAGCCATGAAACGTAGCGCCGGACTGGCCATTATGGCCGTTGTTCCCTTGCTGATGGCCGCCATGTGGATGGACCGGCAGCCATCCATCAAGCCGTACCAGGCGCCTGTCCTCGTGTCTCCCGGCGACAGCGTGCCGGTCTCCGGCCAGGAGCTCGTTTCCCAGGATGCGGAGCTGAAGAATCCGGTTTCACCGAACGCAGAATCAGCGGCACAGGGGAAGGCGCTCTTCACCATAAACTGCGCCATGTGCCACGGCCCGACATCGGCCGAGCGCGGCCCGGTCGGCAAAAAACTCACCCCTCCGCCTCCCGGTCTTGACCGCGATCTGCTGCAGGGCCTGAGCGACGGCGACATCTTCAAGGCCATCACCCTCGGCTTCGGCCGCATGCCCCCCTTCCAGAGCAAACTCTCGCCGCGGGAGCGCTGGGATCTGGTCACGTTCCTGAGGACCCGTAAATGAGGCGCGTATATAAGGTGGGTGGGGGCCGGTCGGCACAAATGAGGCAATTTCGCCCTTAGGCGTTCGTAAGAGAAAATTGCCGGTTTCTGAACATCGTCATGAGGAGGCGGGTCGGGAAGGCGCGAACGCGGGGGAAAGGAACGTGAAACGGTCTCTTGATCAGGTAATCGAGTTCTTCAATTCAACGTTTCTTACACATGCGGATATTTTGAAAAATATGGTCCCAAGCATAAGGTCGGACAGTGCACTTACCACAATCCCGAACGGTATCAGTACGATGGTGGCCAATAATATGCCGGTTGCAATATTCGCAAAACAAAACGGTTTCAGCATCCCACCGAGGTCGTAGGGTAATTTGAACAATTTGTACCCGAATTGAGCCTGCACGATCCCTTGCACCATCAATATTCCAATTCCGGCATATCCGATTGATTCCTTTAACGGCGTTACATAGAGACCTGCTACCGACAGGACTCCTGCCACAATACCGGTAATAATCATCAGGTCTATAGTTCTGTCCGCGGAGCGAAAATTAAAGATGCAATTAAGTAACCGCTTGATATACAGAGTAATAACCAGGAACAGGAGAGTTCCGAATATCTGGATGATGGTCTGTAAAACAGTGGCCTCCAAATCGGTCCTGGCTTCAAGGGTGGAACATAAAAACTCCAATGGTATGGTAAGGAAGGCGCTTGCCATTGCCAGCCAGCCGGCTATTTTAAGATTTCTGGAGATCAATGGCTAATCCTCTATGGAAGGTCAACGGGTAAGTAATGACACTGGCCCGTTATTGATTGATCACCTTTCGCAGTATGGTACTTGGTTTGAAGGTCAATACGCGTCTTGCTTCAATAGTGAGGTCTTCACCTGTTTGTGGGTTCCTCCCCCTGCGGCCCTGCTTCTGCTTTACCTCAAACTTGCCGAATCCGGATATCTTGATGTCCTCTCCATTCTCAAGGGTGCTCTTCATGATAGAGAACACCAACTCGAACATGTCAAAAGATTCCATCTTGGAAAACCCGGTACTGGTCATTATACGCTCAACAATATCAGCTTTTGTCATGTCGCTAATCTTCCTTTAATGTGTTGAATACCTTTTCCAGGTATGAATAGGCATCCTTATAAATGCCCTCTGAACTTTTTGATTCTCGTGGACCTGCTATGTTCAGTGTGTTTATGTATTGCCCTTTGATCCATCTGATGACATGTACCGGATCAATAGGGTCTTCATCGAGCTGAACTATAAGGCTGGGTTTGCAATACTGGATCGTGAAGTCGAGGGTAAGCCTGGTGCCGTGGGTTATTTCACCTTTGTTAAGAATCAGCGTACCGTCAGAATCTAGTACATTCTTTTCAGTTCTGCAATGAGACTCCTGAGATTCCAACTCTTCAAGAGGATATATTTCCGGTATCGTTCCATCTTCTGCAAGCCTGCCCTTAGGACAAAAGCCGCCTATGGGAATGCCGGCGTCCATAGCTGCATCAAGACCTGCGCGGTCCACCCCGGTTTGTCCTCCTGAAATTATTTTACGCAACATCATTATATTCATAAACCTCAAAGTGATTATGTCCTCAAATCAATAAAGTTATATTCTTATATCACTCCTGCATGAGCAGTCAATTACAAACCATCATTTGACAGGCTGTTGAAAAAATATTGCGGATATGAGTCGCGGATTACTTCCCACGATGAACCGAACGGGACACCGGCTGTAAATTCTGCTATAGTCCGGCCAATGAATCCAAATCCTGCATATCGAAAGGGAAAGGAGAACACTCATGGCATGTGATATCGAACAGCACAAACTGCATGTGTCTGCCCTCAAGGGAGAGTATAACGTAGAATGCATCAAAAGCCTCGGTGACAAGCGGGCCGTTGTATTCGGGAACTGCGGTGCCGAAGCCAATGGTTCCCATAAGGCGTGCTCTCCCCGGAAACGGGATTGACGGTAATAGCATGAAAATCCTTCCCTCCGACAATTCCTACAAAACCTTCTGTGACATGACCAGCGGCTACCGCATGTTCCGGGTCATCAGCGAGGCGGTCAACACAGGTGTCATCGACCTGCTGGACGATGGGGATCGTAGCTTCGAGGAGCTGCTGGCCGCGACTACTCTTCAGCCCGAAGCAGGGCACCGCTTCATAACCCTGCTGGTGAGTCTGGGGCTGCTGGAGGAGTATGCCGGCAAGCTCTACTTGTCACATTTCAGCAAGAGCTATCTGAGCCGGACCAGCACCCTCAGCCAACGCCATGTGCTGGCGTTTGAACCGATCCTGATGGAAAACTGGGCCAGGCTGGGGCACGTGCTGCAAGAGGGGCAGGGGGTGCTGATCCACGAACAGTCGCCGGATCAGTTGGAGCGGCGCCTGCACCTCTTCCAGCAGGCCATGGGCGAAGCGGCCGCCGTACGTTCGCGGGAACTGTGGGATGCGCTGGACCGCTTGCCGGAACAGGGGACAATCATCGATATCGGCGCCGGAGACGGTACCTATCTGCGCGGGTTTCTGCAGAGGTATCCAAAGTGGGATGCCATAGCCTGCGACCTTCCGGACGTCTGCAGGAGGATGGCGGCCCACGACCTTCCGGAAGGTCTGAGCCTGTACCCCTGCAACATAATCGACCCGCAGGAAATGGCCGGGCTGGTTGAGCATCGTCGCGGCCAGGCCGGTCTTTTGCTCTTCTCAAACCTTTGCCACTGTTACAGCCGGGACGAAAACCAGGCACTGCTGCGACAGGCTGGAGAGTTACTGGCCGAGGACGGCCTGATGCTCATCCACGACTTTTACCGTGACGCCAATGCCTTGGGCGCTCTGTACGACCTGCACATGCTGGTCAACACCTTGAACGGCCGTACCTACAGCATGGCCGAGACCGCTGACATGCTGCGGGGCGCCGGTTTTCCCCATCACTCGATCATTGAACTGCCATCCGGTTCCCTGGCTCTGGCCGCCACCCGCACCGCCACCTTTCAGGCCGCTGTATCGCTCTTCGGTTTGAAGGACCATGCCCTCAGCCATGGCTTCTTTGCCGCCGCCGAGCTCGATCCTGCCTGCATCCGCAGCGAAGCCTGGGTTCGGGCCAAATGCGCCTACGGCTGCCCCGAATACGGCAGGCGCTGGAGTTGCCCGCCGAATTCCATGGATCAGGCCGGTTTTGAAGAATTGCTGGCAGGCTATTCGCGGGCCCTGCTCGTGGCCGGTCAGCCGCCACTCAAGGATTTTCAGCACCATCTGCTCGAACTGGAGAAAGAGGCCTTTCTGAGCGGATTCAAAAAAGCGCTGGTCTTCAGCGGCGGTCCCTGCTGCTGGTGCGAGACATGCCCTCCGGAGCGCTGCTCCCACCCGGAAAAACGCCGTCCCTCGCTGGAGTCCTGCGGCTGCGACGTATTTGCCCTGGCAGACCGGTGCGGCATCCCGGTCGCACCGCTGAGACAGAGTAATGACTTTGTCCAGTATGTCGGACTCCTACTGGTGGATTGACCCGAGATGAAGATTGTCATTGTCGAAAATCCCCGTCCCCTGACGCTTGAGCATTACAACGACGTTGCCAACGCGCCGCTTTCCGCCAGCCTGAACAGCGGGTACGCCCTGGCCGTCTCCCGCCGGGCCGGATGGGAGGCGGTGCATCTGGATTTCACCTCCCATGCCGGCGACGCGGCAGGCATGGCGGGCCGCATCCAGTCAGAAGAGGCCGACCTGATCCTGTTCCACTGGGTGTATGCCTGGGGGCATGAAACGGTTGTCCGCGACCTGCTTGAGCTTTTGTGCCGGGAACGTGCCGTTCCCCTGGGCGCCTTCGGCATCTTCCCGACCTTGGCCCGCCAACGCCTGATGCAGTACTCCCCACACCTGGATTTTATCCTGAACGGCGAGTTTGAGGATACCCTGGCCGATCTGCTGCAGGACTTCAGCGCAGCAAGATCAATCAGGCCGCTGCCCGGTGTGGCCCTGCGGGATCACCCGGTTGCGGCCCGCCCGCTGATCGGCGATCTTGCCCACCTGCCGCTGCCGGATGACGTGGGGAACAACCGGGGCTACCCCAGCCTGAACATCGCCGCCAGCCGGGGTTGTTTTGGTCAGTGCAGCTTCTGCTTCATCCGGTCGTACTACGGGTGCGGCCGGCGTCGGGTACGCCCGCCGGCCTCGCTGGAACGGGAGCTGGAGACGCGCCTTGCCAGGCGGGACATTCGCAGCATCTATTTCGTCGATCCAACCTTTATCGGCCATGGCGGCACGGAGCGGAAAAGGGCAGTCGAGATCGGCAGGATGGCGCAACGCTTTGGGCTCCCCTTCGGCTTCGAGACCAGGGTGGATACCATTGATGCAGGTGTTATGGAGATACTGGCCGCTCATGGGGCGGAATCGGTCTTCCTGGGAATCGAATCAGGATGTGACAGCGTGCTGCAACGCATTGGAAAACGGATCGGTACGGAACAGATACGCCGCGCGGTGCAGACTGTCAGGAGAAGCGGTGTCAGGCTGAACCTCGGCTTCATCATGTTCGAACCGGATACGTGTCTGGCCGAGCTGGAGGAGAACTATGCCTTTCTTGAGGAACTGGAGCTGTTGGACCACCATGAGCTGACTGCAAATCTGCTCTACCACAACCAGATCGTTCTCCATGGCTCGATGGCCTGGAGGCGTTTCAAACGGGAAAAACGCCTGCTGCTTGACGAACGGCTCCCCTTCGAGGCGCGTTACCGTTTCCGCGACGAGCGTGTCGGGCTGGTCTGTGCCGCAATGGGGCGGCTTTCCGCGGCATATTTCGGGGGAATGGATACGCTGCGGGGTATGACCGGTACGGCCGGCCGGGAAGGCTGTGGCGTTGTCGGGAGCGCGTCGCATGAGTTCTCGCCGGACGACGTGAACGCCCTTTTGAAAGAGGCCTTTCAATCGTTGTGCGCTGCTGCCGGGAACCTGTCCCGACAGCGTTTCACGACCCTGGAGGAGGGGTATCGGCATTCGCTGCTGAACATGCTCTCATGATTGGTTTATTCGGTTGGAGTTCATCTTTCGGAAACATCATAGATGGTCGCGTCCCCATTCTTCACAAAATGAAAAATGGAAACGCGAACCTTCAACGGTTCCACGGCCAGGTCATCGATCAGGTTTTTTATCGTGTCTCGCATAGAGCCCTCCCGCGCTGTCTGCCGTCATCTCAAGGCTCCATTCGCGAGCTTGATGAGTATTGGAACTTCGAACCGTAAACCTCGAACTATTTCGGCACCCCGAAGTTCTCCCACGCCAATCTTGCCAAGATATTTACCCAGCCTGTACATTAAAAAATATTTGTATCATAATAAAACAATTAGATGACTTTAACGGCATCATTTCTGCGGTTTTCTGTGTGGAAATGGAAGGATATGATAGACACCCAACAAGTGTAATATTAATAACGCTATGGAATTGCGTTAATTTTCTTGTTTTGGTGATGTGGGTAGGTGAAGAGGCGCGTTCTGGGCAATCGTAATATTTGCAAATGCCGGAGACAAATCGATGGCACAATAATTCAATATAACCCCTGAATTCTCCAGGCTGCACATAGACTTGCCGGGAAAATGCGGTTGAATCCTGATCTTTAACGATCTGTAGCCGAACTAGAGACACACTTAAATACTGTTTAAAAGTAGACATCTGCAGATGTTCCAGATCATAACCAAAACGATACGTATAGAAGGCAAAGGGAGAAGATATTCTGCGGAGAATCCACGATTCCAGAGAAAAAATGCAAACCACTTCAAGTGGGTGGATGATTACGAAACATTACACGAGGCGTTACTATTCCGGCAATTAAACATCGCGACCATGATGTTGGGGCGCTGCTTGTCGCGCCCCGATTGGGTGGAGCAAGCGCCGCCCCTACCATTGATATTTAATGTCTTTGTAATACCGGAAAAGAGTTCTTATGACCTACGTCAGTTCCGAGACAAATAGAGTATCAAGAATAAAACACCGAATCGCGATCTTTTTGACAATTCTGTGCGGCAGCTTGATGACTTTTTTTATATTTGCCTATGCATGGAAGACAACAGTTAAAGAATATCGTGAAACATTCAGGTATGACGCAACAATACGTAACAATTTGATTATAGAATATCTTGATGCTCAATTATTAGAGCTCGATGCGCTACGACGCTTCATTGAGGGAGAGACTCATCTCGACAAAAATTCTTTCCAGGCGTTTGTAAAACCGATGCTGGAGCGCAAAGGTGTGCAGGCTGTTGAATGGATTCCCAGAGTCGCGTTGAATAGACGTGCTGAAATGGAGGCTGCCGCAGAGCGTGAAGGCATGGGGGGCTACCGGATACGCGAACGCGCACCCGATGGAAAATTGATATCTGCCGCGCAGCGTGATTTCTTTTATCCCGTCTATTACGTTGAGCCACTGCTGGGAAACGAAAAGGTGATCGGTTTCGATTTGTCCTCGAATAAACAGAGGTACGATGCAATCCATGCGGCATTGCAGAGCGGACGTCCGCAAGCCACCTCTCGCGTCACGCTTGTCCAGGAAAAAGGAAGACAGTTTGGCTTTTTGGTTTTTGCGCCGGTTCGCACGCAGGCCAAACAAATCGATGGATTTGCGCTTGAAGTATTTCGTGCGGGCGACATGCTGGAGAACGCCATTAAGCAGACAAAGACGATAGATCTGAATACAACGTTGGAGGACCTTTCAGCGCCACTCGAAGAAAAAACACTCCACAAGTGGGTGCCCAACAGCAGGTCCACGAAATCCAGGATATTTAACTTTGATACCTCTTTTTTTCCCCTGTTGGAACAGGATCGAATTATTGAATTTGCAGGGCGTAATTGGAATATACATGTCTCGGCCACTCCGGGTTACAGTTCCGATAAGATTTCCGTATGGTTTCTCGCCATTTTGCCGACAGGTCTTTTGATAACAACTCTCCTAACCCTCTACGTGAACGGATTGCTGACGCATCGGGAAAGAGCCGAAATACTGGTACAGGAGCGGACAGAACACCTCACGGAAGCCAATGATAAGCTTGAAATCTATATTGCCGAACTTAAAAAGTCAGAAGAAAATCTCCAATCCCAAACCACCATACTTGAACATGAGATGACGGAGCGTATGAAGGCTCAGGAACAGGCCGAGTCTGCCAATCGAGCCAAAAGTCAGTTTCTGGCCAACATGAGCCACGAGATCCGCACTCCACTGAACGGTGTCGTCGGCATGGCACATCTTTTGGCGATGACCGAATTGACCGAGGAACAGCTTGGCTATGTTGAGTCGCTCAAGGTTTCCGGCAGCAATCTTGTATCCCTGATCAATGACATTCTTGACCTTTCCAAGATTGAGGCCGGAAAGGTTGAGATCGAATTATCACCATTTAGCCTGCACAACAGCATAAAGGAGGTTGTCCAGACACAGCATTCAGCCATTCTTAAAAAAGGTCTTTCTTTGGATGTGAATGTGTCCGGAGACATCCCTCATGTTCTAATGGGAGACCAACTACGGGTCAAACAGGTTCTTGTCAATCTGCTGGGAAACGCCGTCAAGTTCACAGCACGGGGCGGCATAATCATTTCGGCGCAGGTCCGGGAGCAGCACGAATCTACCATACTCATTCAGATAGTGGTGTGCGACACCGGTATCGGCATCTCTACGGAGCATCATGATAAGATATTCCAACCGTTCGTCCAGGAAGACGGTTCCACCACCCGCCAATTTGGGGGCACAGGTCTTGGCTTGACCATCAGCCGTCGTCTGGTTGAATTAATGGGAGGAAACATATCAGTGGAAAGCACACAGGGCGTTGGCAGTAGTTTCAAGGTTGCCCTGCCATTTTCACTGATTAAGGACTCATCAACTACAGAGGCTGTTTTTGAAAAAGTGACATATGTTTTGGATGGTCTTCCGCAACGGATACTGTTAGTCGAGGATGACCAGATAAATATTGCATACGGATCAAATCTACTCCGTAAGCTGGGGCATGATGTCATTGTGGTCGAGAATGGCAGCGCGTGTATGTCAGCTTTGGAAAACAGCACCTTCGATCTTGTTTTGATGGATATCCAGATGCCGGTAATGAATGGTGAGGAAGCACTGCGTGAAATCCGCAAGAAGGAACAGGTGACAGGCTTTCACCAGCCGGTCATCGCACTGACTGCGTACTCGCTGCGCGGCGAGAGAGAGCGTTTTCTTTCGGAAGGATTCGATGGCTATGTGTCGAAACCCCTCACCACCGACGACCTGGTGTACGAGATGAAAAGGGTGACAGGAATTACCCAATCGAGCAAGTAGCTCGACAATTCAATCTCACAACCGTCTCCATCCGGATTGCCTTTCGCGCCCTTGCCTCGATCCGATTAGCCGCAGGTTACCCGGATCGAGTTGGAAATGCAGAACGAAGAGCTGCGACGGGCATGGGACGAGTGGGACACAACATGGAGGCCCTGTTGGGAACGTACAGCGGCCTTTATGACTTTGCTCCGGTGGGTTACTTTACCGTTGACGAAAATGGACTGATTCGAGAGACAAATCTCACTGCGGCACCCCTTCTAGGCAGAACACGAAGTTCACTGGTCCGGATCATGCTAAAAAACAGCCGAAGGTCGTATTATAGCGAAAAGGGGCGTACCGCGGCACGCCCCTTTCCCCCCAATTACTCCCCTTACTCCGTTTCGACGGAAACTACTTCACGATGACGCAGTCGATGACGGCATCGATCCTGCGGTTTTTCTGCCTCCCCTCGGGCGTGGTGTTATAGGCGATGCGGCGGGTGGGGCCGTACCCCTTGGCGGAGAGACGGGAACTCTCGATCCCGAATTTATTCGTCAGATAATTCACCACGCTCTCGGCACGCTGCTGGGAGAGTTGCATGTTGTGATCATAAGCGCCCACATTGTCGGTGTGCCCTTCGATCACGGCGGTGGTCGTCGGATACTTCTTCATGTACTCGCCCACCTTGTCGATTTCGTCATTATAGATGGGTTTGATCTCGGCGCTATCCGTGTCGAATTCCACCTTCAGGGCCATGCAGAGCCTTTCGGGAGGCGGGGCGAGATACTTGACGTCAAAGGCGCAGTCGATGATGGCGTCGATGCGCCGGTTTTTCTGCTTCCCGGCGTCGGTGGCATTGTCGGCGATGGGCCGTGTCTTACCGTACCCCTTGGCGGTGAGCCGGGAGCGATCGATCCCGAATTCCTTCACCAGGTAGTTCACCACGCTCTCGGCGCGCAGGAGGGAAAGCCGCATGTTGTGTTCGTCGCTGCCGACCTCGTCGGTATTTCCCTCGATGACGGCGGTCGTTTCCGGGTATTTTTTCATGAAGTCGCCGACCCTGGCCACCTCATCGTGATACTGCGGGCGAATGTCGGCCTTGTCGATGTCGTACTCGATGTTCAGGGAAATGCAGTATTTCATCCTTCCTGGAGCCGGTTCGGCGGCGGGGACCGCTACGAGCGGAGCTTCCTCCTCCTTCATGCCCGATACCGGAGGACAGAGGGCATTGGCCATTGCTGTCGCCTGTTGCGCAAGTGCAACGCCTTCCTCGGTGTGGCAGGCCCTGTACACATCATAGGCGTGGTTCTTGGCATCCTCGGCGGCCTTGTAATCAGCGGGACAGAGCTTGTCCTTCCCGGCCTGGCGCGCCGCTTCCACGGCCCGATCCGAATCCTGCATCTCTGAGCGGATGTAATAGCCTGGAATGCCCCCCCGCCCCGTATTCACCTCGTAATGAGCGCACCCGAAGATCGTTCCCGTGGCGATAGCCGCGACCAGGAACGAAAAGATTCTCCATGTTTTTGTCAGGTCCATTTTTTCCCCCTTTATCTCGTTTTGTTCTCTAACCCCATTGAGCGTCCGTTTGGTTGACCCATTCCGCGTAATGCAGGTTTCCGGTCCCCGGCTGCGTTATGGCCACAAAAAAAGCCGGGCACGAAGATGGCATGTCCTTCGGCAGCCCGGCCATCTCCGTTGTGAAGATCCGCAGCTTTCCGCCCCCTTCTCGCGAAAGGTTAGGCTTTATCGGGAAGTATGTTTATGTTAGTGTAATGAATGTAATAATCTTATCATCGTCAGGTTGACGCACAACCCGAGATGAAATTATATTTCACTCATGTGAAGCAAGCGAGATGGTGTCGCACTCCAGCAGAAATATGGAGGTCTACAAGGGGACATCCATGATAAATAAAGTCATGGAATTGGACTGATGTGCTGAAATTATGCTAACCGACTTTGAGGAAGCGATACTGAGACAGGTTTTAATGTCTACCTGTCAGGATGTGGTATACTTACAACGTAAACTCAGGTGAAGGGAGCGAGCCATGTCATTGATTAAAAACTGGTACACGGTCGATGAAGCAGCATCCAGGTATGGTATTTCCATTCAACAGCTTCTTGGTTGGGTGGAAAATGGTTTGGTCCGCTCTGAAGGTAATAAGGGCAAGGTTCTCTTGATTAATGGCGATGATATTGAGTTGAAATTGAATCTTACCCCTTCAGTTTGAAGAACTGAATCACCATCACGGTCGCATCAGGCCGGGAATGGGACAAATGTCTTAAAGTCCTGTCTGTCCCCATGGTGCCATTCGACTCATCCAAATTTAAACCTTTTTCATATTTTGGATGGTTTGAATTATTTCACGCACAAAGGCGCATTCGCAGACAACATCACACCTGCCCAGATAATTTTCATCCATGCAATATCTCGGGCACTCGGGGAGTTGAGCCTTGACTTCCTGGAAACGGGGGCCGGTATAGAGGTCGAAAAACTGATATACAAAAACGGCTGATGTCGTTGCGCAGTCAGGGACACAATGATTAAACAGCATCAACCCGAATGCCAGGTTGGTCAGGTCCGCTTGATAACCAATTAATTCAATAGTGCTATCGGAAAGGAACTCGCCCCTTGTTTTCCATCTTGCCGAGCATTTGGGGCAAGTCTTGAAGGTATCTATGATTGCCATGAATTCCACCTATGAATTCCATCTGTCCTGCAAAATAAGAGTGCATGCAAAAGTAAACCAAATGTGTGATGGATATCACATCCAATTGCTTCGACGATTATGGGCATGCGCTATTGCTGGGCAGCGATGATCGCATCGCCATAACCGATCATAATACCGTCTGGTTGCATCTGGTTTTCACCATAACATCCGTTCCCATTATAGGCTGAAGCGTCGTACTATATCCTGCAGCTCTATGGAGAGCTGGGACAACCGGGAAGAAGAAACTGACATCACTTGAGAGCTTTGGGCGCTCGTGTGTACGGTTTCGGAAATTGCGTGGATGTTGTTGGTGATCTCTCTGGTGGTGGCTGTCTGTTCCTCGGCTGCAGTAGCAATCTGATTTATCTGAGTGGTTACATCGTTGATCTGCTCCATGATCAATTCCAGCGCCTGACCCGATTTGGCCGCGCCGACGGTTCCCTGCTCGACTTCGATAACACCGTCTTTCATCGACTTGACGGCAAGTTTCGTCTCGTTCTGGATATTCTTTATCATCGCGCCTATCTCGTGAGTTGCCTTAGTAGTCCTTTCGGCGAGCGCCCTCACTTCGTCGGCAACAACTGCAAATCCACGCCCTTGTTCTCCTGCCCTGGCAGCCTCGATGGCGGCATTGAGAGCCAGCAGGTTTGTCTGGTCAGCTATGTCCTCTATGGTGCCGACAATCACGCCGATCTGTTCGGAACGCGTGCCCAGCTGTTCAACCGCCTCCGCGGAACTGCGCACCTTATCGGCAATCCTATTCATGCCCTCAACGGTCTCCCTGACAATCACGGCACCGCTCTGGGCCGTTGTGCTTGCCTTGTTTGAGCTCTCAGCAGCCTGATGACAGTTGTTCGCAATATCGGAGCTGGTGGCCGACATCTCTTCGCTGGCCGTAGCGACGGTCTCTGCCTGGCTCACTACTCGGTTTGATTCGTCGGTGATATTCCCTGCATAGGAGTCAACCTGCGACGCGGAGGTCAGAACCTCCTCAGAGCTCAGATTTACCTTTTCCATGACCTGCCGGAGGCCTTCAACCATCTGCCGCATTGCTTCATAGATACCGCTTCTTCCGTTTTCCATCCTGATGGTCAGATCACCTTCTGCGACCCGTATGGCAATATCCTCCATATCATGCGGTTCGGCGCCGATATTCCTCAGCAGCATTTTTGTAACAACAACAGCCATAAGGCTAACGAGGATAAGGATGAGGAGCGTGACCCCGACTATTAGATAGATACCATGTTTTATGCGGGTGAGATTATCATCGGAAGCCTTCTTAACCATCCCCTCAAGGTCATCGACGTAATTCCCGGTACCGATAACCCAGTCGAACGGTTTGAAATACAGGCTGTAAGCTCGTTTCGGAAGCGGTTTATCGCTGCCGGGTTTGGGAAACCAGTAATTGGTGTATCCGCCGCCCGGCTGCATTCCAGCCTTGATGATCTCCCGTATCATGTAGTTCCCTTTGATGTCCTGCTGGTCGTAACGGTTCTGGCCAATTACGCCACCCTTTCCGGCTACATGGATACCTGCCGATGTGTCGGCCCAAACGTAGCCGTTGGTCCCGAAATGCAGGTTGCCAATAATGTCGGTGCCGATCGTCTTGGCCTCATCAAGGGATAATTCTCCTTTTTCGTACCGTTCTTCCAACCGCTGAAGGGTACTCATGGCAAGTTCCACCTGGCTTTTGGCATGATTGTCGAAATCATCGAACAGCGATTTACTGTAGGAGTCCGTGAACGATTTATGGCTGTTGAAAAATTCTCTCAGAGTAATGGTGCCGGTAGGGGCACCGAGGATGAAACAACTTGTCAAAACCAGTAGCAGAATTTTGGCTTTGAAGCTTATACTTGAAAGGGACGTGTTCATAAGCAGTCTCCTGGTGTAGTAATAGTCAATATATTAGTTTTAATTACCGGATTTAAAACAGGATGAAATGACTTTTATCTAGATCGAGTCGGTGCCTAAAAACAAAATAGCTCAAAAGCAAATCTACTCGTGAAAAAAAATCTTATTAACATCTCGACCAGCTCATTATAAACTAATTTGGCAATACTCAAAATTGTATGTTAGCCAATAAAATTGTCGGCATTCCTCGCTTCAATAACGGCTTGAAATGGGAAATTTAAAATAGTGAGTGGGCAAAGATTCATAGTAAATAAAGGCCACACCATTTGCGGGAGCTTTTTTACATTTTAAAATGAATTGAGCTTCTCCTCGTGCTTCTCGGATTCGTTCGCACTGGGAACCCCGAGACCGGGGCTGATATCGAAAGTCTGCATGTTATCTAACCTTTGCGGCCGAAGGCCTGAAGTGGGTGTTGTAATGTGTAAATTGGTCGATGACGCGCTGGTCCCATGCAAAACGGGGCTCGATCACCATTTTACCCGATCTGTCAATATAACCGCACTTCTCACCCACTTTCACCGGTGCAAGGCCGCCTACAAAAATGGAGCCTGCATCAAACTGCGGTTTGATTATCATCTTTCCCTGTTCATCTATGTAGCCGACCTTATTTCCGTCCATAACGGGTGCCAGTCCTTCGTTAAAAACGGTTGGAGAATTGAATGCCTTGTCCAGTATCGGCTTCCCGGTACGGTCGATCAGTTGCCAAGTGTCCTTCTTTTTCACCGCGGCAACCCCTTCATTGAAGCTGGTCGCTTCATTGTATTGTGCGGGTATAACCATGTTCCCGCCATGGTCGATATATCCAACCAAACCAAATTTTCCGTTAATCTTTACCATGGCACGCCCTTCACGAAACATTGCAGCTTCATAGAATTGCGGTTGAATCACCATATTGCCTTTATTGTCGATATAACCGTGGTTTCTTCCAACTTTGACCGCTGCGAGCCCTTCGGAGAATTGCGCTGCGTCATCAAATTGGGGTTTGATTATAAATTTCCCTTTTTCATTGATAAAACCCGCTTTAGTACCATTGCCCTTTTCCACAATGACTGCTGCCATACCTTCCGTAAATGCAAATGTGGAGATAAAGTCATTATCAACGACCATCGTCCCGGACTGATTGATATATCCCCATTTGTCACCTTTCTTGACGGCTGCCCTGCCATTCATGAAAATAGAGCCGGATTCAAACGTGGGGGGAATGACCATATTCCCGTTAACGTCGATATAACCGTCCTTGCCATCGACACGAACAGTCGCAAGCCCCTCGGAAAATATGGATGCCGACACATACTGCGGGGGAATGACGAGCGCCCCGCTCTGATCGCAATATCCATACTTGCCGTTAAAATTCACCAGCAAGCGCAACGATTCATCCAGTACGGTTTTTTTCTCTTCCCGCGGGCATGCCGTCAAGGTCAACAAGGCCAGCAGCATCAAGGTCATGATACGTTTCATGTATTCGTTCTCCCATTACCGAGTAATGATTCAAGAAATTTCGTGAAATCGTCTTCTGCAAGATCTTTATAGAACTCCGACCGGGCTGCGATATGAAGGTATCTTACACCATCCACATCCCGCACGGCGCCGACGAGCTCTTTTCGGTAAAAGATCAGTCGCCAGATGAGGGCTATTGACGCAATGGCATACCCTAAGTACATAACTGAAACGCCGTACTGCTTGACGACATAAAAACGCACCCAGTACAATATGTCGCGCACTTCAAGACGATAACCGGCAAATTCGATTGTTCCACCCTTTGACACGGTCCCTTCGGCGATCTTTTTCCCGCCTTGTTCCGCAACAATCGTAAAGACTTGATTGTTGAATTCCATTGACCGGGTGGCAGGTTTCCCTTTTTCCAGGACATAATCAGGATAGAACTTTGTTTTAAAGTTAAACCCCCCCAAGGTAAACGTATCTGCCTTTCCTTTCAGGACATCAAGCTTAACATAGCTACCAGCGATCTCCTGGCCTGAAGGGCTTTTCAGGATTACGAGCGGTGCCACTCCGAGATGATTGAATACAAATGATGCGTTTTCGGCTGAATAAGGTGTGTTGATTCCAGCTTCATGGGGCAAACCCTGACTATCAACAAGTTTGATACTGATTCCTGTTGGCGTAAAACCTGCGACGCTGGGGACAATGCTGGTGATAGTGAAGCGGTTGCTGGGCAAAGAGCCAAATTGAGGCATTTGGATTGGCGGTGTCGAATTATATTGGCTGAAATCGCCTTTGAACGGTTCTCCCTGGGCGAGATCGACATAACCCATAAACCGTGTATAGACCGTAATCAGCCCGCCAAGAAGTATAAGAAAAAAACTGAGGTGGAATAAGATGAATGCAATCGGAGCAAAACGATTCTTTACACCGTAAAAACAAGTTCCATCACCAAGTATGGCGAAACGATGTTTACGAAGTAACGCAATCACCATATTTCCATCCATGTCGGGCGACAATTGGTAGGAATGCTGAAACGAGTACCCTTTCACGGTCAATGGATCGGCAATTTTTGCTTCGGACAAGGTGATGCGGTTTTTAATGACCGGTATCCGTTGCCACATGACCAGTGCCAGGTTGAGAAAAAAGAACACCCATAAAGTCACGGTAATCGGCGAGGTATATATGGAGGTCAACCCGAATGCGTCAAGGTATGCCACTAAAACGGGTGAGTTCCTTTGCCACTCCAGATAGATTGACTTCAGCAAGCGGGCTTGCGGGACCCACAGTCCGATTATGAACATTAACCCAAGCAAGCAGATGAGCAGGATGGTAAAACGAAGCGAACTCAGATATTTCAGCAATTTTTTAATCATATTGGACCCGGCGCCGTACAGTATGACCGCGACTGCCTCTCAAGCCATGGAGATCAGCCTATGGTTCTCCTCCGTTATTCCATAGGAGAAAGATGCAGGACTGGCGGCACGTTATTCGGATTCATCGCACTTGGAAGACGTGCAGACTGGTATTGACCACAAGGTTGACACCAAAGAAACTTATGATAACCGAGCTAAGGGCAACAATCGCCAGCCACGCCATCCTCTTATCTCGCCAGCCGAACGTAATCCTCAGATGGATGGTTATTCCATAGATAAGCCATGAGATAAGAGACCAGGTTTCAACCGGATCCCAAGCCCAGTAACTTCCCCAAAGATCTTTCGCCCAAATCGATCCGGCCGATATCATCATGGTATCGGTAATGAAACCGAACACGATGTAGCGGAAAATCAGCTCTTGCAATCGGCCTAGAGAAGGAAACCGGTCATAGGCCGGATTCGATACTGATCTGTCCTCATTTCTGCGTTTCAACAGATAGAGCACACCCGCAGCCATTGCCAGGGAATAGGCGCCGAAGGAAAGCCAGGCAAAGTAGACGTGGATATAGAGCCATATCGTTTTGAGACTTGCCGCTTTGCGCGTCAGGCCGGGGTTTTGCATGTATCCATACCCCATCATGACGATTACGAGCGGGGCAGTTGCAACAGTCAATTCCTGCAGCGCCTTGTTCTGCCAACCGACAAAAAGGGTGCCGGCAATGATGAACCAGCCCCCCATCAGCGCATACTCGTAATGTCCTGACCAAGGGAGATGGCCCGTAGCGCTGAAACGGGCTATGATAGCCGCCGTGTGGGCAAAAAAGCCGAAGGTGAGCAAGATCGTAATCTTGGGCATGACGCGGGGGTTTTTGAATATAAAGGAATAAAGGCATCCCCCAAACGCCAGCGAGTAAGTAATCAAAGCTATCCAGAAAAATATTGTTTCCCAATATGCCATGGTATCCGTCCTGTCCCATCCTGATAAGTCAGCATTTTACTCAAAAGAGTAAGGTTGAGATGTGGTTCTGCATACTCGGTCGTAAGACTTCACCAGGAGCCGGCTTTATAAACACTGAGTAGTTGGTGCGTGCAATAGAATCATGTATTGCCGGCTGCAACGAAACCGCTTATCCCTTTTTGTGGCGCAAACGGGAGGCTGGAAGTGCTCAGCCATGGGATACAATTACTAAGTTATGCAATTCAATACCAGCAAAAAACATTATAAAAGTTAATAATATTTCATTTTGGAAGTACTACCATATGTTTTGCAACAAAATCATAGTATATTTTATCAATGCTAGAGTGTTGAGGTGTTTTTGTCCATGATTTAACTCTCTTTCCCAGGTCTTTGTCCGTGCACAGCATTTCATGGTCCTTATTATAATATCTACTTTCAATTATACTTGACAACTCCTGCAAGAATAAATTTATCTATCCGCAACCCCTTTGCTGTTTGGATATCCAGAGCCGCCTGGCATACCCAAAAAACATTTGAACCGCAAAGACGCAAGATCGCTAAGGAGAATCAGTCAATTGTCTTGCCAAAGACTTTCGCCCGTTTGGTTCGGGTCCATATTTTTATAAGCATTTGAATTTTTGGTGCCCTTGGCCTTTTTGCGGTTACTAACGGGCGTTTTAGGATAAAAGATCTTTCCCAAGGTCATGAGTGAATGTTCCCTGGCGAGAATAACCCTCAAAGATCAACCCGCAACAGCCTCTTCGCTCCGCTGCCCACGGCCCTGATGCGGCACCCTCCGGCCGTCTCCTCCAGCCAGACCCGCTCCGGCCGCAGAGCAATTCTTAACAGCCCGCCGATGAGTGCGATCACCCCCCCAAACATCAGTAGAGCCATATGCCTTCTGCGGACGACATGAATTTCAGACCACTGTCCCATCTTTTCGCAGGAAAGGATAAGATCCCCCTGAGTCACCTGCTGGTCGATCTGAAACAACATCTCTGAATTAAAGATCAGCATGTTGTTTTGCTTCATCAGCACCTTCAGACGGTTTTTTTCGGGCTGGTAGTAGACCTCCCCATCCAAATTGAAGTAACTGATGGGCGCATAAAAACTGTAATCCCCCACCCTTTGCACCAGCGGACTGAGTTTGACCGGGCCGTGAAATAACGGCATCAAAGCCCTGTTCGTAATCTTGAGCACAGGCTCGAAGATGATCCGCGTCATGTAGATGTCATAGGCGCCATACCTGATCCGGTCACCCGGCTGGATGATCTTGCTCTGTTCCTTGCCGTCCGGGGAAAGAAGCGCAAGTTCCGTGGCAGCGAAGGGGTAATCGTTGCCCGGCATGAACTGATTGACTACCTTCATCTGCGGCAGGGAGTCGAGCTTGGCGGCCAGGATACCTTTGTTGATCTTGAAGTATGCTTTTGCATTGTTCAGCTTGGTCGCCGGCCCCATACCGTCCAGCAGCGTTCCGCTGAATTGCCGCAGATTATCCCATGTTCCGACCGTGAGAAGAATGAGCAGTCCTGCGTAAAGGAGAGTAATTCCAAGGTAACCGCGGTCCTGCTTTTCTCCGTAGCTTCCGCCGGCGGCAAAGAAGTATCCTGCATTCTCCAGCATCCCGCGCGCCTCCGCAACAGGCAGGACAAGGGGGGCATCCTTTTGGGGCCTGGAAAGGTTGGCGCCGTACCTGATGGGCTTTCGAATTCCCTTGGTATAGCGCAGAAAGCGGCAGGCGATGATGCAAAGCAAGCAGATGTTGTTGACGAAAAGCGACTTCGTACTTACCAGCGGGAACTGGATGTTGAGCCTTATGCTCAGGATAACGAGAACAGGGATAACGAGAAAGATTGTAAGTGGCCAGGCAGAGACGAAGACATACCTGAAGAACTTTGAATCAGTATTCATGAGGTAATCTGTTTCCTTTTTTGTAATCAGGCCTGAAACGTTACACACGTTTTCATACGATCCAGCTTTGGGCAAATGCCCTGTTTGCCAACCATTTGCATCAGATATTCGGAAGACAAACTATCACATTTACAGCCTCGACAGAAGGGAAAAACTGACTCCGGATGATTCGTCATGTTCCGATGTCAGCCTGCCGCCCGTCTGAAAGGTCAAAAACTACTTTTTCACATTCTGTACGTCAGTCTGGTGGATGCCCGTCAATTCCATCTTACCCGCCTTGGAGCGGCCAAAGAACCCCGTCTTCTCATCGGAGCGGCCGAAGGTCAGGCTGAGATTCTTTGGCATTCTCTCGTATTGGACGCGATAGGTGAAGATCAGGAATCCGTCGGTGGGCCTGGTGCTGTGGCCGGTCTCAGTAAGATCCTTGATGGTGCCGGTCTGCTCAAGCTGTTGCGCCCAGAGAGAGGCAAACCGCTCCTTCGGGCCGACCTCGCGGAAACCCTTCGAGGCATCCCGATAGATCGCCTCGAAATCCCCTGCCTTGAAACGCGTCAGCACCAAGTCCCTGACCGGAATGACATCGGCTTCATCCTGTGGGGCCGCCTTTACCTCTCTTTTCTGCTGCGGAAACTGCCACATCTGTTGCGGTGCGGCCCCCTGCCGGGTTGCCGGCGACTGGGGCGGCTGCCGTTCCTCCCTGCTGCAGCCGGAAACCGCAGCAGCAACAACGGCAGAGACTGTCAGCAGCCTCACAAAGGCTCTTCTCATAACTATCCCCCCAAACATGGAAATATTGATCGTGTCCGTTTTTTCACCCGGACCTCGACGGTGTTGTCGGTACTCCGTCGATTCGAAAATGGGCGGCAGTAGACCGTGCAGATCGGCTGAAAATGGATCAGTCGCTGTATGCCGATCAATTTTTACTATACCTGACCGTCACATCGGATACAAGCGGCATTGATGCAGTTGGCGCTGCTGAACGGAACCAGCGGGCAAGAAAGAGAGGCCGGCAATTTCACGCCGGCCCATTTCATTCAAAACCGCTACTGGTTGTCTCATTAGAGCCATGATTTTTTGTCTCAAACACATCATCCATTTCCTCCATTCAATTGAGATATTGAAACCAAAATATCACAATCCCAGCACGTCGTTTCCGCCTCCTTTCGATCGTAATCTTGTTGGCGGGCCACCATTAGGGTCACATTATTCATATTTTGAGGGTAAACAGATGAACGTGAATTGCTCGACCCCACTCAAGGGCGAACTGTCAGGTGATTACTATCTTTGTACAAATCATATTTCATTTAGTTCAAAATATTTTTGTATTTAGTAAGTAATTCATAGTATATTTTTTGCAATCGAGGGTGTTTTAATATTCTTGACCATGTTATTTCTTTCTTTCCCTCGTCTTTATCCGTGCACAACATTTCATTGTCTTTATTATAATATCTAGCTTCAATTATACTTGCTTTGACACCTTTAACCTCAAAGTCCTGCTGGTATTGTGCGACATCGCCATTTTTATTAATGCTCTGCTTACACGCCTGGAAATTTGATAGTTTTTGCGTTACGGATTTTGCACCATCTTTTGTTAAAATGAATTTCTCCGTCCAGCTTATTGTCTTTCCCAGAGCCTTAATGCTATTTTTATCAAAAAAAGCCGACTCAACGGATTCGTCTTTAAAATCACTTTTGTCCCATGTATCGGCATAACAAACTATCGGCCCAATGAGTAAAAAACACCCGACAACTCCTGCAAGAATAAACTTATTCATCCTCAATTCCTTTTCTGATTGGATATGCAAAGCCGTCTACTATACCCAAAAAAGCATTTGGACCGCAAAGACGCAAAGATCGCGAAGAAAAATCCATCAGTTGTCTTACCAGAGTCTTTCACCTGTTTGGTTCGAGTCTTTATTTTTATAAGTATTTGAATTTCTTTGTGCCCATTGCGCCTTTACGGTTACTAACTGCCGTTTTCAGGATTAATCCTTTACCTGACCGGCGCGCCGGAAACAAGAGGCATTGATGCAGTTGGCGCTGCTGAACGGAACCAGCGGGCAAGAAAGAGAGGCCGGCGATTTCTCGCCGACCCATTTCATTAAATACGCGCTTTGGTGCGCGCCCCTCGGCGCAGTAACATAGAGCTTTTGAAGGAATCCGTCATTTGACGAAGCCGGGCTGCACCCGACTAATCTTTGCCTCTTGCTTTTCTCTGTGATTTTTCTTTTGTTTTTTCATCAACCAATTTTTGTATTCTCGCAGCCTCGTTCGCTTTATGCTGTTCTTCCTGCTCCATCAGCTTTTTTTCTCTCTCTTTGATAATATTAGCGGCATTTACTTCATTGGTGTCGCCTTCATACTCGACGATAATCTGGGAAGCGGTTTCGCGGATGGTCCCGTGCCCGGCAAAAACCATGTTGGGCAAGACGACGATCAGCACGATAATAAGTGAAATTCTGTTCATAAAATGAACTCTTGCTTGAGAATTGAAAGAGGGTGGAGAGGGGTCGCCCCCTCTCCACGATTAAACAACAATTGTTAGTACGTTACAGGACGGATAGAAGTGTTGCCATTTCTGGGGTCACGCACCGTTGTCGCTGGTGCTTGAGCATGGTCAGCACAACCGCCCCAGTTGCCGAAAATAGCCTGACCACCAGGGGCTGTGATGCCCGCGGCAGCAGGTACCAAGGCTCCGGATGGATTACCGGTGGTGTAAACTCCGGTCACAACGCCTGTTTCGTCTGCGGCAGGCAGAGTTCCATTCGAGATGGTATAGCAGCCGGCCGGCCCGCCTGTGTGGCGGCCGGATCCCGCGGGTTGATAACGTGCAGCTTGTTCTTCTTCCCAGTTGAGGTCGCTGGTTGTACCACCTGATTTGAAATTATAAATGCCAGCGCCGTAGGTCATGGTGACATGCGCTGAATAACCACCGAAGATGCCGCCTTTGGTGCCCGGCACGTACATGATGTTGCCGAGACCCGGCAGGAAGCGCTCGTGCTTCGTGGTATTGCCCACGCCGTCTGTGTAGGTTGTAGCCTTGGCTCCGTGGATGCCGCCAAAGATATTGCCGGCGTCTACGCCGTTATTGTGGCAGTTGGCGCACTGGATGCCGTAGATGTTGCCGTTGGAGCCGCCAGGATTTGAATTCGGCGTCCCGACGTTAAACGAAGCGGCAGTTGCCCTGCTGGTCAAACGCTGATTGCCGGATGCAGTGTAGTTGCCCCATGTGTTGATCGCAGCGTTGCAGTTCGACTCATCGATCTGCTCGCTTACGTGGGAGTTGCCGTTACCATAGTTATTGATATTGTGGCAGTTGTAGCAGACCAGGTAAGGAGCACCCGGTTCAGCCGGTATGTAGGTGTCCTGATATGTGTTGTAGACTTTGCCCGAGTAAAGGCTTGTTATCGGGGCGTACCAACCCGGGTCAGACGCGGAATTAACAGTAGGATCATAGTCATCCCGTGTGTTGTACTGTTGCGGCAGGTGATGCGCGTCGGAACCGCCATTGTTGCGCAGCATGTACTCGTTGTTGGAGCCGTGGGCGCCGATTGCGGTCTTGTAGAAGTTGGTGATGCCGCCGCCGAAGGCGGTTGACAGGTTACCGTAGGCAACGGAACCCCTGGCTGCGTACTGACCGACGGTGTGGCAGTCGGCGCAATGCAGGGTAGAGTCGTCACCCAGAGTAGAACCGCCGTTGCGCGATCCCGTTTCACCGCTTGCGTTGGCAAGCGTCACGTAGAGGGGGTTGAATTTGCCGGCGTCATAGATGGTGGTACGCGGGCCGGGCAGGGTTGCCGAAGAGTTGGCGGTGAAGGTAGTGCTGCTAATTGTACGGGTAGCTCCTACCCTTGTCCTGCCGCTGTATCTCTTACCCATGACGGCGTGGTGCGAGGGGTTGCTGGTCGCAAACTGCCCCGTGACGTCCACAACGGCAGAGCGCTGCATCTTGTCGTACTGGTTGGAGATGGTGTCGCCGAAAGGATTGGTGGCGCTGGCGGTATAGCCGGTATTATACCTGGGGGTGTTGGAAGTAGAGTTGGTGAACAACGCCTGGATCTGCCCGCTTATAACAGAGGTGGCGCCGGTGGAGCTGTGGCAGGCCATGCAGAAGTTATCCATACCGGTGAAGTTAGGAGCTTCCGGTGTCCATTTGAATTCAGAGTCGTTGTTGACATTTCGCAGGTGGATACTGGTATCCACCATGTGTTTCGTTGCGTCAACAACGATTCTGTTGCCGGCGACGGTACCTTCCAGGTGGCAGGCGACGCAGTGGGCATCGTTCAGGGTCACGCCGGTCACGTGGTGAGACCATTTGGCAAACTCGGTGGTGATGGCGCGGACACCGTTGTTGTCGTTTACATTGACAGCACCGCCGGAACCTGCGTCGGCAGCGTGTTGCGGGATGGCTATGCTGTGGCAAACGATGCAGCCTGCGTTTGCATTATTCCCATTTGCTGTAACAGCAGCATTGTGGATAGTACTGTTGTTCATTCCAGCGGGTGCATGGCAGAACGCGCAGGAGTTAGACCAGTTAGCGGCCATGGCAGGAGTAATAAGTGCATTGTGGCAGGTTGAGCACTGCGGCTGGCCTGGGTGCGCTCCGGTGCTGGCGCCCTGGTGACAAGTTGCACACGACACATGATGGCAGCTGCTTGTTGAACAACTTTCACCATACTCTGCAAGGGGGACGTGAGAAGAGGGATTGTTGTGAGCGCTGGTAGACCATGCTTTGTAAATAGCGGCGCTTGGGTCAAGACCCTGTGCTATATGGCAGGCATCACATGTACGGTTGGACTGAGCAACTCCCATACCATTGAGGTTAACAGCTGCCGCCGTACCGCCGACGGTTGCCGAAAGGGTTGCAGTGCCACTGATATTGGATACCATGACAATAACCTTCTGGTTAGCTGCGGCCGGTAATGTCGCGGGAGTAGTTGTCATCGTTACATTGGCTGACGGCGATGCGACGATGGTTGCAATATACTGCCCCTTGGCCGGGATGAATTCGAATACGCGGTAGGTTGGGCCGCCAAATACGTTCGGCTGTGCACCGCTGGGGAACACGATGTAGCCGGTGCCGGTATTCACCGTAAAGCTCAGTTGGCTCCTCAGGAAGTCAACCCAGATGGATGGGGCGGCGTCATCCAATGCTAAAGTGATGGGACCACTGTACGTGGACGGTACGCCGTCGATGATCAGGCTGTTGACGAAATAACCTGAAGCCGGCGTAATGGTCACTGTGTTGTTAGCCGTTGAAGACGAGTACGACTGCCAGAGGCTGCCGTTCTTGACGGTCTGCGCGGCATAGGAGTTCACCTGGAGGGAACCGCCAGGTGATCTGACCCATGTGTTGATTTGCTGCAGTCCCGTTCCTGCAAATGCCAGCAGCGGGATGGCACACAGCAGGGTTACAATTGCCAGTATTCTTTTATGCATGTGTAGTAACTCCTTTCACCAATCTCTGTTAAATTATCAAGCAAAACCTTAGGTACGTTATTTCACGTGACATGAAAGGCACAGTGCGGAATTTGTTTCCTTGGCCCACACGAAATAGTTCGGCGTGAAGTTGGGATTGCTGATCGAAGGATCGTTTTTCGCGTTGTTCGTGTTGTGGACATCATGGCACGATGCGCAGGTCAGGTAGCCGCCATACAGCGTGTCGCTGATCTTCTTGGTGGTGTAGGTGATGCCGGATGCCGAGCGCTCGGCCGGGTGGGTGTTGACACTTGCGGCGGCGGCAGCGGAAGGCACGCTTGCGATAAAGAAGCTGCTGGGATCGACGATCTCGCCGGGACGGGTATTCAGGGCATCCTGATACAGGAAGCCGACCGGATGGG
>JARLHN010000021.1 GCA_031292255.1 Oryzomonas sp. | reverse complement strand
TCAGCTTGAATAACCTCCTTACCTGTTGATCAGTGACCATCCGTCATCCTTTTTCCAAAGAGATGGCGGATAGTCTACAATTCCCTTAGTTTCGGGAATTATAATTGTCGTCAGGCGGGAAGTTTAATTGTCGCTGATCACCTTATAGACCCAGAAATCCTTGCTGATATAACGACCACTGACATTCTTGTCATTATACAGGATATGCCTTGAACCATCCGGCATCTCCACAACCGGATTGTCCGGGCTGGAGAGATTACTGCCACCCAAGCCGAACGGATTCCGTACAATTCCCATATGCATGGACCAGCCGATGCCAACCGGGCTTTTCTCGTACAGTGCCATGAAACCAGGAGTCGCGATGTCCCTACGTCCCCAAATAGCGCTATTATATGTCCTGATGAGGTTTACATCGAGACCGCCGTTACCGGGGAGATGGATATCTGTATGACTGAGTGTGAGCGTTCCTGATAACGGGTCTATGTGTTCCGAAACGGAATTTATCTGAGGGGCATCTTTGCTGACACCTTGGGAATAGAAGGGGTCTTTGCCATCCGCAGGGTCTGCCAGTGCTTGCAATGGAACGCAAAGCATGCAAACGAGAAGAATTGTTCGTATCAGCCAGTTTTTTCGCATTGGGTCCTCCGTGGTTAATAGGCTATAGCCTGTGCTAAAATTGAAATTTTATAAGGAATTTAACTTCAATCCAACATATTGAAATGATTCTGAATAAACATGAAAAACCCAGAGTGAGCTACCATTTATTCATGTCGTGAGCGCCGTCCGTACCGGTGACACGAATTTCTACAACTCTTTGTATTCTATCGACTTCAATGCTAACCGGCGGTTCGATTCTTTGATGGCTGTTTCCCAAATATGCAAACAGTTTGCCAATGCATGTCAACTAATGATAACCTGCTAATTTTGTGTGAAAATATATTGTATTGTGATGTGATAAAGGAAACTCGTGAAGAATGGGATGAAATAATGGTAGGAAAGAATACAAGACAAGCGTCCAAATAATGAACACTCAAAAATAATAGCTCATTATATCATTAGGTTATAGTAGTTGGGACATGTGTACAGAATATGAACACATTTAAAAATGTACTAATAAAACATATTAATATCATCTGGTTATATCAATACCCACGAGCGTCCAGATTCTGAACATGTGTCCCGAATGAGGTTGTCGGCCTGCTCGTGTTCGACATTAAAGGGCATTCCGTTACATAAGCCTGCTCAAAGCCTTCTTCATCCCCTTATTAACAACATAACTCTGTAACTCAGAACTCCGCCGGCATGGCCTTGACCTGTTTCGCCGTAAACACCGGGCCGTCCTTGCAGACATAGACGTTACCCACGTTGCAGCGGCCGCATTTGCCCAGGCCGCACTTCATGCGGTTCTCAAGTGTGGTGTAGACCTGCTCGTCCGTAAAGCCCAGCTTCTCCAGCACCGGCAGGGTGAATTTGATCATGATCGGCGGACCGCATACGAGGGCAATGGTGTTCTCCTCGCTGGGGGCCGTTTCTTCCAGGATGGTCGGCACGAAGCCGACCTTGCCGTCCCATGCCATCCCGTTGCCCCCCGGATCGACCGTCTTCACCAGCCGTACGTCGCCGCGCTCCTGCCATTCCTGCAACTCCCGCTTGTAGACCAGGTCGGCTTCCGTCCGTGCTCCATAGACGATGGTGATGTCGCCGAACTTGTCGCGCCAATCGAGACAGTTCCAGATCAACGTACGCAGCGGTGGCAGTGCGATGCCGCCGGCCACGAAGACCAGATTTCTGCCGAAGAACTCTTCAATAGGGAAGGAGTTGCCGTAGGGGCCGCGTACCCCCATGGTATCCCCCGGCTCCAGACGTCGCAAGGCTTCGGTCACCCGGCCCACGGCGCGAAAACAGCACTCGATGGAGCCTTTGCGGGTCGGCGAGGAAGCGATGCAGAAGGTAGACTCGCCGGCGCCGAAGGCGGAATACTCGGCGAACTGTCCGGCCCGGAATGCAAAACCGTCCCTGATCGCCTCGTCCTGGAAAACCAGCCGCAGGGTACGTACATCCGGGGTCTCGTCGATAACCTCTTCGACAGTGGCCAGGTGGGGGAGGTAGATGTTCTTGTTGTGATCACACATTCGAAAAACCTTTTTTGATGTTTTAATCAGCAATGTCCGGTAAGGAAATTACTGATTAAAACATGCTCTAAAGTCCCCCTTCCCCTTGCGGGAGGGGGTTAGGGGGTGGGGGAAATTGCCACAGGTGACTCAGTTGCAGCTTCACCCACCCCCCAGCCCCTTTAGGCCCTTGAGGGTCCTCCCGTCAAGGGAGGGGGAGCTAAATGCAAATACCAAACCGGACAACGATGTTGTAATAGATTATTGGCCGGACAGTTTTGCCGCCAACTCCGTGAAAGCCTGCCCCTTGACCTTCAACTCCACCGGCCGGTTGTTGTCGCCGAAGCCGATGGTGATGATGCCCCCCACCATCTGGTGCTCCATCTCGGCGAACAGGACCGCCGACGGATCGACCAGCAGATTGCCGGATTGTACGAAGCCCCGCTCACGGAGCGCAGCCACGAAAGCCTCCTGCTCCACTTTGGACACCTTTTTGAAGAGCTGCTTCCTTACCACCTCGCCGCCGAACCACACATCCATCATGCGGGTGGTGTCCGACACCAACGGGTTGTCCTCAGGGGTGGTCATCTGGGCAGCGATGACGTGCCGTATGTTGATGAATCGTTCCATATTACACCTCGTTTTTCACACAGAGACGCAGAGAAAAAACTAGAGAAAAACCAAGCAAACAATCTTTTGGGTTAAACCAAAGTCAGAAAATCTTCTTTGGGGGTAAACTATAAAACCTTTTTGTTTTTCCCTTGTTTTTGGCCGATGCCGTTCTCCGTGTCTCCGTGGCAGATGTTCTTCTTTTTATTTCTTGCTGATCTCCTCGACAATCGCGGCAATGTCGATCCCCACCGGGCAGAAGCGGATGCATCTGCCGCAGCCGCTGCAGAGCGACTGGCCGAACTTGTCGTCGTAGTACTTGAACTTGTGCATGATCCGGTTGCGGTACCGCTTGGGCTGGAGGTCGCGCGGATTGTGGCCCGAGGCGTGGTGGGTGAATTTCCAGAAACCGCAGGCATCCCAGTTCTTACGGCGCTTGCCCGCTTTCTCGGTTCCCTCGTCCACGATGTCGAAGCAGTGGCAGGCCGGGCAGAGGAAGGCGCAGGCCCCGCAGCCCACACAGCGTACGGCGATGCTGTCCCAGGCCGGGTCTTCGAAGTGCTCGTCCAGCCACTTCTTGACCTTTTTCAGATCAAATTTTTCTGTCTGCGGTTCGGCCGGGGGGAGGGGCTGAGAACCGTTGGGTTCGGTGAAGAGGACCGTATGATTATTGATAAGTTGCTCGCCTTTTTCCGTGAAGGTTTCACAGGCATAGCCGCCCCCCTCCAGGGGGGTCAGGAACAGGTCGCTCCCCTTGGGGTCGGCCGGGGAGAGCCCCACGGCGGTGCAGAAACAGGCGTCGTCGGCCTTTGTGCAGGCCAGGCCGACAATGGTGGTCTTTCTGCGCCGTTCCAGGAAGAACTCGTCTTTGTAGTCCCAGGAGAACACGGCGTCCAATACCGGAATCGCAGCGGCGTCGCAGGGGCGCACCCCCACCAGCACCGTCTCCGGGAAGGTAGATGGATCGATGTCCGTGAGGTTTACCTTCTGCCCTTCCTTCCCGTAGGTCATGATGTCTTCGCAGACCGGGAAAAATGTCTCCTTGGCCGAGCGGCGGGGCAACTTGTCCATGACCATCCCGCCGGAGTTCGCAAGTGGCCCGTACAGCGGCGTGCCGGCGTCCATGCGCGGGGCCACGACACGCTTGCCGTCAGCGATCAAGCGATCGAGGAGTGCCTTCAGGTTGTTTTCCGAGAGGTATTTTTGCATGCAAAACCTTTGAAATCTGCCACGGAGACACAGAGAAAAGTTTTTTGGGTAAAGCCAAGGGCTGAAAATCAGGAGCAAAACGCTTCAAAACTGTTCGCTTTACTCCTTGTTTCCCGCCTTTGCCGTTCTCCGTGTCTCCGTGGCAGATGTTGAGTATTTTATTTTATAAAACTCTGGTCATCCTTCTCGTCGTACATCGCCAGGGGCCCCTTTTCCCGCACTTCGAACCCGGCCTCGTGGTTGTACAATTCCTTCAACTCCTTGGCCATCTTGCGGTTTAACAGGTTGAGCGGGATGTCCATGGGGCAGACACGTTCACATTCGGCGCAGCCTGCGCACCTTCCGGCAAGGTGCATGGCCCGGACGATGTGCCAGGCGAAGTTGCCGGCAGGGCGGGGGGTGGTCTCCACCATCTGGGGCTTATTGCGGTCGCACAGGCATTGCTCGCAGAAGCAGAACGGACAGACCTGGCGGCAGGCATAGCACTTGATGCATTTTTTGAACTGCTCTTTCCAGTAGGCCCATCGCTCGGCCGGGGTCATGGCCTCCAGGCGGGCAATCTCGGCGGCATACTTCTTCTCCAGTACCGGTGTGATTGGGGGAGTGACCGTCGGTGTGTAGTCGCATCCCTGGGGCAAGCGCTCTCCGCATTCTCGGCATTTGGAGGCAATGGTGCCGGAGGTGAGCGCGGTATCGGGCAGGATGGTTGATGCCAACACCCCGGCACAGGGAACCCCGATCAGGTACAACTCCTCCCGCTTCAGTTGCGATTCCCCCATCAACCCCACCAGGGCCTTCAGGTCGCACCCCTTGACCACGATGCCGATCTTTCCGTTCTTCGGGATATCTTTCTTGGCCTTGGTCAGATAGACGGCCAGGTTGTTGACGCAGGCGGCCGAGAAGATCAGTTTGCCGGAATCGTCGGCCTGAGTGATGACGACCGGTTGGGCCGAGCCCTTGCGGCGGGCAGCGGCGTAGCCGACCACGGCCGAGACGCTGCCTTCCGACAAAATGCGTCGCGCCTCGCCCTGTATGGCCTCGGTGACGGCGGTGTAGATGGATGTGTCGATTAGTTGTGTCATGTAAGAACACCTGTAACTTCATAATGGAACGCGGATTGCGCGGATTTAGCGAATTTTTTAGATCGATTTTAATCCAGTGTCGTCCGGTTAGATCCTTGCATTCGACGGAAACATATCATTGCTCGCGGATCAAATCTGATAACTTCGGATTAAAATCAGATTGTTATCAGAATTTATCCGATGTGATCCGCGTACAATTGCCTTTAAGTCTTAGATTTGATCGTATGCTTCTTGCAACTCCGGAGTATCGATCGATCCGGACCACTGTTCTTCCAGGGCCAGTTCCTTGAACTCCTGCATCGGTCCCATGCCCCTGACCTGCTCGGTCAGGCCGGTGACCATCTCGACCCATTTGCCCCCCTCGGCGGCCGAGACCCAGGAGAACTGCAGCCGGCCCAGATCGACCCCCACGAACTCCAGAAGCTTCCTGAATGCGGCAAACCTGCGGCGGGCGTGGAAGTTGCCGGCGATGTAGTGGCAGTCGCCGGGGTGGCAGCCGGATACCAGGACGCCGTCAGCCCCCTGCTGGAAGGCCTTGAGGATGAAGACCGGATCGATGCGTCCGGTGCAGGGGAACTTGAGCACCCGCACGTTGGCGGGGTACTGCATGCGGCTGGTGCCGGCCAGGTCGGCCCCGGCATAGGTGCACCAGGTACAGACAAAGGCGATGATCTTCGGTTCGAAGGTGTGTTTCTCTTTTTCGGTATGCACAGTATTGTTTCTCCCTGAACGAGCAAGTTTTCGTCAGATCAAGGCAGGCACGATCCGACGCGGAGGCGTAGCAGCGCTACGCCGCACAATTTTGCTTGCAAAATTGGACCGCGAAGGCGCCCCGAAGGGGGCGGCCGTAAGGCCGAGTCACAAGGAGGAACGCTGCCTGACGCCGAGCTGGTGGAAAACCGCTCGTTCATAAAGACTCAATCATGGCAACGATCTGTTCGTCGGTATACCCATCCAGTTCGACGGACTTGGACGGGCAGGTGGCCTGGCAGGTGCCGCAGCCGCCGCAGACGCCGGGGTTGACGTAGGCCACCACCTTGACCAGGTTGCCCTGGCGGTCGCGGATTTCCTTCTCCTCCACCGCTCCGTAGGGGCAGACCTTCTTGCAGTAGAAGCAGCCGACGCACCCGGTTTCCCTGACCCTGGCCACGATCGGTTCCCGCTCCAGCTGGTCCCTGGCAAAGAGGGTCATGACCTTGGCCGCGGCGGCCGAGGCCTGGCTGACGGTGTCCGGGATGTCCTTGGGCCCCTGGCAGGCGCCGGCCAGATAGATGCCGGCCGTGGCGCACTCCACCGGGCGCAGCTTGGCGTGGGCCTCGGAGTAGAAGTGGTACTTGTCGTAGGAGATGCCCAGCTTCTGGGCCAGGGTGTCGGCGCCCTTTCGCGGCTGCACGGCCGTGGCCAGCACCACCATGTCGGCCTCGATCTCGACCTGCACGCCCACGGAGATGTCGCTCCCCATGACCACGATCTTGTCACCCTTCTGGTAGAGGCGCGAAACCATGCCCCTGATGTAGACCGCTTCTTCCTCCTCGATTGAACGGCGCCAGAATTCGTCGTAGCTCTTGCCCGGCGTGCGTGCGTCCATGAAAAAGACGTAGGCCTGGCCGTCATGTACCTTGTGGTGGTAGAGCATGGTGTGCTTGGCGGTGTACATGCAGCAGATCTTCGAACAGTAGGAGATCCCCTTTTCCCGGGCCCGGGAGCCGACGCACTGGATGAAGACGATCTGCTTCGGTTCCCTGCCGTCGGAAGGTCGCATGATCTTGCCGCCGGTGGGACCGGAAGCCGAAGCCAGGCGTTCGAAGGTCATGCCGTCGATCACGTCCGGGATTCTGCCGTGGCCGAATTCCCCGTACCCCTTGATGGAGGAGCCCTTGGGTTTCTCCTCGATGGAGTAAAGGTCAAAACCGGTGGCGACCACGATGGCCCCGACCGGTTCCACGATCAACCGGTCTTCCTGCTCGTAGTCAACGGCGCCCGGGCCGCACACCTTCTGGCAGACCCCGCATTTGCCGGTCTTGAACTTGGTGCAGTTTTCCCGATCGATGACCGGGGTGTTGGGTACCGCCTGGGGGAACGGCACATAGATGGCCGGACGCATGCCCAGGTCCCGGTCGAAGGTATTGGGAATCTTCCTGACGGGACATTTTTCCATGCAGACCCCGCAGCCGGTGCACTTCTCCTCGATCACCGAACGGGCCTTCCTGCGGACCGTGACCTGGAAATTGCCGATGTACCCTTCTACGTGTTCGATCTCGGCATAGGTGTAGAGCTTGATCCTGGGATGGTTGGCCACGTCCACCATCTTGGGGGTCATGATGCACTGGGAACAGTCCAGGGTGGGGAAGGTCTCGGAGAGCTGGGCCATGTGGCCGCCGATGGAGGGCTCCCGCTCGACCAGCACGACCTCGTGACCGGCGTCGGCGATGTCCAGGGCTGCCTGGATGCCGGCGATGCCGCCGCCTATGACCAGAGATCTCTTGGTGACCGGCACGGTGATTGTAGGGAGCACGCGGTTCTTCTTGACCCGTTCCACCATCATGCCCACGATCTCGATGGCCTTGACCGTGGCCTCGTCCCGGTCCTCGTGGACCCAGGAACAGTGCTCGCGGATGTTGGCCATCTCGCACAGGAAGGGGTTCAGCCCGGCCGATTCCACCGCCTTGCGGAAGGTCTTCTCGTGCATGCGCGGCGAGCATGCCGCCACGACGACATGGGAGAGCCGCTCTTCCCGGATGGCTTTTTTCAGGAGCCCCTGGCCGGGGTCGGAGCACATGTATTTGTAATCGGTGGAAAAGGCCACGCCGGGGAGTTTGCCGACCTCGGCCGCAACCCGTTCCACATCGACCGTCCGGGAGATGTTTTCACCGCAATGGCAGACAAATACGCCTATTCTGGACATCGATCAAATTCCTTTTCGCCAACAAAGGCTTTTGCCACAGAGACGCGGAGAAAAACTGAAACTGTTGGAGTTGAAACAAAGGCTGGAAATCAGGAGCGCAACGCTTAAAGCCTTTTGTTTTTCCCTCTCGTTTTTGTTTTTGACTTCCTCTGTGTCCCTGTGTCTCCGTGGCAGATTATACAGATTATATAAGTTGTTTTTCCTTCAACAGCGGCATGGGGTTGACGATCAGGGCGTCCAGGCCGAGCTTGTCTGCTTTCAGGCCGGCAGCCAAACCCACCAGTTGGGTGATGTAGAAGACCGGCATGGCGTAGTGGGTGCCGTAGACCCCTTCGATCTCTTTCTGGCGGATGTCCAGGTTGCCGTGGCACAGGGGGCAGGCCACCATGATGCAGTCGGCGCCGGCCGCCTTGGCCGAATCCAGGATGGCATGGGAGAGTTGGACCACCACGCCGGGCCGCGACAGGGTGAAGTTGGCGCCGCAGCATTCCAAACGGTGGCTCCAGGCCACGGTTTCGGCGCCGACCGCCTGCAGGACGTCCTCCATAATCGTCGGAGCCTCGACGCAGTCCAGGTTGGGCACATCGGTTGGCCGGGTAAGGAGGCAGCCGTAGTAGCAGGCCACCTTCAGGCCGGAGAGCGGTTTGGTGACGGCCTGTCCCAGGCGCTTCAGCCCCAGGTCGCGGGCCAGGATGTCCAGCAGGTGCTTGACGTTGCCGTTCAGCGGCACCGGGGCGTCAATGGCCTTTTCCACCTGTTGGCGCTTGAACTCGCTTTCAGAGAGGATATGCTGGGTGGTCTTGAGACGCGAGAAGCAGGCGGCGCAGGCAACCGCCAGATCGCCTTCCACCTGTTCAGCCAGTTCAAGGTTCTTGGCGCACAGGGAGAGGGAGAGCAGTTCGTCCACGTTGTGGGCCGGGGTGGCGCCGCAGCAGAACCAGTCCGGCACCTCGGTCAGGCCGATGTTGAGCTTCTTGAACAACTCCCGCGTGGAAAGATCGTATTCGCCGGCCGAGGCATGGAGGGAGCAGCCGGGGTAGTAGGCGTACCGGAGGGCATTCTTGGGGGTCACAGGGCCTCCCCGTTCTTACGCATCTCTTCGATGCGGCTGAAGATCTTTTCGATCTCGGTCATGTTCTTGTTCTTCTGGTGGAACATTTTCAGCTTCCCCTTGGTGATCAGCTTGGGGCCGAGCATCAGGTCTTTGAGAAACTGGCCGGATTTGACGTTGAACACGGCGGCCAGGCGCATCTCGTACTGGCGGCCGTAGGTGCGGATGTTTTGCAGAAAGAGTTTATTGGCCAGCTGCACGTAACTTTCCTTGGACGGTCCCTCGGCATCCCAGGAGAGCTTGCGCAGGGCGTCCATGATCGAGGCCAGGTGCACCTTGTTGGGACAGCGGGTGGAACAGGTCTCGCACGAGGCGCAGTACCAGATGGAGCGACCGGCCAGGATGCGTTGCCATTGGCCGAGCTGCAGCAGCCGGACAACCCGGTTGGGGGGGTGTTCCATGAAGGTGGCCATGGGACAGCCGGCCGAACATTTGCCGCACTGGAAACAACGCCGCACCGACGTACCTGACAATGCTTCAACCTTGCGCACGAAACTAATGTCCATGGTCTCGGCAGAAAGGAGCATTTTTTTCTTTTTCACACGGGCACCTTTTTAGTAAAAATAAAATTCCACCAGTCGGCCATTGACTGGTGGATGCCGTAGCCGTAGGATTTGCTTAACTATGGGACCTGCAACATCTTTAATATAGGTATTATTGTTTACACAAATGCTTTAAAAAATGCAAGTCAAAATATTATTAGCCATGGTGTATTTAGGAAGAGTAAAAATATGCCGACCTCATGGCCGGCTTGAGACCGGCACGTCGCTTCCAGGCAAAAGACGGGTAAATAGCCACGACCTACACAAACATGTTGGGCTTTTGTAACACAATTGCAATAATGTTATGTTACAAGAAAGCAAAAAAAGGTAAATTTAAGAACGAATTTTATGTTCATCTGCCTCAGGGAGGCACTAATGAAGAAGATCCTGATTATCGAGGATGAAAAAGACCTGGCCGAGTTGCTCGTGTTCAACCTGGAAAAAGAAGGGTTCAAGATGCAATGGTCGTATGACGGTCTCGAAGGCCTTGAGATGGTGCGGCGCGACGTGCCGGACCTGGTCGTGCTCGACCTGATGCTGCCGGGTATGATGGGGACCGATGTGTGCAAGGAACTCCGCAAGGATGTCCGTACCAGCCAGATCCCGGTGTTGATGCTGACCGCCAAGGGGGAAGAGATCGACCGGGTTGTCGGTTTTGAGGTAGGAGCCGACGACTACCTCGTCAAACCCTTTTCCATGCGGGAGTTGCTGCTGCGCATCCGGGCGATCCTGAGGCGTTGCGACAGCCAGTCGTCGTTGGTTGATGGGCTCATCTCCATCGGTGATATCTCCATAGAAACCGAGCGCCACCGCGTGTTGAGCGCGGGGAGCGAGGTGGATCTGACCAGCACCGAATACAAGCTGCTGCTGTACCTGGCGGAGCGACCCGGCCGTGTGCTGAGCAGGGAGTTGCTGCTGCAGAACGTGTGGAGTTACAATAATGTGGGGGACACCAGAACAGTTGATACGCATATCACTCGGTTGCGCGGCAAGTTGGGCAAGCCGGGGGATCTGATCAAGACCGTGCGCAGCTTCGGCTACAAGATAGAGGAGTAATGATGGGAATACGTCTGAAACTGATGTTGTCGTACCTGCTTTTTATCGTTGCGATAGCGGGTAGTCTTTATCTGTACATGGATCATGTCCTGGAGACGAACCTGGTGGAGGAGAGCCGGGCTAACCTGCTCAGCCATGCCAAGCTGGCCCGCCTGCTGGTGATGTCCGACCACATGAAGTTGCCTCCCCAGAAGCTGGCGGAGACGGTCGGTTCCACCATCAAGGAACGGCTGACGCTGATCGCCCCCGACGGCCGTGTGGTCGGCGATTCGGAGGTCAACGGCGCCAATCTCGGGGAACTTCAGAACCACCTGGACCGCCCCGAGGTTCAGGCTGCGCTCGCCTCGGGAACCGGAATCTCCATGCGGTATTCCGAGACACTGAGAACCGAAATGCTCTATGTGGCCATGACCTATGGGAATGGCGGGACCGAAGGGTTTGTCCGGTTGGCCATGCCGTTGTCCTACATCACCAATTCCAGCAAGGCCCTGCACCGCGTTGTGGGCTTCGCCACGCTTCTGATCGTCCTGGCAGCCCTGGCTTTGAGCTATTTCCTCTCAAGTCTGACGTCACGTCCCCTCCGGGAGATGGCAACGGCGGCCGCCCGAATCGGGCGCGGCGAATCGTCGGTCAGGATACCGGCGTCTGCCAATGACGAGGTGGGCGAGTTGGCCCGGGTACTCAACGATATGAGTGCGCGGATTGAACAGCAGATGCAGCGGCTCTCCTCAGAAAAACAGCAGCTGGACACGATCCTGCGCGGCATGGGCGAAGGGGTGATGGTCACATCGACCGAGGGAGTGATCTCATTGGTCAACCCGGCGTTCCGCAAGCTTTTTTCCCTGACTGGCGACGTGGAGGGGAAAAAGCTGATCGAAATTTCGCGCCATCCCGATCTGTTGGAGGTCTTTACCGCGCTGGGAGCCGCCGAAGGCGATGAACTCATCCGCGAGATCACCATCCAGCCGGGTGAGATTACCCTGCTTACCCACTGGGCACCGCTTACCGTCGACGGCAGGAAAAGCGGGGTCGTCGCGGTGTTTCACAACATCAGCGATATGAAGCAGGTCGAAAATATCCGCCGCGATTTCGTTGCGAATGTCTCCCACGAATTGCGCACCCCGGTATCGGTCATCAAGGGGTACGCCGAGACGCTGCTGGACGGGGCGCTTCAGTCGGATGCCGACCGGGCCGTGCGCTTTGTGGAGATCATCCTCAATCATTCTGAACGGCTGACGGCCCTTATCAATGATATTCTCACCCTTTCGACCCTGGAATCCAGGGATATGACGCTTGACCTCCATCCGCTGGATATCTCCGGCACCATGCGTAAAACCTACATGCTGCTGGAGGACAACGCCCACAAGAAGGACATCAGGTTGCAGATCGACATTCCGGCCGGGTTGCCGCGGGTGATGGCCGACCAGGGGCGCGTGGAGCAGGTAATCGTAAACTTGCTGGACAATGCCATCAAATATACCCCTCCCCAAGGCCTGGTGACGCTCTTGGTTCGCAATGACGCTGACGCCCGCTTCCTGAGGATTTCCGTTGCCGATACCGGCATCGGCATCCCTTTCAAGGATATCCCCCGCATCTTCGAGCGTTTCTACCGGGTCGATGAAGCCCGTAGCCGCGACCAGGGGGGCACCGGCCTGGGGCTGGCCATCGCGAAGCACATCGTCCAGTTGCATGGCGGTGAAATCTCCGTGACGAACAATGAATACGGTAAGGGGTCCATATTCTCGTTCACGCTTCCTGTTGCCTGATCCGGCACTTGCCTGTCACTGATTTTTATCCTTTTTGTAACATAACCGTAATAATTTACCTGTATTGTTCCTGAGTTGTACAACAAACCTACAAATAAGGAGGATTACAATGTTTTTCACAATCCGCAAAAGTTTTCTGACGCTCGCCCTGCTGGCAACGGTCTGCGTCGCGGGTCAGGCCACCGCGGAAACACTGATCAACGGCGCCGGCGCCACGTTCCCCTACCCACTCTATTCCAAATGGTTCAGTGAGTTCGCCAAGATCGACACCTCGGTGAAATTCAACTACCAATCCATCGGCAGCGGCGGCGGTATCAAGCAGATCACCGCCGGCACCGTAGACTTCGGCGCCAGTGATAAACCGCTTACCGATGCCGAACTCGCCGCCGCACCCGGAAAACTGCTTCACATCCCGACCGTGATGGGCGCAGTGGTCATAACCTACAACCTTCCAGGTATCCCTAAGGGGCTCAAGCTCAAGGCCGCCGACGTGACCGACATCTTCCTCGGCAAGATCACCATGTGGAACGACAGGCGTATTGCCGGCGACAACCCCGGCGTGAGACTTCCCAACGAGCCGATCATTGTCGTGCATCGTTCCGACGGCAGCGGCACGAGCGCCATCTTCACCTCCTACCTGAGCAGCGTCAGCCCGGTATGGAAAAAACAGGTCGGCTCCGACACCTCCGTCAGGTGGCCTGCCGGTGTGGGCGGTAAAGGTAATGAGGGCGTCGCCGGCCAGATCAAGAACACCAAATACTCCGTAGGCTACGTGGAACTTGCTTATGCCTTCGAGAACAAACTCCCGGTTGCCTTGATACAAAATCAGGCCGGCCACTTCATCGAACCGACGATCGCCTCGACGACCGCAGCCGCAGCCGGCGCAGCCAAACATATACCCGCCGACTACCGCATCGGCCTTGTGAACCAACCGGGTAAGGATTCCTACCCGATCGCCGGATTCACCTATCTGCTGGTGTATCAACATCAGAAAGATGCCGCCAAAGGCAGGAAACTGGTGGAGTTCCTCAAATGGGAACTGCACAAGGGGCAGAAAATGGCCGGCCCGCTGCTTTATGCTCCCCTCCCGCCAAACGTTGCAGCGATGGTGGATAAAACTATCGATACCATCAGATAACGACTCTCTACCACAATTCACCGCGCGGCCCCGCTACGCTACGGGCCGCGCTTTTTTTCGGCGCCTTGTCAGAAACATCGCTGATATGGACAGACCTTTTTTGCCGCTGTTTGTTGGAAATGGCGGGATTGACCCGGATGCTTCTCCGTGCATCCAGTCGGTTTTCAATCATTTCGGACGTTGTATACTTATTGTCACGGATGTGAAAAAGTTTCCGGATTGATTCGTTTATGTAACAGGGATGTAATGCCCTGTTGTTATTTTCAAATATTCATGAGATTGAGAGAGCGTAGTATTGGAGGACCATGTGAATACCACGACCACGAAGAAATACGGTGACCGCATATTTCGCGCCATCACCCTCCTCTTCGCGCTCACCATCCTTATCATCCTGCTGGGCATGACGGCTGAGATGGTGTCGGAAAGCCTGCCGTCGTTGCGCAAATTCGGGTGGGGATTCGTAACAGGAAGCGACTGGGACGCGGTGCAGGGTAGCTTCGCAGCCTTACCCTATCTGTATGGATCAGTGGTCTCGTCAATCCTGGCCATCCTGCTGGCCACCCCGCTCAGTGTCGGCACCGCACTCTTCATTACCGAACTGGCCCCCCACAAGGTGGGCGCCGTGACAGCCTCCCTTGTCGAACTCCTGGCCGCAATCCCGAGCGTTATCTACGGCCTGTGGGGGATTCTGGTTATGACTCCCTGGCTGCAAAGCACCGTGGAGCCCTTTCTGATCAAGTACTTCGGTTTCCTCCCCTTTTTCCGGGGAGCGCCCTATGGCGTCAGCATGCTGGCTGCCGTCTTTATCCTGATGATCATGATCGTTCCGATCATAACATCGATCACCAAGGAAGTGCTCATGGCGGTGCCGTCCAGTCAGAAGGAGGCCGCCGTTGCCCTGGGAGCGACCCGCTGGGAGATGATCCGCATCGCCGTGCTTCCCTACGGCCGTTCCGGCATCCTGGGAGCGGTGATCCTCGGTCTCGGCCGGGCCATCGGCGAGACCATGGCGGTCACCATGGTGATCGGCAACACGCCCCAGATGTCACTCTCGCTGCTCTCGCCGGGTTACACCATGCCCAGCGTCATCGCCAACGAGTTCGCCGAAACCACTACCAAGCTGCATGCCTCGGCATTGATGGAGATCGGCCTGATCCTTTTGGTCGTTACGCTGTTCATCAACTTCATGGCCCGCATGCTCCTCTGGAGCGTCACCCGCAAATGGAAGGGAGGCGTGGCATGAACCTGCGCTCGATCACCGTCCGGCGGGCATCCAACCTGACGGCCACCGTATTGATGGGAGCGGCAACGTTCCTTGTGCTGCTGCCGTTGGTCATTATCTTCTACCACATCGTCAAGATGGGCATCAGCTCCATTAACATCGGGTTTTTCACCAACATCCCGCAGCCGCCGGGTGAGGCGGGTGGAGGCATGGCCAACGGCATCGCCGGCTCCGCCGTCATGATCGGCATGGCCTCGCTTGTGGGGCTCCCGGTCGGCATCTTCGGCGCCATCTACCTGACGGAATACGGCACCGGCCGGCTTGCCACCGCAATCCGCTTCTGCGCCGACGTCCTGTCCGGCATCCCTTCGATCATTACCGGGATGGTGGCCTATAGCTTGGTGGTCGTGCCGCTGAAGGGGTTCTCGGCCCTGGCAGGCTCTTTCGCGCTGTCGCTGATCATGGTGCCTATCGTGCTGCGCACCACCGAGGAACAGCTCAAGATGGTGCCCGCAACGTTGCGCGAGGCGTCGCTGGCCCTGGGGGTGCCGCTCTGGCGCACCAGCATCAAGGTAACCCTGAGGAGCGCCATGACCGGCGTCATCACCGGCGTCCTGCTGGCTATAGCCCGTGTGGCCGGAGAAACGGCACCACTGCTCTTTACGGCGCTCGGCAACCAGTTCTGGAGCAGAAAGCTTACCGAACCCATGGCCGCCCTGCCGTTGCAGATCTTCAACTTTGCCATTTCTCCATACGAGGATTGGCACCGCCTGGCCTGGGCCGGCGCCCTCGTGCTGGTGGTAATGATGTTCGGCCTGAGCCTGGTCGCCCGCTGGCTTGGCAGAACCAAACACTCCTGAGAGGGACTTTCATGAATTGCAAATTATCCATACGCGATCTTAATATCCACTTCGGTGACAACCACGCCGTCAAAAACACCATCATGGATGTAGCCGAAAACAGCGTGACCGCCATCATCGGTCCATCGGGGTGCGGCAAATCCACCGTTTTGCGCAGCATCAACCGGATGCACGACCTGACGCCTTCCGCGCGGGTAACCGGCACCATCATGCTGGACGAAACCGACATCTACGGCCGCGGCGTGGACCCGGTCACGATCCGTCGCCGGGTCGGCATGGTCTTCCAGAAACCCAACCCCTTTCCGGCCATGTCCATTTACGACAACGTGATTGCAGGCTACAAGCTGAACGGTGTCCTGAAAAAGGGAGAGGCCGACGAGATCGTCGAATCGAGCCTGAAGCGGGTTGCCCTGTGGGACGAGGTCAAGGACCGCCTGCGCACCGGGGCCGTGGAGCTGTCGGGGGGGCAGCAGCAGCGTCTTTGCATCGCCAGGACGATTGCCGTCAAACCGGAAGTCATCCTGATGGACGAACCGGCCTCGGCGCTCGATCCGATTTCGACCCTCAAGATCGAGGAGTTGATCGAAGAGTTGAAATCGAAGTATACTATTGTAATTGTCACCCACAACATGCAGCAGGCGGCGCGGGTGTCGGATGTGACGGCTTTCTTCTACCTTGGCGAGCTGGTTGAGATCGGTGAGACGCGGAAGTTATTCACCAATCCCGAAAAAAAGCAGACCGAAGACTATATTACGGGCAGATTCGGCTAGCAGGTTGCCTTGTGGCATGAGGAGGGGGCATGTCCGGCCCCTGATTACAATGGAAATCTGAACAGGCTGCCGGGTTGGAAAGGATGAAGATACATGGAACGTGAACACTTTAGTGCAATATTCGACGCAGAGCTGGATGGACTGCGCACCATGCTCCTTGCCATGGGGGGTAAGGTGGAAATGATGATCTCCGGGTCGGTCAAGGCGCTCGTGGATCGGGATACCCCCCTTGCCGAACGGATCGTCGCCATGGACCACGAGGTGAACCATCTGGAGATCACCATCGATGAGAAATGCCTGGAGCTTTTGGCGTTGCGCCAGCCGATCGCCCGCGACCTGCGTTTCATCACGCTGGCCCTCAAGATCGTCACCGACCTGGAGCGGATCGGAGACAAGTGCGCCAATATCGCCAAGCGTTCCAGTGAACTGAACAAAGAACCGCCGCTCAAGCCGTATATCGACATCCCACGCATGGCCCACTGGACCGAGATCATGGTCAAGGAGGCCCTGGACGCCTTTGTGCGCAGCGACGCCGATCTGGCCATCAAGGTATGCAAGGACGACAGCTTCGTGGACGAGATCAACGATCAGATCCAGCGGGAGCTTCTGACCTTCATGCTGGAGGACCCCAATGCCATCTCCCGTTCAATGAAGCTCAACTATGTGGCCAAATCCCTGGAACGCATCGCCGACCACGCCACCAATATCGCCGAAATGGTGATCTTCATGGTCAAGGGCAAGGACATCCGCCACACCATCGCCTGATACAAAAACCGCCCTACCCGTAAACGGGGGGCGGTTCTTTTGCCACCTTACCATTTCAGCCCAACCTATAATCCTGATCACGGCACACCTGCCACAGAGACACAGAGAAAATCACAGAGTTTTTTCAACTATGCTCAAATCCGGAAGGGTGAAGAGAACTTAGAACAAAATACTGTCCAACTGTTTGAAATGTTTATCACCGTGTCCCTGTGGCTCTGTGGCGAATGTTGTTTCTCGGCTTATTCAGCCCTCAATCGGCCACCCCTTTTCAAAGCCCTCTGGAAAGAAATTCTCCTTTGTCCGGTTGTAGTACCCGAACTGCAACCTGGGAAACTCCCGCTTCAAGCGCTCCAACAGGCGGTACATGCCGATCCCCCTGCCGCATACCCCCATCTCGCGATTGTAATAATCAGGATCTATGGAGAGGTTGCGCATCTGGATCATGTCGATACCCGTCTCGCCCACGAAACGCACCAACGCCTCCACCTCCTCCGGGGCGTCAGTGACGCCGGGCGACACCAGGTAGTTGATCATGGTGAAGCGGCCGGCCCGCTTGGCGATCCCCACGGAGCGGAGCACGTCGCCAAAGACGTACCCCTTGGGACGGTAGTAGCGGTTGTACGGCTCTTCGCGTACCGAGTTCAGGGAAAAGCGGAAGGAATCCATGCCCGCGTCGCACAAAAGTTGCACCCGGTCCGGCAGGGAACCGTTGGAGTTGAAGTTGATCGTGCCGCGGCTTGTGGCCTTTTTCAGGCGGACCGTTGCCTCCGCTATGGTGTCCGCCTGGAGGATCGGGTCCCCCTCGCATCCCTGACCGTAGGAGACGATGGCCTGCTCGGCCTGTTCCAGGTGGGGGAGGGCGATCTGGCAGATCTCCTCCGGGGTTGGTACGAAACCGATCCGCTCGTGGTTGGCCGGACAGCATTCCGATGGTTGCAGGCTGATGCACCCCAGGCAGGCCGAGTTGCAGGCCGGCGAGGTGGGCAAGGGCGCCTCCCAGCGGCGGTAGAAGAGGTTTTTTGCGGCAAAGCAGTGGTAGTCCACGGCGCACCGGGCCAACTGCTCCAGCAGGCGGTTGCCCGGCATCTCCTCCAGCAGCTTGCGCACCAGCGGGTCAAGGGTGCGGTCGTCGTAATTGACCGGGTTCCAGTTGCTGTTGTTATCGACCCTGGACGCGGCCACCACGAAACAGTCCCGCTCCTCGTCCCACCCTACGGCTGTGTAGGACCAGAGCGGCAGGTGGGCCGTCTTGCGGGAATAGTCGCAGGCCGGCAGCAGGGTGCGCACGTAGCCGGGCGCCATGAAGGCCGATACCGCCTGGATACGCCGCATTCTCTTCCCCTCCCTGATGCTGTCCAGTGTGACAAAGCCCTTCTTCCGGGCGTCCCAGGCAATGGGCGGCATGGCGGGCATGGTGAACAGCCGGCTGTCCTCGGGCAGCGGGATGAGTTCCACATCATCGGGCAGCACCGGCACGGTTCCGTTCATACCGGCCATGCACAGATCCGGGTGGTCGTAGATGTTTCCCTTTTCATCGGCGTACAGCAGTTTGGGCCGTTGTTTCTGCACAGGTTCTCCTCATCCTTTTGGTATAGTCAAATCATATCCGCTTCAACGCACAGGTCAACAAGAAACAGAAGGCCCCGCTTCACACCGGGCCCCAAAGGTGCTACACTCTGCAAAATAACTTTCGGACGATTCCATGAAACAACGCATCAACCTGCTCCTAGAATTCTCCGTTCCGATGATCAGCGGCGTGCTGATCGCCATTATATGGGCCAACCTCGCCCCGGCCGGTTATCATGCCTTTCTGAATCAGCCGCTCGTGGGCGGGCTCTCGTTTCACGCCATTACCAACGAGCTGTTCATGGTGTTCTTTTTCGGCATCGCGGCGGTGGAGGTAACCCGGAGCTGCCTGCCGGGCGGCGGCCTCAACCCGCCCTCCAGGGCCGTCAACCCGCTTTTGGGCACCTTGGGCGGTGTGCTGGGCCCGGTGGCGGTCTACCTGGGATTGAACGCCCTGATGGGGGGGCCTGAACTGCGCAACGGGTGGGGCATCCCCACCGCCACCGATATTGCCCTGGCCTGGCTGGTAGCCCGCGCCATCTTCGGGGCGGCCCATCCGGCGGTATCCTACCTGCTGCTCCTGGCCGTTGCCGACGATGCGGTCGGGCTGGCCATCATTGCCATCTTCTACCCCGATCCCGCCCTTCCGGTGAAGCCGGCCTGGCTGTTGTTGACCGGCCTGGGGATGCTTGCCGCCTACGGTCTGCGCCGCCTGAAGGTCCGCAGCTACTGGCCCGCCGTGCTTATCGGCGGCGTCTTGAGCTGGAGCGGCCTGCATCAGGCCCATCTCCATCCCGCCCTGGCCCTGGTCTTCATCGTTCCCTTTCTGCCCCACAACCGCCGCGAGACCTTGCGGCTCTTCGAGGTGGACCCCGCCGACCGCTCCCCCCTGTCCCAATTCGAACACGAGTGGAAGGCGGTGGTGGACGTAGGGATGTTCATGTTCGGTCTGGCCAATGCCGGGGTCGGGTTCTCCAGCTTGGGGACCGCCACCTGGCTGGTACTGGCTGCCCTGATCTTCGGTAAGCCCCTGGGCATCTTCGGTTTCGGCTTGCTGGCCAGCAAGCTCGGTTTCGGTCTTCCCCGGGGGATGCGCCGCATCGATCTCCTGGTGGCCGGCATCATCGCCGGTACCGGTTTTACGGTGGCGTTGTTCGTGGCCGGAGAGGCCTTCACCGATCCGGCTCTCCAGGGCGCCGCCAAGATGGGGGCCATGCTGAGCATCGCGGCGGCCGGGATCGGAATGGCTGTCGCGCGACTGCTGGGCGTCAGGAGGCATACATGAAGCAAGGAGGCATCATGGCACGATCAATGTTCTGGAAGGTTTTTCTGGTTGTGTTGGTCCTGCTGTTGACGGCCGTGCCGGCGCTCGCATCGGAACCCGCGACCGCCCTCGATAGTCTCAAACAGCAGCTGACGGCACGTTTTAGCGGCCGCAAACCGCTTCAATGGGGCGAGACGGTCAGAGGCGTGCGTACCCGCCTGGATACGGGAGAGAAGGTGGTCGCCCTGACCCTGGACGCCTGTGGCGGCACGAGAGGGAATGGAGTTGACGCCAGGCTGGTGGATTTTCTGGTGCGGGAACGGATAGCTGCCACGCTTTTCGTCAATGCCCGCTGGATCGACGCCAATCCCGAGCTGTTCAGGCGATTGTCCGCCAACCCGCTTTTCGAGATAGCTAACCACGGCATGTGGCACAAGCCGGCCTCAATCAGCGGCCGGTCGGTGTACGGCATCCAGGGCACGAAGGATGCGGGCGAACTGGTGGAGGAGATTGAGCGCAATGCCCGCAAGATCGAGGCGCTTACCGGGAAACGGCCGAAACTCTACCGTTCCGGCACAGCCTATTACGACGAGGTTGCGGTGGAGGTATCCAATGCCCTGGGGCACGAGGTGGCCGGCTTCAGCATTCTGGGGGACGCCGGTGCGACCTACAGCGCGGCCCAGGTAAAGGCGGCGCTCGTGAAAGCCGGCCCCGGTGACATCGTCATCTGCCACATGAACCACCCTGAAAGCGGCACCGGGGCGGGGATCATGGCCGCTGTTCCGGAACTGCGGCGACGCGGTTTCCGTTTCGTCCGCATGTCCGACTATCCGCTGAAATAGGGGGCTCTCGCATGTTCCACATCATCCAGAACGACCCGGAGGTCCCGCCGGGCAACATTGCTACGAACCTCCTGGACATGGGCATACCGGTCAGGGTGTGCCATCCCTATTGCGACGAACCATTGCCCCCATTGGAGGAGACGACGGCGGTGATCGTCCTGGGGGGCGCCATGTGCGCCAATGATGACCGGCGCCATCCCTTTCTCGCCCAGGTAAAGGGTCTCATCAGGGAAACGGTGGCACATGGCGTTCCCTACCTGGGGATCTGCCTGGGGGGGCAACTGCTGGCGGCAGCACTGGGGGGCAAGGTGGTGGCGAACCGCTGGGAAGAACTGGGAATGCTGGAGGTGGAGCTTACACATGCCGGAAGGGAGGACCGCCTGTTTGCAGGGCTTTCTTCCCGCTACGCCACCTTCCAGTGGCACCACGACAGTTTCGACATCCCCGCGGAAGGGGTCTTGCTGGCCTCTTCGCCGGCCTGCCCGCACCAGGCCTTTCGCATCGGGCCATGCGCTTGGGGTGTCCAGTTCCATCCCGAGATGACCGAGGAGATCATCCGCACCTGGTGCGCCTGGGGCCGGGCCACCAGCGGGCGAGCCGATGAACTGGTGGCCGCCTGGCAGGCCGAGGAAAGCTATGGCCCGACCGCCAGGCGTCTGCTGGAGAACTTCGTGCTGGTGTCAAGGGTGCAAGCCGAGGTTGTTCAAAAATAGTCAGATCGTTGCACCCGCAGAAGGCCGTGAGGAGGCGTAGCAGCGCTACGCCGCACGAAAGGGCGTTCGAGGACGAAGGCCTGATGGCTGTTTTTCAACAACCTCTCAAGGGCGCCAGAGGTACATGAAACTGCTCCCCGAAATTGCGTCGAATCCGCTCAGCGCCCCGGCCAGCCCCGCCTTTTCGGCTGCGCCGGCATAGATGCTCCCCTTGTAGTTGCCGGGGCGGTAATAGCTCACCACCCGCGCCTTCTCGTCCCCTACAGCTGTACGGATCTGGGTAATGACGTCATCCAGGTAACCGATCCGGTCGATCAGTTTCGCCTGCAACGCCTGGCCGGCGGTGTAGATCCGCCCGTCGGACACCTTGCGCAGTTCGTCCCGCGAGAGGCTGTTTTTGGGCCGCTCCATGATCACATCCAGAAAACGGCCATAGAGCTGGTCGATGATCTCCTGGCCCAGCTTTACCTCTTCCGGCGTGGCCTTGCGGAAGGGGGACATGATGTCCTTCTTGTCGCCTGACTTGACGGTCTGCTCCTCGACCCCGATCTTGCCCATCAAACCTTCCACGTTGAACTTCATCAGGATCACGCCGATGCTGCCGGTGATGGCCGTGGGGTGGGCGGTAATCTCGTCGGCCGCCGTGGCCACGTAATAACCTCCCGACGCGCCGGTGCCCACGATGCAGGCCAGCACCGGGATCTTCTTGCGTTGCCTGAACACGTTGATGTCGTGGCGGATGATATCGCTGGCGGTCACGGTGCCGCCCGGAGAGTTGATGCGCAGGATGACGCCGGCGATGTCCCGGTCCTGCTCCGCCTTGTGCAGCGATTCACGGATCACGGACACCAGCGAGGGGGAGGAGCGTTCCAGCAAGCCGCCCGACTTCTCTTCCTCCGAGATGGTGCCGCTGATGTCCAGCAGCAGGATCTTCTTGGCTCCGTCCCCTTCCAGGACCTGTTCGGCCAGGGGACTGGGGGGCGGGATCAGCGGCATATTGACAAAGGCGCAGCCGGAGAGCAGTGCCAGAACCAGGGAAAACGACAGTAACGCACAGCGCATACAAAACCTCCCGGTCGGACAGCATGATTGCCCTATGATAGCAGGGATTGATTATGATTCAAGAGATGATTTTGGCGGCAGTACGGCATGGAACGGAAACGAGAACGGGCAGCAAATATGATACATATTTGCTGCCCGTTCTCGTTGGCTCATCGGTCTGGCTGAGACCTATTTCACCGTATACCAGAACTTGGCGTTGCGTACCTTGCCGTCCGCCAGCTTGAATTTGCACAACACGCCGTATTTGCCCTTCTTCGGCAGGGTGAAATCGGAACCGAATCCCCCTTCCATGCCCATCAGGTCCTTGACCTGTTCGGATTTATCCGGCCCCATGACCTTGATCTTTACTATACCGCCGCTCATCATTTTTCCCGTCCTGGCGTCTGTGAACATCACCATGATATGATGAGTTTCCTTCATTCCCATCTCCTTCATCTTATGCTGGATGTCGATGACATTGAAGGTTGCCTTGATTCCGTCCACGACCTCTTCATGGGCCACTTTACCCATGGACATCATGGAATGGTCGCCGTGCCCCATGTCCATGGAGCCGTGGTCATGACCTTCATTGTCGGCCGCGAATGCCGCCGGGGCCGAAAGGGCCAGTGTCGTTGCCGCGATAATCAGTGCCAGTTTCTTCATAGTTATTCTCCTTTTTATGTTTCCCGGCTTTGCCGGGTGGACCCTATCGGGTGCGATTTTTTCGTGAGATCAAGGAAGGCAAGCCGTGCCGCGGAGGCGTAGCAGCGCTACGCCGCACAAGAGCACGGCGAAGCCTGACGCAGATATCGCGGAAAAGGCGCGCCCGTTTAGTGTTTCATCCCCGAATACTTCAAGGTCCCCTTCCTCAACTCCCGTTTTTTCATCAGCACGAAGATCACCGGCGTCATGATCAGTACGTGCACCGCCGAAGAGATCATGCCGCCGATCATGGGGGCGGCAATCGGTTTCATCACATCGGCCCCCGTGCCGGTGGACCACATGATCGGCACCAGGCCCAGGAGGGCAACGGCCACGGTCATCAGCTTGGGCCGCAACCGCAGCACGGCACCCTCGAAGGTGGCGTCGTAGATGTCTTGCTCCGTACAGGGGCCGTTGATCAGCTTCCTGTCCAGGGCTTCATGGAGATAGATGACCATCACCACCCCGGTTTCCACGGCGATGCCGTACAGGGCGATGAAGCCCACCCATACCGCAACCGAGAGGTTGTAGCCCAGGGCGGAAACCAGGTAGACTCCGCCTATCAGGGCAAAGGGGACCGAGAGCATGACCATGCTGGCCTCCAAGGCCGAATGGAAGGTGAAGTAGAGCAGGATGAAGATGATCACTATTCCTATCGGTACCAGTATCTGCAGGCGGGCCTTGGCGCGGATCTGGTTCTCCCATTGCCCCGACCAGGCCACGTAGTAGCCCGGCGGCAGCTTGAGCTGCTTCTCCAGGACCTGTTTGGCCTCGGTCACAAAGCCACCCATGTCCCGGCCACGGACGTTAAGAAAAACCAGCGAACGCAGGAGTCCCCCTTCGCTGTTGATCTCCGGTGCGCCGGTGGATATTTTCAGCTTCGTCACCAGTGAGAGCGGCACCTGGGCACCCTCCGTACCAGCCACCAGGATCCTGCGGATGGCCGGAATATTGTCGCGGTAGTCGCGCAGGTAGCGGATGCGGATCGGGAAGCGGTTCCTCCCTTCAACCGTGGTGGACAGCATTGCGCCCCCCAGGGCGGTCTCGATGACATCCTGGATGTCGCCAACATTAACGCCATAACGGGCGGCCGCCTCACGATCGATGTCGATGTCGATGTAGTTGCCGCCGGTGACACGTTCAGCTACCACGTCGGCTGCGCCCTTGATCGGTTTCAAGATCGCCTCGGTCTGAATCGCGAGATCTTTAAGCACGTTCAGGTCATTTCCAAAGATCTTGACGCCCAGGTCGGTGCGCACCCCGGTGGAGAGCATATTGATGCGGTTGATGATCGGTTGGGTCCAGCCGTTGCGCACGCCGATCTGTTGCAGCTTGCTGTCCAGTTCGGCCACGATGTCGGCCTTTTTTATGCCTGGTCGCCATTTGTCTTTGGGTTTGAGGATAATGATGGTCTCGAACATGGAGACCGGCGCCGGATCGGTGGAGGTTTCGGCCCGGCCTACCTTGCCGAGAACATGCTCAACCTCGGGCACGCTCTTGATGATCGTATCCTGCATCTGTATCAGTCGCTTGGCCTCGGTAATGGAAACGTTGGGCAGGGTGACCGGCATGTAAAGCAGCGAACCCTCATCCAGAGGCGGCATGAACTCGCTGCCCAAGTGCATGAAGAGCGGCACGGCAATCAACAGGGCCACGATATTCAGTGCAATAGTGGTCTTTTTCCAAACCAGCACCCAGTGGATGACCGGCGAATATAATTTTATGAAGAAGGTGGACACCGGGTTGGAACTTTCCGGCGGCATCTTGCCCCGCATTAAGTAGTACATCAGTACCGGCACCAAGGTGATGGCGATCATGGCCGAGCCCATCATGGAGAAGGTCTTGGTGAAGGCCAATGGATGAAACAGCTTCCCCTCCTGTCCCTCAAGCATGAAGACCGGCACAAAGGAGAGCACGATGATCGCCAGGGAGAAGAAGATCGCCCGGCCGACCTGCTTGGCACTGGTGATGATCACCTCCAACTGCTTTTCCTTGCGTTCTTCCGGCGGCATCTCCGACAGGTGGCGATAGCAGTTCTCCACCATGATCACCCCGGCGTCCACCAGCACGCCGATGGCGATGGCGATGCCCCCTAACGACATGATGTTGGAGGTGACCCCCATCAGCTTCATGGTGATGAAGGCGATCAGCACCGAGATAGGCAGGGTCAGCACAATCACCAGGGCGCTCTGGAAGTGGAGCAGGAACACCAGAATCACCAGCGAGACAACGACCGATTCCTCCACCAGGTTATGTTTCAAGGTGTCGATGGCCCGTTCGATCAGGTCGGAGCGGTCATAGGAGACCATGATCTTCACGCCCGGCGGCAACCCCTTCTCCAGGTCCTTGATCTTGACCTTGACCCGGTCGATGACATCCTTGGCGTTCTCGCCGTAGCGCATCACCACGATGCCGCCCACGGCCTCCCCCTCGCCGTTCATGTCCAGAAGGCCGCGCCGGATGGCACCCCCCATCTGGACCGTGCCCAGGTTCCTGACGTAGATCGGCGTGCCGCGCATGTCCGCGCCCACCACGACGTTCTCCAGGTCGGTCCCGGACTTCACGTACCCCTGGCCGCGGATCAGGTATTCGGCGTCGGCCTGCTCTATCAGCCTCCCCCCGACGTCGTTGTTGGAACGTTTGACCGCCTCCATCACCTGGCTCACCTTGATGTTGTAGGCAAGAAGCTTGTTGGGGTCCAGGTCGATCTGGTACTCCCGCACCATGCCGCCTATGGAGGCCACCTCGGCCACACCCTGCACGGTGTTCAACTGGTAGCGCACGAACCAGTCCTGAAGTGTCCGGAGTTGCTCCAGGTCGTATCCCTTGCCCTCGATGGTGTACCAGAACACATGCCCAACGCCGGTGCCGTCCGGGCCGAGGGTCGGCACCACGCCGGGGGGGAGCAGGGATGCGGCGTAGTTAAGGCGCTCCAGGACACGGGTGCGGGCCCAGTAAATGTCGGCCTTATCCTCGAAAATCACGTAGATCATGGAGAAGCCGAAGGCCGACGAGGCGCGCACGGCCTTGACCTGGGGCAGGCCTTGCAGGTTGACCGCCAGGGGATAGGTGACCTGGTCCTCCACCACCTGGGGCGAACGGCCGGGATAGTCGGTGAACACGATCACCTGGTTGTCGGACAGGTCCGGGATGGCATCCACCGGGGTCTTATAGACCGACCAGACCCCGGCGGCGATGATCAGGGCAAAAATCATCAGGACGATGACGCGGTTCCTGGCGGAGTATTCGATGATTCTCTCTATCATGGGGCCAAACCTTTCAACCACCCCCGACCCCTCCTAATCCAGGAGGGGAGATGTCTCATGGGGATTTTTGCGCTCCCCCTCCTTGATAAGGAGGGGGTTGGGGGGTGGAATCCTACATCTTCATATCATCCATCTTCAGCGTATCCTTCTTGGCCGGAGCCGGTGCCGCCGGCGCGGGCTTCTGCCCGTCCATCTTCATGCCGGGCATGTTTTCATGGCCGCCGCCTCCCTTGAGCTGGGATTCCGAGTCGATCAGGTAGGCGCCGGAGACCGCCACTTTGTCCCCAGGTTTCAGGCCGGACAGGACCTGCACCCTGTCGTCGGTGCGCTGGCCGAGCTGCACGTCCCGCGGCTCGAACATGCCGGGCGAGGTCTCGACCCAGGCCACTTGGCGCTTGCCGGTATCCATCACCGCCGTGACCGGCACTACGATGGTTTTGCCCAACGCTACCTTGACCGACGCCCGTACGAACATGTCCGGTTTGAGCTTCAAACCGGGGTTGGCCATCTCCACACGCGCCTTGACCGTCCTGGTCTTGGGGTCGAGAAAGGGATAGATGAAGGCGATCCGGCCGCTGAAGGGCTTGCCGGGGAAAGACTGGGACTGGATCTCCACCCGTTGCCCGATCCTTATGTTGGGGAATTCGTTTTCGTAGACCTCGATCTCGACCCATACCCGGGAGAGGTCGGCGATGTTGAACAATACGTCGCCCGTGTTGACGTACTGCCCCTGCTGGACCATCTTTTCGATGACCACGCCCGACAGTGGGGTGTAGATCGGCAGGCGGATGTTGGGTTTGCCGGCCTTCTCCAATTGAGCGATCTGGCTCTCCTTGACCCCGAAGAGCATCAGGCGCTGTTTGGCCGACTGCACCAACCCCTCGCCGTTTTGGGCGATGGAGGGGATCGGCGAGTCCTTCAGTTGTTCGCGGCTTTTGATTGCCAGCAGGTATTCCTGTTGAGAGGCCAGGAGGTCGGGCGAATAGACCTCGGCCACCGGCCTGTTCCTGCCGACGTAGTCGCCGACCGCGCTGACGTGCAGTTTGTCGATGCGTCCGGCGATCCAGGCAGTTACCTTGGCCTGGCGCGACTGGTCGTACTGGACGATGCCCACGGCGTTGATCTCCCTGTTCAGGTCCTCCTGCCTTGCCTCGGCCGTGGCAACATTGGCCATCACCCGCTGGGTCGGCGAAAGGGCAACATGGCCGAGCATCGCGGCCTGCTGCTTCTGCTCCGGCGTCTGGGGTGCAGCGGTCTGGGCGTCGTTAAGCTTCTTGATCAGCTCCATGCCGCAGATCGGGCAGACCCCCGGCTTGTCCTTGATGATGAAGGGGTGCATGGGGCAGGTGTAGACCGGTTTGGCGCTCAGTTCCTGTTTGGCGGTGCCGTCGCTTTTGAACCAGCCGCTCACCTTGCTCATCTTGCCGCTTCTGTAAAGCCAACTGGCAACGACGACGGCAAGGACCAGAATGACCATGGGGAGTGCGATCTTCTTGTTCAAGGCCATGTGGAGCACCTTTCCTCGTTAGGGTTCCTCTCTCGCGGGGAGAGAGGATCTTGTGCCTGGTACTCTGTAACATTAAATCGTTCGGAAAGTCCCCCTCCCTTGACGGGAGGGGGCCAGGGGGTGGGCGAAGCTGCAATATGCCCATTCCATGGCAACTTCCCCCCCACCCTAACCCTCCTCTCTAGGGGAGAGGATTGTTTTTACGTTATTTACGAGTGTTGCAAGGTACTAATGATGGTCGTGGTTTGCCAGGGAATGTCCGCTTTCCAGGTCGGCCCCCACCGTGGCCTCCAACTGGGCCAGCCGGATCTGGTAATCGGCCAGGGAATCGTAGTAGTCCCGCTCGTAGTTGAAAAGCGTCAGCCGGCTGTCCAAAAGGGCCAGGAAATCCACCTTGCCCGCCCTGTAGGCAATGACCGCCGATTCCAGGGCCTGCTCGGCCTGGGGGATGATGCCTCCCTTGTACAGCTCGGCCAGCTTCCGGCGGCGTTCCATCTGGGAGATCAGGTCGGCGATGGTGCTGCGGATGGCATTCCGGGCGTCGTTCAGTTCCGCCGTGGACATGGTCTGTTCCGAGGCCGCCTCGGCCAGCATGGCGTGGCGGCGCTCCCGCTGCACCGGCAGGTTGAAGGTGACCCCAAGGCTGTACATGTCAGCGCCGTCGCTCCCCGGGGTCGGTTCCCGTTGCATGTACTCGAAGGAGACGGTGAAGTCGGGAAAGAACTCCTTGCGGGCCAGGGCCTGGGCCGCTTGGCTCTTGCCGATTTGGGCCTGCATCCCCTGAAGGAGCGGTCGGTTTTGCTCGGCCTGCTCCAGCAATTCCGTATCGCTACGGGTGAGAGGGGTGATCCGCGGGTCGGGGATGGCACCGATCGGGGTATCCGCGGGACGGTAGAGAAGGCTGTTCATCCTGATTTCCAGGCTGCGCCGTTGTTGGTCCAGGGTGATGCGCATATCGATCAGCTTTGATTTTTCGAGCTGGGCCTTGAAGATGTCCTGCTGGACCCCTTGGCCGACCGCGTAGCGGTTTTCGGCAATGGTGATGAAGTCGTCCAGGATGCGGGTGTTCTTGGCAAGGATCTCCAGAGATTTGTCGGTGAAGTAGATCTGGTAGTAGGTTTCCTTGACCCCACGGATGACGTCCAGGATGCGCTCCTCCCGATTCCAGTGGGAAGCCTCGGCGTCGTGCCGCGCCACTTCGCTGCGGAGGTCGCGTTTGCCGAACCAGGGGAGTTGCTGGCTGATGCCCACGACCTTCTGGGTCATGGGGTCGCGTCTGAAATTGAGCGGATCGCTGATGATGCCGTTCTGGATCTTCAGCATCAGCATCGGGTCTTCCAGGCTGCCGGCCTGCTGGGCCTTGTATTCAAGCATCCTGAAGTGCGCCCCGGATGCCGCGACCTCGGGATTGTTCGCCAGGGCGATGTTCACCAATTCAGGGAGATTCTCAGTCGGCTTGGTCTCAACGGCCCAGCTGAAGCCTGCCGGAAGGATGCCTGCGACGAGCAGGGCAAGAAAAACGATGCAGGTTTTCATAATGATGCCTCGGTGTCGGTTCGTGGTCATGCGAGAAGCTATATCAAGGGGTGTGCCAACGATGCAATATGCCGATTATACAACGATTGTTTGCGAAGTACAGAATGGGGCAGAAAAGAATTGTAGAATATCCTACAGGGGTGGGAGCATATTCTCCAGAAATTGAAAGAGTCAAATCACAAAAGATTAACCTGCCGCAGAGACACAGAAACTCAGAGGAAAATCAAAAGAGAGAAAACACAACTCAGGCTTTTAACCTTAAAAGGGCAGTTAATCACCACAAAGACACAAAGGGCACAAAGAAATTCAAACGCTTATGAAAATAAAGACTCGAACCAAATTGGTGAATGAATTTGGTAAGGCAGCTAACTGATTTTCCTTCGTGTTCTTTGTGCTTTTGTGGTGCAAATGCTTTTATTAGGTTCATTTATCCGGAGGGATGATGCCGTATTTCTCCATACGGTAGATGAGGGTGTGGCGGGGGACGCGGAGGAAACGTGCCGCGGCGGTCTGGTTCCAGTTGTTGCGCTCCAGGGCGGCTACCACCACCTCCCGCTCCAGTTGTTCCAGGGAGTACCCCTCGGGTGGGAGGTTGATCACCGCCGATGTCCCGGATGGAGTGCCGATCCCGGAGCGGATCTTGTCCGGCAGGTCCTCCAGGGCGATGGTGTCACTGTTGCGCATGATCAGCAGGCGCTCCACCGTGTTCTCCAGTTCGCGCACGTTGCCGGGCCAGCCGTATTTCACCAGCGTATCCAAGGCCCGTCGGTCGAAGCCGACCTGCGGGTTGCCGTGCTTGGCGCAGAAATATCGGAGCAGGAGCGGTATATCGTCCGGCCGCTCCCGCAAGGGAGGAAGGTGGATGGGGATGACTGACAGCCGGTAGTACAGGTCCTCCCGGAAGGTGCCGTCGGCCAGCGCCTTTTCCATGTCCAGATTGGTGGCGGCCACCAGGCGCACATCCAGTTTGTGCGCTTTCGTACCGCCCACCGGCTCGACGACCTTCTCCTGCAAGGCCCTGAGCAGCTTGGGCTGCAATTCCAGCGGCAGTTCGCCGACCTCGTCCAGGAAGAGGGTGCCCCCCTCGGCCAGTTGGAACCTGCCGGTCTTGTCCTTCACCGCTCCGGTGAAGGCGCCCTTGACGTGGCCGAACAGCTCGCTCTCCAGCAGGTCGCGGGGGATGGCGGCGCAGTTGATGGCCACGAAAGGGGCATCCCTGCGTCCGCTGTGGGCATGGATCGAACGGGCCACCAACTCCTTGCCGGTGCCCGATTCGCCGGTGATCAGCACCGCCGCCTCGCTGTCGGCCACCTTGCGGACGATGTCGAAGACCCGCTCCATCTGCCGCGAGGCGCCCACGATGGTGCGGAAGTCGGAGCGGTCGGACAACTGGCTCCGAAGGCGTTTGTTCTCGGCGGCCAGGCCGGTGAATTGCAGTGCCTTGCCCACGGTCAGCCGAAGCTCGTCCCGGTTGAAAGGTTTGGTGATGTAGTCGTAGGCCCCCAGTTTCATGGCTTCCACGGCGATATCCACGGTGCCGAAGGCGGTGATGATCATCACCAGGGTTTCGGGGGATTGCTTTTTGACGGCCTTCAAAACCTGGAGTCCGTCCATGCCGGGCATCTTCATGTCGGTTATCACCAGGACGGGCGATTCCTCGGAGAACAGCCGCAGCCCCTCTTCGCCGTTGGCCGCGGCAATTACCTGGTAGCCGGCCTCCTGGAGGTTGTATTCCAGCACCCGCCTGAGCGAGGTGTCGTCGTCGATGATGAGGATCTTTGGTTTCATGGCAGTCCTGTTCGGAGGTGAACGGCTGAGAGCACAGAGGCATCACCGCTGTTACGCCTGGTTGAAAATTTCACAATGAAAATAGCATCATATCAAAGCTTCTTCCGAGAGGAAGTGGCCTAAGCGCCCTAAACTCATTTAGTGAATTCATCTCGTTGGTTGCCAATTCGTCAAGTTTTATGCTGTACTTAGATTCAAATATCTGTATCCAGCTACCAATTTCCTTAAGTGCGGTGACAAAGGTTCTTGCTTGAAATATTATTTTTGACCTTCAACATGTCCCGGATTCGTGTGTCAAAAGCTGGAGATTGTCCCCAATTGAACATAAGGATTACTTTAGTCAAGAAACACAGGCTATCTGAGCTAGAATGCCACGTACGGAGGTTGTTTCGGATGCGGTCGAAGGTGAGTTCGATTTGTATGAGTTGTTCATGATTCGCGTTTATTAAGTCTCGAAGTTCTAAATCGTGGAGCGAGTCAATAGCATTCCAAAAATAATGAATTTCTTCGATTGAAATTCTTCCACTTCTAATTTCATTTGAGATATGAGCACACTGGCCTTTCCGATTCATCGCCCAACCACTGCCGCGAACTATTTCCAGCAATTCTAACAATCTATTTTTTGGTGTTGCTGTTTTGCGAATTGTTCAGAAGTATCTGTCATATTGGTAGAGCCAAGGGGCAGGTAAAATACAATATTGTCGTATTGAATTCCGTGCAGATTCAAACGTTAGCGTGTCAAGTCGGCGAAAGTCACATACAGTCATTCATTTCATTCCTCTTTGTTTTTGTTCAACTTTGTTATTGAGCAGTTCACGCGCATGCGAGCGTAAACCGGTGATCTACCTAACTGGAACATTCATATTCCAAGCTCCCGCTTGGCATCCTCCCAGGGGACGAACATGCCGGTTTCCATCTCCGCGATACCCTGTCGCAAATAGGCCATAAGTTCATCATCCGCCATGACTTCAAGCGTTTCAGCGAGTTCTTCGGGCATCATCAGTTTGGATCTCCTCACGCCTTCAAGAGCGTCCCAACCAGTTTCAGCACCTTCACCGCCACATCCTCCGGCAGCTTGCAAATAAACTCGGCCTGACGCGCCCTCCAATCAAGGCTTTTGATCTGATCGGACAGGACCACACCGCTCACCGCCAATCCGGGTGAAATTGGGACTTCGAAGGGATAGCCCTTGATCTGGCTGGTTAGGGGACAGAACAGGGCCAATCCTATTCTGCCGTTGTACGACGCCGGCGACAACACAAACGCCGGGCGCCTGCCTGCCTGCTCATGCCCGGACTGTGGATCAAAGGCGAGCCAGACCATATCGCCCCGATCAGGGACATAGCCTGTTTTGGCTACCATGCTTCGTCACCGACAGCTACGCCGGTAGCGATTTCATGGTGAATGTTGTCCGGCGTGACCTCTGCAAGCAGCATCTCCAACGTCGGTTCATCGGCTTCAAGAATCGTGATTACGAGTTTTCCCTTGACCTCGGAGACATCCACCCTGCTGCCCGGCTGCATCCGCGCGTGTTTCGCAAATGCGCTGGGGATGCGCAATGCCAAGCTGTGACCCCATTTCTGTACCCGTGCTTCCATACGGCACCTCCACAATTGTAACTGATTAACGCGATCTTCCGCTAACGATCAAGTCCCCCTTTGAAAAGGGGGATTCAGGGGGATTTGCCCTTGATCTTTAAATGCAAATCCCCCCTGCCCCCCCTTTTCAAAGGGGGGAACCATGTGGCGGCAGAAGAGAGCTTAGCAAGTGATTGTATCTACATTGAAGATACAATTGTTGTCATGTCGATGCAACTACTATTCTGATATGGGCAACCTGACAATGACCGTCGTCCCCTTGCCGGGTTCGCTCTCCATCTCCAGCGTGCCGTTGTGTGCCTCTATGATCTTCCGGGTGATGGCCAGCCCCAGGCCGGTGCCGTCCGGCTTGGTGGTGAAAAACGGCTCGAATACCCTGGCAAGGGCGTCGGCCTCGATCCCCGGCCCGCTATCGCTGAAGCGGATCTCGTACAGGGAGTCCGTCTTTTGGGTGGCGATGGTCACGGTGCCACCCGTCGGCGTGGCCTGCAAGGCGTTGATGACGATATTCAGGAACGCCTGGCGCAGCTTTTCGCCATCGGCCTTGACGGCCGGATCGCCGGCCGGCGGTATCAGCGTGAGTTTGATCTTGCGGTTTTTGGCATCGTTGGAGGTCAGGGTGACGATGGTTTCCAACTCTTCCCGCAATGAGCAGCGCCCCATCTCCGACGGCTGGGGACGCGCCATGCGCAGAAACTCCTCCACCACCCGGTTGAGCCGCTCTGTTTCCTTAATCTGGATTTCGATGAACTCGTGCTTGGGGTCGCCGGGCCGATAATCGTCCCGCAGGATCTCGGCCGTGCCTCGGATCGAGCCGAGCGGGTTCCTGATCTCGTGGGCCAGTACCGCCGCCATCTCCCCCAGTGTTGAGAGCCGTTCTGCCCGCCGCAACTGATCTTCGATGGCCATGATCCGTTCCGACTGGGTTTGCAGCTTGTTGTAGGACTCCTCCAGGCCCTGGGCGGTCCGCTGGAGTTCCAGGCTTCGGGCGCGTTCACGCTGTGCCAGGAGCCCCGTGACGCCTCCGACCACGTTATACATGACGATTTCCAGGTATCTCTCCATCTCCAGGGTCAACTGGCCACCCCACTGGAAGAGGATGTGGGGCGCGTAGACGATGCTGACCACCAGGGAACAGAGCAGGCCGCCGCGGAAGCCGAACCAGAGGGCCGCCAGGATGATCGGCAGGTAGTAGAAGCGTTGGAAGATGTCGTGCAGGTAGTGGAGGTGCAGCGGTGTCAGATAGTGGAGCAGGCTGATGCCGAGGATGAAAATGCCCAACAGGGCGGTGCGAAGGATGGTTGATTTCATAGGAGCATATATAGCGCAACCTCGGGGAAAGTTAAACCTGGAATCGGTCTCTCACTGAGCGGGTGAGCACCTGCTCGTGAATTATTTTGATTTAAGGTTGGAATTAGCTGATTGGGTGTCCGTTCTACACCCGCTGCAGCATCCCGGTCGGGCAGCGTCGCTCGTGCCGACATCCCTGCCGGTGACCTGCCGGTATCGCTCGGGCGTGACGACCTCCTGGACCGTGCTGTCGAACCCGGCCTTTTTGACGTTCTCCGTCAGTATTTCCGGTTTGACCGTCCTGGTGTCGTACCCGACGATGACCCGGCCATGGTCAAGGTCCACCTCGGTCGTGGCAACGCCCTTGATGCCCTGTAAAGTTTTGTTGATCCTGTCCGCGCAGCTTCTGCCGGCCATGCCCGCGGTATTCAGGACCGCCACCGAGTCAATGGCCGCCCCGGCCCGCCCCCGCAGTGCGAGCAGCGTCAGAAAGGCGGCTGCAATAACGATCAAAGAGATGTTGATGAAATTTTTTCGCATGGCTTCTCCAGGGAGCTGTTCATGCTCTCCTGTTTATTATCACCTGAATCCGAGAAGGTATCACGGTTCAGGTATCAAGGAGCGTGCCATAATTATCAGATCGATTATTGTATAAATATTAACAGGTTATGTTGGGGTTTTGTTGGTTTAAGGTGGCGTGCGAAGAATATCCGACATCGGATGGAGAATATTCCACAGTGATTCGAGATGTGCCGTCCCAAAAGTTTTGCGGTCCACGGTGGAGATATGGGTGCTTGTGGCCCAGAGTCATGCTATAGTAAAATATATGGAAGAGCACAATCCCGACAAGAGCATCGCCGCCCGGTTTACCTATGCCATCGTGCTCACGGTGGTCACCCTGGTGGCCGAGGTCTTCGGCGGCATCTGGACCAACTCCCTGGCCCTTTTGTCCGATGCCGCCCATGTGTTTCTCGACCTGTTCGCCCTGCTGCTTTCCCTGGGGGCCATCAAGCTGGCCGGGCTCCCTTCATCCGAAACACGCACCTTTGGCTGGCACCGCACCGAGGTGTTCGCCTCCTTCATCAACGGGGTATCGATCTTTTTGATCGCGCTCGGCATCCTCTATGAGGCCAGTGGGCGGCTGATGGAGCCGGAGCCGGTCAACAGCCTGCCCATGTTCATCATCGCGGTGGTCGGCCTGGTGATGAACCTTATCGCTGCGTCGGCGCTTCACCAGCACTCCCACGACGATCTCAACGTGCACAGCGCGTTCCTGCACGTCATCGGCGACGCAGCCGCATCCGTCGGCGTCATCATCGGCGGGGTGGTCATATACTTCTCCCATTGGTATGTGGTCGATGCACTCATCTCCATCGGCATCGGCTTCGTGGTCTTCTTCGGGGCTTGGCGGGTATTGCGGGAATCGACCCATATCCTGCTGGAAGGGGTGCCGCGCGGGATGAAGGTGAACGAGATCGCCGGGAGCATCCGCAATGTTCCGGGGGTCCAGGATATCCACCATCTCAACATTTGGTCGATCTGTTCCCATATCGTGGTGCTCTCCGCCCATCTGGACGTGAGCGACGACTTCAAATGGAAGCAGGCCGATGTGATACACGCGGTGGAGCACATGCTCCTGGACCGCTACCACATTACCCACACCACCTTGCAGGTGGAGTGCATCGCATGTCTGGCCGGGCCGTTTATCAGGGATCTGAGCCACGCGTCCCACCACCACGGCCACACCCACTGATACCTGATTGCAATCGAACGTGGGGGGCGTACTGCAAAATCCGGATACAACCGTTTCAACTCGCTATGGCGCACAAAAAAAGGGCGCCCTGCTCAAGCGCCCCACGTCCATTCTGTCACGATAAACTCTTACAGCTGGTGCAAGTTTGAAAATTCACCCCATTCCAGAAAGCTGCGGGGGGCTTCAATAAATTCGTAGATATTCTCCATCCTGCTTAGATGCCGTTTTTCCTCCTCTGCCAGCAATACCAGCAACTCACGGGTATTCTCCTCGGCTTCGGCCTTGGCCATTCCGTCAAGCAGTTCAATGACCTCCTCTTCGGCCTTTACGATATGGTCAAAGGCGTCGGCATCCTGTCTGAACTCCTTGGGAAGGTCGTAGCTGCCAAGCGTCCGCCGGAAGCCGTTGACCACCACGCCGGCCCGGTCAACCAGTGTGGTATCGGTCTCGATGCCGTGCAGGTTCTCTTTCAGTTTTTCAAGGGAGCCGAGGTGGCGTTTCTGGTTGTCAGCCAGGAGTTCGAACAGCCCCTTTCGTTCCGCATCGATGCTTTCGGCGCCGAGGGTTTCAAAAAAACGAAGGCCATCCTCTTCGAAACGGGCCATGAATTCGATTGCGTCCATAACGGTTACCTCCTTCGTATGGCGTTATTATAGCACAAGAGCGGGCGGGATGATGCCGGATAATATCTCCGCAACATGAAAGGCCCGGCTCCTTTCGGAACAGGGCCTTTCTTTGGCGCATGCGGCAAAGACCGGTTTCTCCTGCGGCAGGGTCATTCCCCCCGCGTGATTGAGGAAGCCGCATCCCGTGCCGGTGGCTCGGGCTCATTACAAGGTTGCAACTCGACCGCCTTGGGGGTCACCGGGCAGACATATTCGCAGGTGCCGCAGCCGGTACATTTGGCTTTGTCGATCCTGATCCCTTCGCCCATGACCACCGTAATGGCCTGGGCTTCGCACCGTTCAAAGCATGCGAAACAGCCGCAGTTTCTGGCCAGACAGCGTTCGTTGCGGGCTATTGCCCGCATGTTCTCCCGTTGGACCGGGACGAAATCGGCGGTGTCGCGGATGGTAGGCCGTTCGTTGTGCGGCTCCTTCAGGGCGCCTGTCACAGTCGTGATCGCCTCGCCAAGGGAGTACAGGCTCTTTTTAAAAAAATCCTTTCGGCTGATGTCCATTGATTTGTCCTCAAAGAAATTCTACATGATTTCCGTTCAGAAATAAATAATGGAAGTCGTGACCGTTCCCCGTACGGCTAAATTGAGCTTGCTGTTTTGTAACTGCATGGTAAGGTAGATATAAATTATCCTATTTGTTTCTTTGGAGTGCAAAGGAGGAAATGAACCATGTCGCTGGAAGGAAAGAAGGCTCCTGATTTCGACCTCGAGGGGAGCGACGGCAAGCGTCACAGCCTGAAGGGGTATGCCGGAAAGAGCGTTGTCCTGTATTTCTACCCCAAGGACAGCACCCCCGGCTGCACGAAGGAAGCGTGCGGTTTCAGGGATGACTACCGCAAATTGACCGACCTGGGGGTCGTGCTCCTGGGCGTCAGCAAGGACAGTATCGCATCCCATGGGAAATTCATTGCCGCCCAGGACCTGCCGTTCGTCCTTTTGTCCGATCCGGATACCACCATGATGCAGGCTTACCAAGCCTATGGGGAAAAGGTGATGTACGGCAAAAAGACCACCGGTACCATCCGCTCCACCGTGGTCATCGGCCCGGACGGCGTGGTGAGGAAGCACTGGGCCAAGGTGGCCAAGGCGGAACAACACCCGGCTGAGGTTCTCAGGTTCCTTGAAACATCATAGCCCCTTAAAAGGGGGATGCCATGCAGAACCTTTTTATTCAGAGCCCCTTCACCGCATAGATTCCCGGCGCATTACGCCAATACCCTTTATAGTCCAGGCCAAAGCCGAACAGGAACCGGTCTTCGGTCTCCACGCCGGTGAAATCGGCCCGAAAACCGGATGAGACCTTGCGGTCGTGGCGCTTGTCGACCAGGACCGCCATCATTACCCGTGCCGCCCCCTGCTGACGGCAATAGTCGGCAATGGCTGCCAGGGTAATGCCTTCGTCCAGGATGTCATCCAGGAGAAGCACCGTTCTGCCCCGCAACTCCAGCCGCGGCCGGACGATCCAGTCCAGACCCGCCCCGGTTGTTTCCCGGCCATAGCGGGTGGCATGGCAATACTCGACTTCCAGGGGAAATACCAGTCTGGTCAATAGTTGCCCGGCAAAGATCAGGCCGCCGTTCATGACACAGAGCAGCACCGGGTTTGCTCCCGAGAGTTGTGTCGTAATCTCCCCGGCCAGCCGCCCGATGGCCGCTGTCACGTCCTCCCCGGCGACCAGCAGGTCAGCCTCTGCCAGTGCCTGATTCGCCTCATCTACCGTCATGGCACATCCTTTCGTTGTGCGCCCACCACGCGCTCGATACCGCCGGGATCGCAGGCCGTTATGGGCGGATTGTAATCAGCACACGTTCGAAACAATTCCACAACCGCCGGAGCCTGGCCTATCCCCACCTCCACCAGGAGCCAGCCGGCCGGGTTAAGATGCTCTGGGACCGTGGGTATCAGCGTCCTATAGACGTCCAGCCCGTCCGAACCGCCATCGAGGGCGCCGCGGGGATCGAAGTCCCGCACCTCAGGCTCAAGCCCGTCTATGTCCGTGGTGGGAATGTAGGGGGGGTTGGACACGATCAGGTCGAAGCGTCGTCCGGTCACCGGCTCCAGCAGCGAACCAGCCAGGAACTCGATCGCAACTTCGTTGCTCCCGGCATTGCGGCGTGCCACCACCAGAGCGGCAGGGGAAATGTCGATGGCCGTTACGGCCGCACCGGGCAGGTGGCGGGCCAGGGCAACGGCGATACAGCCGCTGCCGGTGCCGATGTCCAGCACACTCCGCGCCTCAGGCCTGCGCGTCAGCGCCTCCGTTACCAGGGTTTCCGTGTCGTGGCGGGGGATCAGCACATCCGGGGAGACCTCGAATTCCAGGCCGTAGAACTCCTGGGTGCCAAGGATGTGCTGAAGCGGTTCGCGTCTGGCCCGGCGGGCTACCAGGGAGCGAAACGATGCCAGTTCGTCATCGTTGAGAGGTTTGTCGAAATTGAGATAGAGGCCGACCCGGTCCAGGCCGGTGGCAGCGCACAGCAGCCACTCCGCTTCGAGGCGGGCGTTTTCGATACCTTTGGCGGTGAGATACTCTTTGGTCCAGGTAAGGACCTTGAGGGTTGTCCAGGTTTCCTGATGTGTCATGTCGCCGTTCCGAAAAGAATGGGCGGATACTAACCTATAATGCGGCCATGCTCCAGAAAAAAGCGGAAACGCTGACGGAAACAATTGGCCTCTCCCCCTGTTCCGGCTGATGGTCATGTAAATTGCCGGGCTGCAAGGCGGTGTGGATAGGCCCGTTTAAAGGCTAGTGTCCCGTGCTTGCCCCTGTGCCATGTCTTTGGCAACTCTGAAAAAGAAGGTTTAATTTTGCGCCATAGTGTGCTAAACAGCCAACTAACGAGACAAAATCAGAAAGTTGTGTATCGGGAGGTTGCAGATGTCGGAGCAGAACCCGCAAGTCATGCTGGAAACATCCAAGGGCTCCATCAAGATCGAGCTGTTCAAGGATAAGGCGCCCATCACCGTAAAGAATTTCCTTACCTATGTCAAAGAAGGCTATTACGACGGCCTGATATTCCACCGGGTCATCAGGGAGTTTATGGTCCAGGGGGGCGGCCTGGATGAAAACCTGGTGCAGAAAAAGCCCAAGTTTGCCATTAAGAACGAGGCCGCCAACGGCCTCTCCAACAAACGCGGCACCTTGGCAATGGCCCGTACCGCCGTTGTCGATTCGGCCACATCCCAATTCTTCATCAACGTGGTGGACAACGTCTTTCTTGACCATCAGGGCAAGCAGCAGGACCGCTACGGTTACTGCGTCTTTGGTCACGTGCTGGAGGGGATGGAGGTGGTGGATGAGATCCGCGCCGTCAAGACCGGCACAAGGAACGGCCATTCCGATGTCCCTGTGGAACCGGTTTTCATCACCTCGGCCAAGGTCGTGGAATAAGTATTGTGCGCTTTTGTAGCCGAGAGCGCCCCGTTTCCCCGCCGGAATCGGGGCGCTCTTTTTTTTGTCGAATGCCCTGCAGCGGAATTGCATTCTTGAAACCGTATACAATATACGTTACAGTATAACTGCCTATAAGAACGGATGCAGGTAGCGCCTATACCAGATAGAGATAGAGGAAGGGAGTACATCATGAGTAACGACCATGTCTGCTATACCTTTGATGCGGCCGTTGAGATGGCCATCGAAATGGAGAATGAGGGTTTTCGCAACTATCTTGCCGCCATCCGCAGGTTGACGAACAAGGGGGCACGGGAACTCTTGCGGGATAACGCCCTGGATGAGCTCGATCATAAACACCAGTTGGAAAAGGCGTTGCTGGAAGGACGCATGAAGGGTGGCGAGGCTCTTGACCAGATAATACCCACCATGCACCTGGATTATGTCTTCAAGAAACAGGATCTCGGTCCCGAATCGGGTGTGCGCGAGGCCCTGGTGTACGCCATTCACCTGGAAAAGGGGGCTGTTGATTTTTACGGCAAGGTTGCATCGGGGTGCAGCGGCGCCCCCATGGGGCAGCTCTTTCAGCAGCTTTTGAAGGAAGAAAGCCGCCACCTGCAGGCCCTGGAGGATCTCTACGAGCGGCATTTCATGACGGAAAATTGATGACAGGCCGGGTTCGCTGATGCCCTCCATCCCACCTTTCCCTGCACAGGGACGTCCGGCGGCAGCCAATTTCCGCCGGGCGTCCCTTTTTCTTTGCTTTCGGTGTTGAAATCTATATAATCATTCATTTAAATGCAGTCATGTGGGCATGTCTCACTTGAAAGGGATACACGAATGAGCACTATAGTAAGCAAGAAGATGCTGATCAACGTCATGCACCCCGAGGAGGCGCGGGTGGCTATCGTGCATGACGGCCGCCTGATGGAACTCAACATCGAGATCAGCGGCAAGGAACAGACCAAGGGAAACATCTACAAGGGGGTAGTGCTGAGGGTGGAGCCGGGGCTCCAGGCCGCCTTCGTCGATATCGGGCGGGCCAAGCCGGGCTTTCTCCAGATGGGGGAGTTGCACCCGGACTTCTGGCAGTGGCGCGACGATGTCCCGGAAGATCAGCGCAAGCGCCGCCCCCGCATCCAGGAGGTGCTGCGTCGCGGCCAGGAACTGGTGGTGCAGGTGGAGAAAGATGAGCGCGACAACAAGGGCTCTGCCCTGACCAGCTACATTTCCCTGCCGGGACGCTACATGGTGATCATGCCGGGCAGCGACTCCACCGGCATCTCCCGCAAGGTCGAACAGGAGGGCACGCGCAAGAAGCTCAAGGAGATCGTGACAGGCCTGAACGTCCCCGATGGTATCGGCTACATCATCCGAACCGAGGCAGTCGGCCGCACGCCGGAGGAGTTGAACAAGGACCTGGAAAACCTGCTGGAGTTGTACGAAGATATCAAATTGCGGGCGGCCGAGACCAGCGGGGCGGGTGAAATCTACCGCGACAGCGGGCTGATCATCCGCTCCATCCGCGATTACTTTTCCGACGATATCGATGAGGTGCTTGTTGACAGCAAAGATGCCTACCGTGAGGCCAAGGAGTTCTTCCGCGAGACCATGCCCAAGTGCGAGAAGCGGGTCAAGCTGCACAAGGAGAAGCGTCCCATCTTCTCCCGTTTCCAACTGGAAGAGCAGATCGACCAGATCTATGAAAAGCGGGTCCCGCTTCCCTCCGGCGGCTCATTGATCATCGAACCTACCGAGGCGCTGGTCAGCATCGACGTCAATTCGGGCAAATCCAGCGGCGAGCGGGGGATTGAAGATACCGCCTTCAAGACCAACATGGAGGCTGCCGAAGAGGTGGCGCGCCAGCTCCGGTTGCGCGACCTGGGCGGCCTGATCGTGATCGATTTCATCGACATGCGGGAAACGAAGCATAATATAGAGGTTGAGAAGGTCCTCAAGCAGGCACTCAAGATAGACAAGGCCAGGGTCAACCTGGGGCGCATCTCCGAATTCGGCATGTTGGAGATGTCGCGCCAGCGCATCGCCAAGACGCTAAACGATGCCATTCACCTGGCATGTCCCCATTGCGAGGGGCGTGGCAAGGTCAAGTCGGTCGAGGCCATGGCCCTCTCATTCCTGCGTAAGGTACATGCAGCTGCCGCCAAGGGGACCGTTGCCGAGGTGCGCGGCTCCTTGCCGCTGGAAGTAGCCTACTACCTGCTCAATCGCAAGAAGCGCGAACTTACCCAGATCGAGAACGATTACGAGATCGAGGTGACGGTCAAGGGGAAACCCTCCTTTACCATGAACCAGCTTGAGCTGGAGACCGTCAAACGCGAAAATCCACGTTTGGAGGATGTTCTGGCCTCCGAGGCCGAGGCTGCCGAGGCGCCGAAGCCGGCGGAACGAAAACCGTCAGAGCGGAAAGAGGCGCGGCCCGAACCCGAGGTAGGGGAGGAGAAGACGGTTGAGGGGGGCGTTGCCGATGGCGGGAAGAAACGCAAGCGCCGCCGCAAGAAGAAGAAGCATGCCGGAGAGGGGGCGGCAGCCGAGCAGTCCGCTGAAGCTCTGCCGATGGAGGAAGCCCCTGCAAAGCTTGAGCAAGCAACCGTGCCGTCAGCGGAAGAAGCGTCCGATCTGGGCGAGGGTGCCGCGTTGGAGACCCCGGCCAAGTCCAAGAAACGCAAGCGCCGCCGCCGCAAGGGAGGCAAGGCGCTGGATGGAGGAACAGCGGAAACCGCGGAAACCGCAGAAACCGCAGCGCAGGTCGTCGAGGCCGCCCCGGTGACACCCTTGGAGCAACAGGCCATGGTTGAGCCCACGGAGGCACCGGCCACGAATAGGCCCCGACGGAGCAGCAAAAGGGCGCAGGCGGTCGCAGAAACCACCGCCCCGCCTGCCGCGGAAGTGGCGGCCGCTGTTGTCCCGCCTGCCGTTGAAACGGCCGAAGAGGTGTCACCCGGAAAGCGTGCCAAGCCGCGCCGCAGCAGCCGCAAAGGGGGGCAGGAACTCGATGGGGCCGCTGTCCAGCCTGGGGCCGTTGTTTCCGAACCGCCGCATGTTGAGAAGCCCGAGGCAGCGCCGACAGCAGAAAAGCCAAAGCGGGCCAGGGCTCCGCGTGCCCCGAAAAAAAGAGAAGAGGCGCTGGCGGCACTCCCGGCCGAAACGGCACTTGAGTCGGCGAAACCGGAAAAACCTCGCCGAACTACCGCCAAAAAGACCGCCAAAGCGTTATCCGAGCCGGTTGAGGAGGTCGTTGCGCCCAAAAAGCGCAGCAGTCGTTCCCGTGATGCCAAAAAAACAGAGGAAGACCTTTAGTGTCGTGTACGGTTGATTCATTCAAGGTTATTTCGGCTCATTTAGCCCCTGGCTGCGTTACGGCTCCCCGGCGAAGTCCCGCGTCGCCGCGCATTTCCAGGGGTTGAAATTCCTTGGAATCACTGCGCTGAACCAACTGTACGGAACACTAGCCCGCCCATGGCGCGGCCTGGCGGCCATGCCCTTTTTTTCTTGACCTGACAGGATGTTGGCGATATTTTTAGCAGTCTTGTCCTCTCCGGATTCCGGAAACGTTTTTCACGAAAGGCTAAACAAATACTATGGAAGAACTCAGCGAACTCCTGCTTCAGAGACGGCGCAAAGTCGATGCCCTCTGGGAGGCGGGAGTCAATCCATATCCCAATGATTTCAAGCCGCAGCATACATCGGCCGAGGTGATTGCCGCCTATGGCGACAAGGAACAGTTCGATGCCGGCGATGAACAGTATGTTGTGGCCGGCCGCATCCTTGCCCGGCGCTCTTTTGGCAAGGCGGCCTTTATCCAGCTTCAGGACCGCAAAGGGCGTATCCAGGTCTACGTTAAAAAAGATGATATCGGCGCAGAAGCCTTTGAGGCCTTTGAGTCCTTTGACATTGGCGATATCGTCGGCATCGAGGGGTTCCCGTTCCGCACCAAGACCGGCGAACTCTCGCTCCATGCAAAGCAGGTCCGCCTTCTGGTCAAGTCTCTGCACCCCCTGCCGGAGAAATTCCACGGCCTCACCGATCTGGAGACCCGTTACCGCCAACGGTATGTGGACCTGATCGTCAACCCCGAATCGCGGGACGTCTTTATCAAACGCTCCCGTATCGTCAATCTGATTCGCGGTTTCATGGCCGGCCGCGACTTCCTTGAGGTCGAGACCCCCATGATGCAGCCGATCCCCGGCGGCGCAGCGGCCCGGCCGTTCGTAACCCACCATAACGCCCTGGACATGCAGCTCTTCCTGCGCATTGCGCCTGAACTCTACTTGAAACGTCTGGTTGTGGGCGGACTGGAAAGGGTTTTCGAGATCAATCGGAATTTCAGGAACGAAGGGATCTCGGTGCGCCATAACCCCGAGTTCACCATGATGGAGTTCTATCAGGCCTACGCCACCTATGAGGAGTTGATGGACTTCACCGAGGAACTCTTCTGCCATGTGGCCCAGGAGGTGCTCGGCACCCTGGACTTCAACTGTCAGGGGAACGGGATCAGCTTCAAGCGTCCCTGGAAGCGCCTGACCGTTCGGGAGGCGATCCTGGAGTATGGCGATATCGATGCCATGCAGCTGAATGACCGCGATCTGGCCCTGGCCTATGCCCGCAGCCTCGGTCTCGACCTTTCCCAGGACATTGGCTATGGCAAGCTGATCATGGAGATATTCGAGGAGGTGGCGGAGCACAAGCTGATCCAGCCGACCTTCATCACCGCCTATCCGACCGAGGTGTCGCCGCTGTCGCGCAAAAACGATCACGACCCGGATATCGTCGATCGTTTCGAATTGATCATCGGCGGTCGGGAGATCGCCAATGCCTTCTCGGAGCTGAATGACCCGGTTGACCAGAAGGAGCGTTTTCTCTCCCAGGTGGCCGAGAAGAACAAGGGTGACGAAGAAGCCCACTACATGGATGAGGATTATGTCCGCGCCCTGGAGTACGGCTTGCCCCCAACGGCCGGCGAAGGCATCGGCATCGACCGTTTGGTGATGTTGCTGACGGATTCGGCCTCGATCCGCGACGTGATCCTGTTTCCCCAATTGCGGAAGGAAACGAAATAGGCGATGCCCTTTGAGCTTTTTATCGGGCTGCGCTACCTGAAGGCCAAGCGCAAGTCTACATTCATCTCGATCATTACCTTCATTTCCACCGCAGGGGTTGCCCTGGGGGTTATGGCGCTGATCGTGGTGCTGGCGGTAATGACCGGTTTTGAAGAAGACCTTAAGGACAAGATCCTCGGGACCAATGCCCATGTGGTGGTCACCCATAACGGCGCTCCCATGGAGGATTACCAGCAGGTCATGGCGAAGCTCAAAGGCTTCAAAGGGGTGCGGGCCGCCACGCCGTTCATCTACAATCAGGTCATGCTGTCGTCCGGCAAAAATGTCTCCGGCGTAGTGCTGCGGGGGATCGATGTCCGCTCGGACCGCCAAGTAACCAAATTGAGCACGTCGATCGTCGAGGGTTCTCTCGACCACCTCGACCCGGCCATGGGCTCAGGCTTTGGCGCCAAACCGGGATTGGTGGTGGGCAAGGAGTTGGCCAAACACCTCGGTCTGCTCGTGGGTGATACGGTCAACGTCGTTTCCCCCATGGGGAACATCACGCCGCTGGGCATGATGCCCCGGATGAAGTCATTTCGCGTGATGGGAATATTCAATACCGGCATGTTCGAGTACGACTCGACCCTGGCCTATGTCAGCTTGGCCCAAGCCCAGTCCTTTTTCGATCTGGGCGATACCGTCACCGGCATCCAGCTCAAGGTGGACGACGTCTATCACACCGGCGAACTGGTGCGCGCCATCAACCAGGCCATGGCGCCCGAATACTACGCCCGCGACTGGATGCAGATGAACCGCAACATCCTCTTTGCCCTCAAAACGGAGAAGATGGTCATGTTCATCATCCTGACCCTGATCGTCCTTGTGGCGGCCTTCGGCATCGCTTCAACCCTTTTCATGGTGGTGATGGAGAAGACCAGGGATATTGCCATTCTCAAGTCCATGGGGGCCACCGGCCTCAGCATCATGAAGATATTTGTCCTGGAAGGGCTGATCATCGGCGTCATCGGCACCATCCTGGGGGTTGCCTCGGGACTTTTGATCGCCCTTAACCTCGAATCGATCATCAACGTCATCGAAAAGGTCACCGGTTTGAACTTTTTCAGCAAGGACGTTTACTACCTGGATCATTTCCCGTCGTTGGTGGTGCCGTCCGATGTGGTCCTGATATCGGTAACGGCGGTGCTGATCTCGTTCATTGCCACACTGTACCCATCGTGGCAGGCGTCGAGAATGTTGCCCGCCGAGGCGTTGCGCTATGAGTAATCTGCTGGAGGTGCGCGGCCTGTGCAAAACCTACACGACCGGGCCGAACCGGATTGAGGTGCTGACCGGCATCGACCTTGATGTGGAGGCAGCAACCACCACCGCCCTGGTGGGGGCCTCTGGCGCCGGCAAAAGTACGCTGCTGCACCTGCTGGGGGCGCTGGACCGGCCTTCATCGGGGAGCGTCAGCTTTCGCAACGAGGACCTTTTTCGGAAGAGCGACCGTGAACTGGCGGTGTTCCGCAACAAGAGCATCGGCTTTGTCTTCCAGTTCCACCATCTGTTGCCCGAATTCACAGCCTTGGAGAATGTCATGATGCCGGCCCTGATCGCTCGAATAGATCGCGACAAGGCCAGGGCAACGGCAGAGGAGTTGTTGAATGATGTCGGACTGGGCCACCGCATGACTCACCGCCCCGGCGAACTGTCCGGAGGCGAACAACAGCGGGTGGCTATTGCGCGTGCCCTGGAGCTGTCGCCTGAGTTGCTGCTGACGGATGAGCCGACCGGCAATCTGGATATGAAGACCAGTGAGGGTATTCATGCACTGTTGGCCGAACTGCAGCAGAAAAAGGGACTGACCCTGGTGGTGGTCACCCACAATGAACATTTGGCCGCCGCCATGGGAAGAACCGTGCGGCTGGTTGACGGCCGGCTTGAACTACTTTTATGAGTCTCGGGGGAAGAGTGCCCATATTCCGTACGGTAATACTGTTTATATGCGCCTTGCAACTCATCGTTGCCGGAACAGCGCGCGCTGAAGGCGAAAAGATTTACGAGGTACGGATCAAGGGTAACCACCGAATCGAATCGGCTGCCATCCTCAATGTCGTCTCCATCAAGGCCGGCGATGCCTTGAATGAAGACAAGACCGACGCCGATATCCGCGCCATATACAAACTCGGCCAGTTCCAGGATATCCAGGTGGCTACGGAGGAGACTGACAAGGGCACGGTCCTCGTCTATACGGTGCTGGAAAAACCGGTTGTCCGCGACATAAAATTCGAGGGGAACAAGGAACTGGGCACGGACAAGCTCAAGGAGGCTCTGGAGTTCCACCAGAACTCCATACTCTCCACCAAGGACCTTGCCAAGAGCGTTGCCAAGATCAAGAAACTGTACGGCGATGACGGTTACTACCTTGCCGAAATCGAGCCGGTGGTGGAAAAACGCACACCCACGGAACTTGCGATTACCTTCAAGATTACCGAGGGAAAGAAAATCCTCATCCGTATCATCCACTTCGACGGGAACCGGGCCTTCACCGCCAGCCAGCTGCGCAAGGTCATGGAAACCAAGGAAAAGTGGTTCCTGTCGTGGCTGACCGGGGCCGGTACGTACAAGGAGGAGGTGTTGAAAAACGACGCCTTGCTGCTTGCCGACCACTACATGAACAACGGCTACATCAATGTCAAGGTGGGTGAGCCGGTGGTCAAGCTGACCGATGCCAAGGACGCCCTGGAGGTATTCATCGGCATCACGGAAGGGGAGCAGTTCCGGATCGGCGATATCAACTTCAAGGGAGACCTGCTGGAACCTGTCAGCGAGCTGCGAAAGCATATCAAGGCCGAACCTGGACAGATTTTCAGCCGGAGCACCCTTCGCACCGATATCGCTGCCCTGACCGACATCTACGCCGACAAGGGGTATGCCTTTGCCAACGTCAATCCTCTGACAAAGCCCGACAACGCGAAACTTATCATTGATCTGACCTTTGATATGGAAAAAGGGGAGCTGGTTTCGCTCGAACGGATCAACATCGCCGGCAACCCCAAGACCCGCGACAAGGTGATCCGTCGCGAGCTGCGCGTCACCGAGGGCGAACTCTCCAGTGCCACCGGCATGAAGCGCAGCAAGCAAAACCTGATGAACACAGGTTATTTTGAGGAAGCCAATCTTGCGACGGCCAAAGGGAGCGCCGGCAACAAGCTCAACGTCAACGTGGATGTAAAGGAGAAGCCGACCGGTACCTTCAGTGTCGGCGGCGGTTACAGCTCCCTGGACGGCATCATCGGCCAGGGCTCCGTGCAGCAATCGAACTTCCTCGGCCTGGGGCTCAAGGCGAATGTTTCCGGTTCCATCGGCTCGAGGTCGCAGACCTATTCCATCGGCGTGACCGACCCCTACTTCCTTGACACCAAGTGGAACCTGGGAGGCGACATCTACCGCACGCAGCGCATTTACAACGATTACACCAAGCGCCTGACCGGCGGCGATATCAAGGGGGGCTACCCGATCAATGACTATGTCGGCACCTTCTTCATGTACAAGTTCGAGGTCAAGGATCTCTACAACCCGCAGGCGGCCTATGATGATTTCCATATCGCCACCCCGGACAACTTTCCGCTGGGGGAAACGACGACCAGTTCCATCATGGCCAGTATCACCCATAACAATACCGACTACCGCCTCGATCCCACAACCGGCTTCATCGATTCCTTTACGGCCGAATTTGCCGGCCTGGGGGGGAACAACAAGTTTGCCCGTTATACCCTGGAGAATACCTGGTTTCACCCCCTCTACAAGAAGGTGGTCTTCTCCACCAAGCTGGTTTTGGGGTATGTCCAGGCGGTGGAGGGGCAGCTGGTGCCGATCGACGAAAAATTCTACCTCGGCGGCATCTACTCGCTGACCGGCTACAGGTCCCGCACGGTTTGCCCGGTGGATCATCTGGGGCTTGCGAGCCCGATCAACGGCTCTTCGTCCGACAATGTGGTCTACCTGGGGGGCGACAAAGAGTTTAACGGCAATGCGGAGTTAGGCTTCCCCATCCTCGCCGATGTGGGGGTCAAGGGGGTCGTCTTTTTCGATTACGGTAATTCAACCAGTGAAACCTTCAGCAAGATGTTCGGTTCGGTGTTGATGAGCTACGGCTTGGGGATCAAGTGGGCCTCGCCGCTTGGGCCGCTCGTCGTGGAGTACGGCATTCCGCTCAACCCGCGCCCCGGCCTGGACAGTCCGGGCGGCAGACTCGAGTTTACAATCGGTAGCCTCTTTTAGGCTGCATCACTACAGAAAAAGGAGAGCATTAATCATGAGAAGGTTTATACTGGCGGGAATCATGGTCCTTTGCCTGGCGGCGGGGACGGCGTCTGCTGCCGATGTCAAGATCGGCTATGTGGATATGCAACGGGCGCTCAACAATTCCGAGGCGGGTAAGGAGGCCAAGGAACAGTTGGCGGCACGACTCAAAAAATACCAAGACGAGATCAACGGCAAGCAGGACGAACTCAAGAGGCTGAAGGAAGAACTTGAAAAACAAGGCATGTTGTTGTCCGAAACGGCCCGTGCCGGCAAGGAAAAGGACTATCAGCAGAAGCTGAAGGAGTTTCAGCGTTTCACCAAGGATGCCCAGGATGAGCTCCAGGGCAAGGATGAGGAGTTCACCCGCAAGATCCTTGAGGAGATGGAGAAGGTTATCAAGGAATACGCTCACATCAACGGCTATGCCTTTATCTTTGCCAAAAACGACAGCGTGATTCTGTACGTCGATGACAAGGCCGATGTGACCGACGAAGTGCTGAAGCTCTTCAACGCCACTAAAAAGAAATAACGGTCTCCCCACGAAGCCGGACTGTTTCACGATGTCCGACCGTTGCCGCCGTATCGCACCTGTCCGTGCGACGGCCTTCTACCGGACGGCGCATCATGCTGTCTGGGATTTCATGGCGTACCGATACGGGGCAGTGACATGAAGCAGAGCAAAACATTGAAGGAAGTGGCCGATTATCTGGGGGGCACGGTCAAGGGGGACGAAACGGTACGCGTTGGCGGACTTGCGCCCTTGGAAAGTGCCGGACCCGACACGGTAACGTTTCTGGCAAACTCCAAATATGCCGCCAAGGTTGCGCAGACAAAGGCCGGAGCGGTACTGATGGCGCCCGGAGGAGAAAGTTACGGCCGCAATGTGATCGAGGTGGCCAACCCCTACCTGGGATTCGCCAAGCTTCTGACGCTCTTCCACACGGCCCCTCATCCGCCGCTGGGTGTAATGCCCGAGTCAAACGTGGGAACCGGCGTAGCGCTGGGGGAGGGGATCAGCATCTATCCCGGCGCCTGTGTCGGGAACAACGTTGCCATCGGCGACCGCACCGTCATCCATAGCGGCGCCGTCATTTACGAGGGGGCCGTGATCGGCAATGACTGTGTGGTGCACGCAAATGCGGTGATCCGCGAGCGTTGCCGCCTCGGCGACCGGGTGATCATACAGCCCGGCGCGGTCATCGGGAGCGACGGGTTTGGTTATGCCCCGGACGGTCGCGGTTACTACCGCATTCCACAGATCGGCATCGTGGTGCTTGAGGACGATGTGGAGGTCGGCGCCAATACGGCCATCGACCGGGCCGCCCTGGAGGCGACCCTGATAAAGAAGGGCACCAAGCTCGATAACCTGGTACAGATCGCCCACAACTGCCAGATTGGGCGCGACTGCATGATTGTCTCCCAGGTGGGGATATCGGGCAGCACCACGGTCGGCGACCACGTAACCCTGGCCGGGCAGGTTGGTATTGCCGGCCATCTGACCATCGGTGACAACGTGATGGTGGGTGCCAAGTCAGGGGTGCCCAACTCGCTGGCTGCCAACGCCGGCTACAGCGGCTACCCGTCCCAGCCACACAAGGAATGGCTCAAGTCCATGGCGGTTGTCACCAACCTGCCGGCCCTGAAAAAAACGGTCAGCGCCTTGGAAAAACGTATTGTCGAACTGGAAGAACTGCTTAAAAAATAACTGATATTTTATTTCAACGAGGTTTCCCATGCTGATGGACGTCAATGAAATCATGAAGATTCTCCCCCACCGGTTTCCCTTCCTCATGGTCGATCGGATCATTGAGTTGGAGCACGGTAAACGCTGCGTCGGAATCAAGAACGTCACCATTAACGAGCCCTTTTTCCAAGGGCACTTTCCCGGCCATCCGGTCATGCCGGGAGTGCTGATCGTCGAGGCCATGGCTCAGGTGGCCGGCATCATGGCCTATCTGGCATCGGACGATGAGACAAAGAAAAAGGTCAGCTATTTCATGTCAATCGACAATGCGAAGTTCAGAAAACCGGTATTTCCCGGTGACCAACTGCGCATCCAGATCGAAACGACTTTCAACCGCCGCGGTATCTGGGGGGTGGACGGCAAGGCATTCGTGGGCGACACTCTGGTCACCGAGGCCGCCCTCAAGGCCACCTTTGCCGATAAGGCGGCGTAGCAAAGCTTTAGAAATTCTCTTAGGCAGCACCATACCAGGGGGAGTTCCCATGATACACCCAAGCGCACTAATCGAGCCGAGCGCACGTCTGGCTCCTGATGTCGAGGTAGGCCCGTATGCTATCATCGGCAAACAGGTCTCCATCGGAAAGGGCACCAAGATCGGTGCCCATGCCGTGATCGGCGACTGGACGGAGATCGGCGAAAACAACCATATCTTCCATCAGACCTCGGTCGGTGCTCCGCCCCAGGACCTGAAATACCGGGGTGAAGAGACCTGGACCCGCATCGGTGACAACAACATGGTCCGCGAGTTTGCCACGATTCACCGCGGCACGGTTTCCGGCCATGGCGAAACCGTGGTCGGCAGCAACAACCTTCTCATGGCTTACTCCCACGTGGCGCACGATTGCCGCGTCGGCAACAACGTGGTCATGGCCAACGTGGCGACCCTGGCCGGGCATGTCACGATCGAGGATCACGTCATCCTGGGCGGCCTGGTGGCGGTGCATCAATTCGCCACGGTCGGCGCCCATGTCATGGTCGGCGGAGGCACCCTGATCGGCCTGGACATTCCGCCCTACATGATCGCTACATCGGGAAAGCGCGACGCCAAGCTGAGGGGATTGAACCTGATCGGCCTTAAACGCCGCGGATTCACGGACGAGGTGATCAGCAACCTGAAAAAGACCTATAAGACGCTTTTCATGGCAGGACTGAAACTGCCCGACGCCATTGCCCGCATCAGGGCAGAGATCAAGGAGTGCACCGAAGTGGAATACCTGCTGGACTTTATCGAACGCTCCGAACGGGGCATCTGTCGCGGATGAGCGCCCTCAAGACGGCCGTCATAGGCGTGGGCTATCTGGGTAATTTCCATGCCCAGAAGTACGCCGCCATCCCGGATGTGGAACTGGTCGGTGTAGTGGACAGCGATCCGAAGCGGGTCGCCGAGATTGCGGCGGCGCTGGGGACGACACCCTACAGCGATCATCGTGCTTTGATCGGCAAGGTGGATGCGGTCAGCGTGGTAGTTCCAACCCAGTTTCACCACACCGTTGCCCGCGATTTCCTGGCAGCCGGCGTCCACGTGCTGATCGAAAAACCGATCACCGTCACAACGGCCGAGGCCGACGAACTGATAGCCCTCGCCGAAGCACGCCGGCTGGTCTTCCAGGTTGGCCACCTGGAGCGTTTCAACCCGGCCCTGGTGGCGCTGGGGGACATCCTCCACGAGCCGCTCTTCATCGAGTCGGTGCGCATCGCTCCCTTCAAGCCGCGTGGTACGGACGTTAACGTGGTCCTGGACCTGATGATCCACGACATCGACATCATCCAGCATATCGTCGGGTCCCCGGTTGAGCACATTGATGCCATCGGGGCGCCGGTCTTCACCGGCGAGGAGGATATCGCCAATGCCCGCATCGTTTTCGAGAACGGCTGCGTAGCCAACGTGACCGCCAGCCGCATCAGCCTGAAGAGCGAACGCAAGATGCGCATATTCCAGCGCGACGCCTACATAACGCTCGACTTCCAGAACCGCAAGCTGCTGGTGGCCCGAAAGGGAAGCGGCGAGTTGTTTCCGGGAGTTCCCAATGTGAAGGTGGATGAGCGGGCGCTGGGAGAGGCCGATGCGCTGAGAAACGAGATCGAATCGTTTATCGCGGCCATCAGGGAAGGGAAACAGCCGCAGGTAAGCGGCAGGGCAGGAAAGATGGCATTGGAAACGGCCCTCAAAATCAACCTAAGTCTGAAAAGGACACACCCATGATCCCAATGGTAGACCTCAAGAACCAATACCAAATGCTGAAAACGGAAATCGATGCGGCCGTTCTTGCGTCCCTGGAGAGCAGCCAATTCATCCTGGGACCCAACGTAACCGCCCTGGAGCAGGAAGCCGCTGCATATCTGGGTGCGCCCCATGCCGTCACCTGCGCATCGGGCACCGACGCCCTCCATCTGGCCATCCTGGCGGCCGGCATCGGTCCGGGGGATGAGGTCATCACCTCTCCGTTCACCTTTATCGCCACGGCCGAGGCCGTCTGCTATGCCGGAGCCACGCCGGTCTTCACCGACATCGACCCCAAGACCTTCAACCTCGATCCTGCCATGATCGAAAAGGCCATCACCCCCCGCACCAAGGCGATCATCCCCGTGCACCTCTTCGGCCAACCGGCCGACATGGCGGCGTTCACGGCTATCTGCAAGAAGCATGACCTGCTTTTGATCGAGGATTGCGCCCAATCCTTCGGTGCGGAGATCAGCGGCCGCATGACCGGTACCCTCGGCCTTCTGGGATGTTTCAGCTTTTTTCCCAGCAAGAACCTGGGATGCTACGGCGATGGCGGCATGGTCACCTGCGCCACGGCTGAACTGGCGGAACAGGTCAGGGTGCTGCGCAACCATGGCAGCCGTGTGCGATACCATCACAGCGTGATCGGCTTCAACAGCCGACTTGACGATATTCAGGCCGCCATATTGCGGGTGAAGCTCAAGCGGATCGATGAATTCAACGCAGGCCGCCGCCGCGTGGCGCACCTCTATTCCTCCCTGCTGGCCGATGTGGCGACCGTTCCCCACGAGGATGGCACGGGGAGACACGTCTATCACCAGTATACCATCCTGACTGACCGGCGCGATGCGGTCATGGCCAAACTCTCGGAACAACAGATTGCCTCGGCCGTCTACTATCCCATCCCTCTCCACAAACAGGACGTCTTTGCCCAAGCCTGCGCAGGCGTGCACTTGCCGGTTGCCGAGGACGTGGCCAGCCGCTGCATGTCGCTCCCGGTCTATCCGGAAATGCCCGACGCATCGGTGCGGATGGTGGCGGAAACCGTCAAAGAGGTCCTGGCTTAATTGCGCGCCGGGAACAGGGCAGGGGCGAACCGGCGACGCAGGCGGATATGAACCAAGGAGGCTGGCAACAATAACATGAACATCTTGCATCTCATATTCCGGCCACCTTTGACCGCAGCTCAATCACAGAATCCTCGACGTAGCACTGCTGCGCCTGCGGTTTTGTTCAATCGCTGCAGCCAAATCTGATCAAAATCCGAGCGCAATTATGTTCAACTTATCATTGCCAGCCTCCTTACGTCGGGGAGACGGAGAAGACGCCAATGCCCTTATTGGCGTGAAGACACGGCGTCGAATCATGATCGTGGCGGGCGAGGCCTCCGCTGACATCTACGGCGCCGACCTGGTCCGGGAAGCGCTCAGGCTGGACCCGTTGTTGCATTTTTTCGGCATCGGCGGCGCCCGCATGCGCGAGGCGGGGGTCGAGACCCTGGTCGATTCGGCCGACATGGCCGTGGTGGGGCTGGTGGAGGTGCTCAAGCATTTCGATGTCATCTCGGGCGCCTTCCTCAAGCTGAAAAGAATTCTGTCTGCCGACCGGCCTGACCTGCTGATCCTGATCGATTATCCCGGGTTCAACCTGCGCCTGGCCAAGGCGGCCCGCAAGGCCGGCGTAAAGGTGCTGTACTACATCAGCCCGCAGATCTGGGCTTGGCGCCAGGGACGGGTTAGGGAGATCGCCCGGCTGGTGGATCACATGGCGGTGATCCTTCCCTTTGAAGCCTCCTTTTACAAACATGCCGGCGTGCAGGTTTCCTTTGTGGGGCATCCCATGATCGACCTTGTCAAGGTCGCCGGAGAACGGGACGATATGGCCGCCGGTTTCGGGCTCGATCCCGGCCGCAAGATCGTCGGACTCTTCCCCGGCAGCCGCCGGAACGAAATCGAGCGCCTCCTGCCGGTTATCACCGAAGCGGCCGTCCTGCTGAAGAAGCGCTTTCCCGATATCCAGTTTGTCCTTCCTCTGGCATCCACGTTGCGCGATGATGACGTAACCATGCTGCTCACGACAGCCGGCCTCGATGTCGTCATCAGCCGCGAACGGATCCACGACCTGATCCGGGCCTGCGACGCCGTCATCTCCGTTTCGGGCACCGTCACCCTGGAAATCGCCCTGGTCGGCACGCCAATGGTCATCATCTACAAGCTCTCGCCCCTCACGTACCAATTGGCGAAACGCTTGGTGAAGGTGGACAACATCGGCCTCTGCAACATTGTTGCCGGAGAAACCGTGGTCAGGGAACTCATCCAGGAAGAGGCAAATCCGGTCATGATCGCGGACGAGATCGGTTCAATACTTACGGATGCGGGGTATGCCGGTGCAATCAGGGAAAAGCTGGCGGCCGTACGGGGCCGATTGGGCGGTGGCGGCGCCTCCGCGAATGTGGCACGACTGATACTGGCGACAATGGAAGGTCAATGAAATCAACACTGGAACGTTCCCTCGGATTTTTCAAGCCCTATTGGGGGCTGTTGCTCATCTCTGCGCTCTGCTCGGCAATCGTGGGAGGCATGGACGGCGCTTTCGCCTATCTGGTCGAACCGGTTTTGAAGAAGATCTTCGCCGGCAAGGATACCGGCATCTTCCTGCTCGTGCCGGTCGGGATCGTCATCCTGTTCGTGGTCAGGGGTTTTGCCCGCTTTACCTACGATACTACCATCAAGCTGGCCGGCCAGAAGGCGATCCAGGATATCCGCAATACCCTCTATGCAAACACGCTCCGCCAGGATATGGCCTTTTTCAACCGCCAGTCCACCGGTGAACTAATGTCGCACATGACCAACGATATTTCCCAGATGCAGGAGGGGATCGGGCAGGTGGTCACCGGGCTGTTCCGCGACCTGATCTCCGCTGTTTCGCTCATGGGGGTCATCTTCTATCGCAACTGGGCGCTGGCGATCATCTCGTTCGTGGTGATTCCGGCCACGGCCTATCCCGCCAAACTGATCGGCAAGAAGATCAAGAATGCCTCCGGCCGGAGCCTCAACGTCATGGGCGGCCTGACAGCCGTTCTTCAGGAGACCTTTTCCGGCGTCAAGGTCATCAAGGCCTTTGGTCTGGAAAACCAGACCATTGCCGGCTTTCAGGCGACCAACCTGGAGTTTTTCCGCCAGATCCGCCGGTATATAAAATATGAATCCCTGGCCATGCCGGTTTCCGAGTCCATCATCTCCCTGGGGGTGGCCGGGGTGGTCTACTTCGGCGGCAGCCAGGTCATGTCGGGCCGCATGACACCCTCGGAATTCTTCTCGTTCATTGCCGCAATGGTCATGGTATTCACCCCGATCAAAAAGCTGCAATCGTCGTACAATGTAGTGCAGCGCTCGGCCGGCGCGGCGGATCGCGTCTTTCATCTCCTGGACGAGCGCCGGGCTATCGTCGATAGACCAGGTGCGGTGGACATGGAACGTTCATCCGGCCGGGTCGAGTTTCGCAACGTATCCTTCAATTACGGCGGCGAACCGGTGCTCAGGAACATTTCCCTGGTCGCGGAAAGCAGCCGCATGGTCGCACTGGTGGGTCCCTCGGGCGGCGGGAAGACGACCCTGGTCTCCCTGATCCCCCGTTTCTACGATGTAAGCGAAGGCGCCATCTTCATCGACGGCCGCGACATCCGCGACGTAACCGTTGCATCTCTGGTTTCCCAGATTGCCCTGGTGGACCAGGAAACCACCCTGTTCAACGAAAGCATCGCCAACAATATCCGTTACGGGAAACCGGGCGCCACCCAGGAAGAGGTGGTGGAGGCGGCCAAGGCGGCCTTTGCCGATGATTTCATCCAGCAGTTGCCCCATGGGTACGACACCAACATCGGCGACCGGGGGCTGCGGCTGTCCGGCGGGCAACGCCAGCGCATCTGCATCGCGCGGGCGATTCTCAAAAATGCGCCGATCCTGATACTGGACGAGGCCACCAGCGCCCTGGACACGGAAAGCGAAAAGATGGTGCAAAAGGCCCTGGACAACCTGATGATCAACCGCACCACTTTTGTCATTGCCCACCGTCTCTCCACCGTACTGCATGCCGATACCATCATTGTCCTTGAACAGGGCCGTATTGTTGAAAGCGGTTCCAATGACGACCTGTTGAAGAACAGCAGTCTCTACAGCCGGCTCCACTCCCTGCAATTCAGCGATCGCAGCGCCGGTGACCCCAGCGACGAGCCATGAAACGCCTCCTCTGGTCTGCTCAGGCCGCTCTGTTCTATCTTTTTTCTCTGGGGGCGGCAGCTGTCCCCGCAGTGGCCATGAACGCCACCGGAAAGGTAGTCGGCGGTCTCATTGCCCTGCTGTTGCCCAAACGGTGCCGCATCGCCATCGAGAATATTCGCCAGGCACTCCCCTACATGAAAAGGCGCCCCGACTGGACGTTCCCCCTGGAAACGCCTGAGGAGATTGCACGTGAGCTGTTCCGGCATCTGGGGTTATCGCTGCTTGAGACCTGCCGGCTGTATCACGGCAGGGGAGAAGCCATACTAAAAAACGTCGAATTCAGAGGGTACGAAAATTTCGAGCGCGCCCGGCAGCGGCACAAAGGGGTCATCTTTGTGACAGGACACTGCGGTAACTGGGAACTATTGGCCCTGGCATTCTCGCATGCGCACAATGAACCCATAGCGGTCGTAGCGCGCCGTCAGGACAACCCCTACCTCAACACCATGGTGGAAAAAATGCGGCTGCATTACAATAACAGGATCATTTACAAACAGGGTGGCCTGAAAACGATGCTCGGCGTGTTGAAAGGAGGCGGCGTTATCGGCATCCTGGCGGACCAGGCCGTCTTTCCCGAGGACGGGGTGCTGATCGATGTCCTCGGCAGAAAGGCCTGGGCCAGCAAGGCGCCGGTCATCATCGGCCGGAAGACCGGGGCGGCCCTGGTTCCGGCATCCATCCACCGTGAAGGCGCAACAAACGTCATCACCCTGCATCCCGAATACGAACTTGGCAGCGACACGTCCGAGCAGGGCATCCAGCGCGACGTCCAGGCCTTGTCTCGCTATGTGGAGAATTTCACTGTCGCCCACCCGGCGGACTGGTACTGGGTGCATCGCCGCTGGAAGCGAGCCGGGGAGCCGTCATGCTGAACAGAAAACTTATGGATTTCGGGGTGCCGATTGCGGTGCTTTTCGTGGGGACGCTGCTCATCGCCGTAACCGGGGCCGATCTGAAGGTCTCCGCGTTTTTCCATATCGATGGGGCATGGCCGGTGGGAGACGCACAGCCGTGGCATTTTCTCTACCAGTACGGTTTTTATCCCTCCTATCTCCTGGGATATGCTGCCTTGGCGCTGTTCGCGGCAGGATACTTCAAACCCGGCTTGGCGTCATACAGAAAGAGCGCGATATTTATGGTGATCTTACTGATGCTGGGGCCCGGTTTGCTGGTCAATACGGCCTTCAAGGATCATTGGGGGCGTCCGCGCCCGCGCGACATTACCCAGTTCGGGGGCACAAAGACGTTTCACCATCCATGGGAAAGGGGGGTGGCGGGCAAGGGAAACTCGTTTCCCTCCGGACACGGTGCTTCGGCCTTCTACCTGGCCATGCCGTTTTTCGCCCTGCGCCGCCGCTCACCGCGGATCGCTGCCCGGATATTCACGTGGGGCATGATCTATGGGCTTATTATGGGGGTGGCCCGCCTTGCCCAAGGTGCCCACTTCGTCAGTGACGTCCTCTGGGCGTGGGGGTGCGTACATCTCACGGCTGTGGCGCTCTACTACCTGATGAGGTTTGACCGGGAGCCGGCTCCCAACGGCGGGGCCTGAATTTCCCATGTTCTACGCGGCCTACAACATACTGTCCCTAATGCTGTTCGTGCCGGCGCTCCTCTACCACCTGTACCGCTCGATCAGCCGCGGCCGGCCGGCAGCCCTGGGCGAGCGTTTCGGACATATCCCCTCTGCCGGGCTCGCCGCCATCGCCAACCGCCCGGTGATCTGGCTGCATGCCGTCTCGGTGGGCGAATCCATTGCCGCCCGGCCCCTGCTCAAGGCGCTGCGCCTTCGCTATCCCGGCCATTGCATCGTGGTCTCAAACACCACCGAAACCGGCCGTGGGGTTGCCTCCGGTTTCCCGGAAAAAGATTTGTGCATCTATTTCCCCTTTGACTTTTTGCCCGCCGTACGCCGCACCCTGGACGCCATCAAGCCGGCGTTGGTCATCATCATGGAGACCGAGATCTGGCCCAACTTCAACCGGGAGGCCGCCCGCCGCGGCATCCCGGTGGTCCTGGCCAACGGCCGTATCTCGGACCGCTCCTATGGCCGCTACCTGCGGTTTGCCTGGTTCTTCCGTCACGCCCTGGAATTCTGCTCCCGCCTGTGCATGCAGACCGATGTTGACCGGGAACGGATCATCGCCATCGGTGCCCCGGCGGAGAAGGTGCTGGCGACGGGCAACCTCAAGTACGACATCCCCTGCCGCCACGTGACGCCGGCAGAACGGGCGGCCCTGCGGATACGGTATGCCATCCCCGGAGAGATGGCCGTCATCACGGCCGCCAGCACCCATCCCGGCGAGGAAGAGCTGGTCCTGGCGGCTTTCCGGGAACTCCTGGCGGTCCATGATTCGCTCATGCTGGTCCTGGTGCCGCGTCATCCCGAGCGGGCCGTCCAGGTCGCCGGCCTGCTGGAAAAGGTGGGCCTGCCGTTCCGGCGGCGTACGGCCCTGGGTACGGCAGCGAACCCATTGTTTTCCGGCGGCGCAGTGTTGCTGGTGGACACCGTGGGGGAGTTGACGGATATCTACGCCCTGTCGGACCTGGCCTTCGTGGGGGGCAGTCTGGTGGCGACCGGTGGCCATAACCTCCTGGAACCGGCCTCCCTGGGGATACCGTCCATCTTCGGCCCCCACATGGCCAATTTCAGGGAGATTGCAACGCTGGTCCTGAAATGCCGGGCCGGCATCCAGGTGGCTGACCCTGCCGGCCTGACCGCGGCCTGCCGCGGCATGATCGAAGACAACCGGCAGCGTCGGGAAATGGGGGCGAACGGGCTGGCCATGGTACGGGAAAACGGCGGGGCCACCGGGCGGCACATGGCGGTCATCGCCGAGTATATATGAAGGGGTGAGGGGATAAGGCAGGGATTTTACCTTTAGGCACTTAGCTAATCGAACAATGCTGACGTTGAACGTAAATAACGGGCTATCGGAACTAGATGTGGGGCCGGCCAAAGATGGCAATAGACAAGGCATGTTTCAAAAAATGGAATGCGCCGTTGGGCGGTCTTGTAGTAAGATCAAACGGAAAAACCGGATGCCGGATGGGATGGTTTTCTACAGGTACGTGGTGTCAGGCGTATTGGTGAAGATTTCTCGGTTCGGCTGCATAGATGCGATTTGAAAACTGTAACCAATTGGTATTCTAAGTTTAGGACAGGATAAGGGGAAATACCATGACCGGAAGATCACTACGTTACCCGATGGCACTACTTGTATCAGTTCTGATGCTTCTTCTCGTTGCCGGATGCGGCGGTTCTGGTGGCACCGGGGCGACACTGACGGCCATATCCATTTCCCCGAACATGCCGACGCTTCCTGTCGGGGCAACGCAGCAATTCAATGCCACGGGGTTTTACTCCGATGGAAGCTCCAGTGACCTGACAAGCTCCGTAACATGGAGATCATCGGATACGACTGTTGCCACGATAACCGCCGCAGGCGTGCTCTCGGTATCCACCGATCCTGCTTCAGTTGGAAAAACGTCGAAGATATCTGTGGCGTTGAATGGAGTACCGGGTTCAACCCTTCTTACGGTTATCCCCCAAGGCGTGATCAATGGGGCTACTTCCTGGTTTACTACCGGGAGCCCGACCGGGGTTGCGGTCGCTTCTTTCCAAAATGTCTCCAGCTCCGGTAATGTTTTCGTAACTGATTCCACGAACAATATGCTGCATGTATATAACTCTGTCGGGACTCCCATTGCATCCTGGCCTACGGTCGGGGCACCGGACGGGGTGGCGATTGATCCTCTCAATAATTTGTATGTGATCGATATTTCGAACAATCTGGTGCGCAAATTTAACGCTTCGGGAACCCAGAGTACCTCTTGGTCAACGACGGGAACTCCATCCGGAGTCGCGGTCGATTATTCCTCCGGCACGGTGTATGTGTATGTGGCGGATTCTCTTGACAAGATGTTGTGCAAGTATGACGCGAATGGAACGTTTATTACGTCTTGGTCTACGACCGGGACACCGTCCGGGGTCGCGGTCGATTATTCCGGCAATGTGTATGTGACCGATATCACCAACAGCCTTCTCCGTAAGTACAGCTCCGACGGATCCGGAACCCAGACAGCGTCGTGGTCTACGACCGATTATGCATACGGTGTGGCGGTAGACCATTCCAACTATGTGTACGTAACCGATTATCTCGGCGAGACGATTCGCAAGTACGACACGTTCGGGAATTTCGCTACGACACTCTTTCCACCAGCGGGGTATAATCCATACGGGGTGGCGCTCGACACTGCCGGCAATGTGTATGTGACGGATTTGTTTCACAATTTGCTGTACAAATACAATCAGTCCCCATGATGTCCGCGGTGTTGTTATCTACCCGAATTGGGGCGGAGCGCTCAACTCGGCAACAGAGCGTTTTTTGCAAAAATCACTATCTCAACAACTTCCCGGAGTAGCGGGCTGATGCAATGAGCAAAACAAATCGGAATAATTTTGTTACTGAAATTACGGTACTGAACTCAAATTGATTCAAGGGGAATACCATGACAAAAACGCCTCTCTTCCCAATCACGTTATTTGTACCGATACTGATATTTCTCCTCATCTCCGGATGTGGCCACGGCAATAACAACCCAACCAATCAACCGCCAACGCTCATATCCATTGCCGTCAGCCCGGCGGCAAGAAGCATCCCTCTCGGGGCAACACGGCAATTCGGGGTCACGGGGACCTATTCCGATGGAAGCCAGCAATCTGTACAGGCAAGCTTGGTGGCGTGGAATTCAACCAATACGGGCGTTATGAACATAAGCGCCGGTGGGGCGGCAATCTCGAACACCATGGGTACGACAACGATATCTGCAACATATGGTGGAGTAACGGCCGCAATACCCATTCAGGTTACTCCTACAGACATCTTCGCCATCTGGTCGACGAATGTAAAACCGGTGGACCCGGTAGGTGTTGCGGTTGACTCTTCCAGCAATGTATATGTTGCAGATGCCGCCATCTTCTCCAACAATTCTTCATTGATCCGTAAATTTTCTTCCCTGGGCATTCAGGCCGGCAAGGGATCTACGACTTTAACAAGCAATGTTGTGGGGGGAGTTGCAGTTGACAATATATCCGGGAATGTCTATGTGACGGATTACGACAAAAACTTGCTCAACATATACAACCCCTTGGGAACACCGTTGACGCCTTTTGTTACTACAGCGCCGGCGGGGGTCGCGGTGGACTCTCATGGCAACGTTTATGTGACGGATGCCGCGAACAATTATCTTTATATATACAATTCTTCCGGCGCCCTGATAACGTCATGGTCTACGACCGGAGTGCCGTCAGGGGTCGCGGTCGACGCTTCCGGCAACGTGTACGTGGCGGATTTCAGCGGACGCATGATCTGGAAATACGCTTCAGACGGAACCTATAAGACGAAGTGGTCTACAACTGGAACGCCGTCCGGGGTCGCTGTCGACCCTACAGGCACAAAAGTCTATGTGGTCGATACTTACTATTACATGCTCCGTGAGTACGACTCTGGCGGGAACTCACTAAATGGGCCTTGGTCTACGACCGGATGGCCAAATGCGGTAGCTGTCGACCCATCCGGCTATGTGTACGTGGTAGATGCAACGAACAACAAAGTACTTAGATGCCCACCCCAGTGAACGGCAATTTAATGGGGCGTATTCCGATTCCAGACTGATTGCCCCGCTGCTGTCGGGGGGGGTGAAGATGTATATTGGAGGAGTTGCAGGCGACCACCCCTAACACCTCCTGAACCAGGAGGGGGATAAGACCACCACCCTCTACAAACATCTGTAAGTAGGTGACCGGCAAAAATATTTCTGCATGGCCGTGGCGTCTTTTGAGTGCATAACCGCCATTTCAGGTTAAAAAATTAATCATTGAGCGTATATTAGTACATTACATATTAACAAACGATTGTATGAGGTGTTTCTATGCAGAAAAGCATGTGGTTGATGGTAGTCGTATTGTTTTCAATGTTCATTTCCGGGTGCGGGGGTGGCACGTCCACAAGCATCATCGCCAGCACTCCAACTGCGTTGACCCCTTCGGATGTTTCCGGTAAGGTGCTCTACAGTACCCCAATTAACTCCATAAAGGGGTATGTCGCCTTCCAAACCTCTTCGGGCGGATCGGCGGCATGGGACAGCCAAGCAAATAGAAAGCCTACACCAATTGCCGACGTCCACGGGACATGGGCCATCTCGAACGGGCAATTGGTCCTGTCCGTAGCCGGCACGCCCTCGTACCAATTTACCTGCATTCAAAAGGAATCGAACTACTGGTTGGTGTCTGATGGGCACAATACGATCACGCGGATGTATTCCGATCAAGCGGCTGCCGAAAACTACCTGGATTCGATCACAGCAGCAAACGGTACAAACGTAAAGTTGGCGGGAGCCATTCAGGGAACGCCGCTCACAATGCCGTTTTCCAATGTCTCGACGGTAGCCGGCGTAACCGGTACGTCAGGAGTCAACATATTCAGCGACTATTCCACGGCAAAGAGTCCGCCGTCGCTGTTCGGCAGGCCCATCGGCATCACCACGATGGATGGAACGACATTCTTTGTGCTGGACAACGCCAACAACAATATCGTCAAGCTAACGCCCGGTACAAACGGGATCATGACGGCCACAACATTGAAGACAAGCGGCGGAGTCATCATACCGTTCAACTATCCAAGCGACATCACCACGGATGGGACCAATCTGTATGTGACGGATACCTACAATTACGTGATCAAGAAGATATCTCCTGACAATCATGGGGCGTGGATTTCCGCAACCCTGTCGGGCACTGGCGCTTCCGGTTCGTTTGACGGCACGGGGAATACCCTGTCGGCAACCGGTGTGGTGGTAACAACCGGTACGGCACGATTCGCCGCCCCCATCGGTATCACCACGGATGGTACAAACCTGTACGTCACTGATAACTATGCGATCCGAAAGGTGGATATTGCTACCGGCAATACGACGACCCTGGCCGGTTCTCCCGGCGCGGCCGGCTCGATTGATGCGACAGGGACAGCTGCGCGCTTTAACGTTCCCTTGCGTATCACCACTGACGGGACCAACCTGTATGTGACGGACAACAGCAACTACACCATCCGCAAGGTATCCATCGCCACTGGCCAAGTTACTACGATAGCGGGCAGCCCCGGCAACCTCGGCACGAACATCACCCCATCGGTCCCGACGGGGGATAAGGCGCTCTTCAACGGGCCGAACGGCATTACGACGGACGGAACCAACCTGTACGTGACCGATTGGGGGCCGGTCATCTACGGCGGTCCGGCTCGCGGCCAGGTCGTCTTCAGTATAGTCCTGAATCCCACAGGTCAGTATTCCGGCCCCGTTACGAGGATAGCCGGCACCCAGGATACGATCGCGCCAGTGAACGGTCCCAATCAACCAACACCCCTATCCCCGAATCAGGCGTTATTTAATTGTCCCATCGGCATCACGACGGACGGCACCGGTCTCTACGTGGCCGACTCCCTGAACTATACGATCCGCAGGATAAAGTGATCGGATCGCCCCTTCCCGTCCGTCGGCATGAGTGGTGACGGACGGGAACGGGTCCATCAGGATGGATTTGACCTTCTTTCCCACATACTGGCGCAGCATTGCCGCAGGAATACGACCGGGGCTTTCCGGACGCCTGCTGGTCCTCGCGCTCTCTCCCTTGTCCCTGGTCTATGCCTGCATCCAGTCTATCCGCGGCGCCCTGTACGCTAAACGCATCCTCACGGCCAGGCGCCTCCCCCGACCGGTGATCTCAATTGGCAACATCACGGTTGGCGGCACCGGCAAGACCCCTGCCACGGCCCTTATCGCCCGGTTGCTCATTGATCGGGGAATGAAGGTGGCGGTCCTGTCACGGGGGTACGGCGGCAGCATGGAGGGGGAGACAGCCATTGTCGCCGATGGCCGCACGATTCGCCTGGATGCCGGGCAGTGCGGGGACGAACCGTACCTGCTGGCCGCCACGGTGCCCGGCCTGATGGTGGTGATGGGGGCTGACCGTTACAAGGCCGGCATGCTGGCCATGGAGCGGTTGTCTCCCGATATCTTCCTGCTGGACGATGGTTTCCAGCACCTGCGCCTCCGGCGCGACCTGGATATCCTGCTGGTAGATTGTGCCCGGCCGTTCGGCAACGGCCGGATGCTGCCGGCGGGGCTGCTGCGGGAGCCTTTGAGTGCCGTTCAGAGGGCCGACCTGGTCATGTACACCCGTTGTCCCCAAGGTCACGTCCCTGCCCCTCTGGCGGGGAAACCGACCTGCTCCGCCCGCCATCGCCTGGGCGATGCCGTTCCCTTGATCGGCGGGCCGGCCGTATCCTTCGATAGCCTGTGGGGCAGAAAGGTCCTTGCCTTTGCGGGTATTGGGGAACCGGGACCCTTTTTCGAGGAACTGCGCGCCTTGGGGCTGGATGTTGTTCACACCGTCCGGCTTCCCGATCATGCCGCCTATACCCCGTTCCAACTGGCCGGCCTGACGGCGGCCTTCCGGGCGTGCGGCGCCGACTGCGCCGTGACGACGGAAAAGGATGGGGTGAAACTGCGTGGCCGTGCGCCGGAGTTTGCCGACAGGATCATGCTCGCCCGGCTTGAGCTTGTCATTGACGACCCCACCACCCTGACGGTCCTGCTGAGTAATTTACTTTAAAAATAACTTTGGAGGCGAGCAACAATAACGTTGTTCAACTTATTATTGCTAGCCTCCTAAGCCTGTGGCAATATAAATAAATTTACTACTGGGTGCACGATGCTGTCTGAAGATTTGCAATCCATACTTGCCTGCCCTGTCTGCAAAGGTGAACTCTCGTTGTTTGACGAAGGGCGGTATCTGCTCTGCCGCCCGTGCGGGGTGCGATATCCGGTGCGTGAAGGTATCCCGGTTCTGCTTGCGGACGAGGCCGAAGCGGTGGCGCATCCGGCCTTAAGGAGGCTAGCAACAATAACATGAACATCTTGCACCTCATCTTCCGGCCATATTTGACCGCAGCTCAATCACAAAATCCTCGACGTAGCCCTGCTACGCCTGCGGTTTTGTTCAATCGCTACAGCCAAATCCGACCAAAAACTGAGCGCAATTTTGGTCAGCTTATTATTGCTAGCCTCCTGAGCAAGGACACCCCGTGACACTTCCGGAGCAAGACAAGGTCCGCCGTATCCTGATCCGCGGGGTTAACTGGATCGGTGATGCCGTCATGACGACGCCGGCTATCGGCGTGGTGCGCGAGCACTACCCCCATGCTGAACTTACCGTGTTGGCCAACCCCCTGGTTGCGGAGCTCTTTTTACCCCATGATTGGGTAGACAAGGTCATGGTCTTTGACCGCAAAGGAGCGCACCACGGGGTGACGGGAAGGCTCCGGTTGGCGTCAGAACTGCGCAAACGCTCGTTCGACATGGCAATCATCCTGCCCAATTCCTTCGATTCCGCCCTGGTGCCCTGGCTGGCGGGAATTCCGGTCAGGCTCGGCAAAAGCAGCGACGGCCGCAGCCTGCTCTTAACCGACCGCTATGCGGAGGATGTGACGCCGCCGCTTCGACATGAGGTGCGGTATTACCTCAACCTGGTGCGCCATTTCGGCATAACGGGTGAAGATGTGGTACCGCGCCTCTGCACCACGCCGACTGAAGACCGCGCCGCCGAGGTCATGCTGGCAGGGGAGGGGATACTGACGGGCGACCGTGTGATCGCCATCAATCCCGGCGCCACCTACGGGTCGGCCAAACGGTGGTATCCGGACAGGTTCGCCGACGTCGCACGGCGGCTCGCCGAGGAATGGCGGGCACGGATCGTGCTGTTCGGCAGCCCCGGCGAGGCGGACATTGCCGCCGACATCGAACGGCGCCTGGGAGGGGCCTGTCTCAACATGGCGGGCAGGACCACCGTGCGGGAACTGATGGCGCTCATCAAGCGCAGCGATTTCATGGTGACCAACGATTCCGGACCCATGCATATCGCCGCCGCCTTCGGCGTCCCTCTGGTGGCAATTTTCGGCCCCACCGACCATACCGGCACCGCGCCCTATACCGATAGGGCGGTCATCGTCCGCAAGGACACGGCGTGCGCCCCCTGCAAACTGCGGGAGTGCCCGACCGACCATCGCTGCATGACGGCGGTTACGGCGGATGACGTGGTGGCGGCGGCGCTGGAGCTGGGACATTCATGCATCAAAAGGTGATAGTTTTATGATCATGGCTCCAGACCAACCGCTCGGACAGGATGCCAGCCCATTGTTCACCATCCTGATTCCAACATGGAACAATATCGATTTTCTCAGGCTCTGCGTGAGGAGTATCCGAACGAATAGCAGGTTTGCCCACCAGATCGTCCTGCACATCAATGTTGGCGAAGACGGCAGTAAGGACTGGGCGGAGATGGAGGGCATTGACCACACCTACAGTGCTGACAACGTTGGGGTATGCCAAGCCGTGAACTCCGCCTATACCTTGGCAAAAACCGACTACATCGTGTATCTCAACGATGACATGTATGTCTGCCCCGACTGGGATTTCCATCTGTGGGAGGCGATCCGCAGGGTGGGGCACGAAAGCTTCTTTATCTCGGCTACGGCCATCGAACCGAAAGATGTGGGTAAGAAGTGCGCCATAGCACCCCACTCATTTGGCCGCTCTCCCGTGGATTTCGCCGAGGAACGACTTTTGGCGCAGTATGACACCTTTGCCTTCGCGGACTGGAACGGTGCTTCCTGGCCGCCCAATGTCGTCCACCGCGCGATCTGGGATCGCGTGGGAGGGTACAGCACGGAATTTTATCCGGGGTTTTACTCTGATCCGGATTTTGCAATGAAGCTGTGGCAGGCGGGAGTCAGGGTTTTTCAAGGGGTCGGCAAGAGCAGGGTCTATCATTTTCTTGAGGTTTCCACCAACAAACTGAAGAAGCAGAAGGTAAAGCATGCCAATGGCCTTTTTCTCAAAAAATGGGGGATTACGGCCCGTTTTTTCAACCGTTTTTATCTGCGGATGGGCACCCCCTATCAGGGGGCAGTGCCGGAACCGCGGAAAGACATTGCCTATGCCTGGAAACGTTTTTGTTGTTTTGCAAAAAAAATATTTGTGTAATACCGGCAGCATTTCCCTGTAGGGATGGCAGGCGGGCGACAGGGGCGCCGCCCAGGCCGTGAATGCTTGCGATGTTGCCGGAGGAAGGAATGACCTTGGGTTCACCGACGTTGTCCGTATCCGTTATTTCATTTAATGAAGAAAGCAATATCGAAAGATGCCTTGAAGCGGTCAGGGACATTGCCACGGAAATTATCGTGGTCGATTCCATGTCCACCGACAGAACAGCCGAAATTGCCAAGGCTTGTGGGGCCAGGGTATTCATAGAGCAATGGAAAGGACACGTTGCACAGAAAAATTCAGCCTTTGAAAAATGTACCTGCGAATGGATTCTGGCACTCGACTGTGACGAGGTCGTGTCACCTGAACTCAAAAGATCCATTGTTTGTACAATAGAACGAGGAGAGTGCACCGGTTATCAGGTTAACAGGAAAACGATTTATCTTGGAAAATGGATTAATCATGCATGGTATCCTGATTGGAATCTTCGTCTCATACGGAGAAACTCCGGGAGTTGGACCGGTTTGGACCCCCATGACAGCCTCGTGACTGCCGGTAAAGTCGGTCGCTTGACCGGTGACCTGTATCATTTTTCGTTCCAGGACTTTCAGGACTGCCTGCAACGTACGGTGCGCTATGCGGTGAGTGCCTCCCAATCGTATCAACGGGACGGCCGCAGGGTGCGATTCCATAATCTGCTCATAAACCCCCTGCACGGATTCATCAAGCACTATTTCGTCAAAAAGGGTTTTCTCGATGGTTTGCCTGGCTTCGTCATTTCGGTGATGAGCGCCATTACCATATTCATGAAATACGTTCTGCTGTGGGAACGGCAGCATGTCGATAAGACACAAGAGGCCGCCTTGGGTAATGGTAAAGAGCCGTAATATCATTTCAAAGATCAGTCCGGTTATGGGCTTTCCCCGCCGGACAATGTTGAGAAAAAGTGACTATGCTGCCTGGTGTTGAAAATATTCTGATCGTGCAACTTGGCGATATCGGCGATGTCGTCCTGACCACCCCTACGATCCGTGCTGTTAAAGAGACCTATCCCGCGGCCCGTGTTTCGATTATGGTGCGCAAACCCTTTGGCAGCTTGCTGGCGGCTGATCCGTACCTTCATGAAGTAGTTGAATCGGTCAAGGTTCGTGGTACGGTACGGCAAGCTGTAATAGAATATGCCCGATTCATTTGCCGACTTCGCCGGGCGCATTACGATCTCGTGATCGACCTGAGAACAGGAGACCGGGGCACGATACTGACTTTTCTCACGGGCGCCACGGCGCGGGTCGGGCGAAGCGTTGGCGGAAAGCAATTCTGGCACGGCCTCCTGTTAACGAAGGCTATCCCGTGCAGCCCTCCCTTTGGGGGGGCTCATGTGCATCCAGGGGCAGACCAGTCTTTGCGCATCGTACGTGAAATCGGTATCGATACCGGGGACTCCGTGCCGCGACTCCATATTTCGCAGCAAGACCACGAACGTGCAATGGAGCTGTTGACAGAAGGCGGTTTGGTTTTGGATACCCGATGGATTACGATAAACCCGTTTTCACGTTGGAAATACAAGGAATGGGACAGTAAAAAATGGGGGGAGGTTGTTGACTGGCTTTGGTCAATACACCGGATCAGCACAGTTTTTATTGGCTCTCCCGAAGAGGAGGCGGCTGCCGGGGAGATCGTCAGGGGCCGTGAAGAATACGCCTTGAATATGGCCGGAAAGACCACCCTGGGGGAACTGGCGGCAATCATTTCCATGAGCTCGCTCCACATAGGCGTGGACAGTGCCGCGCCCCACGTCGCCGCAGCGCTCGGGACGCCGACGGTAACGATCCATGGCCCCTCGGATTGGCGCGACTGGCGGCTTGCCAATGATATGCACAGCATTGTCTGCCCTGCGATGGAGTGTGTTCCGTGTCGCAGGATGGGGTGTAACGATTCTCAGCGGAGCAAATGTCTCGAAGAGCTGAGCGTGGACACGGTTATTTCACAAATCGATAAGGTGCTGATATCTTCAGGCTGCTCTTGTGCCGCGACAGAGTGAGAAGATATTATAATAATTTCTCGCCCTTCATGTTCAGGCTTATCCCCATTCCATACAGCTCAAACCCTGCAACGTTGCTGGCGTCTCTGACATCATCTCCGGCAAAATGCGGCGTTAATGGGTATTCTTCGATATTGGCAAACCCTGCTTGCTCAAGTTTTCGTTTTAGGTATTCAGGCCAGAAAAAAATCGTGTGATAGTTGTATTTGTGGTCTTGCGCTCCTCCAACCATGCCTTGCAGCCAATCAATCTGTTTGTCCGTCCATTGCTGCTTTCTTGATACGATCAGGCACTTTTCAATATCAGGCACTGAGATGCGCAGCAGCCCGCCTGTTTTCAGGAGCCCATGAAATTGCTTGAGATAAAGTGACAAAAAGCGCGATGGCAAATGCTCGAGAGTGTGGCAGATGTAGATCTCCGATAGGGAGTTCTCCGGGAAAAAATCAGACAGTTTGTTCAGTCGGCAGCGGAAATCAAGAGCAGGAGTAAGCACGGCATCAATGTTGATAAAACCTTCCAAGTGGGTGGTGCCGCACCCCAAGTGGAGCTTGTCGGACTTGGCGAGCAGCCTTCTTGCTTTCATCTTTTTCAGCAGATGCAGGTTTACGATGGATTTTTTGGGCTTTAGCCTGTTGACCTTCATCCGGTTGAAGAAACGATGCAACCTGTATCCTCCAGAGGAAAGTCGCCAAATAAGTTCAGGTAACTTCATAAACACTCCATTTTGCCAAAAGATGGTTTAATTCATATTATTCCGGTGGCCGTGGGGCAGGGAATCGTTCAGTTGGATGCGCCCTTGCGAAAAAATGTCTTGACTCCCCGCTCAATCCGTCGCGGAACTTCAGTCAGGGCAGCATACCAAGCGCCGCAGCGGAGCGACCAGGTCGATGCTGCTTTTGCCTCCAGTGCTTTGCGAAAAAAATCATCCTGCGAGATGGGAGCAGAAGGATTGCGATTCAGTCGAGTAAACTCCCCCAACAGATTACGGTAATTCCGGCGCAGAAAGACACGTCCGGAGGAGTCGCTCAATCGCTCCCCCAGTATGTTGCGGTAGTAGCACTGTAGCGCGAATACTTCCGAAAGAAATGGCCCGGTGGATTGGTCGGCACTGTCCTGGTTCGCATGAACCCGGTATTTGACGTACGGATCAAGCATGACTACTGCGCCGCCTGCCAAAGCGGCGTCGATCACGAAAGGGCGATCAACAATCTTGCCGAATTTTTCAAAGTGGCAGGTCCCTCGCTTCAGCACATCGGTTCGATAGACAGCCGAGCAAAATGGCATTGGAAACCCACCGTACAGGCGCGTAGCCAGTTGTTGTCCGGTGAGCATGTGATAATGACCCCCGCGAACAGGAGCCCATACCGCGCCTTCCGGTTCCCGGTACACGCGCATGGCCGACACCGCCACGGTGGCGTGTTGCTCGCGGGCAAGCGCTGCAGACACATCACGCAGATAGTTCGGATGCAGCAGATCATCATCATGAAACAGCATGGTCCATGGCCCTTGGGCCATGGCTTGCAGTTCCGGCCAGCAGGCACGCGGATCATTCGATGCCCGGGAAAATAGTTCGATACCCCGCCCTGCAAACGATCGCACCACCTTCGCCGTGTCGTCGGTGCTTCCATTGTCAAGCACGCAGATGCGGCTAGCGGGGTGTACCTGGTTCAGCAATGATTCGAGCGTTGCTCCGATAAGCGGCGCTCGATTGTATGTAAGCACCAGAATCTCAATGGCGATTGGCTGACTCCCGCTCATTCGTCCGGTTCTTTTCCCATGACAAGCGACACTATCCATTCACCGAACCCCTCGTAGGTATGTCGTTGGCCGAATGAAGATCGCAAAAATGTTTGCCCCGCATCTATTATTGCCGTCGCCTCGGTGTCGGTCATCTGCTCCATATATTCAGCCAGTGTATCAACTGAACGGAATGCACGCACATTGACAAAGGCTTCGGTAGGCACCTGTTCAACAATGTCCGGAGCCCCCAGGTACAGGGGCACGGATGCAGCCACCATTGCATCGATAATTTTTTCGGTCACGTAGCCGGGATATGCCGTATTCTCAAATGCAATCGTGAATTTGTAGAGGCTTAAAAGCTCATGCTTGTTGTCACATGCCCCCTTGAACACCGAATGAATCCCGGCAAGTCTCGCAGCCTGGTGTGGCGGCATATTTCCGGTGTCGTTCCAGCCTCGCCCAAAAACCTCGATTTTATCATGGACACCAAGAACCTGCAGCAGGTCGAGTCGCGCATCATGCAACTGCAACAGTCGGCAGGACTGGTACGTCGCGGAAAAATGTTGCCGGAGTGTTTTTTTAAGAGCGCGAAAAGCGTCATTGGCATTGCGTGCCGCCGCCCACTTGCGTTCGCGCCAATATTTGTTTGCCGCCACCAGTACAGCGTGTTTGCGCTGTGCCCACGGCTGCGGAATGGGTAGCTGATCGCGCCAATAGCTGGGAAAAGAAAGCCGCCAATGGCGAGACTGGCGCAGCGCTTGCGCATGGGCAAAAATTGCTTGCGGTCCGACGCAGTGGGCGAACGTGACATCCGATCGCATAAGGTGGTCAACGCTGCGGTATGCCACTAGTGGTGATTCGAGCATCACAAGGACGGATGGCACCGAACCAAGGCGGCACAGCTCCCGGCCATGGCGTGCATCCATCTCCTGGATCACTTGTACCTCGTCCGCTCGCCATTGCCCCGACTTAACCCGTTGCAGCGCGACATCTCCGGATGCTAATTCAATCCCCAACTCCGTTTGTCGCTCGTAAAGGCTGGTCACCCAGGCCGATCCCAAAAAATTCTGCGACCATGCGCGATCGCGGAGAAGGTCTTGGTGAAACTGGCTTATGTCGCTACAGAAGGCTATTTTCATACGATTGCCGATTTTTGAGCTCCAGCACGGAGTGGTGAACTCTCCGGTTTCCACGGAACTATCCCGAAAACTTAACGATGAAGGTCTGTCTTTTCTCTTCCAGCAGCAGATAGCTTTTTCCGCTGCAAAATATCCTGATACAGAGATTCCATCCTACCGACCAGATGGTTCCAATCATGCAGTACGGCACTTCGCGATGCCTCGCGCCCCATCTCCATACGTCGCTCTCTGTCAAGCAACCGGATGATTCTGTCGGCGGCCATGTCCGCATCCAGGCGGTCCGGAAGAATAAAGCCGTTGATTCCTTCCTTGACAACGTCTTTGGCACCCACATTAGAGCTGATGATCACCGGAAGCCCGGTGGCCATTGCTTCAAGCACTACCATGCCGAAGGTGTCGAACGCCGAGGGCATGATGAAGATGTCAGCCGCCCCGTAGTAATACTCAATTCCCTCGCTCTGCGTTCCCGCAAATGTCACTGCCTCGGCAACTCCGAGCGAACGGCAGATGGCGGCATACTTTTTTTCATTGCCCCGGCCGACGACGAGAAGCCGGATATTCGCCTCGGGCCTTTTGGTCCGCGCTTTTGCAACAGCGGCTATAGCCGTGTCCAGCCCCTTTGTTTCGAAATTCATCCCGACAAAAAGGATGAGCAGGTCAGAAACGCCGATGCCGTAACGTCCCCTGATGTTCGCCCGGCACATGTCACGGTCCGGCGTGGAGAAACGGGCTGCATCGACGCCTGGATGCAAAATCTGCCAGGTGCCTGGCAAGGTGGTGTATGCACGGCGAAACTCTTCTTTGGTGATGGATGAAACGGGAAGGAAAAAGGAGTCCGCACCATTTTTTATCATTTGCCGCTCAACAGCCGCTACGCCACGATCAAAAAGGCTCGGACGTTTTTGCCGGATTTTGCGCACCCAAGTCTCGTGGGGGGCGCCATGCAGCGAGAAGATATCGGCTTGAAATATTCTCTCGTGACTATGAACCAGGTTGAATCCACCACGGGCAACCAAGCGTTGGGCAAACCAGGGAAAAACGAATGCACGCAGAAAACGGGGGAATTTGACAGTGGGTACATTGTGGAATATTACCGGAGAGCCTTCTGCCGACCGCCAGCGGTTGGCAAACACATGGAATTCGTAGCGGCCTTCACGTGCCATTCGTTCCGTAACTTCAAAGGCAAAACGTTCGCCACCGCCCACAAGGCCGTATTTCGGAACGATTACAGCAATTGTTGGTTTTGTGGGATGTGTTTTTTTCGCCGATTCCATAATTTCTTGGTTATCTAATACACAGGGACGATGGAAATGTCAATGACCATCCAACACATAAAATCGCCGGCTTTGTCTGCCTCAATAATAAAAACAGAATTCTCATTGTATTGAAACTCTTGGTTGACACTGTATAAAACTTTTTACATACTGTTATATTAAGTGAATTGGAACACTTCTTTGCTTATCTTTTGGGATGGTCCGTGCATGTCCTTGTCATAGCCACATCCACGTTGGGCGATGGCAGCAATGTCCTGCCGCTTATGGATTATCCGGAAAGATGATACGATAACTTGCCGTTTTTGATGCATATTCCCGCCATGTCCAGAGGCTGTTGGGACGATGTTCAAAGGCACGAAAATGAAACCGTTGCGACCATGAAAAAAATCCTTTCAATCTTCGGAACCCGACCCGAGGCGATCAAGATGGCGCCGGTCGCCAAGGAGTTGGAACACTGAAAGTCCTGATCATCAAGACCTCCTCCCTGGGCGACATCATCCACGCCCTGGCGGTCATAGACTATTTGCACCAGGTGTCGCCCGGAATCGAGATCGACTGGGTGGCCGAAGAGCAGTTCCTTCCGGTGCTGGAGCACAACCCCGGCCTGAGGCGGATCTTCCCCGTCAGGACGAAGAAATGGCGCAAGGCCCCCTTTTCCGCCGAGACCCGCAGCGACTTGATGGCCCTGCGCAAGGGGTTGCGGGAACGCTCCTACGACCTGGTCTTCGACATCCAAGGGAACCTGAAGAGCGGCCTGATCGCCTGGCTTTGCGGCAGCCGTGAACGGGTAGGCTTCTCCTGGCAGGTGCTGCAGGAAAAGGTGAATGCTCTTTTCACTACCCGCCGCATCCCGTTCCGGGACAGCGACCAAAACGTTACCGACCGCTACCTGCGGGTGGTCAGCGTCCCGTTCAACAGGGACTACCAAGGCATGGAGCTGGCGGGCGCCGTCTACTCCGCTCCTGAGGACGAGGCAGCCGCAGAGCGCTACCGGGCGGAACTGCCAGAGGGTTTGGTCGTTCTTTTCCAGGTGGGAACCACCTGGAGCACCAAACTGTGGTATCCGGAGGGATGGTCGGAACTGGCGCGCAGGATCGTGGCGCAGTACCCTGGGGCGACCATACTGATAAACTGGGGGAGCCCCGACGAGAAGGCCTTTGGGGAACAGATCGCCCGCGAGGTCGGCGCTGCGGTGCGGCTCCTCCCCTGGCTGCGCATCAGGGAGCTCATCCCGGTGCTCAGGAGGGTGGACTTGGTTATCGGTGGCGATACCGGGCCGCTCTATCTTGCCGCTGCCGTCGGCACACCGACGGTTTCCTTTTACCGGGCCACCAGCGCCGCCACATATGCCCCCAAGGGAAGGCAACACCGCGCCGTTCAGGCCGCCATGGAATGCACCGGCTGCTACCGGACCTCCTGCGACAGGGATGGGGAGTGCCGCAGCAGTATCTCCGTAGACGCCCTCTTTGCCGCGATAACGGACTTGGAACGTATTCGTAAATAAAGCTTTTGGGTTTCGCATCCCGTTATCGGGGCATCTTTCCCAGCCCCTCAATCGTAAAATACTCGACGTAGCCAGGCTACGCCCGCGCTTTTACTTAATCATGCCAGGAAAATCTCCCCCAAAGCCGGGCGCGATACCTGCATAAAGTTATGTACGAACAAGTTCTTGATCGGATATTACCCGAATGGAAAGGATGTACCATGTTGACCAGGCTGAACCTGACCGGGCTCGAAGATGCCCTAGACCGCTATGTAAGTTATTGGCACACCGATCCCGTCGTCTATGACGGGCTGGATATCGCGATCAGCCCCATTGCGCTGGAACTGGCCTACCGCAACTACCTGTTGTGGCACGAGGAGGACAAGGCGCGCCGCACCGATGTTGACGACAGCGCCATTGCCGCCGTCAAGCGCGCCATCGACAAGCTCAACCAGCAACGCAACGACCTGATCGAGAAACTCGACGAAGCGATCCTGCCGGAGGTTATGGCCGCCGTCCCCGAACAGGTCGAGGAGAGGATCAATTCCGAGACCCCCGGCAGCATTGTGGACCGCATCTCCATCATGTCGCTCAAGATTTATCACATGGACGAAGACAGCCGCCGCGCCGATATCGACAATGACCATCGGCAGCGCTCGCTCCACCGTCTTGCCGTGCTGAAGCTCCAACGCTTTGATTTGTATGTCGCTCTTGAACAGTTGCTGGCCGATTATGTGGCCGGCAGAAAGCGGATGAAGCTCTACAAGCAATTCAAGATGTACAACGACCCGACGCTCAATCCGGAATTGTACCGCGCCCGGCAGGAGGAGTAGGTGATTGCCGATTTCATGATCCCCGCTGGTGCAACAGGCATTGCTGACGTGCGGACCGCATGACAAAGATCCTTCTCGTCAGGCTCAGTTCCCTGGGCGACATCCTGCTCACCACGCCCGCCATACGGGCCTTGAAAGAGCGCTATCCCGACTGCCGGATCGATGTCGCCGTCTATGACCGGTTTGCCGCCGCGCTGGCCCATCACCCGGACATTGGACGGCAGTTGGTCGTACCCAAGAAGGAGTTGAAGGCGCATCTGCGCCGGGGTGAACTTTGCCGCTTCTGGCGTCTGTTTCGCGAAGTTGTCTCGGCCCTGCGTTCTATACGGTATGATTACGTCATAGACTTGCACAATGTTACGGACAGTGCCTTAGTTGTCCTGCTTGCCCGGGGGCGAACAAAGGTCGGGCACAGGAGACAGCTTCTTTCGCTGTTTTTTTCGGTACGTTCCAGCTTTGATATCGGTTTCGCCTCCGCCGCCATGCACGCGGCCGAAACCAATCTCCGTTTTCTCGTGGATGCCGGTTGCCTGGATGAAAGGGACCTGCCGAAGAGTCCCAGGCTTGAGTTCTACGGCCCGGTAACGGCCCGTGGAGAGGTCGATGACTACCTCGTACAGCAGGGGCTCCAGGGAAAGACGCTCGTGGGTATCAATCCCTGCGCATCCAATGATTTCAAACGCTGGGGTGCCGATCGGTTCGCGGCGGTCGCCGATTATCTGGCAGAGACCTACGGCTACACCGTGCTCGTGTTCGGCAGTCCGAGCGAGCGGCCCATCGTCCAGCAGGCCATGGCCGCCATGAAAAACAGGGCAGTGGATACGTCGTCCCTTTCCCTCTCCCAGGCCTTTGAGCTGATCGGCAGGCTGCGTCTGTTCGTCACCAACGACTCCGCGCCCATGCATATCGCCGCTGCCATGGGCACGCCGCTTGTGGCGCTGCACGGGCCTATCAACGTGAAAAAGTTCTATCCGCTGGCCGATTCGGTGCGCAGCATCAGCAAGGATATTCCCTGTCTTCCCTGTAAGGATATCGCCTCCTGCCGGTCACGGATATGCTTTGATCAGGTTACCGTGGCGGAAGTATGCGAGGCCTGTCGTGATCTGCTCGCATCATTGCCGGAGGTGCAGCCGTGACACTCCATCGTTTTTCCCGCACGGAACTCCTGATCGGCCACCAGGGGCTCGATAGGCTTTCCCGGAAGCGCGTCATGATCTGCGGCATCGGCGGGGTCGGCAGCTATGCGGCCGAGGCCCTCGGCCGGGCCGGGGTCGGCTCCATCACCCTGGTGGATTTCGACGACATCTGCCTGACCAACGTCAACCGCCAACTCCACGCCCTTTCCAGCACGGTCGGCATGTCCAAGGTCGAGGTCATGGCCGGGCGGCTCAGGGACATCAACCCCGCAGCCGAGATCATCCCGGTCAAGGCCTTCTTCTCCGCCGGGAATGCCGCGGAGCTTTTGACGCCGCGCCCCGACTACGTGCTGGACGCCATCGACCATTTCACCGCCAAGGCCGCCCTGATCACCATCTGCCGCACGGAGGCCATCCCGGTCATCTCCAGCATGGGGGCGGCCAACAAGCTCGACCCCACCAAGATCCACGTGGCGGATATTTCCGCCACCCGCAACTGCCGCATGGCCCGCAGCATGCGCAAGATCCTTCGCAAGGCCGGCATCCATGACGGCGTACAGGTCGTCTACTCCACCGAGGAGCACCGGGAACTCAACCCCCAGGCCGCCTTCTGCGGCACGGAGTGCATCTGTCCCAACCGGGAGGACCAGGTGTTCCGCTGCGAAAACCGCCGCGTGATCCTGGGTAGCATCTCCTACATTCCCTCTATCTTCGGCCTGACCATGGCCGGCACCGTTGTCAACGCGCTGCTGGAACAGGACCTGTGACCCGGCCTGAAAACTTTTTCATGTGGCCTTGACCGGTTAGTTTTCCCCGCTATACTCCTATACATACAACTATATCCATAGGAGGTGAACCATGGGCAGGGAGTTTTCGCTACAGGAGGCCTTGAAGCTGGCCATCAAAGCCGAAAAGGACAGCATGGATTTCTACCGCAAGGCCGCCTCGGTGGCAAAAAACGAGCGGACCAGGAAGGTGTTCGAACTGTTGGCCAACGAGGAGGTTGGCCATCTCAAGGGGTTCTTTGCGCACTACAAGGGGGGGGATTTCGGAGACCTGACCAGCTATATGAATTCTCCGGTGGACACGAAGAACCCCACCTACATGAAACTGGAAAAAGCGATGACCGAGGAAATGATCGAGCAGAAGGCGCTGGAACTGGCCCTGGCCGAGGAGAAGGCGTGTATCGGCCAGTATGCCCAGTTTGCAAAGGATATGGTCGATCCCGGGGTCAGGAGCGTCTTTGATCGGGTTGTCAAGGAAACCCAGGGACATTACGACCTGATCGAATCCGAGTACGCCCACATCATGACCATGGTGCACGAGAGCGACCAGGACATCTACGTCCGGGAATAGGACGGCCACATATTTTGCACGAAGTTACAAAGGCCTGTCGGCGCCGGATACCGACAGGCCCTCTTGTTTTCAGACCCTTGCGCGGGTAACGAAATGTTACGACAGGATCGACGATGATGGTGCGGCAGGGGGATGGGTCACAGCGGCGGGGTGCCGACGATCAGAACCCGGGGGCCGTAACTGATCTTGTGGAACTTTCCGTTGTCGTCATGATGACCGACGACCCATTGATAGAGACTTTGGGCCCCCTGTAGCAGTGGCTGCTTCAGTTCGTGATAATCCTTCCCGTAAACCTTCCGGTCGTAATCGCGGTAATATTCAATCTGCATCTCCTCGTCGTAGAGGCCGATACAGCCATGGGAAGCCGGGTACCCCGGCACGTCGCGGCCGTGGATATAGTATGAGGGTGTGGTGGGGAGGGACTTGTCCCTGAAAAACCTGAGCCCGTAGTGCATCGGGTAAAGGCGGCCAATTTCCTCGACCCTGTACATGTTGGAGGTATGCCGGCGGTCGACGGCATCGACCCTGAACTCCCCGTTGGGGACCCGGTGACCCTCGATACCCACTGCTGCGGGGAACGAGAGCACGAGCCTGCCATGCTCATAGGCCCCCAGAAACATCTCGGACTGGTCCACCAATATGAAGTTCTTCTCCGCTGCTGCCTCCGGGTAGTATGTGGGCAGCGGGGTAAACCCCTTGATATCCTCCAGCCTCGCGGGCACCTTGATGGATATCCCGCCGTAGAAGTGGCGCCGGTCCATGCGGTTGAATCGTAGAACATCCTGCCAGTAGGCTCCGAAAAGCTTCTCGGGGGAGTCCTCCCACGTCAGTTTCACGCAGTTCCATTCGATGGTGGTATCACTGGGGAAATTGACCTCGCACAGCGACTTGAGCTTGGCCGAGGCCAAGCCCCGGGAAAAGCAGAGTAACACCACAACGAGGCTGAGCATGGTTTGGGCAAGGTATTTCATCAGTATCCCCTGAGCGTTCCGGTGCATTCCCACAGGCCACAACGTCGGCAGATAATCCTATAATGATTCTACCATAAATGGCGGCTGCCGCTGATTCTCTTTGCGGCCTTTTTCCGACCGTATCCGCCTTCTCCCTGAATATGGAATGGGGCTTTAGGTCACACTGAATTCCTCTTGGAGCCGGCGCGCCGTCATCGGCGGTTCCATAAAAATCCTTCCGAAATTTTTGTGTTCCGATGTACCAGTACTTGAATACATGTTACTATGTGGCCGGCAAGCGCGTATTGAATCGACAGAAACGCGTAGGAGCCGTCTAGTTGCATCTGCTGCCGAACTTACCCAGGTTCTGAACGGCGATTTGTGGTAAAGTTGTCTCGATGGTTACCTGAAACATTTTCCGTATCGAAAGGAGCAGCAATGAAACTCAGTCAGGCGTTGTCGTTTGCCATCACGATCATGTTCGCCGCACCCCTGTTGGCCGTCCAGGACGTCCCCCCGTCCGGCAGCAATCTGGGGAACGTCGTCGGGGGCGACTTCAAGAAGGCCCATGCCATCATTCAGGCGAAATGCACGCTCTGTCACACCGACATGCGGATCGATGCCGCGTTGTCTGCAAACAAGGATATGGCAAAGATCATGTTGGAGATGGAAAAACGGGGAGCCAGCCTGAACGCCAACGAGCGGGATGTGCTGGGCATCTACTGGAAACTGAACCCATTGAAAAAATAAGGTTCATCGGGGAATTCCGGGGAAAGCTGCACTGACCGTAGTCTGCATAGGGGTGCCGCTTGCTGCGCCCCTATGTTCCCTGTAGGCTCGGACCATGGCTCCAGAGGGTCCTTTGTCAAATAGGCGCGGCCCTGGGCGACCGCCCGGTGTTACGGCATGAAAAAAGCGGCAGGGGATATGTTTCCCCTGCCGCTTTTGTTTGTGCGCCAGGCATGGCGCGTGGCGCGTAAGCGCCATCCAATCAGCTATGGTGGCTGATTGGTGACTTGGAGGTGCAAGTCCTCTTCGGACCCTGATGGTGGGAACCGATAGCTGAACAGCAAGGGTGTCCGTCGCGAG